>NZ_BAKW01000012.1 GCF_000614545.1 Asaia platycodi JCM 25414 | reverse complement strand
TGATCCAAGACCGCCAAGCTTAAACGCCTTTGGATCAGCCATAAGCTGCTAATCGTCAGCAAAATCCCCCTATGCACCAATCCCACTTAAGCCGGGATCCGTCAGGCGCGTCATGATAACTCAAGCCAGCAGCACAGGGCAGTCAGACAAACAACTCACTCCCTCCAAATAGACGCTACACATCACATCACAACACTGCCACGACAGGACTCGCCTCTTGTTTATGAGCATTATGTAATGAGAGGATAGATGCTTCAGGTCTGCGGGGAGTTTCTGTCTTGCTGCGTCGTGAAGTTCTTGCTGCGCTTCCTCTGGCAACCGCGCTTGGGGGCGCTTCTATTGTACGGGGGGCGCCGATGCGATCACCTATCGTGCTGGTTCATGGTCTGAATGGTGGCGGCTGGGTCTGGCATTATGTTGCGCCGCTTCTGACCGCGCAGGGCTTCGAGGTCGTCACGCCGACTCTGACAGGAACGGGAGATAGGGCGCATCTTCTGTCGCGTGAGATCACGCTCGAGACTCATATCCAAGACGTTATCGCGACCATCGAGATGCGCGATCTTCAGAACGTGCTTCTTGTCGGGCATTCCTATGGGGGGCTGGTCGCGACCTGTGTGGCCGATCGACTCGGTTTGCGCATACGCCGTCTGCTTTATCTTGATGCGCTTATTGCTCAGGATGGAAAGACGGGTTTCGACATTCTGCCCCCGGCCATGGCGCAGACCCGCAGGGAGCGTGTGCGGGTCAATGGGGCGGATGTTGCGTTTCCGGTTCCGCCTAGTGCAGCGATTACCTTTCCCGATTCGGTACGCAAAGCGTGGTTTGTCGCGCATTTGCGGCCTCACCCTGTTGGCACGTATGAGACGCCTGTGCGTTTGAGCAAGCCAGCTGGAGCGGGGTTACCAGTGACCTATATCGCTTACGAAAACCCGGCTCTGGCTTCGATCGAACCGAGCCGCGCCTATGCACGTGCGCAGAAGGGATGGGATTATCGCTCAGAGGCTTTGCCGCATGATGCCGAGGTCGTTTACCCTGAACGGGTGGCGGCATTTATAGCGGAACTGGCGTGAAAGCCTGATCGGAGAGAGTTACTCTCCGATCGGTTGGCCTCGTCAGACCTTGGCCATGAGGGCAGCATTACCGCCTGCTGCGGTCGTGTTTGTGCTGCATGCATATTCCAGAACGAGAAATTCGAGCGGGTAATGCCCTGCTTCATCCGGGACATGAAGGGCGACGATCTGGCCTTCGCGCGCGGCTAGTTCTGCGCCGAGTGACGTGCGGAAATGCTGATCTCCATTGGCCAGGGCGACATCGATGATGGCTACGCTTTCGGCTTCGACAAGACGATCGCCGAGGCCGGGGGGGCGTTCCGGCAGAGTGGTGAGAAGCGCGCGTGGAATGGCGCAGCGATTGCCGGTAGCGATTGCTGCGAGGATCTGATTGCAGAGATCCTCTCTCGTCGGGCCAGTGCAGAGGACTGTGCCTCGTGGTGAAAGGGTATAAAGATTTGTCTCGCCTACCGGGCCTGTAAGCGACAGCGACGTACCGAGCGGCGTCTTGTCATATGGTCTGGACGTGACCTCAGGCAGGGCGGTGGCGACCCAGTCAGCGAAGAGGGCCGAAAGCGGGGCGACTGGATGAAAGAGCGTCGCCTCCAGCGGTGCCTTGCGGCTGAGCAGACGCCGAAGATAGAGGGGGCCGCCTGCCTTGGGGCCTGTGCCCGACAGACCATGACCGCCGAAGGGCTGCACACCGACAACGGCGCCTACGAGATTGCGGTTGATATAGACATTTCCGGCATGGCTCTGCGCCTTCAGCGTTTCGATTGTCTCGTCGATGCGGGAGTGGATGCCGAAAGTCAGGGCGTAGCCTGTTGCATTAATGGCTTTCATGACGTCGGCAACGGCGTCACGCTTATACCGCAGAACATGAAGAACGGGCCCGAAGACCTCTTTCCTGAGGTCTGAGACCGCGCCGATCTCGATCAGGGTCGGCGGGAAGAAAGTACCGTTCGTCGCCTCGGGAGCCAATTCGGTCTGGAACAAGCGATGCCCCTGACGGGCTAGTGTATCGACATGCGCCTGCATCATGTCCTTTGCTTCCGTCGTGATGACGGGGCCGACATCGGTATCCGGGCGCTCAGGCGTGCCGGTGCGCAGCTCCTGCATGGCGCCCTTGAGCATGGTCAGAACGCGGTCGGCACTGTCTTCCTGCACGCAGAGAAGACGTAGGGCACTGCATCGCTGACCGGCGCTGTCGAAAGCCGAAGCCAGAACATCGGTGACGACCTGCTCTGTCAGGGCGGAGCTGTCGACAATGAGGGCGTTCTGACCGCCTGTTTCGGCGATGAACGGGACCGGAGTGCCGTCGCTGTTGAGGCGACCGGCGAGTTGTTTCTGGATAAGGCGCGCCACATCCGTCGAGCCTGTGAACAGCACGGCGGTGATGCGCCCATCGCCGACCAACTGCGCCCCGGCTTTGCCGTCGCCGGGGACAAGCTGGACGACATGCTGCGGGATGCCCGCCGCGTGTAGCAGGCGCACGGCTTCGCGTGCGATCAGTGGGGTTTCTTCGGCCGGCTTGGCCAGCACTGTATTGCCGGCTGCGAGCGCCGCAGAGACCTGCCCAAGGAAAATGGCGAGTGGGAAATTCCATGGGCTGATGCAGGTGACCGGCCCAAGCGGACAAGCTTTGGTGCCCTGTTCGCGGATGCGCACGGCGTAATAGCGCAGAAAATCTACCGCCTCGCGGATTTCAGCCACAGCATTGGCCAGCGTCTTGCCCGCTTCGCGGATGATCAGCGCCATGAGCTGTGCCGTTTCGGCTTCGAGCACGTCAGCTGTTTTTTCGAGCAGCAACGCGCGCTGATCGGGCGTGGTCTGCGACCATTCCGGGAAAGCGGCTTCAGCGCGGGCAATGGTGGAATCCGTCTCTTCGGGGGAGAGAAAGCGGATATGACCGACGATGTCACTCGTGTCGGCTGGGTTGGTGATGCATTCGCCCTGCGCGTCCTCGGATCTGGGAGACGGGTTGAGGAACGTGTCGGCGAGATGACGCAGAGTGTTCTCGTCGCTGAGATCCAGCCCCATCGAGTTGCGGCGTTCAGGCGCGTAGAGCGCGGGGGGCAGGGGAATGGCGTAGCGGGTGCCTCTCGCCGGGAGAGAGTGACAGGGTCGGTAATCAGCTCATCGACCGAGATCGTTTCGTCCTGGATGCGGTTGATGAAGGACGAGTTGGCGCCGTTCTCAAGCAGGCGTCGCACGAGATAGGCCAGCAACGTCTCATGCGTACCGACAGGGGCGTAGATGCGCACCGGGCGGTCGAGCTTTTTCGGACCGACGACCTCGTTATAGAGCCCTTCGCCCATGCCATGCAGGCACTGGAATTCGTAACGCTCAGTAGAGAATTCGGGGCCGGCATAGGCGTAGATGCTGGCCAAAGTCTGGGCGTTATGGGTGGCGAATTGCGGAAAGATCGCGTCGGGTGCGTCGAGCAGCTTCCTCGCACAGGCGATATAGGCGATGTCTGTGTGGAGCTTGCGCGTATAGACCGGAAAATCGCTTTGACCGTCTGTCTGCGCGCGTTTGATCTCGCTGTCCCAATAAGCGCCTTTGACCAGTCGGACCATGATTCGGTGCTGACTGCGGTGGGCGAGATCGATGATCCAGTCCAGTACGAACGGCGCGCGCTTCTGGTAGGCCTGAACGACGAACCCTATGCCTTTCCAGTCTTTCAGCGCCTCGTCGAAGCAAAGGGCCTCCAGCAGATCGAGGGAAAGTTCGAGACGATCGGCTTCTTCGGCGTCAATATTGAAACCGATATCGTAGGAGCAGGCGAGTTTGGCCAGTGTGGCGACGCGGGGTAGCAGCTCGGCCATGACGCGGTCTCGCTGCAGGCGGGCGTAGCGCGGATGCAGGGCTGAGAGCTTGATGGAAATGCCGGGGCCGCGATAGACGCCGAGCCTGTTAGCCGCCTTGCCAATGGCATGAATGGCTTTTTCGTAGTCGCGAAAATAGCGTTCGGCATCCTGTGCCGTCATCGCGCTTCGCCTAGCATGTCGTAGGAGTAGCGAAAGCCCTTTTCTTCGAGCTTGCGGCCGTTCTTCAGGGCCTCGTCAATGGTCTGGCCAGTGACAAATTGCTCGCCCATAAGCCGCATGGCCATATCGACCCCACGGCGGATGACAGGTTCGCCGCAACGCTTGAGCAGGGTATCGAGCGTTTTCGGGAGGCGATTTGTCTGGGTGGTAGTGAGAAAACCGCCAGAGACGATCAGTCCCCAGGTGGCAGCATTGACGAAAAGAGGCGTGCCTCTGCTGATATGGCCGTGCCAGTTGCCGGTCGCGATCTTGTCACGGATGAGGCGTCACGTGTCGCGGTATCGGGGATACGCAAAAGTGCCTCGGCGAGGCACATGAGGGCGACGCCTTCCTGAGAAGACAGATCATATTCCTGTATCAGCCCCTGAACCAGACCGGGCGTGCCATTGCGGCGCAGTGCCTCGACGAGCTGGCGAGCCGTCTCGCGGGATTTTGCGGTCTGGTCCGGGGTAAGCTTTGTCTCGCTGGACAGCAGCGTGACGCGCTCTGCTTCCGCTGCGCGCGTGTGATCTGTGATCGCCTGACGCAGGGGGGATCGTTGAGGGGCGATCGAGCGGAAGGCAGAGAAGGAAGCGTTCATGCGAGCCCATGTCGTTACTGGTTGTTTATGTTCCCTTAAGGGGGCTTCGACCAAATGAGCTATGGAAGAATGATGGTCACAGGATCGATTATTCGGCATATCGGGATCTGGGTGAATTATCTTCAGGTAAGATCATGACTCTCGATGAAATCGACCGCAGGATTCTCAGGATTTTGCAAAAGGATGGACGCATCACGAATGTCGAGCTTTCGCGGCTGGTCAATCTGAGTCCAGCTGCAACGCTGGAGCGGGTGCGCAAGCTTGAGCAGGCTGAGGTGATCAGAAGCTACATGGCTCGCCTGGATCCGGAGACGGTCAACCTGGGGTTGCTTGTTTTCGTGCAGGTCACGCTCGACCGGACCAGTGCCGATATCTTCGACTCTTTTGCCAAGGCCGTGCGGGCCATACCGCAGGTGAGCGAATGCTATATGGTGGCGGGGGGCTTCGATTATCTGGTCAAGGCGCGTGTGCGTGACATGAACGCCTATCGCGCCTTACTGGGCAAGACGCTTACCCGCCTACCGGGCGTTCGCCAGACGCATACCTATACCGTCATGGAAGAGGTAAAGGCAGATCTTGAACTGCCGATCTGAGGCGGTAAACCTGTCTCAATCGAGACAAGCCACCCCCTCCTGCAGGTCAAAGGAAAGTTTTGCTCCTTCAAGAGCCGACATGCTCAGGATGGGTGGTTTGGTTGGATCACCCGATCGGTAGCGAATGTCAGACCGCACGGCATGGCGATCCAGACGCAGATTGGTGCTTCGCAGGACCGCGTTTTCATCGATCATGCCGGTGCCGGTCTCGAATTTCTGTCTGACTGCTGTCCCTCTCAGGGCGGTGAGAGATGCGCGCTGGATCACCAGTGGTTCGGGGGAGTTGTCACCTGTTACAACGGCTGCCATGCGATGCTCGCCGTCATAGGAGACAGGCAGAAGGAGCGATGCCTGCAGGCCATCGACATCTGATTGTAGTACTGCGTGACGATGACAGGAGAAGGGGGCATCCGGGCCAAACGTCATGTCATGGTCTGTCATGACAATATGCAGCAGGATATCCAATGATTGCAGGCCGATTACAACATGATCGGCTTTCGTCACCATCATGATCTGGTTGCGGAACTCCGTGTGTCCAAGTGTCAGGCTGGGAACCTGAACGAGTTCGGTTTTCTCAGCCTGTATCGTGTCATCGCGCAATGCCGAAACCGTACCGATTACCGGCCAGTGATGTGTCCGTTGCAAGGCCTGGGGAACGGCACCCAGGACGCTGCCTGTATTGATGACGGCATGCACGGCGCTTCCATCCAGATCTATCATGGTGCCTGCCGTAGCAGTTGTGATGCCATTGATCAGGGTCTGGAATGGGTTGAACGATACCTTGTCGCTGCGTGGCCCTTTGACTTCGATCGGCAGCACGTCCGATTCTGGAACTGTCAGGCTGATCTGATCGAGATCCGTGAATACCATGTCCGGCTTGTTGTAATACGTCGAGAGAGGCTCGCGGAAGGCTCGATTGGTAAAGGACTTTCCCTCTGCCCATATAGCAGTCGGTTTTCCAGAAGCAGATTTCCGGTCAGGAAAGTGGCCAGCATGAAATTGAACGGGTTGATGCTCTGGGCTGGATTGCTCCAGGGCGCCGCACGGCGCAGCGCGTCCTGAATGAGATGATCGGAACGGGGTAAATTTCCCTGCGTACGGGCGATTGCGGCATCGCACAGGGCGAGAAGCATCACGTTGAAGGCGGGTTCGGGGCCTGGTGCCTTTTCGAGTGTTCTTCTGATCACGAGTAGTTGGCCCGTATCTCCCGATTCGAGCGCGTCCAAAATACCTCGGGAGTCACTGACCGCCAGGGTCGTCCTGCCGCGCTTGTCTGTGCGGAGCAAGTCTGTCTCGAAAAAATGGACCTGTCCTGAGCGGTTTTGTTGCGTTTGTACGTCTCCTGAAGGACTTGCCGCATAGCTGCGGCTGGAGCTGATAAAGAAAGGGACAAGCATTGAAACTGCGAGGCACGACAGATGAGAGAGGCGCATAGCTGAAAACTCGCTGCGGAAGGGGAGTAGTGGAATGGGAACACGGCATGTCGAAGCCCTCGCCTGTACCGTACTCATGAAAGGGTGAAGACTTCAGGCTGGGGGTCAGTCCAGACAAGCGACGCCCTCATGCAGGTCAAAGGAAAATTTCGCGTTCTCCAGCGCGGCCATTGTGAGAATTGGTGCCAGACTGGGAGAGCCAATCCGGTACCGGATTTGATCATGCACAATATGCTTGTCGATTTTGATTTCCGTATTGAATAACAGGGCCTGTTCCGTTTTTACGCCATCGGTCTTGCCCTGTGTCGTTGGCGCCAGCCGGGAGCCAAGGAGGCCTGAGGGGAACCGATCTACCATAATAGCAAGAGGTTGCGGATTATTATCCCCCGTTGCAACGGCCGCCATTACTGTTTTTCCGCGATAAGAAACAGGCAATAGAATATGCGCTCGCAGTCCGGAAATATCGGATTGGAGGTGTACGGGACGGTGACAGGCGAAGGGGGCGTTGGGGCCGAAAGTCATGCTCTGGTCTGTCATAACCACATGACGCAGTGCCCCAAGTGTTTGAAGCCCTATTATGACGTCATTGCCAGGGATCACGAACATCAGCTGATTGCGAAGAACGGTATGCCCGAGAGTGAGGCTCGGTATGAGTACGAGTTGGGTGGCCCGGGAAGCCGCAGGCCCACCATTCTCCTGAGCCAGGAAGCCGATTTCCTGCCAATGACGAATACGCTGCATCGCAGCGGGAACAGCTCCCAGAACGGTGCCCGTACTCAGGGTGGCTGAGGTCGACATCCCGTCCAAAGTGATGTTGATTTTGGCGCTTCTGATGGCCTGATTACCACTCATCGTTGCGAATGGGTTGATTTCAACATGGTCAGTGAGTGGACCAGAGCCGGCGACTACAGGTACATCAGCAGGACTTGCAGTGACACGAATCAAGCTCATATCCGGGAATTGCAAGTCCGGGATACTGTAATGAATGCGGACGGGCGCGATAAATGTTCTGCCCAAGTAATATTGACTATCTACCCATACCGATGTTTGTCCCGAAAGCATGAAATTCCCCGCTCCCATGCTTACAGCTTCAATATTGAAGGGGTTGATGCTTAGATTTGGGTTTCCCCAAGGTTGAGCCTTGTCCATCGCTTCATGCAAGATCGTATTGGAAAGCGCGAAATTACCCTGCGTCCGAGCTAGGGCTGCCTTGCAAAGACCGATGAGCAAGTCGTTAAGGGCGTTGGGAGAGGAGGGCGGGCCTTTCAGGGTTTCACAGATCTTGCGCAATCGCTCTGTATCACCGCGTGCCATGGCATTGATGATGCCGAGGCTGTCGTGAAGCACGAGCGTAGGCTTGCCTTTAGTTTTTGTCGTGACCATTTCTGATGAGAGAAACTGAACGATGGGTCCATTATTCACTTCTGCTGCCGACGCCCATTTGAAGGAAATCAGCAAGCTGACGAAACAGAACACAAAAACAAATAAACGCATGTGTATGACTCGGTGATGCTGCGAGATTATGAGGCTGTACAATGGGAAAGAGCCTGGCTGCGTGGTCAGCGAAGACAGACCATGCTTTCCGGTAGATCGAGCGAAAAGCTGAATGTTTTCAGCGCAGCCGTCGAAATGACGGGAAGCTGCGCTGGATCTCCCAGTTGAAATTTCACGTTCGAATGAACGGCTTTTCCACCCAGCTCAACCGTATCTGGTCGGGAGATTGTTTCATGAGCTCTTGCCATACGCCGTTGCCAGATATTCCGTTTTACTCTGCTGCGCCATGCCTCGCGGGAAACTGGCGAGATTGATGACTAAAATTTCGGGGGAGTTATCACCAATTCCCAGAATAGCTTGCGAGTCACCGCCTCCGTAAGAAATCGGGAATAGCAGATACATGCTCATCCCACTGCGATAGCTCGCGATGACTGGTCTTTGATTGCATGCGATTGGCGCCGCTATGCCGAAACGTAGCTGATGGTCGGTCATCGTCACATGACGCAGACGCGTGAGTTGCTGGAGGCCGAGGATGACGTCTTCCGAGCGACTTACCGTCATGATCTGGTTCGTCAGGATGGTCTGACCGATCTTTATGGAGGGTATCAACACGACAGCCTCAGTGCGAGGGTCGGGGGAAGCATCGTCCAAACCTGAAAAGCGGCCTATTACAGGCCAGTGATGATCTCTCTGTAAAGAGAAGGGAATGGACCCTATTACGGTTGAGGTGGCGAAATTGGCTGTTACAGCCTCGCCGTCAATCTGGATGGCTGCTTTTGCCGTTATCTGGAGCTGGTTATCGATTTCGCTTTCGCCAGGATCAAGATCAACTGTGTCGATGGAAGGACCCGTGACCGAGGACTGGGCTATCGAACGTGCCGGGACGGAAAGTCTGAGATATTCCATGTTGCGGAATTCAAGATCGGGATTACTGAAGTAGGCCCGCAAGGGGCCGTAAAACTTGTCTTGCAGCAGCTCGGTCTCATCGGCCCATTCCCGCACCTGACCTGCGAGCATGAGATTGCCGGCATGAATACTGCGGAGCATGAGAAGTATCGGGTTGATTGTCTGGTCAGGATCGCCGAGTTTTCCGGCGTGATGCAGAGCTTCAAGAATGATGTTCGATGAGTGGCTGAAATCACCGTCAATACGGGCTATGGCTGCATCGCAAAGAGCGAGCATCATTATCTTGACAGATGAAGAGTTTCTTTCCGACTCGATAATCGAGCGCAAGGCTTCAACGCGAGGCCGGTCCCCTGCTTGCATGGCGTAAATAATGCCCTGCCTGTCACGAATGGTGATGTAGTCGTTGTCGCGTTTGTCATCATGAAAGATCATACCTCTGTCGAACCCGACGATCGGAGGCTGACTGGAGGAAGCATTGGCTGTAGGCAGGGACAGCATGCCCGTCATGAAACCAGCAAATGCAAGTGTGCAGGGAACGACGCTGCGTAGGGATGAATGCACGATACAGTCCGACAATGGATAAGAATAGTATTATTATCCTGACGATTTTTTGTGGAAACACCAACAAATTATTCTGTGATAACGAGAGTAATATTCTAAGGGTGGTTGTTATTTTTTTAATTATCTTCTGCGCGGAGATAGATCAATATCTTCCCGGCGAGATACAGTTTGGCCACCGCCGCGCGCAACGTTGTGTCATCAGGGTGATGAAAGGATAGCGACCTGAATTTGGGAGAGTGGTGAACCGGGTGGGACTCGAACCCACGACCATTCGATTAAAAGTCGAATGCTCTACCGGCTGAGCTACCGGTTCACATGAGGCGTCTGGCTACAATATGAGCCAGAGGCCGTCAACCGACTGAATCGGGTTCAGTCGGTTTTCATGCGGCTTTTGAGGCCGCACCGCCTGAGATCAGGCTTCGAGACGCATGGAGATGATGGTGTCGGGGTCTTTCACCATGCCCGAAGAACCGGCGCCGCGCTTGATCTGGTCGATATGCTCCATGCCGGACACGACCTGGCCTGCGATGGTATACTGGCCATCGAGCGAGGGGGTGGGCTGGAACATGATGAAGAACTGGCTGTTGGCCGAGTTCGGGTTCATCGTGCGGGCCATGCCCAGCGTGCCGCGCTCGAACTTGGCTTCACGCGTGAACTCTGCCTTCAGATCGGGCAGGTCGCTGCCGCCCGAACCGGTGCCGGTCGGGTCGCCGCCCTGGGCCATGAAGCCTTCGATGACGCGATGGAACTTCACACCGTCATAGAAGCCCTGCTCGGAAAGCGTGCTCAGGCGCTCGGCCGCAAGCGGCGCGATATCGGGGCGGAGCTCGATCACGACGTCACCGGTCTTGAGCTTCATGACGAGGCGGTTTTTGGTCTCGGACATTGATCTTATCCTTGTGTTTGCATGAGCCTGCAAAGGCTACGCGGCCTATGTCGGCTTCTCTGACCCGTTGGGCAAGAGACGTCGGGCGATATTCTCGGGCACATAGGGGGTTATATCGCCCCTATAGGCCAGAAGCTCACGCACGAGGCTCGAGGCAATGAGACGATGCTCCTCGCGCGCGGTGAGAAACAGGGTTTCAAGCTCAGGGGCGAGGCGGCGATTGATGGCTGCCATCGGCATTTCGCTGGTCAGATCGGATTCCGAGCGCAGGCCGCGAATGATGAACTGCGCGCCATGCGACCGGGCGGCATCGACCATGAGCGTCTCGAACGGGACCACGCTCACCTGGGCGAGGCCCTCATTGGCGAAGGTCTCGGCGATGGCCGCGCACCGTTCGTCTATGGGAAGCTGCGGGGCCTTGCCGGGATTGAGCGCCACGCCGATCACGAGACGGTCTACGAGAGACAGCGCGCGACGGGCGATATCGAGATGGCCGAGGGTAAACGGGTCGAACGTGCCGGGATAGAACCCGACACGGCCGCCGCTCGGAAGGTGATCAGTTTGCACTGTCATCCGGTTTGGCTTCGTTTGGCGCCGTTTCATCGGTGGGCGTGATCTCCGTTGGGGCCGTCTCCTGCGCAACGGAGGCTGCGGCATCCGATTCCTCAAGCGAGGTTTCGGCGTCGTCTGCTTCTGTTCCTTCGGATTCTGCAACCGGGAAGATGCTGGTCACGCGCTCTTCAGCGCCCACGCGGAAAAGGGTGACGCCGCTGGCCTGACGGGCCATGACGCGGACCTGTGAGACCGGCACGCGAATGAGACGGCCGACATCTGTGACCATCATGACGTCAGTGCCGTCGAGCGTGGGCAGGGTGGCTACGACTTCGCGACCGCGCCTGGGGTTGGTCAGCGTCATGTTGGCAATGCCCTGACCGCCACGACCGCTCACACGGTATTCATAGGCTGAAGAGCGGCGCCCGAATCCAGCGTCGGTAACGGTGAGAAGGATTTCTTCCTGAGCGGCGAGCTCGTCGAAGCGCTCCTGCGTCAGATCGCCAGCGTCGATGGCTTCATCGGCATCGTCGGAGGCGATCTCTTCGATTTCCTCTTCGGTGCCTGAGGCATTGGCGGCGGCTTCGGCGCGGCGTTTGGCGTTGGCGGCGCGGAGATAGGCGGAGCGCTCCTCGACGCTGGCATCGACATGGTTCAGCACGCAGAGCGAATTGACCTCGTCGCCCGTGGCGAGGCGAATGCCGCGAACACCGGAGCTGTCGCGTCCGGCGAAGACGCGCAGCGTGTCTTCGGTGATCTGGAAGCGGATGGAGCGTGCCTTGCGCGTGGCCAGGAAGACGTCCTGACCTTCGCGGCAGGTAGCGACACCGACGAGGCTGTCGCCTTCATCGAGCTTCATGGCGATCAGGCCGGAGGCGCGGATGTTCTTGAAGTCGCTCAGGCGGTTGCGTCGGACATTGCCGCTCGCCGTTGCAAACACGAGGTGCAGATCTTCCCAGTGCTCCTCCTCCTGCGGGAGGGCGAGGATGGCTGTGATCGAATCTGTGCCCAGATCGGGCAGGAGATTGACCAGGGCGCGGCCCTTGGCAGTGGGAGAGGCTTCCGGCAGGCGCCAGACCTTTTCGCGATAAGCCTTGCCACCCGAGGAGAAGAACATGACCCATTGATGGGTATGGGCGTTGAAGCTGTTGACGATGACATCGTCACCACGACGCCCGGAAGCGGTGCGACCGCGACCGCCGCGATTCTGGGCGCGGAAGATTTCGAGCGGGGTGCGCTTGATAAAGCCGTCACGTGTGATGGTGACAACCATCTGGCCGGGTTCGATCAGACTTTCATCGGACTGGTCGCCGAGCGCGTCCGAAATCTCGGTCATGCGCGGCGTAGCGATTTCGGCACGGGCCAGCAGCAACTCGTGACGCATGACTTCCATACGGCGGATATGGCTGCCGATGATGTCGAGAAGATCATTGATCTTGGTGGCGACCTCGCTGAGCTCGCCCTGGATCTTGTCGCGTTCGAGCCCGGTCAGGCGCTGCAGGCGGAGTTCGAGAATGCCACGTGCCTGAACTTCGGTCAGATGCACCTTGCCATCGATGATGATATTGCCTTCGTCATGGATCAGCTCGATGAGCGGCTGCACATCGGCGGCGTTCCAGGCGCGCGCCATGAGCGATTCACGCGCGGTGGCGGCATCGGGGGCGCTGCGGATAAGCGCGATGACCTCATCGATATTGGCCACGGCAATGACGAGACCGACCAGCAGATGACCGCGATCGCGCACCTTGTTGAGGTCGAAACGCGAACGGCGAAGAATTACATCTTCGCGGAAGCGGATGAAGGCTTCCAGCACGTCCTTCAGCCCCATGGTGCGGGGCTTGCCATCATCGAGAGCGAGGCAGTTGACGCTGAACGAGGTCTGAAGCTGGGTGAAGCGGTAAAGCTGGTTCAGAACGACTTCAGGCGTGGCGTCACGTTTGAGCTCGATCACGATACGCATGCCCGAGCGATCGCTCTCGTCGCGGATATCGGAGATGCCCTCGATTTCCTTGGCGCGGACGAGATCGGCGATCTTCTCCTGCAGCGTTGCCTTGTTCACCTGATAGGGAATTTCGGTGACGACAATGGCTTGACGGTCCTTGCGGATGTCCTCGATTTCGGCGCGGGCCCGCATCGGCACGGAACCACGACCCGTTTCGAAAGCCTGACGGATGCCGCGACGGCCCATGATAATGCCGCCGGTCGGGAAATCGGGGCCGGGGATGATCTTCATTAGATCATCGAGCGTGGCCTCGGGATTTTCGATCAGGGCGAGAGTCGCGTCGATGACCTCGCCAGGATTATGGGTCGGGATGTTGGTGGCCATGCCGACAGCGATGCCGGAGGCGCCATTGACCAGCAGATTGGGGAAGGTCGCGGGCAGAACCTTGGGTTCACTCTCGCTCTCATCGTAGTTCGGCTGGAAATCGACCGTATCACGGTCGATATCGTCGAGCAGGAACGAAGCGGATTTGGCCAGACGCGCTTCAGTATAACGCATGGCGGCCGGGCTATCGCCATCGACCGAGCCGAAATTGCCCTGACCATCGATGAGACGAACGCGCATCGACCAGGACTGCGCCATACGCACCATGGCGTCATAGATCGAGCTGTCGCCATGGGGATGGTATTTACCCATGACGTCACCGACCGCACGGGCCGATTTGCGGTAGGGTTTGTCAGCCGTAAAGCCGCTCTCGCGCATGGCATAGAGAATGCGGCGATGGACCGGTTTGAGACCGTCACGCACATCCGGCAGCGCACGCGAGACGATCACCGACATGGCATAGGCGAGATAGGAGGAGCGCATTTCCTCCTCGATCGTTACCGGGATCTGGTCAGTCGGGGCGGCAGGCGGCGTCAGGTCGGTCAAGGCAGGTCCGTCTTGTTGTCTTTGAGGTCAGGGCGGGGAGATCGGGCTTGCGCGATCAGAAAGGGATTTCGTCATCCAGATCGCCACCCGGCGCATCCCAGCCACCGCCGGTATTGCCGCCATTATTGCGCGCAGGCTGCGGGGGCATGCCGCCACCGCCACCGCTGCTGCGGGACGGGGCGTTGCCGCCGCCATAGGAACGCGACGGACCGCTTTCATAACCGCCGCCCATGCCACCGCCAGACTCGCCATCGCGGTTATTGTCGAGCAGGGTAAGCTCGCCGCGGAAGCGGTCGAGAACGATTTCGGTCGTGTAGCGCTCCTGACCCGACTGGTCGGTCCATTTGCGGGTCTGAAGCTGGCCTTCGAGATAGACCTTGCGGCCTTTGCGCAGGAAGCGCTCGGCGACATCGGCCAGACGCTCGTTGAAAATGACCACGCGATGCCACTCGGTGCGCTCCTTGCGTTCACCCGAGGCGCGGTCGTTCCAGCTTTCGGAGGTGGCAACGGTCAGGTTGACGATCTTGGAGCCAGACTGGGCATTCCGCGTTTCCGGGTCGCGACCCAGATTGCCCACGAGAATGACCTTGTTCACACTTCCTGCCATGGCGACCGACCCTACATCCTGAAAATATAGTCCATCCTAGCCCAGCAGAGCGCCGCAGTCACGCCCGTGACGGAACGACGCTCGACTTTAATCCGTCGAGCGGCAATCCTACATGGGTCTCTAAACGTTCTCGTTTTACGATCCCCCCTTCTGATTCTTCCTCGCGTGGTGCTGATGTCTGATCTGCCGTACAACCAGTCCATTCGTGTGCGCGGCGCCCGCGTGCACAATCTGAAGAATATCGATGCCGATATTCCCAGGGACCAGCTGACGGTCATTACCGGGCTCTCAGGCTCCGGCAAGTCCTCACTGGCTTTCGATACGATCTATGCCGAAGGGCAGAGGCGGTATGTCGAAAGCCTGTCGGCCTATGCCCGCCAGTTTCTGGAGCTGATGGGCAAGCCGGACGTGGATTCGATCGAGGGCCTGTCACCGGCTATTTCGATCGAGCAGAAGACGACCTCCAAGAATCCACGGTCGACTGTCGGTACCATCACCGAAATTCATGACTATATGCGTCTACTTTGGGCACGTGCAGGTGTACCTTATTCGCCCGCGACCGGGCTGCCTATCGAGGCGCAGACGGTGAGCCAGATGGTGGACCGGGTCATGGCGCTACCCGAGGCACGCGCCTGATGCTGCTCGCCCCGGTGATACGTGACCGCAAGGGCGAGTATCGCAAGGAGCTGGCCGAGCTTCAACGCAAGGGTTTCACCCGGGTTAAGGTCGATGGCGAGATCTATGAGATTGCTGAGGCCCCGCATCTGAATCGCAAGCTGCGTCACACGGTCGAGGTCGTCGTAGACCGGGTCGTGGTGAAGGGCGGTATTGAGACCCGTCTGGCAGACAGTTTCGAAACGGCGCTGGGTCTGGCCGATGGTGTGGCCTATGCGGAGCCCGTGCTGCGCGAGGGCGAGAAATCGACCGTCGAGCATATGGTGTTTTCGGCGAAATTCGCCTGCCCGGTGAGTGGGTTCACGCTTGAGGAGATCGAGCCGCGTCTGTTTTCGTTCAATGCTCCGATGGGAGCATGCCCGGTCTGTGACGGGATAGGGACAGAGACGCATTTCGATGCGCGTCTGGTCGTGCCGGATGAGACGCTCTCTCTTGCCGACGGGGCGATCGCGCCCTGGCGCGATGCCAAGACGCCCTGGTACGACCAGACGCTCGAGGCCCTGACGCGCCACTTCAAGGAAAAGATGACCACGCCCTGGAAGAAGCTCGGGGAGGGGTTTCGTAAGATTCTTCTGGAAGGGGGGGAGGAATCAGTTCTCTTCACATACAAGGATGGCAAGCGCGCCTATGAGCTGAGCAAGCCTTTCGAAGGGGTGATGCGCAATCTGCAGCGCCGTCTGGCAGAAACGGACAGCATGTGGGTGCGCGAGGAAATGTCGCGGTATCAGTCATATGTACCGTGTCGTGCGTGTCACGGGGCGCGACTAAGGCCCGAGGCACTCTGTGTCCGGGTGAACCATCTCAATGTCGCGCAAGCTTCCGATCTGACCATTCGCAAGGCGCTCGACTGGTTTGGGGGTGTCGAAGCTTCTCTGACGGCGCAGCGCGCTGAAATTGCTCGCCGCATTCTGCGCGAGATTCTGGACCGGCTGCGTTTTCTCGATGATGTCGGGCTGGATTATCTGACGCTGTCGCGCGGGTCTGCGACGCTTTCTGGCGGTGAGAGCCAGCGTATCCGTCTGGCAAGTCAAATCGGCTCGGGGCTGACCGGGGTGCTCTACGTGCTGGATGAGCCGTCGATCGGGCTGCATCAGCGCGATAACGAGCGGCTGCTGGGTACGCTTGATCGCCTCAAGAAGCTCGGCAATACGGTGATCGTTGTCGAGCATGATGAGGACGCGATCAGGGCTGCTGACTGGCTGATCGACATGGGGCCCGGAGCCGGTGCGCTGGGCGGCACGGTGGTGGCAAGCGGTACGCCTGATGAGGTGGCGAAAAATACTGCCAGCATTACGGGAGATTATCTGTCGGGCCGGCGGATGGTGCCGGTGCCGCAAACCCGGCGTCCCTATGATAAAGCGCGTGTCCTAAGCGTTGTCGGAGCGACGGGCAATAACCTGCATGACGTGACGGCGCGCATTCCGCTTGGTTGTTTTGTGGCAGTGACGGGTGTGTCGGGCGGCGGCAAATCGACACTCGTGGTCGACACCCTCTACAAGGCATTGTCACGTGAGTTGATGGGGTCGAGCCAGTCTCCGTTGCCCTATCGGGCCCTCGAAGGTGTGGAGCATCTCGACAAGATCATCGATATCGACCAGTCGCCGATCGGGCGAACGCCGCGTTCCAATCCGGCCACCTATACGGATCTGTTTACGCCGATACGCGACTGGTTTGCGGAGCTGCCCGAGGCCAAGGCACGCGGCTACAAGCCCGGCCGGTTTTCATTCAACGTCAAGGGCGGGCGCTGCGAGGCCTGCCAGGGCGATGGCGTTCTCAAGATCGAGATGCATTTTCTGCCTGATGTTTTCGTGACCTGCGATACCTGCAAGGGGCAGCGCTATAATCGCGAAACACTGGACGTGAAGTTTCGTGGCAACTCGATTGCCGATGTGCTGGCCATGACGGTGGATGAAGCACTGCCCTTCTTCCATGCAGTGCCGCGTATTCGCGACAGACTGGCGATTTTGCAGCAGGTGGGGCTTGGTTATGTCAAGCTCGGCCAGCAGGCGACCACGCTGTCTGGCGGTGAGGCGCAGCGCGTCAAGTTGTCGAAGGAGCTGGCGCGCCGGGCGACGGGCCGGACACTCTATATTCTTGATGAGCCGACGACGGGTCTGCACACGGAAGACGTGCGCAAGCTGCTCGATGTGTTGCACGCTCTTGTCGATCAGGGAAACACCGTTCTGGTGATCGAACATAATCTGGACGTGATCAAAACGGCAGACTGGCTGATTGATATCGGGCCGGAAGGTGGAGATGGTGGTGGAAGGATTGTGGCCGAGGGGCCGCCCGAAGTGATCGCGGCAACGCCCGAGAGTCACACGGGACGGTTTCTTGGGCCGCTACTGCCGTCACGACCGGAGCCGCTCGTTACCCCTGCCAAAAAGAAGAAGGCCACAGCAGTAGCCCGTCGAAAGGCTGGTTCGTCATGACAATCGTTGTTCCCTTTTGCGGTCGGATCACGCCGAGAGAGCGTCAGGAAAGCCTCGACGCAATCAATAGCACCCTGAATAATATCCGGGTGATACCGTTCGAAGATCTGACCGATGGGGAACGGCGGACGGCGCGCATGGCGGTGGTGGCCAATCCCGACCCGACCGATCTGCTCGATCTGCCGATGCTTGAATGGGTGCAAAGTCTCTGGGCGGGCGTGGAGCGTCTGGTCGAGGAAACGCCAAACAGCGCCCTGCGCATCGTCAGGATGACCGACCCTCAACTGGCTCAGACCATGTCTGAGGCTGTTCTGGCCTGGACGCTCTATATTCATCGCGACATGCCAGCCTACAGGCGGCAACAGGAAATAAGGCGTTGGCAGCAGCACAAGCTGGTTCTGACCGAGGACAGGCCGGTGGGTATACTGGGCATGGGCAATCTGGGGCGCGTTGCCTCGCAACGCCTGCGGGAGAACGGTTTTCCCGTGATGGGCTGGAGCCGCGCGCCGTGGACGAAAGCCGATATCCCGATGATGTATGGGCCGTCAGGATTGGAGGCGATCCTGCGCCAGAGCAGCATTGTGGTTGTTCTGCTGCCTTTGACGCCGCAGACACGCGGATTGCTGGATGACTGGCGGCTGGGTCAGATGCGTGAAGGGGCGGCGCTGCTTAATTTTGCTCGTGGGCCGATTGTCGATCAGGCTGCATTGTTGAGAACGCTTGAGCGCGGGCATCTGGGTCATGCAGTGCTCGATGTGTTCGATCGCGAGCCATTACCGAAAGAAGACCCGCTCTGGGCGCATCCCAATGTGACGGTTCTGCCGCATATCACGGCCCCTACACAGACGGGGACCGCCTCGCTTCTGGCCGCTAAAAACATTCAGGAATTTTTCGACCGGGGTCATATACCGTGGCTGTCAATCGTGACCTTGGATATTGAGGGCGATTGCCTCTGGCAGTCGCCCTCAATATCTGTTTCTGTCTCTGAACCCTGTACTGGCCGTTGGGGCTTCGACAGGGTGCAGGCTGGCAGATCAACGGTTTCACTGATCGTAGATCGGGCGCAGTGTCTTGCCGGTTGCTGCGGCTGGTGCCGTGGGGGCGGCGCTGGACAGATTTTCGAATGCCTCCGGATGCTGCGAAATGGTGACGCCACCGACGGGTTGCGGGTGATGCAGATCGTCATATTGCAGCGGCGTGATGGACAGTGTCTGATCCATCGTCGGTAGAAGCTTCACATTCCAGCCGCCGCCGAGCGCGCGGATCAGACCGATATCGGCCTGATAGAGGCGGGTCGCGACTTCTATCTGGTGAATGCGTGTATCGAGTGTCTGAACCTGAGCGAAAATGGCTTCGAGATACGTACCCACACCGCCCTGATAGAGCGTCATGGTCATATTCTGGGTGGCCAGGGTCGCATCTACAGCCTTTTTCAGGGTGCGGTTTTCCTGATCCAGTCGGCTGGTGCGAGAGAGCCCGTCTTCAACCTCTCGGAAGGAGTCGAGCACCTTGCTGCGGTACTGATCGCGTGTTTCGCGATAAGCGGACCAGGCATGTTGCAGCTCGGCGCGTCTCAGTCCCCCTTCGAAAATAGGCAGTTCGAATGACGCGCCATAGGACCAGAGCGAATTGGCCAGATTGGCCAGATCGAAGCCGTTCTGTGCGAAGCCGCCTCCCGCCTGAAGTGAGACATGCGGATAGAAGGCCGCGCGGGCGATACCGATTTCGCGATTGGCCTGGGCCATTTCGCGTTCGGCGCTGGCGACGTCCGGGCGGCGCTGAAGCAGTTCCGATGGCACGCCAGCGGGGACGCTGGGCTGATTGAAGCCCATGATCTGAGTCGGGGCGATATGAAAAGATGAGGGTGACGCGTTGGTGAGAATCGCGATGGCGTGTTCGGTCACCTCACGCGCAGCCTGCACGTCGAGCTCGGCGGCCTGGGTCGAATAAAGCTGCGCCTGGGCACGGGCGACGTCGAGACGCGGCGCAGCCTGATGTTCCAGCTGGTTCTGGGTGATCTGCAGCGCCTTCTGATAATAACCAATAGACTGATTATAGATGGCGATCTGGGCGTCATAGCCGCGAAGCTGGACGTAATCTGAGGCCAGTTCGGCCTGAAGGCTCAGGCGCGACATCGCAAAATCAGCCGCTTTTTCCTGTGCAAACTGTTTCTGCGCGCGGACATGGTTGCGTATGGCCGACCAGAAATCAGGCTCCCAGGAGGCAAGGCCGTGATATTCTTCATCCGTCTCGGTGATATTGCCCTTGTAGCGGAACAGGCGGTCGGATGATTGCTTGTTGTCGAAGGCGCCTGCGCCCATTGCGAGATGGGGGAGGAGTTCCGAACGCGCCTGAACGACGAGGGCGCGCGCTTGGATGAAGCGCTCCGCCGCGGCCTGAAGGTCCGGGTTGGACTGCGTGAGCGTGGCTTCCATATCGTTCAGAAGCGGATCGTTCAGCAGCTTCCACCAGTCGCTGGGCAGCATGGTGTCGGCCGGGGTGGCAGTCGCGAAGGGACCCTGACCGTGCCAGCTGGCCGGCACGACAAAGGTGGGCGGCTTGTAGGTTGGCGCGAGATCGCAGGCTGACAGACCGAAGGCTGTCAGAACCGTGCCGCAGGCCAGAGCCAGTTTCTTGAAGCGATGTGTGGTCATTCCGAAGCCCCGAATCCGGACTGGTTATAGCCGCGCTCTGGCTGGGTGACGTTGACCTTGTCGCCCTCAAGCAGGTCGGCTGGCGGGTTGGCGATGATGCGGTCCTTCGGCGAGATGCCGGCCTGGATTTCGGTCGAGGTGTCGGCCATGCGTCCGACGACGACCTTCTTGTAGTGGACGGTATTGTCGTCATTCACGACGACGACCTGCATACCCTTTTCTTCGAAGACGAGTGCTGAAGTCGGTACTTCGTAAAGATGGGCGGTCTCGTTATGCGCCTTGAGCGCCACCGAGGCGAAGGTGCCGGGCCACAGGACCTCGTTCGGATTTTCCATGGTGAATTCCGACGTAACCGTGCGCGTATTCGGGTCGTAGCCGCGCGCCGTGGTCAGGAAGCTCGCATGAAATTTCTTGTCCTTGAACTGGGGCACACTGACATCGGCGGTGATGTCGGGCTGCAGGATATAGGAGAAGACTTCCGGCACGGAGACGAAGAGACGCAGCTTGTGGACGTCTGCGACGGTGAAGAGTTCGGAGGCGCCGCCGGTGCTGTTGAGATTGCCGCCGCCATCATGGACGTAATCGCCCACATTGATGCTGCGTGAAGTCACGATGCCATCGAACGGTGCCACGATGGTCTTGAATTTCTCGAGGGCTGCAAAGTGGTCGACATTGCGCTGTGCCGCATCGACCTCGGCTTTCGCCGATTGCTCATTCGCGTTCGAGACCGAGACCGACTGGCCGGAAACCGATTGCGACTGGCCCATGGCGCGCCAGCGTTCTGCGGTGACGGCGGCAAGGTGATATTTGGCCAGAATGGCGTTCAGATCGGCTTGTGCCTGAGCATACTGGGCGTCGAGTGCCGGCGCATTGATTTCCGCCAGTGCGTCGCCTGCTTTCACATGGGCGCCGTAATCCTTGAACCACATTTTCACATAGCCCGAGACCTGCGGATAGATCGGGGCCTGATACCAGGCGTCGATATTGCCAGGCAGGGTCAGGGCCACCTTTTCAGGGGACTGGATAGGGTTGAGGACGGCCACGTTTGGAATGGCATTGGCCGAGGTTTCGGAAGCCAGGGCGTGGGTGTGATGGACGCGACCGACGACGAGAGCGCCGACCCAGAGCGCGAGGACGCATCCTCCCGCAATGGCGATAATCTTGGGGGAGGTGGCCATTAGACGATTTCCTTCTGGCGGGCAGAGCGGTTGTGCAGGATCGCGTAGACGCAGGGAACGAAGAGAAGGGTAGAGATGGTGGCGACGATCAGCCCGCCGATAACGGCGCGGCCCAGCGGCGCATTGGTCGAGTTGGACGTGGCCATCGGGATCATGCCGACGATCATGGCGAGTGCGGTCATCAGAACCGGACGGATACGGCCATAACCGGCCTCGATAGCGGCGCGCAGTGCGTCGCCATGTACTTCGAGACGTTCACGGGCAAAGGAGACGACCAGAATGGAGTTGGCCGTTGCGGTACCCATGCACATGATCGCGCCAGTGAGCGCCGGAACCGAGAGGCGGGTGCCCGTCAGGAACAGGGCCCAGGCGATGCCACCAAGTGCTCCGGGAAGAGCCGTGATGATGATGAACGGGTCGAGCCAGGACTGGAAGTTCACGACGATCAGCAGATAGATCAGCACGACAGAGACGCACAGACCAAAGACGAGCTGGACATAGGCACCATGCATCGTGGTGGCCTGACCGTGGACGTCGACTGCCGTGGT
Source organism: Asaia platycodi JCM 25414 (assembly GCF_000614545.1). GTDB lineage: Bacteria > Pseudomonadota > Alphaproteobacteria > Acetobacterales > Acetobacteraceae > Asaia > Asaia platycodi. The sequence goes on along the minus strand of NZ_BAKW01000012.1, from coordinate 79,506 downwards.
GCGTGGCAGGTTGGGCGCATCATGGGCGATGGTCTTGTTGACGTCATCCAGAACGGCGCCGAGATCGGTGCCTTCGACGTTCACATAGATGTCGATCTCTGACATCGAGTTATAATGCGAGACCTCACCTGGTGTGCCTGTGGGAACGACTTCTGCAATGGCCCCGAGCAGCTGGGTCTGGTCGTTGGGGTCGCCATCGCCCTTGTCGACCGGGACCGTGAGCAAATCGTTGAGATGGGTTAGCTGGTCCTGCGACGTGTAGACGTTGAGCGGGAAGGTAACGTTATCGACCGGGTCGAGCCAGAACTGCGGATCGACCACCCCGGAGCCTGCGAGGGTCAGGAGTTCGTTGGTCGCAAGATCGTTTTCGCTCAGGCCTGTGGCCTGGCTGAAGGTACGATTACCATTCACCATGAGGGTCGGTGTGGACATGGTCTGCTGGATGACCACATCGGCTGTGCCTGGAATCTGGCGGATCTTGCCGATCAGGTGGCGGGCGTAGTTGTAGTTGTCATCGACGCTCGGGCCGGAAAGCTGGATGTCGATGGGCGCAGCCGAACCGAAATTGAGGATCTTGTCGGTGAGATCGGCGGGCTGGAAGGTGAAGACCGTGCCCGGGAAACGCTGTGAGAGGTCCTTGCGCAGCAGGGCGCGATAATCCCAGACAGGGGATTGCTCGTCCTTCAGTGCAATCGTCAGATCGCAATCCTGCGTGCCGACGGTCGGGGTCGGGATGAAGGCCTGGTTATGCGGGCCTTCAGGCAGGCCGCAATTGGAAATAATGTTCTCGACCTTGCCCGGTAGAAGCTGGTTGATGCGGTCATCGACAAGTGCGGCAATGCGGCCGGCGACTTCGATGCGGGTGCCGAGCGGCGCGCGCATATGCATCTGAAGCGTGCCGGATTTGACTTCGGGAAAGAAGTCGCGACCGGCTACGCTGTAGAGACCCATCGAAGCGATAGAGATGACCATGAACACGCCGACGAAGGCGCCACGTCGAGCGACGCAGCGTGTAAGCAGCGTATTATAGCCCTCACGGAAGTTGTTGAAGCGACGTTCGAACCCGCGCTGGAAGCGACCGAAAAAGCCTTTGGGCGCCGGGGCGTGATCGTCGTGTCCGTGAGCGTGGTGCACCTGACCGGCCAGAAGGAACTTGGCCATGGTCGGCACCAGGGTACGCGACAGGATGAACGACGCGATCATGGCGAAGATAATCGCGAGCGCCATGGGCATGAACAGGTAACCCGCAACCCCCGACAGCTCGAAGAGCGGCAGCCAGACAATGCAGATGCAGGTGGTAGAGACGAATGTCGGGATGACGATCTGGTTGGCGGCGTCGATGATAGCGAGTTCGAGATCCTTGCCCATTTCGAGATGGGTATCGATGTTCTCGATCATGACGGTGGCGTCATCCACGAGGATACCGACGGCAAGGGCGAGGCCGCCCAGAGTCATGATGTTGATGGATTGCCCAGCCCAGCCCAGCCCGATGATGGAGCAGAGAATGGCAAGGGGAATCGAGGTCGCGATGATGACCGTCGAGCGCCATGAGCCGAGGAAGAGCAGGACGACGATGCCGGTGAGGAAGGAGGCCGTGATCATCTCACGGACCACGTCCATGATCTGCTCTTTCACCATGACCGAGGCATCGGCCAGGATCGAGACCTTGACGTCCGGTGGCAGGATGGCGCGCAGGCGTGGCAGCAGGGCCTTCGTTGCGGAAACGACATCCAGAGTAGAGGCGGTGCCACCTTTTTGGGTGATCATCTCGACGGCCTGACGACCCTTGACGAGCACAAGGTTGGTCTGGGGATGGCCGCCACGATAGACGTCGGCGACGTCACGAATATAGATGACAGCGTTGCCGACGCGTTTGACCGGGATATTGGCGATGTCTTCCATCGATTCCGGGGCGGCGTTGGTCTGAACCATCCAGTCCATGGCGTCGATTTTCTGATCGCCCGCAGGAAGCACGATATTCTGGGCAGTCAGGGCTGCCTGAACGTCAGCTGCAGAGAGATGGTGCGCGCGGAGCTGCTCCTGATTGAGCGAAACCATGACGAAGCTGTCCATGCCGCCATAGGGATGGGCGACGACGGCACCGGGAACGGTGGCGAGAAGCGGGCGGACGCGAATAACGCCGAGCTTGAACAGGTCGGAAGGCGTCTGCTTTTCGGACGTGATCTGGAGCGCGATGACAGGAACCTGCGACGGGTCGAGCGCCACGATCATCGGGGCTGGCACCTTGGGGGGCAGGCCGAGGAGGATCGTCTGGGAGATGGCTGTCACTTCTGCTTCAGCCGTGCCGACAGGGGTGCCGGGCTGGAAGTAGATGTTGACAATCGAACGCCCGTAATAGGAGTTCGATTCCATATGCTCGATATTCTGGACCGTCGTTGTGACAGCCAGTTCGAAATTATAGGTGATTCGTCCGGCGAACTCATTCGGGAGGAGCCCCGGATAGGTCCAGATGACCGAGACGACAGGCACCTTGATTTCGGGGAAAACGTCGGTCGGCGTCTTGAAGATCGACATGATTCCGAACATCAGAATCAGAATCGAAAAGACGACGAAGGTCAGGGGCCGCCTTAGGGCAGTTACGACGATGGCGTTCATGAATTCATGCGCTCTCTTCTCGTACGAAGGGAAGATGCCTTACGGCAGTTTATACTGTTTCATTAATCCGAATTAATATTAAGAAAATGAAATAAGCGGGTTTATGCTGTTCATTACTTGTTCGGATCACTCATCTACGGATCGTAGAGATGCAGACATAAAATGTCGCATAAATGTTGTTTTACAAACCCGTGACAACGCGGGCGGAAGCCAGCGTTATGGCATCGAGCCATTATCTATTCTTGACATTATGGCTAAATGCCATTAATAAGACGTTAATCGTCCAGAAGTCAGGTGGACTTCAAGGTGCAGCTGGTCGGTTGAAGCTGATCATAACGCGACGGCGTGAGGCGCAAGGAACGGGTAAATGCGTGATTGTTCACGTTTTGTTCTTGCTGTGCCCAGCTTCAAGCGCTATGTCTGCGAATGAAGAAGGCTGTTTTCTGGATGTGCGATGAGAATAAGGACGTCAAGAATGGTCCCCATCTGGTCTCCTGGGCTGGTCTGGCATGTCGCAAGGCGTGTTTTTGCCCGTGTGAAACGCCGTGTCCTGCTGCTGGAGCACCAACTCTGGGTGCAGAGCCGCAAGGCGAAGCGCCATCTCTCCATCCGTGCGACCGTTCAGAACCCCTTTCAGGAGAAAGTCGGTCGAGACGCGCAGGCGATTGGAAAGAGACATGATGAGGAATACGCTCGGCGCGCGATCGCCTTTCTCGATCTTGTTGAGGGTCGAGGCGTCGACGCCTAGCAGGCGTGCGCATTCGCTCTGATTGGGGAAGACAAGTTCTCTTGCCCAGGTGATGCGTCTCCCGATGGCGCGCTGAACGATTGCGAGTGAATCGGGGCGTTTGTGTTTGGCCATGGGACATTCATAGCAATGGCTCATTGCCAAATCCAGTGGGTAATTTACGGAGTGGTCCGCGTGCCAGTTAGTGGCATTTAGCCATTCTTTTGGCGGAAGCTGGGTGGAATGAAGATTGTGAGGGAAAGCGGCAGGCGTGCCGCAACAGGAGAGGCACTCGTCAAAGCTCTGGAAGCGCTGAACGGTGTCGTACCGCCGCACCAGCCACCGAGAGAAGTGCCGGGAGCGGATGAGCGTGACGAGTCCGGGGCCTTGCCCGCGGGGCATCCCGTCACATGGCTGGCGCTGTGGGATGAAGTCGATCCGCCCTCCTATCTCAATGCGGCGCGGGCAACGGCGCGTTACCAGCCTGCCATGTCGGATGGCGCGGCTTGAGCGCAGGACACATGTGAGAACCGCGACAGAGAGCCGGGCGCTCATCGAGCGCCCGTGACCCAGGAGATTCTTTATATGAGACTATGCGCCAGTGAAGGTGGATCGAGCCTGTTGGACGGCGAGATCTGTCTACCGACGCCCGAGCGTATGAAGCGGGATCGTTTTCGCAAGGACGGGGCCGCTCTCAGGGTCCTGTCGACCGTAGCCTGGCTGTATGAGAGTGGGGATATCGGTGATGATGAAGTGGCGGCTGCCCAGCGTTGGCGAATGGAATACGACTATGCAGCGCTCGGTATCGTTGAGGACGGAGGGGTGACACGAGGCGGCGAAGCGGGAGATGTACATACCTGGATGCTTGGGCGCGGAAAATGTGCCCAGAGATTGCGTCACCTCGCGGAGATTCTGGGGCCGAGCTTCATGCGCGTATAGAGATGATGCTCGTGCGAGAAATGAGTTTTCCTGACATGGCAAGAATGATCTTTCCTGAGGGTGCCCGGGCTCAGGCGCGCACCAAGACGGCAGCACAATGTGCGCTGGCATTGGAGAGGGTGAGCGAATATTATAATAATAAAACTTGCAATATAAATAAAAACAAAGTATAGTTAATAAATTATGAAATAACTACGGATTGCCGACATGGCCGACATTCGTGTCGGAGACGTGGTTTCGTGTCGGAGAATTTTTCTTCTTGTCGTGAGAATAATGCCCGGTGAGGCCGTTTTATGTCCGTTCATAAGCGCCTCAGAGTTGCGGCACCGAGCTGATTTGGATTTGTGCTGGGTCGATCTGGCTGACGCGAATTTGTCTTTTCCCGATATGCGTCTACGTACGGTTCCCTGTCGAAAACGACTGGGAACCCTTACCCGGATCGGCAGTGTGCGTTTCGCCCTGATGTCGTTAATCACGCGTAAAATCATTGAGGAAATGAGTCAGAGCGACAGACTGTGCTTAAGAAAAAACGGATACGAAACGACCCGAACGAAAAGAAGAAGTCTCAGGGACCGCTGACGTCTCCACGATAATAAATTGGAGCCAAGATGGAACAAAGGCTCGGTAAACGAGACCGCCCTCCGGGCGATGCCCTCAAAACTATTTTTCTCGATCACCTGAAGAAGACGGGAAATGTGTCGGAAGCTGCGCGGGCAGCCGGAATTGATCGCAAGACCGCCTATAACTGGCGGCACGGCGACGAAGCATTCAGTGAGCACTGGAAACAGGCCCTTGAGGAGGCGACCGATCTTCTTGAGGCCGAGGCCCGTCGCAGGGCGCTTGAGGGTTATGAGGAGCCGCTGCTTTATGGCGGCCGTCTGATTTGCGATTCCGACGGTAACCCGGTGACGCGAAAGCGGTATAGCGACGGCCTTTTACGCATGTTGCTGCGGGCTCATCGTCCTGCCAGTTTTCGCGATGCGCGTGGGAGTGTCGAGGAAAGTGAGGTAGAGCTTTCCCTGACCGAGGGCGATGAAGCACTCTAGGTCGGTGTTTGCCCTGACGCCTGTGCAGGAACAGGCCAATCGTCTGCTTGGTGGCGAGGCGCGGCACATCTTTCTGCGAGGTGGCTCGCGATCAGGCAAGACATTCATTCTGATCCGGGCGCTGGTGATCAGGGCGCTGCGCGTACCGCAATCGCGTCATGGCGTGTTTCGGCATCGTCAGATTGCCCTGCGGGCGAGCGTTATTCAGGATACGTTTCCGAAGGTAATGCGATGCTGCTTTGCGCATATACGCTATAAATGGGACGGACAAAGTAATCGGGTTGTTTTCCCGAACGGATCGTCGATCCTTTTCGGTGGGCTCGATGATTCTGCGCGTACCGAAAAAATTCTCGGGCTCGAATTTGCGACCATCTATCTGAATGAGGCGAGTCAGATCAGTTATGGTGCGCGCAATATGCTGCTGACCCGACTGGCGCAGCGTTGTGCCCTGACGGTTCGCGAATATATCGACGCCAATCCGCCGACGACCGATCATTGGCTTTATGCGCTTTTCGAAAGCGGTGTTGAGCCGCGATCAGGCCTGCACCATGCCGATCCGACGCTTTATGCCTCGATGATGATGAATCCGGAGCAGAACCGAGCCAATCTGAGCGAGGCTTATCTACAGCAGCTCGAAGCACTGCCGGAGCGAGAGCGCAGGCGCTTTCTGCTTGGTGAATATCAGACGGCGATCGAGGACGCGCTCTGGCGCGTGGATTTGTTCAAGAGAAGCAACGTAAGTGCAGAGCACGATCGCGAGGCGCTGATCGGTCAGATGCGGCGCATTGTGGTGGCAGTCGATCCGTCGGGAGCGTCTGGTCCGTCCGACCTGAAGGCCGACGAAATCGGTATCGTCGTGGCGGGCCTGGATCATGATGGGATCGGGCATGTTCTGGAGGACTGCTCTTTGCGCGACACACCGATGGCCTGGGCTCGTCGCGTCATGCAGAGCGTCGCGCTCTGGCGAGCGGATCGGGTGATCGCCGAGCGTAATTTCGGCGGCGCGCTGGTGGAGGCCACCTTGCGAAGCATCGACCCGACAGCATCGCTGAAAATGGTCACGGCCTCGCGCGGGAAGGTGGCACGTGCCGAGCCGGTTGCCGCACTCTATGAACAAGGGCGCGTGGTGCATCACGGGCGGTTTCCTGAACTCGAAACGCAGCTTTGCCTGTTTTCCATTCGTGGGTTTGGCGGTGCGTCGTCACCCGACAGGGCAGATGCTCTGATCTGGGCACTGACCGAATTGATGATCGAGCCGCAGACGGCACGAGGCCGCTGGCAGGACCAGGGATGGTTCAGCCTTTCACGATAAGGAAGTTTTTATGGACTGGTTGGCGTTGCAGGGGCGTTATGCCGTCCCGCCCGGTGCGTCTTTGCGCACGCGGCGGTTGCTGGCGCTGCAGAAAGTACTCGATGGGGTGCAATATGACGCTCTGCCCCATCCTTTCGCGAGCGAGCGCAGCGTAGCGGGAGAATATATTCCGCTTTCACAAAGACGCCCTTCGGTGCGGACCAATCTCTGCCGCACCGTCGTCGATGAAGCGGTCTCGCTTTTATTCGGCAATACCCATTGGCCTCTCGCTGTCGCGTCTCACGCGCTGACATCCGAGCTATGAACGCCTTTGCTCTTGAGACGGGTCTGCCTGCTTTCATGATGCAGGTGGCGACCCGGGGGTCTGTAGGTTCGGTTGCGATCTGGGTCGAAATTCAGGGCAGGATGCCGCGACTTTCGCTTCTGGAAACCGCGTATCTGACACCTGAATGGGACTCTTGCGGCGCGCTTTTGATGGTAACCGAACGCTTCATGGTCATGGGTGTCGACCTCGAAGCGAGCGGCTATGCGATGGCACCTGATGCCAGGTCATCCCGTTTCTGGTGGCAGCGTCGCTGGACCCGCACGGCGCTGGAGGTGTTCGTGCCCCAGCGTCGAAGGGGAGGGTGGTCTGGTTCGTGACGAGGAACGATCGAGTGACCATGATCTAGGCTTTGTGCCTGTGGTCTGGATCCGCAATTTGGGGGCTGGATCGGGGACGGAGCCGGACGGAGAGTGCAGTTTCGAAAAAGCGATCGATACGATTATCGAAGCGGATTATCTGCTTTCGCAGGCGGGGCGTGGTCTGAAATACGGCTCTGACCCGACGCTGGTGCTGAAAACGCCTGACATCATGGAGGGTGTGGCGCGCCAGGGGGGAGCCGCATCGGCGCTGACATTGCCACCTGAGGGCGATGCAAAGCTGCTTGAAATCAATGGTGCGGCGGCTGGGGCAGTGCTGGCCCATTATCGGGAACTGCGTCAGCTTGTGCTTGAGCAGCTTCATGGCAATCGTACCCATGGTGATCGTCTGGGCGCCCCTCAATCGGGTCGGGCCATGGAGCTGATGTGTCAGCCTCTGATCTGGATGGCGGATCGTCTGCGCGGGACTTATGGCGATGGCGGTATTCTGCCTCTTTATCGGATGTTGTGCCGCTTTTCCTCGGTTCTGCCTGAAGGGTTGTCGATCGCGGGGCATACCCGCAGGGATCTGGATCCTGCCGGTCTTTCTCTTCACTGGCCCGCCTGGTTTAGGGCCGACGAAGGCGAGCTTCTGCCCATGGCGCAGGGGCTGGGCGAAGCTGTGAGCTCTGGCCTGCTGAGTCAGGAGACGGCCGCGCGGCTCTACGCCTGCGCCACGGGAATTGCGGACCCTGCTGCAGAATGGACAAAAATCATGGCTGCCCGCGCAGCCTGAAGAGAACCATTTGAGGGGAAATGGATATGTCAGATGACATCGATGCGCTTCGCCGGTCTCTTGCTGAACTTGCTGCTGAACGGGATTCCCTTGTTCAGGCGCACCAGGAAGAAATGGTCCGAATAACACAGGCCGCACGCGAAACCGTGCTGACGAATGCCCTGCGCGCTGAGGCGGTGCGCCTCGGCGCCCATGATCCGGAAGCTGTGATGGCACTGATGGATCGCTCCGGGATCGGTTGGTCGGAGGAAGGGGAAATATCGGGCGTGGAAGAAGCCATGGCGCAGGCGCGCCAGGCGCGCGGCTTTCTGTTCAGGGATTCTCGCGTGACGGCCGCTTCTGTCGGTCGGGAGAGCGGCGTACCGAAACCGGCTGACGTGCAGGTGCAGGATGCGCGCGCTCTGGCCGAGGCGGATTATGCCGCACGCAAACGCCAGTTTCTTGCTGGAATTATCTGAAAATGACGGGTCAGGGGTGAAAGAATGGGTATCGAGAATTTTCCCGAGCAATTGCGCGCGGCCATTCAGCAGGGGTTTCTGGCGCGTGAATTCGAAACGGGACTGAATGCGCGCCTCGGTTTTCGTGCCGTTGCCGATCGCGAGATTTTTCCCAACGCTATTGGTGAAACGCTGACCAAGACGCGCAAGAGCCTCAAGGCGCCGGTTACCGAGCCGCTCTTGCCTTCGGGCAATACCAATTTCGACAATGGTCTGTCGCCGGGCGGGTGGTCGGTCGAGCAATATACGCTCAGTATCAACCAGTATGGCGATACGATCGACCTTAATATGGTCACTACCGGTGTGGGGATCGCCTCCCAGTTTCTGGCCAATGCGCAGACCAACGGCATGCAGGCCATGCAGTCTCTCGACCGGCTGGCGCGTAACACATTGTTTGGCGGTGTCCCCGGCGGTGTAGGCGGTTATCTGGGCGGTAATACCCGTGTGACGGCAACGGCGACAGCGAAGACCAGCGCGATCGCTGTCGATGATATTCGCGGTTTCCAGTTCGTGATCGCTTCGGGTCTGGTAAGGCCGGTCAATGCCAGTGCCGGCATGACCGTGACGATCGGGAGCGGGGTCTATACGCTTGTTGCAGCGACGGCCGATCAGAGCAATGTCTCGACCGCGCCTGGTGGCGTTTCGGGGCTGTTGCAGCTGTCAACGGGTGTCTCTGTTGCGGATGCGACGGCAGGCAATGCGGTCGTGGCCTCGACGGCGCCCCTCGTTTTGCGTCCCAATGGCAAGCGGAGTACTGCCGATCTGCGCATTGCGGATGGCGATACGCTCGGCATTCAGCACGTTCTTGCGGGTGTGGCCTCGTTGCGTCGCAATAACGTGCCGATGATCAATGGCGCGTATAATTGCTATCTCGATGACCTCCAGCTTCTCTCGCTGTTTCGCGATGCGGATTTCAAATACCTCTATCGCGGTGCCTATGGTTCGGAAGAATATCGCTCGGGTCAGATTATCGAGTTGCTCGGTGTGCGCTTCGTGCCGACGACGGAGGCGCCCCAGCAGGTTTCACTGGGCGGCGGCCCGATCCATCGTGCGCTGCTTCTAGGGCAGGGGGCGCTGGTCGAGGGAGACTGCGCCTGTGTCGGTCACACCGATATTCCTGATGCTGAACGGGCTCTGATCGAGATGGTGGATGGCGTAGCTATGGTCACGCGTGAGCCGCTCGATCGGCTGAAGCAGATCATCGCGCAATCATGGTACTGGATCGGTGGGTTTGCCTTGCCAACGGATGTGACAGCCGATGTGTCGATTATTCCGACGGCGACCAATGCCTATCTCAAACGTGGCGTTGTGATCGAAAGCTGGGGACGGATGCAGCCGGTTTCGGTCTGTGAACGAGGTCGATTCCATCCTCTGTGGCCGGGTCTCGGACCGGGGCATAACGGGCGAGGCGCTGACAGAGGTCGATAAGACCGAGATCAGGCGTTTTTGCGGCTATGCGGCGCTTGGCGACGTGGCAAGCGGCGAGAGTTCGTGGCGGTTTTTCCAGAATGCGGGAACACTCGAGTGGCGCTTGAATACACTTGCCGGGTCTGAACGGAAAAGGCTGCGTTATTTTCTGGCAACCCTGCTCCAGATGGAGCGTGCGTCCAATCAGTCTCGGAAAATCTGGATACACAGGCTGTTTCTGTCTGGACGCGCAATACGCGCGAGCTGTCCGAGCGTGTGCGTCTTTTCGACTGGTGGCGTCGTCGTGTGTGCGGCTTCCTGGGTGTCGTGCCCGGGCCTGATCTGCAGGATCACGCTTCTATCATCATGTAAAAGAAGAGCGGGAGGGAAAGCGATGCGTGCCATGCAGGAGCGTGTGGATGCAGGCTTTGCCAGAGCGGCTCGCCGCCTCGGGACGATTGGCAGACATTATCGTGTTTTTGATCCGTTAAAGCCTTTGGCAACCCTCACGGGCAGTCCTTTTCTCTGTTTCGATGCCGATGCAGGTTTTCAGATGCGCAAGCCCCGTATGTGGGCGCGGCCGATGGTATATGTATTGAGCGACGCCCCGTCGCTGCTCATCGGGGATATTCTGCAGCAGGAAGAACGCTTCTATTTCGTTGTCGAAATTGAAGCTTTTCGCCCGCCCCTTTGCGTTGCCTGTAACAGACGTATCTCGATTTTCGGGATGCGCGGCGTAACGCAGCGCCATGTCGAGCAATGTCCTGCGAGCGTCGTGCTGACTGGCAAAGGTGAGGACAGTCGCAGCGGTATGCCGGGTGCGTTGCGTTCGGGAAGCTACATGCTCTCTCTGCCTGTTCTGCCTGATTTCTGTCTGGTGCCGTATATGCAGGTCATCGACGAACTGGGTCTGCGTTATAGTGTTGACTCGGTCGAGCTTTCGCAGAACGGAACCCGTGCGAACCTGTCATTGCAGCAGGTCTGATCATGACAGATCTCTCTCATATAGCGCGTGGGCTGGCCCTTTGCTGTGCCAGCCGTTTTGCCGATATTGCAGCATCATCGTCGTTCTGGGCCGCACAAAAAGTCATTTTTCGGGCCGGGGCGCTCATGCCTTCCGATCTTTTCGCTTCACCCTCCCTGCGTGAAGCGGTGAGCTATGTGACGGTAACGGCTTTGACAGGTGGATATGAAGGGCTCGCGACCCCGTTGGGGCAGGAGTGGGTCGAAACACTGCGTATTCCTCCCACTCTTGCCGTCGAGATCTGGGGCAGGGCCGCGCAATTCAGACTGATCTCCCGCCGGGCTGCGCCCGGTATTGTCGCATTGATCTGGACGCAGCCGAATAATGCACGTCGTGTAGCGCGACATGTTGTGGACGCGCAGGAGACAGCAGGGCAGGTGGCGCAGAGCCTGGCGTCGCAGCTCGACGGTGCCGTGGTCGATGAGGACAGGCTCGGTGTTTCCGGAGGAAGCCTGAAAGCTGTCATCGGTGGCTATGGTCGTTCGAGCTGTCTGACCAGGCGGCAGAGCCAAATCTTCAGGGTCTCTCTCTGGACCAGCGCCTGCGAGATGCGACCGACGCTCGGCGATTTGCTGGTTTCGCGCCTGCTACCGCGCGACTGGCTTGCTCTGACCGATGGAAGACAGGCGCAGATCTTTTTCGAAGGGGAAGACGATCAGGATGCGATGCAGACCCAGTCTCTTTTTCGCCGTGATGTTCGTGTGCGCGTTATTTTCGACAGATATGATTCCGTCTGGTCGCCTCAGATGGTGGCCGGTGGGGGGTGGATTCACTTGGATGGCGCCTCGTTGCCGTACGATATCGCGCCTGACCAACTGCGTGCCGAGATGCCAGTAGAGGCGCTCGAGGCTCTCGCTTTCGCGCAGGAACTGCCACCAGCCTATCGAATCTGGGTCACGGATTGCGATGGAACAGTCCAGCTAAAGCCTCAATCTGTTTAGGTCACTTCCAGAAAAGAAGGATCATCCATGCCACAACTCATACAGAGTGGCGCCCTGAATACGGCAGCTCTGCCTGTACCTGATCTGTATATCCAGATCGCCCAGCCTGAGACCTTGCTGATATCGGGAGTTTCCTCCGGTCTTCTCGGGATTATTGGCACGGCCTCCTGGGGGCCGGTCGATGTGCCAAGTCTTGTCGGCAGTGTCGGGCAGTGTCGGGAGATTTTTGCCGGCAAGCGCAGCTGGGCGTCAAACCTCAATGTCGCGGTCGATGTGGCCGTGCATCAGGGGGCAAGTCAGTTCTGCCTGGTGCGGGTGACCGATGGGGCGGATAAGGTGGCGCAGGCCAGTCTGGGGGCGGCCCAGATCAAGGCACGCTATACTGGCAGTGCTGGTAATGCCGTCGTTGTGAGTGTGACGCGCCAGAATTACCGTGATGGGCAGTTCGTTATGAGTGTTTCTCACGAAGAGCTGGGTGCGACAGCCTATACCGGAGCGGACTGGACGGCGCTTGCGCAGACTCTGGCAGCAGATACTCAGGCGCTTGTTCTGCTTGAGATTGCGGGCGATGCCGCCATTACGGAAACCGGGTCCGTCCAGCTCGCCGGGGGTGCCGATGGCGGAGAGCCCGCGCCGGGGCGTTTCATAGGCGTCGCGGAAGCGCGAACGGGGCTCTATGGCCTGACCAGCCAGGGATGCAGTGTGGCAACGCTCGCAGGCGTGGGAGACATGGCGACGATGGTGCCGATGCTGGCTTTTGGTCGCGATGAAGGCATCTACATGATCGCAGCCGGACCAAAAGGCGAAACGCTGGCTCAGGCCATACAGAGCAAGACGGCGTTAGGCCTGTGGTCGCATGCGCTGAAATACATGCATGGCGACTGGCTGTGGTGGAATGATGATACGCTTGGATTGCAGCTGGTCAGCCCTGCGCTTTTCTCTGCCGGAAAGCTGGCTGCGCTCTCACCCGAACAATCGGGTCTGAACAAGCCACTGACGGGTATCGTCGGGAGTCAGAAGAACGGTCTCGAAGCGACACGTTTTGGCTATACGCTGGCCGAACTCGGTGCCTGATCGAGAATGGCATTGATGTGATCTGCAATCCCTCGCCGGGGGGGCAGTATTGGGCAATCCGTGCCGGGCATAATACCTCGCAGAACGCGGCGGTGCAGAGCGATGCCTACACGCGTCTGACCAATTATCTTGCGCGGTCCCTCGAAGGTACGATGGGTCAATATGTTGGCAGCGTGATCAACGACAGTCTTTTCGGTAATATTCGCGCGTCGATACTGGGCTTTCTTTCGAGCCTGCTGTCTCAGGGTATTCTTGGTGTGACCGGCGGTCGCCTGCCTTATGCGGTTCTGTGCGACAGCAGCAATAATCCGACCGAGCGTGTCGCGACGGGGTATGTGCAGGCTGACGTGCAAGTGCAGTATCAGGGGATCAACGAGAAATTCATCATCAATCTGCAGGGGGGCGCCTCTGTGAGCGTCAGCACTGCCAGCGGGAGTGTCTGATCCATGGTGAATCCTTACAGTATCGGTCGGGACTGCCGGATAACGCTGCTCTGGAACGGATCGCGGATTGACCTGCGCGATGTGACCGGCTTTCAGTCCGAGCAGCACACCATTATTCAGCGTGCGACGCCGCTCAACGGTCTGCCGGTCGAGTTCAACACGCCCAGCGGGTGGCGCGGTGTTTTTACCATCGCGCGTGCCAATGCGAATCTTGACAGTCTGGTAGCGGCAATCGAGGCCGCTTTCTGGAATGCCGGCAGTATCGGTAGTGGTACGCTGTATCAGTACATTCGTGAGCCCGATGGTACGACCACGACCTGGGAATATAGCGGGGTGTCGCTCTCGCTGAAGACGGATCGCTGGCAGGCAGAGGGCATGATTCACCAGCATGTCCAGTTCTATGCCTCGTTGCGGAGCAAGATTTCATGACCAATCTGCCTGGAGAACTCGAGATTGCACCGGGGCGTACGCTTTCGCTGCGCGAACTTGACCCTGGGGATATGCTCGACCTGATCGAGGCTGGCGGCACTGCGGCGGCAGGTGCCGCAGCGTCGACCTGGCTTTCCTACGCGCAGATGGTCTGTTCGGTCAGGGCAGTGAATGGCGTGCCGGTGCAGATGCCGGCCACGAAAGACGATATTCGCGATCTTGCCAGGCGCATTGGTAATGACGGTATCATGGTGCTCCAGCCTTTGTTTTTCGCCAACGACTCTCAGGAGGGCGCGGCGCTGGACACGGCAAAAAACTGACAAGGCATCCTGTTTTTAGGGAGATGCTCTATCTTCTTCGAAGCGGGGTGCCCTGGTCTGTCGTCATGGGCTGGTCGCGTGCGCGACGTATGGCGGCCTGCGTCGTTCTGGCTGAGCAGGACGGCTTTTCATTCGATTGGGAACAACGCCGCTATCGGCAGGAATAGGTCCTGATGAAGAGAAACATGGCTGGAAAATCGATATCCTTGCGGGCGATGCGCGTTCTTTTGCCGCATCTTGCGCGAAAAACGCCGTTGAATTTGCCTCTGAACTCTTTCGTTCCTCCTGCACGAGTACGAAAAAATCCGAGCGTCCAAGGGGTGGAGCCAGTTGTGCAAAGTGAGCGTGTGAAGACACGTCTTTCCGATAAATCCAGGCCTGTTTATTTTTCTTGCGGAAATCATGGGCGGCCCTCTTCTGACAAGCAGGTCATCCGTGTTGCTACGCGCGCGCCGGTCGTGGCGGCTTCACGATCGATGGTTTTTGTGCCGCGAGGGACGAGTGTTGGGAAACATGTTCACCCTTCCTTTGCTCCGGTGCGACCGAAGGCTCGCGACGGGCAGTTGAGAAGAGCGGTTTTGAACTCAGAGATCAGGCTGTGTCCTGTTCCCGGTCTTTCACGGCAGAGAATTCAGGCCGTTATCGAGGGGCAGCGTTGGACGCCTTTGCCCAATGTGCTGCCGGTAGCCTCGCGGAGTCCGGCGTCTCCAATGTTGCAAGGGTCTGATCGGGAAGTGCCTGTCTTTTCCAGAAGACTGAGCCCTGTCTTGCTATCAGAGATAACGCGTCATCGGTTCTTTTCGGCAAGACAAGAGCCATCAATGTGCGTCAGTCGCGAAATGGCCTGGTTCAGGCTGATGGCATGGATGCTGCGCCGACCGGGATCGTGAGGAGCGTCATGCGACTGCGTTCCATTCGGCAGGAAGCTGTTGCGCTCGTTCCGGATTTTCTTGGGGCTTTACGGCGAGACCATGCGCTCGCCAGACAGTCGGGAACGTTGCAGGCGGAGCGTAGTATTGCGGTCGATCGGACAGAGCATTTCGGTGACATCATGGGAATGCCTCGCGGGCAAGAGAAGGCATCCGACCTGTCTGACGAGAGTTTCCGCATGAATGCCCTGCGCACACGAAGCGCCGCCGTCGATGAAATTGCCGTGCCCCAATACCCGAATATGAGTTTCGGCTTCATGTAAGAGAAGAAAAAATGGGTATATCGCTTCTTCAGGTCGAAAATGCGCTTGGCGCCATAGGTCAGCTTGATCGGGCGGCCCCGGTGACCCTGGGAAGTCTTGTTTTGAGCGGCCCAGAAGTGCCGGACGAGCTGGTTATCGGGGGTCGTCAGATCCTGATTATCCATCGCCTTCTCGGAGGCGGGCGCGTGATCGACGCCATCGGCAACGACCCGGCGCGGTTGGTGCTGACCGGGCGTTTCATTGGGCCGATGGCGACGAGCAGGGCGCGTCGTCTGGAGGCGATGCGCGAGGCCGCGCAGGTTCTGGCCTTTTCAGTCGCCGATCTGTCCGCACGGGTCTGGATTGCCGAATTTTCCTGGTCTTATCAGGCGCGCGGGACGATCTGTCCCTATCGTCTGGTTCTGGAACGCGAAGTCAGCCCCTCTGTTCTGGCGCTGGGTTCGTTGGAGACGGCCAGTCTGGATATGATTTCTGGTCTGGGCGTTTTGTCGACCGTGCTCGGACAGATGACCGACTCCGGGTGGATCGGTACGAACATGATTTCGTCTGTCATGGGTCAGATCATGCCAGTGGCGCAGGTTCTGGGCGCAGGCGGCGCGATCGCACGCGCCCGGGATGCGCTGGGAAAGGCCAGTTCTCTCTGGCAGAGCGCCACCAATGTGACACGTATACCCACGGCCGTCGCTGCGGTCGGATCGGATCTCTCTCTTGCGGGAAGTAGTCTGGTACAGGCTCGAAACGAATCCGGCCTGGCTCTGGACAAGGCGCAGGTCACGAATGCGGCCGACCTGGTTCTTCTTTCGCAAAATGCCGGTGCAACGACCCTGAGTGTCGATGCCGGAAGTTATGTCAGTCGCGCGCAGACCCTGATTGGCGCGTGACGTGATGCGTTGTGACGTGCCGTTCCAGGCATGGCGCGGTGTCAGGCTGAACGGTTTCGAGGGGAATGAGAATGAAGATACAGGTAACGTCAGACGATGTGTCGCTCTTTCATCTGGCCATGCGCTACTTCAACGACGCCATGCAGTGGTGGCGTCTCGCCGAGGAAAATGGGTTGAGCGACCCTGACCTCACCGGCTTTGACGTGCCGGTGCAGATCGTTCTGCCTGACGAGAGCGTTGCTTATGAGGGCGAAGGGTTGCCGCCTCATGACAGGGTTGATGCGCAACTGGAAAACCCGGCTTCTGATCGACGGCGCTGCGCAGGAAAGCCTGCATGTCGGGGGGTTTCGTCTGGAATGCACGCGCTATGAGCGTTGCGACACAGCACTCATCAGAGTGATTGTCGAAGACAAGGCTGTTCTGCGTAGTGTTGTCGCAGACCGTTCAGGCTTCGAACGACCGGATGTGAGGTTACAGGTTGCGCAGGGCAGCAATGAGTGGACGACTGTTTTTCACGGTGTGCTCGATGCGCTCAGCAAGGGAAGCGGCAAGTCGCTCTTCGTGCTGGAGTGCCGTGATTATATGGCCTTTCTGCTCGATACGCGCCTCGCCTCTTCCTGGAGCAATCATACTGCGCTCGAAGTCGTGCAGAACGCGGTTCAGCACGCAGGACTGGATTTTCAGACGGATATTGGTTCTGCTGATACCGAAGCTGCGACGTATTGCGGGCAGTTCTGGCAACTGGAACACAGGCGGCTTTCTGCCATTACGCAGCATCGGTACCAGACCGCTTTCGATATTGCTTTCTCCCTCTCCCGCGATCACGGATATGAGTGTCATGCGGCTGGCAAGACAATTCATATTCATGCGCCCTACGCTGTCGGTGAGGGGGGCACACGACTTTTTTCTCCCGTCGGTGTCAGCGTTCAGGCTTTCAGGCACGATCTCGGTCTCGCGCGAAATGTCGTTGTCGGTGTGCAATCTTGGGATTCTCGACAAAGGGCCCGGAGCGAGGTTTTTTTCGACGGTCAAAATTTTTCGAGCCAGATGCCGGATGCCAATGCTGCGCTCTATACTTTCAGGGCGCCGGGCCAGCGCATGGACGAAATCAGGCGCCTGGCAAAAGGAAAATATCGACGGATTGTCTCTCATGCGGTCGAAGCTCGTCTTTCTCTGCCTGCCGTGACGGGGCTGGCACCGCGTCATTTCATGACTCTTGATGAAGGGCTTTTTGACGAGGCCAAGACATTATCCGTCGACTCTGTCACGCATTCTTTCGATCCCGCTCATGGTTATCGGCAGGATGTGACGCTGCGGGATCGCGTTTTTTGAGGAAACAGGCCCATGGATGGTTCTTTTTGGGCTGCGGCCCATCAGACGCGCACGGCCCACGCCATACATGGGATCGTTTCAGCGGTTGATCCTGCCAATCATGCCGTCAAGGTGCGCTTGCAGCCTGACAATATCGAGACAGGGTGGTTGCCGGATGCGGCGGTTACGCAGGTGGGCGATCTGCGTCTTTCCTGTCCTAGTGCGCCGGGCGCGCATGTATTACTGATGCCTGTGGAAGGCGACGGCGAGAATTACGTTATTATTTCCGTCATGTTCGATGTCGTTGCCGGACCCGCCTTGTCGCCGCAGACAGGGAAGGTTGCACAGCCTGGCGAATTGCTGGTTCGGGCCGGATGCGGTGCACCCTCGGGAAAATCGAGCAGCAAGAGCGAACAGGCCGGGTGGCTGCATCTGGGCCGGGATGGCGTGTTCTTTGGTGCTGGCGAAATACGTTGTGCGCTCAGCGGATCGGCGATCGTGCTCAGGGCAGGGTCTGTCAGGATGACACTCGACTCTGGGGGATTGTCTGTTTCCGGTGCTGGTATCGAGGTGAAGGGGGGCGGCATTTCCGTCTCGGGCGGCGATGTGCGGACCGACCTGAACAGCCTGGGTGACCACGTGCATCCCTATCCCAACGGCATGACTGGAAAGGCTGTGGGATGACGGATCTGTATCATTATTTCGGTGAGGATCTTCAGCTCGACGAGGAGGGCGCTCTGCGCCCTGTCGATGGGACATTGGCAACACGGCAAAATATCCTTCGGCGTCTTTGCACCAATCCGAAAGCCTATCTCTGGCATGGCGAGTATGGTGCCGGTCTGCCTGCACGCGTCGGGACACCCATCCGGGAGGAGGAGACGCAGGGGCTGATTGTCAGTCAACTCGCTCTGGAGGCGTCGATAGACCACGATCAACCGGTAACAGTGACACTGACGCCTCTGGCTGTGAGCACCTATCGCTGCGCGATTGCCTATACCGAGCAAGGCGAAGAAGCCGGGCAGATATTCACATTCAATCAGAGCGGCACGATCTGAGCCTGGCTCGGCTCCTGCCGACGAGGCATCGGAAAGCTCATGTCGTTTTCTTTGCGTTCCTTTTCGTCACTCGTCCAGAATGCTGTCGTCACGGCGCAGGCGCAGTGTGCCCAGAAGCTCACCCTCGATATCGGTACGCCAGGGCGGGCTTTGTTGGAAAGCGTCGCCGCCCTCGGTTTGTGGCTGCAATATATGCAGCTGCAGATCCTTTGCCGCACAAGACTGGCCACATCAGTGGGCGCCGATTGCGACAGTTTCGTCGGCGATTTCGGCATGACCAGACTGCCGGGCGTCAAGGCGCTTGGCTCGGTCACCATGACCTGTTTTTCCTACGACGATATCTCCGCCGTGGTGCGCCCCGGTGTGACCGTTCGTACCGCTTCAGCCATTACCTATGAGGTCGTAATCGATACGACCCATGAGCGCTGGTCGGCCGAGACGGTGGGGTATGTACGGCCCCCAGGGGTGGCATCGCTGACATTGCCCGTAGAGGCGCTGGTGGAGGGTGTTCAGGGAAATGTTGCCATAGGCGCGATTTCCCTGATGGGCACCTCGGTTGCAGGCATCGATATCGTCACTAATCTCAAGGCTTTTGCGAATGGCTCAGACCAGGAGACCGATGCGCAGCTGCGCAGGCGTTTTCCGCTCTGGCTGGCTTCCAAGGCGAGCGCTTCTCGCGCGGCAGTCGAGAGCGCCGTTGCCGAGACCCAGAACAATCTGAGCTATGCCGTTTTTGACGGTCAGGAATCCGATGGGGCAACCAGCGCAGGTTATTTCACGGTCGTTATAGACGATGGCAGTGACGACGTGCCCGAGCAGGTGCTTCAGAAAGTCTACGCCAGTGTCGAGGCGACGAAGGCTCTGGGCGTCGGATTTGCTGTGCAGCGTCCTGTGATGCTGACGGTAAACGTTTCGATGGCGGTGCGGATTGCTTCGGGCGCCGATGCGGAAGGGGCCCGGACAACACTCGTCAGAGCTTTGCGCCGATATCGCTGCGGCGCAGATCGGGGCGAGTTATCCGTTCAGTCGTCTTTCCTATGTCGCTTATGTCGGTGCCGGCGTGTCGGTGCTGTCGGTGACAGATATTCTGCTCAATGGCACTCAGAACGATATCCCCGCACAAACCAGCCAGTCGCTTTTTCCAGGCACGATCTCCGTTCAGATCGTTCAGGAGGGGTAATGCCGAAATTCAATAATTACTTTCCTATTCCTTCTGTTGCAGGATCGGAAGTTCTCGTCATCGCGACGCCGGACGGTGTCGAGACCCTCAATGCGACGGCGAGCCAGATTGCCGGAGCGCCCGCCGATTCTCCGCCCAGCGGCGAATTCTTTGCGGAAGAAGGAGCGAAAGTCAGCCGTTACGGGGATCGTTTCTTCATCGGTGCGGCGTCGGATTATCCGGCTCTCAACACGCGCGATGTGGAGCGTCAGGACTGGTTGTCGTCTCTCATGGCGACCACCTCGATCGGTCCCTGGGCGCTCGAAAATGCCCAGGCTGCGTCGCTTTCGCGTTTCGGTAACAGTGCCTTCGTGGCCGGATCGCGCACATCGGATGCAATAAAATGGCGTGACAAGCTGGGCCATGTGCCGAGCACGATCGGTATTGCGTCATGGGGCGTTGCAGACGACACGACCAATCCGACCCAAGCCACGGCCTATGCCTATTACGGCGAGGCCTGGCGCATGCCCGGGGTCAATTATCAGCCAGTTTCGTCATGGAGCTGGAGGCGGTCAATCTGGGTGGCCCTGCTTACGGCATGTCGACGCCCTATCACCCGAATTGCGGTGGCGGCACCTATGCCATCCAGATCGGCGCCGGAGGCGGACAGACTGAGGGAACGGCAGATTGCGAGGCGGGGATCGTCTTCGTCAGTAATCCTGACTCATGGAAAACCGGTATTCTGTTCGGCAATACGGCGCTGGCAGGGACGAATGGTGATGATAGCGGCTATGCGACGGCGATTTCGATGGCGCGAAGTCAGGGTATAGAATGGCGAACACCTGAAACGAGGGAGCACGTTCAGGGCCTCGATGCGGGAGCCATGCTTTTTTCGACCGTTTCGCAGACGGCCAAGGGACAGCGCATACAATTTGCCGATGACGGGCTTCTGGTCACGAACATGACCAGTAATCTGCTGTTCTCCATCTCACCCAACACGGCGCCGACCAACACGCTGAACATTCAGGCCGGGAGCGGGCTCGCTGCGGCTGGCCTCTACGTGCAGAAGGGTGAAAATGGCTCACCCAATCTCGGCCTCTACCTGCAGAGGGGGGAGAAATCCAGATGTCCTCACCCGTGGCAAGCCCCGGAGGCGCCTTACCGCAAGAGGCGGAAGGCGGTTTCCTGCATCTCAATGTGAATGGTAAGGATTATCGCGTGCCGCTTTTCACGGCTGAACAGGTTGGTGGCTGATGGCCATTCTGAGAGATCGCGATGTATCGAGCCTGCAGGCGACGGATCGCAAGATACTTTACGATACCGGCATTGCGCCGGGTACTGCGCGGGACTTTGCCAGACGCCTGCGCCTCATTCTGCCTTTCGGCTGGTTTCCGGCCTATCGTGGAGACGAGGCGGAAGATGCGCCGGTTCTACAGGCATTGCTTACAGGGTTCGGGTCCATACTGGCGTCGATCTGGACCCTAATGAATTTTGTGCGCAGGCAGACGCGCTTAGGTACGACAGATGCTGTCTTTCTGGAGATGGCGGCAGTCGATTTCTTCGGGCCTTCAGGCATGATCCGGCTCAAGCTAGAGAGAGACACGCATTTTCGCAGGCGCATGGTGAGCTCACTGGTGGCGCCGCTCAATACGCGTCACGCCGTATCCGAGGCGGTGCGCCGCCTTTCTGGAGCCGCACCACGGATCATCGAACCCGGAACCGTGCGTGATTGCGGTGCCTGGCGCTATGCTGGCGGTTACGGCGCGTCGCGCAGCCGTTATGGCGCCCGCCCGGGAGGGCAGTTTTTTCTGGAGGTCTACCCGAAGCTGCCGGTCGAACAGCGTGCCCTGCATGCGGCGATCAGGGCCACGAAGGCATCGGGTGTGATCGCATGGATAAGGATGCAGGCGTGATGGATCGTCCGATCATTTATGCGGGGGCAGTCCCGTTCGACACGGATCTGCTGCGTCTCGGCCGCTATGCGAAAGAGGGGCTGGGGCGTTTTGCTGAAATGCTGGTGGGTAGCCAGACGATCATGGCCTCGGGTCTTGCCTGTCAGACGTGTGACAGTGATCTGTCTGTCACGATCGGACGAGGGGCAATCATGGCACCGGATGCGCTCGATGCCGCGCGTATCGGAGGTGTTTCGGCGGGGCTCGACGCCGATTTTTCCGTAACGCAGGCCCTGTTCTATAACGACGCGGCCCAGACCCTAGCCATTCCCCTGACGGGCGTCGATATCACCCTCTACGCGGTCTGTCGCGTGCAGGACGATACACTGGACGTGCTGCCATTTTACAATGCAGAAAAGCCGGACCAGACCATGGCGGGGCCGGATAATCGGGGCAAGGCGCTGCCTACCCGTCGCACGGGGCGTATCAGCTTCGTGGCAGGGGCAAGCGCGCCTTCGGCTGCGGGGGCCATTATCGTGCCGCTCTATCTGATGAGCGTCCCTGCCGGTGCAGCGACGCTTGGCGCCGTCGTTCCGCAAAAAAGCACCGTTTTTCTACCCGCTCTCCCCGATTTGGCGACAATGAGTTTTGCGCAGCAGATCAGTCAGCCTCAGGCGCTCTGTGTCGCCAGTCAGATTCTGACAATACCAGGCTGGGCTCGTCAGGTTGAATTGCGGGTTATCGGAGGTGGTGGCGGTGGGGCTTCGAGTAACGCCCTGACGCCCGAGGCCGGGTCTTTTTCAGGCGGCGGTGGCGGGGCCGGTGGCGATTGCTGGGGTGTCTATGCGGTCGATCCCGCCAAAAATGCGTCGCTTTCGGTCACGGTCGGCCCAGGCGGCGGCGCTGGTCAGCGTGGGGGACCGAGCTTCGTAACCTATAACGGAACACCCTTTCTCACCTCGGATGGGGGTGGTTCGGGGTATTTTGCGACGTCTCAAATGGCGATAGGCGGCGATGGCGGTGGTACGGGGGGAGGCACTCTCTGGAATCAGACCGGCGGTGCCGGAAGCGACGGTCAGAACGGCAGTGTCGTGTTTGCCGGTAATGGCGCCAATGGTCCCTGGGGTGGTGGTGGAAAGGCCGGGTATCTTTTGGGCGCCAATGCCACGCGTCATGGCGCAGGAGGGGGAGGAGCGTATTCCACCCGCGTGGCCGGACAGACAGCAGCGGGAGGTCGCGGCTATCCCGGGCTGGTGATTTATCGCTTCCTCCACTGAACGCAAAGGAAGCATGAGATTTAGTTAAAGGGTTTGGGAGGCGGGGTGTTGATCCACTCCGCATTACGATCGCGGAAGCTGTGCACATCGGCTGCGGTGACAACACTGCCGGAATTGCCCCAGCTCTGGCGTATGAACGTCACGACATCGGCGACTTCCTGGTCGTTGAGCACATGTCCGAAGCCGGGCATGGTCAGGGCGGAGGGGGCCTTTTCTGTCGGGGCTACCGTTGCACCGCGCAGAACGATCAGGATCAAAGAACCAGGGTCCTTGTCCATGAGGGTCGGGTTGCCAGCCAGAGGCGGAAAGGCCGGGGCATAGCCGCGTCCATCCGTTCGATGGCAGGCTGCGCATCGGTCGATATAGGTTTTGGCACCGGCTGCGGGAAGCTGCCCCTCGCGCAGGGCATCTGCGACGGTGTGATCGGCTTGCCAGGCTTTTTCGTTCTTCCGGGCCGGGAGAGACGTTTTTAGGTAGCGCGCGATGGCATGCAGATCGGCTGTGCTGAGATGTTGTGTGCCGTGGGCGATGGCATCGCTCATGCCGCCGAAGGCCGAGCCTTTTTCGCTCCGCCCGGTTGCAAGAAAGGCGACGATATCGTCTTCGCTCCATCTGCCGAGGCCTGTGCGGTCATCCTGTCTCAGATTGACGGGTGTCCAGCCATCGACGGCAGCACCGCCAGAAAGAAACACGTCGCCCTCGTCGCTGGAAAGCGCTTTTTCCTGCATCGTCAGGGCTCGTGGCGTGTGGCAGGCGCCGCAATGGCCCGGCCCTTCGACCAGATAGGCACCACGGGCGATATCGTTGGAAGGAAAACTCCGATTGGCGTTGTTCAGGGCTGCTTTTGGCGTCGGGGCGAAAGCCCAGCGCCAGAAGGTCATGGGCCAACGCATCGAGAGCGGCCAGTGTATGGCATTGGCAGGCGCCGATCTGGCGATCGGCGTGACACCCTCATGGAAATAGACCCAGAGCGCATGGATGTCGGCATCGGTCATGCGCGCATAGGAAGGGAAGGGCATGGCCGGATAAAGCGGCTTGCCATTTCTGCCGACACCGCGGCGAAGCGCATTGGAAAAATCGGCTTCTGTATAGTTGCCGATGCCATGCTGTTTGTCTGGTGTGATATTGGGGGCGTAGAGCGTTCCGATGGGCAGGCCGAACGGATTGCCGCCGCCATAAGGCGCGGCGGCATCATGAGTATGACAGGCAGAGCAATCGGCTGCTGCTGCCAGATAGCGCCCTTTATCGATAAGCGCTTGTTGCGGTTTTTCCTGCGCCCTCGTTTGCGCCGAGGCGGCGAGACCGACAATGGCGAGCAGCGCGAAGCCGGCTTTTCGCGCGCGCATCACAACGCCACCAGCGGGCCGGGCTGGGCCAGATAGGTGGTGCGGATATGATGCGCCGCCCAATAGGCCAAGGCCGCGACCGTGCCGGTGGGATTATAGCCCATGCCCTGCGGAAAGGCGTTCGAACCGATGACGAACACGTTCGAGACATCCCAGCTCTGTAGATAGCGGTTGAGGGCGCTGTCGGTCGGGCTCGTGCCCATGACGGCGCCGCCGCCGAGATGGGTCGTCTGGTAGCGGCGTGTATCGAAGGCTTCACCGTGTTCGAGCCTGCCGAGTTCGTAGCGCCTGGCGTCAAGTGCCTTCATGATCGGCTCGATCTTGCCAACGACATACTGGTTCATGCGGATGTCGTTTTCCTTCCAGGTGAAGGTCATGCGCAGCAAGGGTTGTCCGTAGCTGTCACGCCAGGTCGGATCGAGATCGAGATAGACGTCGCGATAGGCCATGTTGCTGCCATGTGCATCCATGGCGAGTGAATGACGATAGGTATCGACCAGACCCGCCTTGTAGCCAGCGCCCCAGCGCGGCGCCGATTTGCCACCGCCATTCATGGCTGCGGCAATGGGTTTGACACCGGCCTGGTTGACCCAGATCGGTGAGCCGCCCACGAAGCCGAGCGGGCCATGATCAAAATTATCGCTGTTGAAATCGTCAAGAGCGACGCCTGCGCCACCAGCGCCCACGAACTGGTTGGTAAACTGGTTTCCCGAAAGCCAGGCACGTGAGGTGGTGATGGTCTGATAGACGAAGTTGCGCCCGACGACACCGGTATTGCTGATCGGGTCATAGGGCTTGCCGATGCCCGAGAGGAGCATCAGATGCACGTTGTGAAACTGGAACGCAGCCAAAATGACCAGATCAGCTTCGATGGTCTTTTCCCGATTTTCGCGCTGGTCGAGATAGGTGACGCCGGTCGCCTTGCGTCGGTCGCTGTCGAGATTGACCTTCAGAACATGGGCATCGGTGATCAGCGTGAAATCATTGTCGTCGCGCAGCGCCGGAAGAATATTGATATTTGGCGAGGCCTTCGAATACATGTAGCAATCATAGCCGCTGCAATAACCGCAAAAATTGCACGGTCCCATCTGCAGGCCGTATGTGTTGGTGTATTGCATCGAAGCATTGGCTGCGGGCAGCGCATAGGATGATACCCGGCATCTGACGCCGCCTTGCGGAACAGGCTCGCTGTATAGACGTCCTGCATGGCAGGAAGAGGGAATTTATCGCTGCGCGATGGCGAGAACACATTGCCATTGCCGACGATCTGGCCGTTGATCTTGTAGGCTTCTCCCGACGTGCCGAACACCTTTTCGGCTTTGTCGAAAAAAGGTTCCAGCTCCTCATAAGTCACGCCGTAATCCTGCAAATTCATCCCTTCGGGAATGAATTTTGCGCCATAGCGGTCGATGACATGGCTGCGGAGACGCAGATCATCGGGGGCTGCGCGAAAATGCACGCCCGACCAGTGAAGCCCGGCGCCGCCGACGCCTTCACCTGGCAGAAAAGCCGCGAGCTGACGATAAGGGAGCGCTGTCTGGTTGACCGTGTTGCGGATCGTGACTGTGGTCTTTGCGGGGTTCTGGAATAATCTGTGTCTGATAGCCCCGCGCAATTCATCGATCGATCCGGGATAGGTGCCTTCTGTTGCCGTTGAGCGTTCCGGGCCGCGCTCGAGCATGACGACACTACGTCCTGCCTCACGCATTTCCTTGGCAAGAATGGCGCCTGCCCAGCCTGCGCCAATAATGACTACGTCAGTCCGTTTTGATGTCATGCGTTTGGAACTCGAATGATTGACGCTCAGGCCTTCTGGCCGCTGATCGATACGGGGCCGAAAGGATAGGCTGCGCCTTCCTGATTGACCCAATCCATGAAATCGGCGCGCGCACCGGGAAAGGCGAGCAGAATCCAGCCTTCCATGTTGCGATTGCCCCCATGGATCGGATCGGAAAAAGCGCCTTCGAGCGTGTTGCGGCGCAATTGCTCGAAGAAAAGTCGCGCATTGAGCTCTTGAAAATGAACGGCGCCACCTTCGAAAGCCGTCAGGATTTCGATCTGCTCTTCAACGTGGAGATCGGCAAAATCCTTGCCGCGTTCGGTGCGGGCGTAGTGATTGGCCCCTGCAATTCCCTTGCGATACAGATCTTGCGGTGCAAACGGGAGCTGGTAGCCAAGATTGGCGGGGCCATCCTGAAACGGGCCTGCCATGTACCAGAGCTCACCCCGGCCATAGGGCGTGTTCATCTGCCGGTCGATGAAGGTGGGGACGCCAAGAGCAGAGGCGCCTGGACCAAGATCGTCGTGCGGGAAGATGCAATCGCAGGCCGCATTCAGAAAGCGCATTTCGTCAGGCGTGAAAAAAACTGGTTTGTCGTCGAGCCTGGCCGCAGCCGCAGCGCGGGCGGCGAAGTCATGACCGGCGAGAAGAAGGAAGGCGGTGGTGCCTGCCGCATTCTTGACGAAGCGTCGGCGTGAAGACGAAGGCGCGCTCAACCTGTTCTCCTGACGGAACAACGATGGATGATGCCCACCATATGGGCATCGCCCCCTTCTTCGCGATTGCGTGAGGAAATGCAAGCAGGTTTCTGCCCGGCCCGACTGGCTTCAGCCTGTCGGGCCGGGCAGGTGGTGAATTCCCGTTACGAATGACCAGACGGAAGGGAGAGCACGCCGGGCTGCGGTGATTTGACAGCAGGTGCCGCAGGCGCGTCATCGTCGCCGAGCGGAAAGATGGCGTCAGGGCCTTGCGGTTTGGCGACCGGAGCCGGAGCACGGGTGCGGTCGAGGCAGGGGCGGGCTGAGCTGTTGCTGCAGGAGCATTGGCAGACGAGACCGAGGGTGCAGAAAGAGCAGCATTCGGGCCGATATCCTGCTGCTGGATCGCACCTTGCAAAGGGGCGCCGCTGGCATCGACGAGCCAGTCATGAAGCGATTTCTTGATCTGGAACTCAAGCTCGACATTCATGTCCTGCATCATCTGCGATGTCAGATCGTAGAGGACAGCGCGGGATTCCGGGTCTTTGTCGCCAGGATTGAGGCTGCGGGTGATATGGGCGAGCGCATAGCCGGCGCGACCGCCTGAGGGTGCCGAGAGATCGATATGGGCCTCGAGTTCGCCCAGAAGCGTGCCGCCCGGAGCATGAAGGATGCTTGCCTTGGTGATGGTAAACGTGCCGCTACCCTCCGTCCCGCTGGCGATCAGACGATCGCGGGCCATCTGTTCGAGCGCCTGCTGGGGTGTCGTCGGAGCCTTGCCCGAAATGTCGCCGGGAGCGGAGCCGGGCGGTGCCGTATCGACAATCTCGATATGGGCGACGTTGAGATGCATTTTGCTGAGATAATTATAGTCGAGCGGCGCAAAGCTTTGCGGCTCGCTGTCGCCGCATGCTGTCAGCAGGGGGGAGGCGCTGCCAAGAGCGAGGCAGAGGGAACCGAAGCGGAGGAAGTTCTTAACCCTGGAAGGACTTTGCGACATGAGCTGCTCCTGACTATGCGTCTCGATTTTAGGTCTTTTTTACTAAAGAGCGTAGCCGCTCGAAAAGACGTCCCGACTGTTTCTTTTCCTGTCTCGGGTTTTGCGCGCCCTGCGGCGCAATTTCGGACGGATTTTGATGTAGGAAGGCCCATGATTCCGAGATCATATCGGCGGATGTCGTTTCGGGCGCAGGAGGCAGCGTGTTGCCGGTGTCGATTTCGACCAGAAGGGAAGACGCGCTGCCAAGGCCGTAATCGCGCGCTTCGAAAGCCTGTGCGTCGGCGATGGTCGCGACATGATGGGGGTTGCTGAGATACCAGCCCAGAATCATGGCTGGCAGCATACCTGCCATGTTCTCGTCGCTGACGAGCAGATTGGTCTTGGGACAATAAAAGCTGGGCGATTTGTCGAGCTGTCTCTCCCACCAGGACAGGTAGAAGCTGCAGTCTGCCTCGGGATCGTAGAAACGATGCACAAGCTGATGCTCGATGACGAACGAGATCTGCGATCGTAAGGGGCGATCGCTAAGGGGGGAGAGAACCACCAGGGATTCCGGCCCGATCCGGGTGCCGAGCAGGCGCCGGATCTGACGAGACGAAAGAGTTCTCTCGCCAAGCGTTGCGATTTCCTGATCCTGCTCGGCCAGAGAGGTCTGGATCTGACGCATATCGGTCAGAACGCGGACGCACCATGCCGCAGCAAGCTGTGTGGCCAGAAAGAGAGGCACCCGTGGTGCGTCTTGAAGCGCGGTGGGCGTGGCACTCAGCGAATGTCGCGCCAACTCGTCGAACCATGGGGCAACGGCGGAAAGAATCTGCTGGGGGTGCAGACGCTGCACGACTTCGATATGCGAGCCGCAATAATGATTTTCGCCATCGAGATACCAGACGGCCTGACGCCCGCTCATGGCGTCGCTCAGGGTCAGGCACCTGATATCGTCATCCAGAGCGACGATCTCCTGTGGAATCCATTGATCGTACAGGGCGGTCAGCGCCTCCCCGTCGACGCGAATGCCACGCAGCAGATCGTCAACCGCGCTCACCGCGCAATCTCGTTGCGGTCAAAGCGAAACCCGACATTGCAGAACTCGCAATTCATGGTGATCTGCCTTCCTCGGCCATATGGTCGAGATCGTCTTCCGGAAAGGTCGAGAGCACGCTTGCGAGTCTGGCGCGATTGCAACGACAGCCAAGGCTCACCACACGGGGGCGGTCGACCAGAACGTCCTGCGTGCCGAAGAGACGCTCGACCAGCGTCGTGGCGCTCAGTGTCGGGTCGAAAAGTTCGGAGGCTTTCAGGGTGTTGCCCAGTATACAGGCCGTTTCCCACGCATCCGCATCGCTGTCCGGCCCGGAGCCGATTCCGCCTTCTGCCGCGATCTTTTCCAGCATCAGAGCGCCCGCCTGCCAGCCTCATCGGCCTTTTCGCAATAGAGGCGCATCCAGCACTCGTGCTGTTCGCTGGTGGTGAAATAATGCATGGCCATTTCGGCCAGGGTTTCACCTTCCAGCGCCACGATGCCCTGATGGCGTTCTGTATGCGCGCCCTGATCGATGGTGAAGGCGAAATAGCCATCACCGAGCAGGGTTTTGGCCGAGGCATTATCGGGTGTGTTGTCGGAGCGAAGATAGAAGCGCAATTCGCCAGCATCGGTGCAATCGGCCACGAGCATGGAGACCGGACCATCGCCCTTGATCTGGAGGGAAAACGAGCCCTTGAATTTCAGGCCTGCGCTCAGCCCGGCGACGAGAGACAGAGCCTGGCCAGCCAGTTGCCGCCCGCAATCGGGAATATCATGGCGCGTCAACATGATATCGGCGAGCTTGCCCAGTCTCACCAGACGGCCGCGTACCGGGCGGTTTGCCAGATGAAAAGGCGTGATTCCGTGCGAGATCACAAGATCGGGCACGGTCTCGGGGCGCTGGGTATCCAGAAAGGCGGGTGTTTCGATCATTGCAGTCTTGTCTGATGCTTTCCAGGGTCAGTAACGCGGCAAAGGGTGCCTGCGCTCAACCGGGCTTGCCGAAAGAGCGCCAGTCTTCACCGCCCAGAACCCAGAGCAGGAGACCTTTCTGGGCATGAAGGCGGTTTTCCGCTTCGTCGAACACGACCGAAGCGGCGCTTTCGAACACCTCTTCGGTCACTTCCTCACCGATATGGGCGGGCAGGCAGTGCATGAACAGGGCCTTGGGGGCTGCTTTCTGCATAAGGGCGGTATTCACCTGGAAAGGGCGCAGCGTGCTGAGCCGTGCCGCTGATTCCTCGTCTGACATGCTGGTCCAGGTATCGGTCACGATACACCCTGCGTTGCGTACCGCTTCGACGGGATCATGAACAAGCCGGATCTTGCCGCCCTCGGCCTGTGCCCAGTCGAGCACCTCCTGTCGTGGCTTCATCGTTTCGGGGGTCGCGAGAGTGAGCGAGAACCCGAAACGCACAGCGCCTTCGATAAGAGACGCGGCGACGTTGTTGCCATCGCCGATCCAGGCCCAGTGCGCGCCGGCAACCGGGCCGCGATGCTCTTCATAGGTCATGATATCGGCCAGGATCTGCACCGGATGGGAGTTCGGTGTCAGCCCGTTTACTACCGGTATGCTGCTCCAGCGCACGAGTTCGCCCAGCATGTCGGTCTCGCCCGTGCGTACGACCAGTACGTCGAGGAAACGTGACAATACGCGCGCGGTATCGGCCAGGCTTTCGCCGCGACCGATCTGCATATCCGACGGCGAGAGCACAGACACGTCACCGCCGAGCTGGCGCATACCCACCTCGAAAGAAAGGCGCGTGCGTGTCGAGGGCTTCGACAGCATCAATCCGAGTGTGCGCCCGGCCAGAGGATGGGCCAAGTGCATCGGGACGCGCCGATTATCCTGCATGGTCTTCACGGCACGACCGACATCAATGATGTCGCGCAGCGTTGCGGAATCCAGATCGCGCAGATCGAGAAAATGCCGGATTTCTGCCGTAGAAGAAGAGCGGGTCTGAATGGTCATGCGTGGCTCTCCGTCGGGCTTTCTGTCTTGTTTTTCTGGTGTTCTGCGGCCTCAAGGGCCTGGGCGGCGCGTGAGAGAATGGCGCACGCCTCGCGGCACTCTTCTGGGGTCACGATCAGCGGGGGCAGAAGGCGGAGTACGTTTTCGCCAGCCGTGACGGTCAGCAGACCTTCAGCCGTGACTTGAGCCTGCACCTGCGTCACTGGCAGGCGACATTTCAGACCCCACATCAGGCCGCGCCCGCGGGCGAGTTCGAACACCGTCGGATGCTTGTGCACGAGGGCGTCGAGCGTCTCACCGAGAACGGCGCCTGTGTGTTCGACCTCAGACAGAAAGCCATCGGCAAGAATGACGTCGAGCACGGCATTCCCTGCGGCGCAGGCAAGTGGATTGCCCCCGAAGGTGGTGCCGTGAGACCCAGCCCCCATCGAGGCAGCGACTTCCTCATTGGCGAGGATGGCCCCCATCGGGAAACCGCCCGCAATGCCCTTGGCGACTGAAATGACGTCGGGGGTTATGCCATACCATTCATGAGCAAACAGCTTGCCCGTGCGACCCATACCCGTTTGCACTTCGTCGAGGGCGAGGACCAGTCCGAATTCATCGCAGACCTGACGCAATCCGGTCATGAATTGCGGGTCAGCCTGCTTGATGCCGGTCTCGCCCTGAATGGGTTCTAGCATGATGCCTGCGGTCTGAGGCGTTATGGCGGCGCGCAAAGCGTTCATGTTGTTGAACGGCACATGATCGAAGCCCTCGACCGGCGCACCGAAGCCTTCGAGATAGGCCGGGTTGCCGGTGGCAGCGATCATGGCCAGCGTGCGGCCATGAAAGGCGCCCGTGCAGCAGATGATTCGCGTGCGCTCGGGATGACCGCGACCCGACTGGGTCTTGCGGATCATCTTGACCATGCCCTCATTCGCTTCAGCGCCGGAATTGCAGAAGAACACGCTATCGGCAAAGGAATGCGCGACGAGCCGGTCCGCGAGCTTCTCGGCTTGAGGAATGCGATACAGGTTGGAGACATGCATCACACGGGCGGCCTGATCGGCAATCGCCTTGACCAGACCTTCATGACCATGGCCCAGAGACGAGACGGCGATACCCGCCCCGAAATCCAGAAATCGTCGCCCGTCAGCCGTGTACAAGCAAGCGCCCTGACCATGCTCGAAAGCAAGGTCGACTCGTTTGAATGTTGGCATCAGAGCGGAAATCATGGCGATGTGAGAGCCCGGTTGAAATTGATGGGAAAGCGCAACGGCAAGAACCCCGCACCTGAAAACTCAGGGCAGGCACAGGCTGCTGCTTTGCATGATGAGGGTATTGCCCCCCATCCGTCAAATTCAGTCTTGGCAGCGCCGGTAAAACAGATCGCGTGCCAGCCAGCATCCGACGCGCACGCCCGTCAGTTTGCCAGTTTCGTCACGCTGAAAAGCGAGGGTCCAGTAGCCGGGCGGTGAGTGATCGAGTGCCCTGAGGCAGGGGATCAGCCAGACATCGTCGCCCAGTGGCTGGAGGCGCTCCATTCGCCCCTGGCCTAGCATCCCCGCAAACCCGCCATAAACCGCGCCCTCCGCCCCTTCGAGCGTGAGCATGCTATCGAGCTCCGTGCAGTGATAACGACCTGTCAGGCCGTCATGCCTGATGCGCTCGGCGAGGCAGCTCAGTGCGACAATACGGTTTTCCTGAGGGCGCGCCATTGTCAGCCCTTCATCTGACAGGCTCAGCCGCGTGGCCTCGCGTCCGGCACCGTTCTGTGTCCAGAAATCGAGCGTCTCGGGTGGGTAGGCGTAGCGTAAGGAGAGTTTCGTGCCTGACGCGCCGGGTGTGACCGATGCCGAGAGCCCGGTCTCCTTGTCGAGATAATGCCCCAGAACCGCTCGGTTGCCGGGGTTTTCTTCCTGTCTGACCGGCGCGATGTCGAGCGCGGCGGCGGCAAGGTGAGCTGCTGCCGAATGGGCCTCGGACATGTGATTGAACATCACGATGACTGACAGACGCTCCTTTGCCAGATGCAGCCTGTGGCTGCGCCAGCCGCGCAGGGCACCTCCGTGACCTGTCATGGCACGTCCGAAAAGCGTGCCGCGTTGCAGCCCATGGCCATAACGGGCCGGGGTGCCGTCTCGGAAGGTCACCGGGGCGGAGAGGCGATTGTAAAACCCTTGCGGGTCGTCGCGCTGGGTATCGATTGCCAGCTCCCAGGCGATCATGTCGTCCAGGCTGGCACCGAGCCCGGCATCGCCAGTCCAGAAGATATGATTGACCGCAGCGCGATAGCCGGTCGCCTCACTCCCTTCATATCCCTGCGTGCCGTCGGGCATGGCCTGCGTATCGGCAGCGAGAAAGGCGGTGTTCATGCCGTGGCGTTCAAACAGCTTCGTTCTCAGCAACTCGGCGAAGCTCCGACCCGAAAGCGCCTCAAGGGCTTCGGAAATCAGGAAGAAATTCTGGTTGACGTACGAGTAGCTGTGCCGGGACGAAAATGCAGGCTGCGCGTGCCAGAGATCACACGATGGGCCTCTGTGGCGCCAAAGCCCGATTCGGTGGGGGCGCCGTGCAGCATGGCCACCGCCCAGTAATCGCGCAGTCCTGACTGGTTATGAGCCAGATCCATGATGCCGGGGGGCGCCTCTTCCAGCTTTGGCAGATAGCTGGCAATGGCGGCATCAAAGGGGGCCTTGTCCGCAAACTCACTGAGCAGCGCACAGGTGAACTGTTTTGTGATCGAGCATAGTCGAAACAGTGTCTGCGGTGTGAAGGGCAGGCGGGTCTCGGCATTCGCGAAGCCCCAGCAATGGCGGCCAATCACCCTTCCATCCTTGATGACCGCAGCAGCGCCACCCGGCCCCGGATAGGTCGAGGGGAGGGCCGCGAGCGCGCGTTCGAGTGATGAAAGGGTCATGACGGGGCTCCGGCGGTTTTCACCATGTTGCTGCCATGAAGTTATGGCACAGTGTAACCATGTCAGCGATTCCGGATCTGCCTCCTCCGCCGACAGCGGCAAACCTGCGTGAGACGGCCCTGCGCCATCTCGCGCGCTTCGCTGCGACCGAGCAGGGCCTGGCCCAGGTGCTGGAACGCGCCGTCATGCGATGGGCACGCAAGGCAGGCGCACAGGGCGGCGAGAATGACCAGATAGAGACTCAGGCCAAAGCGAGCCGGGGAGCTATTGCCGGGATTGTCGCCGATATGCGCCAGCTCGGTGCGCTCGACGACGCTGCTTTTGCCCGGTCCCGGTCGCTCAGTCTGACGCGTTCAGGGCGGTCGCGTCGGGCGGTGGCTGCCAGCCTGACACAGAAGGGTATTGGCGCCGAGGTCCTGGGCGAAGCACTCGAAGAGGCGCTCGGCCACCGGCATGATGACAGCGCTCATGAGCGCGAATTGGGGGCGGCGCTCGTACTCGCCCGAAAACGTCGGCTCGGTCCGTTCAGGAGAGGCGATGAAGAAGAGGCTGAGGGAGAGGCGCCCGAGCGCCATCAGCGCGCTCTTGCTGTGTTTGCCCGTGCGGGGTTCGGCCGTGATGTGGCCGAACGGGCATTGGGTCTGGATCTGATGGAAGCGGAGGATCGCGTCATGGCGCTGAAATCGTCATGAAGAAAATGGTGCTTGGATTCAGTTTCTGCCTGAGCCTTGCCGCCTGCGGCGGCGGGCCGAGGGAGTACAGCCGCGCCAGCTTCAATGGCCCGCTGCAATGTGCGCCCTATGCACGCGCCAAGACCGGGGTCGCGCTTTACGGGGCGGCCGCCTCCTGGTGGCGCGGAGCTTCTGGCAAATACAGGCGCACCCAGAGCCCGGCACAGGGCGAGATCCTGGTTTTTCGGTCGACCGGGCGCCTGCCATCAGGCCATGTCTCGGTGGTGCGGAGCACTGTCTCGTCGCGCAAGATTCTTGTCGAACATGCCAATTGGGAGCCGGGTCGGATCGACCGGTCCGTGCCTGTTATCGACGTCTCGCGCGATAATGACTGGTCTCTGGTGCGGGTTTACTGGGCACCAATCAAAAATCTCGGCTCACGGGCCTATCCGACCTATGGCTTTATCGTTCCGCGTGACCTCGATAATATTGCGCGCTTGCAAGAGACGCCCGATCACGCCATGTGAGAAGCGAGAAAAAAAGACGGCTGTTCGGTACCGTCATACGAGGAGAGAGATTATGGGTAGCATGAGTCCCCTGCACTGGCTGATAGTGCTTGCCGTCGTACTCATCCTGTTTGGCGGTGGCAGCAAGATCAGTGGTCTGATGGGCGACTTCGCGAAGGGGATCAAGTCCTTCAAGAAGAACATGGCCGAAGACGAATCCATGGAGCCGAAGCACGATCAGCCTAACGGCCAGATCTCTCCGCCGCCCCAGGGTAATTTCCAGCAACCGCAATATACGCCCCCCGCTTCGGGCGGTAATGTGAACAACGTCAATCACTGAGCTTTCCATGACTCAGCTTTCGGACCGGCTCTGGCCGGATGCGGTGCAGGACGTGCTGCATGCTGGCCGCAGAATGGATCAACGAGGCTGGGTGCCAGCCACGGCAGGCAATCTCAGCCGTCGACTTGCCGATGGTCGCATCGCGATCACGCGTTCAGGGGGTCATAAGGGCTTTTTGACCGAGCAGGACGTCATGGAAATCGATCCTGAGGGTCGGCCGCTGGATTCCGGCCAGAAGGCCAGCGCTGAGACGCTGCTTCACACACAGCTTTATGCGTCCGATCCGACGATCGCGCCGTGCTGCACGGGCACTCAGTGGCAGCGACCGTGCTGTCGAGGGCAATTGAGACGCCTGTGCTCACGTTGGCAGGTTATGAATTGCTCAAGGTATTCGAGGGGCAATCGACCCACGATACCGCAATCGACGTGCCCTTTTTTGACAATGATCAGGATATCGCGCGTCTCGCGACGGTCGTGGCCCCGTCTCTCGGGAAAATGCCCGCCGGTTATGTGATCAGAGGGCATGGTGTTTATGTCTGGGGGCGGGATATGGCCATGGCGCTGGCCCGTCTGGAAGGGCTGGAATTCCTTCTGGCCTGCGAACTCGAAAGGCGGAAATTATGAGCCGACTAACGATCTATCGCGACGATACGCCCGAAAATCTCCTTCTCGACACAGAGGATGCGCGGGTCATTGCAGAGACCTTGCGCCCGCTTAATGTGCGGTTTGAGCGCTGGCAGTCCCCTGTGACGCCAGCCAAGGATGCCGCACCAGAGGTCATTCTGGAGGCGTATCGCCCCTATCTTGATGGGCTGATGGGCGAAACCGGAGCTGGTAGCGCCGATGTGGTGCGTTTTGACCGCAATACGCCGCAGATTGCCGCCATGCGTGAGAAATATCTCTCGGAGCACACTCATAGCGAAGATGAGGTACGCTTCTTCGTGCATGGTCAGGGGGCGTTCATCCTGCATGTCGAGGGCAAGGTCTATTCCGTGCTCTGCGTGCAGGGGGATCTGATTTCGGTTCCTGAGGGCACGCCGCACTGGTTCGATGCCGGGCTCGATCCCGATGTGGTCGCGCTGCGCGTCTTTACCGATACGACGGGCTGGGTTGCCGAATACACAGGCGATGAAATCGCCCGTCGCTTTCCTGTCGCCATTCCGGAACTCGCCGCATGAGCACCGTCCGCCTGATCCTTCTCGATATCGAAGGCACGACCCTGCCGATCTCTTTCGTCAAGGACGTGCTCTTTCCCTATTCCGACAAGGTAATGCCGGAACTGCTCCGCGAACAGGCGTGCAATCCTCTGGTCAAGGTGGCGCTGGCGGATATCGAGGCGGCCAATCCCGGTTGTGATCCGCTCGCCCAGCTTCATGACTGGACCGTTCGTGACGAAAAGGTCGCACCGCTCAAATCGCTGCAGGGCCTTGCCTGGAAAACGGGCTTTGAGTCAGGCGCCCTCAAGGCGCGCCTCTATCCCGATGTGCCACCGGCATTGAAAGCCTGGCACGAGGCAGGCTTGCGCCTTGCTGTCTATTCCTCCGGCTCGGCCAGCGCACAGCGCCTGCTTTACGGCTACTCCGATGCGGGCGATCTGACCGCGCTGTTCGAGGCGTTTTATGATCTCGATATCGGTGGCAAGAAAATCGCCGAGAGCTATCGTGAGATCGCCTCGCGTGCGGGTGTGGCGCCGGGCGAGATCCTCTTCCTTTCCGATATCGGCGCCGAACTCGACGCCGCAGCCGAGGCCGGGCTCAAGACCTGCCAGCTCATCCGTCCCGAAGACGGCACGACCGCTCATGAAGGCGTGCGTCAGGCGGCGGATTTCCAGAGTGTCAGCCAGCAATTCGAGCTGCCCGTCTCATGACCCTGCACGAGGACTGGGCGGCAATCCCGCAAGAGGCGCGCGGCGCCGCCGTAGCCCTCGGCAATTTCGATGGTGTGCATCTCGGGCATGTCCATCTCCTGAAATCGCTTCATGCGGCACGTCCCGACCTGCCTCTAGCGCGGTGACCTTCGAGCCGCATCCGCGCGAGTTCTTCCGCCCTCAGGACCCGCCGATCCGGTTGATGCTCCCCGCCATCCGGGCGCGTTTTCTGCATGAGCAGGGCGTGAAGCAGATCTTCCAGCTGCCTTTCGATGCGGATTTCAGTCATCTCTCGCCTGAACGTTTTGTTGAAGACGTGTTGCATCGCGCCCTCGGCGTGCAGCATGTGGCCTGCGGTCCCGATTTCGCTTTCGGGCACAGACGGGCAGGGAATATCGATTTTCTGGCGCACAGGCTCGAAGCCCTCGATATCGGCCTGACAGTCGTGCCGCCTCTTACCGATATCAGTGGGCCGTTTTCTTCCTCGCGCATCCGCCGGCTGCTTCAGGAAGGGTACCCCGAACGCGCGGCGGAGGAGCTTGGTCGTCCCTGGTTCATTACGGGCACCGTGGCTCACGGCGACAAGCGCGGGCGCCTGTTGGGTTTCCCCACCGCCAACATTCCGCTGGGCCGCCATGTCGAACCTGCCCGCGGTGTCTATGCCGTGACCGTGCGTCACCCGGACGGGCGCGTGACCCCCGGTGTTGCCAATATCGGACGCCGCCCGACGATTGATGACGGACAGGAAAGCCGTCTTGAAGCGCATCTGTTCGATGTCAATGAGGATCTCTACGGCCAGAATCTCGAAGTCAGTCTGCACAGGCTGTTACGGGAAGAGCGTCGCTTCAACGGGCTCGACGCCTTGAAGGCCCAGATTGCCGAGGACGCGTGCCAGGCCCGCGCCGCGCTCAGCCCTGCCGCCTGAACCTGTCTGCTGCAGGGGATCAATCACGTCACGCTCTGCGTGACGGATTTGTCGCGTGCACTCGGGTTTTATGAGGGTCTTCTTGGATGCCCTCTGAGGGCGCGCTGGGATCGCGGTGCTTACCTTGAGGCGGGGTCGCTCTGGCTTTGCCTCGAATGCGCGCCTGCGGATAGATGCCGACCACGACAGGATGACACCCATCTCGCCTTCGACGTCAGCGCCGATGCTTTTAAAACGCTTTCGTCGCGTCTTTTGGGGCAGGTGTCTCTGTGGAAGGTCAATAAAAGCGAAGGCGACTCGCTTTATTTTCTCGATCCTGACGGCCATAAGCTCGAAATCCATGTTGGCTCGCTGGCAACGCGCCTGGCCCATTGGCGCAGCCATCCTTCCGCCAACCTTCCCGATCTGAAAATGCCGCCCGATGGGCCGTGACATGATCTTGCCTTGAATGTGAAGTTTTGTTGTTTGCTCTCACTTTTGTAATGTTATAGATTACCCTTGGTTAATAATTCCACGGAGGGTGTCATGTTTGGCGCGATGCAAATGTATCAGATGCAGGCGATGGAACAGCATATCGCCCAAAAGGAAATGCGCCGCAAAGAGAGCGTTTCGCGTCTCGTCAGGCTGAAAGCCTTTCTGCGTCAGGATTTCATGACGCTCGGCCAGCAAATCGACGACACTTTTGAGAGTGTTTGCGGTCCGTCCAGCTATTCAGGTTCTCACAGGAGCACATTCTGAAGAGCAAAGGGCGATCTGTGCCACTTCCGCTCTGTCCAGAGCTATCGGTGCGCGCGCGTGCAGAGGGTGTGTCTGGAAGATACCGTTTTTTGCTCGAGTTTTCGCGTTAAGCTATCACGGAGTGGGGCTGGGTTTCGGCGCTTTGTGAAGTCGTTCCTGATGGGCACTCTTGACCCCGAAGCCCGCATCTTCGCATAACTCGCGGTTCCCTGACTCCGTCGAATGATCGAAGATGCCTGATTCCAAAAGCCCCGATCCTCAGGACCGTTATCGCGACACGGTCTTCCTTCCCCGTACCAGCTTTCCCATGCGTGGCAATCTGCCGACGCGTGAACCCGAAATTCTGGCGCGTTGGGAGTCGATGGGGCTCGATCAGAGCATTATCGAGGCGGGCAAAGGCAAGCCTGTCTTCACCCTGCATGACGGCCCGCCTTATGCGAACGGCCATCTGCATATCGGTCACGCCCTGAACAAGATCAACAAGGACGTGGTCAACCGCGCCCAGCGCATGAATGGCGCCCGTGTGCGCTACGTGCCGGGATGGGATTGCCACGGCCTGCCGATCGAATGGCGTGTGGAAGAGGAATATCGCAAGGCGGGCAAGAACAAGGATGACGTGCCTGTTCTGCAATTCCGCGCCGAATGTCGCGAGTATGCGCGTCGCTGGCTCGACATCCAGTCTAAGGAATTTAAGCGTCTGGGTGTGCAGGGCGAGTGGAAGAACCGCTATGCCACCATGGATTTCAGCTCGGAATCAGCCATCGTAGGCGAGATCGGCAAGTTCCTGCTCAACGGTTCCCTTTATCGTGGGCTGCGCCCGGTCATGTGGAGCCCGGTCGAAAAGACGGCCCTCGCCGAGGCCGAGATCGAATATCACGACATCACCTCGACCACGATCCATGTCGCCTTTCCGATCGAGGTCGACCCGACCCCCGGTCAGGCCCTTCAGGGGGCTTCCGCGGTCATCTGGACGACTACGCCCTGGACCATTCCGGCTAACCGCGCCATCGCCTATGGCCCCGAGATCGCCTATGCCGTGATCCGCGCCGATCTTATGGAAGAGAACAGCCTCGTCGCCCCCGGCTCGCGCTTTCTGATTGCCGAAGAGCGTCTGGCCGATTTCTGCAAGCAGGCGGGCATTCAGGAACATCATGTTCTTTACACCCTTCCGGGTGAGGCGCTTGAGGGTACGCTCTGCGCCCATCCGCTGCGCGGTTGCGGCTATGAGTTCGACGTTCCCATGCTGCCGGGCGATTTCGTCACGACCGATGCGGGCACGGGGCTGGTGCATATGGCCCCGGCTCATGGTCAGGACGACTTCCTGCTGACGCGCCAATACGGCATTGAAGTGCCTGAACTTGTGCAGGATGATGGCACCTACGCGCCATGGGTGCCGCATTTTGCCGGTATCCATGTGTTCAAGGCGGCCGATCCGGTCTGCGCGGCGCTGGCCGAAGCGACACAGCGCTGGGCGTCCAATGGCGATGCTGCGGCGGGCCTCGTGGCGCGCTCGAGCATCGTGCATTCCTATCCGCATTCCTGGCGCTCGCGTAAGCCGATCATCTTCCGTGCCACGCCGCAATGGTTCATCCGCATGGATGGCGATCAGGCCCTGCGTCGCAAGGCGCTCGATGCGCTGGCCGATGTCACCTTCGTACCCGAAGCCGCACGTAACCGCCTGACCTCCATGATCGAACAGCGTCCCGATTGGTGCATCAGCCGCCAGCGTGCCTGGGGCGTGCCGATTGCGGTCTTCGTCGAGAAGAGCACGGGTGAGGTGCTGCGCGATGCAGCGGTGATGCAGCGCATTGTCGAGGCGATGGCCGAACATGGCGCCGATATCTGGTACAGCGCCGATCCGGCGGTTTTTCTCGGTGAAGGACGCGACCCGGCGCACTATGAGCAGGTTTTCGACATCGTCGATGTGTGGTTCGAGAGTGGCTCGACCCATAGCTTCGTGCTCGGTGAAGACGGGCTGAATTTCCCGGCCGATCTGTATCTCGAAGGCTCAGACCAGCATCGCGGCTGGTTCCAGTCATCGTTGCTTGAAAGCGTCGGCACGCGCGGCGTGGCGCCGATGAAGGCCATTGTTACCAATGGCTTTGTGCTCGATGAGCAGGGCCGCAAGATGTCGAAATCGCTGGGCAATGTGATTGCGCCCAAGGAAGTGACCGACAAGCTTGGCGCCGACATTCTGCGTCTCTGGGTCGTCAATTCCGACAGCAATGAAGATCTGCGTATCGGCAATGAAATCCTGAAGCAGCAGGGCGAGCTTTATCGCCGCCTGCGCAATACGCTGCGCTGGCTGCTTGGCGCGCTCGACGGCTACACACCCGAAGAAGCCGTGCCTTACGAGCAGTTGCCGGAGCTGGAGCGTTACATCCTGCATCGTCTGACCGATCTGGGCGGGTTGCTGAAACAGGCCGTCCATACCCATCAATGGGTCGGCGTCTATCCGATGTTGCATGGGTTCTGTACGACCGATCTCTCGGCCTTCTATTTCGACGTACGCAAGGACGCGCTCTATTGCGACGCGCCGTCTTCGCTGCGTCGCCGCGCTGCGCGGACCGTGCTCGACATCCTGCATCGTGCGCTTGCCACATGGCTGGCGCCGGTTCTGGTGTTCTCGGCTGAAGAAGCGTGGACGGCCCGATTCGGTGAGGAAAGCTCTGTCCATCTCCAGCATTTCCTTGAGCCCGATCCGATCTGGCACGATGAAGCGCTCGGCGAGCGCTGGACTCAGATCCGCGCCCTGCGCCGTGTGATCACGACCGAACTTGAAGGCGCGCGCCGTGGCGGTGTCATCGGCTCGTCGCTCGAGGCGCGCCTTACCCTGCCGCTCACCGAGCAGGAGCAGGTCGCCTTTGGCGATGTGGACTGGGCCGAACTCGCCATTGTTTCCCAGGCCGATGTTCAGCTTCTGACCAATGTGCCGTCGCTCTATATCGATGATGGTTCCGACCCAGAGCGTGAGGGCGTGGTTGCAGCCCATCCTGGCCCGAGCGTTGCTGAAGCCGATGGCACGAAATGCCTGCGTTGCTGGCGTGTGCTCCCCGAGGTCGGCACCCATGCCGAGCATTTGGGCCTGTGCCTGAGATGCAGTGACGTGGTGTCGATGTGACGCGCGCCAGGCTCACTCTTTCCTTCGAACGCCCGGCGACACTGATCGCCGGTATTTTTGCTTTCGTGATCGTGCTCTGTGCCGATCAGGTAAGCAAATGGTGGATTCTCGATGTCTTCAACCTGCCTCTCAAAGGCAGTGTGGTTGTCATGCCGGGGCTGAATTTCACCATGGTGTGGAACCATGCGGTCACCTTCGGCATGCTGGGCGGTGTCGGGTCCTATGGTCCGTTGCTGTTCTGCACAGTAGCGCTGATCGCCGTTCTGGCCCTGCTCTGGCAGACGCTCACCACCTCGCGCATGGTGGTGGCCATTGCCTCCGCCGCGATTGCCGGTGGCGCCGTGGGCAATGTGATCGATCGTATGCGTTTCGGCGCCGTGGTCGATTTCATCCATGCCCATGCGTTTGGATGGAGCTGGTACGTATTCAATATCGCCGACTCTGCCATCGTGTGCGGTGTGATAGCCTGGGTAATCGAGTCGGTCTGGCTTGATCGGCGCGTTACCGGGTCGCGCAGCGATTAAGGCAAGAGTTCTTTACATTCTTCCTGGCCAGCAACTGCACCGCGTGATCATTGATCTCTTGTCGATGCCGAAACGCTCCATTAGGATTGAGACCGATATGGCTCAGCTCTCCTTCACGTCCGTCCTCCGCGTCCTGCCGGTTCTCGGCCTGACCGCGCTCCTTCCGGCCTGCTCCGGTTCCGATGTCTCGCGGGCCTTCGGCCTTGAGCGGTCGATGCCTGACGAATATACGGTCACCACGCGGGCACCGCTCTCGATGCCGCCATCGGAGCAGTTGAGCCTGCCCGGACAGGGCGAGCATACGGCGGACGAAAATCCCCGCACCCAGGCGCTCGAAACGCTATCACCGAATGCGGCACTGCACTCGACCACGGGCAGTAACAGCGCGGGCCAGCAGGCTCTTGTCGGCCAGGTCGAGCAGGCCTCCAGAGCGCCGAACAACGCCGAGCTGGGTGCTGCAGGTGCCGGTCTGACCGATGAGCTGATGTTCTGGCGGGGCGGCAACTCTGGCAGCGTCGTGGATAGCGAAGCTGAAAACCGACGCATCCAGCGCGCCTCGGCTCTGGGGCAGAACCCTTCGACCGGTGCTACGCCGACCAAGAAGTCAAAGAGTGCATTTCTCGGCGTCTTCTGATGCCAAACCATGAATTTTTCTGAGCGCGCCTTTTTTCGTCCCACGCTGCGGCGTCTTTCCAATCACGTCATCGACCTGATCGCCGCAGGTGAGGTCGTCGAGCGCCCCGCCGCGGCGCTCAAGGAACTGGTCGAAAATGCGCTCGATGCCGGAGCGACCCGGCTTGAAGTTTCCCTGATCAATGGTGGGTGCGACCGTATCGAGGTGATCGATAATGGCTGTGGCATGTCACCGGACGATCTTGCCATGGCCGTCGAGCGTCATTGCACCTCCAAGCTCAGCGATGAGAGCCTGACCCATATCGTCACGCTCGGCTTTCGTGGTGAGGCGCTGCCCTCTATCGGGGCGACCGCACGGCTTGGGATGACCTCGCGCCAGCACGATTCCGATACGGCCTGGATGCTGCGTCTGGAAGGCGGTGTGCTGACTCCGCCTGCCCCCGCACCGGGCGCGCCGGGTACCCGTGTCGTGGTCGAAGACCTTTTCTTCGCTACCCCGGCACGGCGTAAATTCCTGAAGTCGGCGCGTGTCGAAGGCGGCCATGCCGAATCGGTCATGCGTCGTCTGGCGCTCTCGGCGCCGCATTGCGCCATGCGCCTGTCTCTCGATGAACGTCTGGTTTTCGATTTTCCTTCCCAGACCCGTATCGAACGCGTTCAGGCCGTTCTGGGCGAAAGCGATTCCCTCATTGAGCTCGATGAAGAGCGCAATGGCCTGCATCTGACTGGTTTTATCTGCGGGCCTGCGGCAACACGCGCGACAGCGGCGGCGCAGTTTCTGGTGGTCAATAACCGGCCTGTCGCCGATCCGCTCATGAAGACGGCCATACGCGTCGCTTATCGTCCGGTCATCGAGCCCGGCCGCCACCCTGTTCTCGCGCTGCATCTGACCTTGCCGCATGATCGGGTGGATGTGAACGTTCATCCAGCCAAGACCGAACTCCGCTTCGCCGACGAAGCTGATGTCAGAGCTGATGATCGGCGCCATGCAGCGCGCCCTCGGGCATGGTGCGGGTGAGGGAGGGGTGCGCGTGCGTTTCGCGTCGCCCTCGCGACAGAACATCCAGTATCCGGCGCCCGAACCGATGCGCCCAAGCGCGGGCTTCCTTTCATCTCACGCGACTCTCGCGGGTATCGGCGCTG
Organism: Asaia platycodi JCM 25414; assembly: GCF_000614545.1. Lineage (GTDB taxonomy): Bacteria > Pseudomonadota > Alphaproteobacteria > Acetobacterales > Acetobacteraceae > Asaia > Asaia platycodi. The sequence continues at coordinate 35,360 of NZ_BAKW01000012.1, read as the reverse complement.
CTGCCCCGCAGGCGGCTCCTACCGCGAATACGGGTTTTTCCGAGGGGCTTGGGTCGTTTGCGCCAGTGGCGCGCCCCGTCATCCAGCCCGATGCTCAGCAACAGGCGTCTTTCCCGCTCGGGGCTCCGGTTGCGCAGGTTTTCGACACCTATATTCTCGCCGTCGGTCAGGATGGCGATCTGATACTGGTCGATCAGCACGCGGCTCATGAGCGCCTGACTCATGAAAAGCTGCTCTCCCAATATGCGTCCGGCACGCTAAAGGCGCAGCGCCTGCTTCTGCCCGAGGTCGTCGATCTGCCTACCGGTCAGGCCGGGCGCCTTCTGGAGTGGAAATCCGCGCTCGAATCCCTTGGTCTCGAAATCGAGTCGTTCGGTGGGGGCAGCGTGCTGCTGCGCACCATGCCTATCCTGCTTCAGGGCGGAGACGGTGTGGCACTATTGCGCGACCTCTCCGAGGAGCTCGCCGCTGACCCGGATCTCGTGCCGGGCGACAGTGCCGCATTCGAACGACGTATTGACGCTGTCATTGCCCGCATGGCCTGTCATGGCAGTATTCGTGCAGGCAGGCGGCTTCAGCAGGAAGAAATGGCTGCCCTGCTGCGCCAGATGGAGCAGACACCACGTGCGGGCACCTGCTCGCATGGCCGCCCTACCTGGCTGCGTCTGGGACGCGACGAGCTGGAGAAGCTGTTCGGCCGCATTCGGTAGGTCGATCCGCCTTCGCCGTGCGATTCACCTCCCTCGTGATCGGCGTCCCATGACTTCTGGTCGTTGCCCGAAAGAGCGTGGATCAGAAATTATCGGGGGTTTTCTTGTCGGTCGCAGCAGCTGTTCCGCCCGCTGGAGCGCCAGGTGGCTGGGCCGTGACGACCACATCGTCAGAAACGAACAACACACTGTCGACGGCACTCTGGAGAGCGTCGGCAGCAGAGGCGGCATTGCCACCCGCCATGAAGACAGAGGCTCTGTTCACGTCGCCCATTACCATTTCAAGCGGGGCAAGCCCTACGACATACTGGATGTCTGTACCGACGATTTGCAGATCCTGATTAGCCTTGCCTGTATCGCCGTTTTGCAGATGGGTGTTGGCATTGGCCAGCGCGCTCTGCTTTTCAGGGGCCAGTGCTTCGGTTACGGCATATTCGCCACCAACAGGCAGCCAGTGAACCTGCACCCCGGCGATGACACCACGCTTGGGCGCGCCGTGGCTCGGAACCGCCTGCATCGAATCCTGCGCTTTCAGAAAGGCACGATTATCCTGTGTCGCTTTGGCAAGACGCTGCTGCGCGTCAGTGATCAGCGATTGTGCCTGGCTGGGCTGGTTGGCGACAAGAGCCTGCTGCGCCTGAACGATATCGGCAAAAGCCTTTTGCCCATCCTGAGACAGACGGGCAAAATCTTCTTCGGCTGTGCGCGGCGATGATGCGGCGAAGGCAGGCACTGCAGCAAGAATGAACAGGGCGGAACCGGCGGTGAAAAGGTGACGCATCGTTGTGCTCCGATTACTTGTCTCATTGTTGAGACATTATCGAGCAGAACGGTCGCTTCCCGATCCTGTTGCATGACAAGATCGTCAGCACTTCGAACGGATCATGCGCCGGGCGACGAAAGGGCCTCATCGTTCAGAGAAGGCTTGCATTCAGCCGGCCTGTTCTGGCCAATGCGCCTGACGCAGCGCTATCGGCACGGCCGGTCGCAATGGCTTTCCGGGGAATGTGCGCGGTTGCCACATTCCCTATGGTGTCAGGCTCGGCTGGACAAACGACGTCGAAAAACGGCGGCGACAGTGACCGTGAGCCGAGCCTGACCGGTTGCTGCCCCGCCTTGCTCAGGCCCTGAAAATGCTCTGATCGGACAAGACCGATCAGAGCGAAGAAGTCAGGACTTCCTGTGCGTGCCCTTATGCGCCGGTGATGTCACGGGCTGAGCCGTAACGACCACGCTGTCGGAAACGAACAAGACGCTGTCGAGGGCGTTCTGGAGCGCCTCGGCGGCCAGTTTCGCATCGCCACAATCCATGAAGACCGATGCACGGTTGATGTCCCCTGACACCATTTCAAGCGGGGCGAGGGCGACGACATACTGAACATCCGTACCCACGACCTGCAGATCCTGATTCACCAGCTTCGTATCACCGGTCTTCAGATGGGTGTTGGCCTGGGCCAGCGCCGTCTGCTTCTCTGGGGCCAGTGCTTCGGTCACGGCGTATTCGCCACCGATCGGCAGCCAGTGCACCTGCACGCCCGTAATCACGGCGCGCTTGGGCGCAGCATGGCTCGGTGCGGGCTGCATGGCATCCTGCGCTTCATGAAGGCACGGTTATCGGTGGCTGCCTTGGTCAGGTGGGCCTGTGCATCATTGATCAGCGACTGGGCCTGACCGTTCTGATTGCTGCCAAGTGCCTGCTGGGCCTGTACGATATCGGCAAAGGCTTTCTGACCGTCCTTGGACAGACGGGTAAAATCCTTGTCGGCCATACGCTGTGGCGATGCGGCAAGGGCCGGAACCGCAGCGAAAGCGAAAAGGGCGGAACCGGCAATAAAGAAGCGACGCATCGACTTGCTCCCATGTCTTGTCTCGTTGTGAGACAGGTGGAGACAGAACGGTGGCATCTCTCCGACGTTGCATGACAAGGGCGTTAACACGCCGCCATGAGCCAGGGTCAGGTTGGGGGAACGGTCTCGCCATCCGGGGGCGGCTTGCGGCTGGTCAACACGTTGCCTGCCGAGGCACCGGCGATGCAAAGCACTCCCAGCCAGCGCGCCACCGACAGCGACTCGCCCAGAAGCAGCATCCCGGAGATCGACCCAAGCACTGGCTCCAGACTGAGCAGAATACCAAGATCGCGCGGGCCGAGCTTGCGCATGGCCATCATGTCCAGAATATACGGCACGGCTGAAGAAAGAATGGCCACACCGACCGCCTGCATGCCCTGATGAGGATGGGTTACGGCCGGCACCAGCGTCGGAATCAACCAGGGCAGCAGAAGGATGCCGGCCGTGGTCATGCCAAGCGTGGTAGCCTGAGCGGCAGGCATGATGCGGCCGATGCGGGTGCCGGTCAGGATATAGATTACCCAGCCGACGGCGCTGATCAGCGCGGCGATCACTCCGATAGGGTCAAGATGGCCCGAAATGTGATCGGGACGGAGCAGGAGATACAGGCCCGAGAGCACCATACCGGCCCAGACCAGATCGAGCAGCCGTCGTGAACCGATGAGCGCCAGTGAAAGCGGCCCCATGAACTCGAACGCGACCACCAGCCCCAGCGGCAGGCGTACCAGCGCGATGTAGAAGGCGAAGTTCATCACCGCCATGGAGGCGCCATAGGGCAGCAACAGGCGCCAGATGCCTGGTCGCAGCACGGAGGGGCCGGGACGTATGACGGTCAGAAGAATGACGGCGGCAAGGCAGACACGCAGCCCGACCATGCCTTCCGCGCCGAAAAGCGGAAAGAGGCTCTTGGCCAGAGCCGCGCCGACCTGAAAGGAGGAAATTCCCCCGACCAGAAGGGCCAGACCGCCAAGTTTGTCGAGTCGTGTCGAAGTCGGGTGGTCGAAAGCAGCCATCAGACGTCGAGCAACTCGGCCGAGCGGGCATGGTCCTGAATGAAGCGAAAGCGTAGTTCCGGCTTGCGCCCCATCAGGCTTTCGACGCGATCACTGGTAAGCGCACGATCTTCGGATGGTGTGACGACACGCAGCAAGGTGCGTTTGGCCGGGTCCATGGTGGTCTGTTTCAGATCCTTAACCGGCATTTCGCCCAGCCCCTTGAATCGCGAAATCTCGACCTTCGCCCCCTGTTTGAAGTCGCGCTTGAGGCGGCGAACACGGTCGTCGTCATTCATGGCGTAAACTGTCTTTGCCCCATGGGTCAGCCGGTAGAGCGGCGGCTGGGCCAGGTAAAGATGCCCCTTGCGTACGAGCTCGGGCATTTCGCGATAGAAAAACGTCATGAGCAGCGAAGCGATATGCGCGCCGTCCACGTCAGCATCGGTCATGATGATGACGCGACCATAGCGCAGACGGGCCAGGTCGAAGCCCGACCCCGAGCCGCAGCCCAGAGCCTCGACCAGATCGCGCAATTCCTGATTGGCCTTCAGCTTGTCTGCTGTCGCCGAAGCCACGTTGAGAATCTTGCCACGCAGCGGCAGCACGGCCTGGGTTTCGCGATCGCGTGCCTGTCGCGCGGAGCCACCTGCCGAATCGCCCTCGACGAGGAAAAGCTCGGTATCAGCGGCGTTCTCGCGTGTGCAATCTGTCAGTTTGCCGGGCAAACGCAGGCGGCGCGTGGCGCTCTTGCGCGGTGTATCCTTGCTCTCCTTACGGCGCAGACGCTCTTCGGCCCGCTCGATGATGAAAGCCAGAAGATTATCGGCCTGGGCCGGATTACCGCCCAGCCAGTGGTCAAGACGGTCACGCAGGGCGCCTTCCACTAGGCGGCTCGCTTCCTGCGTCGTCAGCTTTTCCTTGGTCTGGCCCTGAAAATGCGGGTCGCGGATAAAGACCGAGAGCTTGGCGGACAGCGTGCCGAGAATATCGTCTGCCGTGACCGCCGCCGCGCGCTTGCTATTGCGGCTATCGCCCCAGGCACGGAACCCCTTGACCAGAGCCGTGCGGAAACCGGCTTCATGCGTGCCGCCCTGAGGCGTCGGAATGGTATTGCAGTATGACGTCATGCTCGACGTCCCGTGCTCCAGAAACGCCACCGCCCATTCGAGCTTGCCACCTGTGCGCCCATCGGCTGCCTGAGGCAGTTCGGCTTCACCCGACCAGAGGGGAGCCAGCAGGGCAGGTGCTGCGCCCAGTTCGGCATTCAGACTATCGGCGAGGCCATTGGGGAAATGGATTGTCGCTTCTGTCGGGATCTCGTCTCCGCTCTTGATGAGCGACGGGTCGACGCTCCAGCGGATGGTGACCCCGCGAAACAGCGCCGCCTTGGAGCAGCACAGACGATAGAGACGCTGGGCCGAAAAGCTCAGTGTCCCGAAAATCTCCGGGTCAGGCGAAAAGCGGATGGTGGTGCCGCGCCGGTTGGGCGCGTTGCCGATCTGCTGTAGCGGGGTGATGGGCTTGCCGCGGGCATAATCCTGACGCCAGAGCAGTTTTTCGCGTGCGACCTCGACTTCGAGTCTGTTGGAGAGCGCATTGACCACCGAGGAGCCCACGCCGTGCAACCCGCCCGACGTGTCATAAGCCTTGCCCGAAAATTTGCCGCCTGCGTGAAGCGTGGTGAAAATCACTTCGAGCGCCGAGCGGTCCTTGAATTTCGGATGGGCATCGACGGGAATACCGCGCCCGTTATCGCGCACCATCAGAAGCTGTGCGCCTTCGAGAGCGACATCGATGACACTTGCATGGCCCGCAACGGCCTCATCCATGGCATTATCGAGAATCTCGGAAGCCAGATGGTGATAGGCGGTATCGTCTGTGCCGCCGATATACATACCCGGGCGCCGTCGAACCGGCTCGAGTCCTTCAAGGACTTCGATCTGATCGGCGCCGTAATTTTCCGGCACCGGGGCCTGCGTCGTCTTGCGGGGGCGACGCGCGGGCTTTTCATCACTCTGGAAGAGGTCGTCGTTCATATTGCGTTCTTGACGGCCTCGCCGGGGCGCCGTCAAGCGCCCCGTGCAGGGGAAGGTGCGTTTTTAAGCGCGTGTCTTGCGATGGGTGCGGCTCTTGCTGGTCGAGCGGCCATGCGTCACTGCTTCGGGGGCCGAGCAGGTCTCGAACGACGCCGGCTGAACGACATCCTTGGCATCGGCATAATGGGCCAGATCGGCGCCATCATCGAGGGCATCGACCTCGTCGAACATGGCAACGCGCTGCTGGCAGAAGATCGTGCCGGCCTTCAGGCCACCTTCTGACTGCACATTGGCCAGCTGGGTGATATAGTCGTCATGCGCCTTCATGGCGTTACGGCCATAGGCCGACTTGAAATAGGTGTTCAGACGCTCTTCTTCTGCGGCCAGCTTCGGGCGGAACTTGGTCACGAAGGCGTTGTAGCGGTCCTGGGCGCTGCAGGAGAGCGCGGTCACCATCAGTTCGCTTTTCAGCCCCTGCACATTGAAGGCTTCATGCGCCGGAGACTCGCCACAACCGGCAGCATAGGCGCGCCCGACACGAAAAACGTGCTGGCGAGCAGGGTGCAGGCGGTAAGACGCGCGAACGGGCGCAGGAGGCGTTGCCGGGCTGAAAGCGACATCAAGAAACTCCACAAGGGCAGGGAACTGAAGAGGGGGAACTGAAGATTGCGGGCGTCGCACCGGCTGGGCGCAGGCAGGACTGGGGGATGCGCCCGGATTATGTCGCAGCAATTGCGGCGAGAAAATGCCCCCAGGCAAGGAAGAAGGCCGATTTCTCAAAAAAAAAACCGACTGTTCTTTTCTTTTGTTTCAGCCGCTGCTTCCCCCTTCCGGTGAGGCGCGGCTTGCGCTAGGGCCATTGACGAAATTGTCTCCTCAGGCGTTGATCATGCCCGGAGACATCCGGTGTCGGGCCTGCTGTAGCGAAAAAGGCAGTGTCGACTGGCGATGACAAGTGACAAGTGGAGTTGATGGTGCGACTGCGTGGTTCAGCAATTACTCTCGTTTCGGCCCTGACTCTGGCGGCCTGCGCGCAGACGCCCGTTGTGCAGCGCGTCGTGCCCCCCAACCCCTTCGGCTATCAGAAGGTTTCTGCTGTCTGCAAGACGACGCCGGTCAAGACGGCGGCCGATGGCAGCATGAGCGTGGAGATGACCGTGCGCAGCGATGACGGGCTGTGTGCCCTGTCGGTGCAGAAGCCGGGAAACACCAATTACCGCTCGTTCGGTGTCTCGCCTGCTCCTGAGCACGGCAAGGCCTTCATGTATAATTTCGACGACCACACCTATATCACCTACACGCCCAGCACGGCCTATTCCGGCAAGGACAGCTTCACGGCCATCCTGATTCCCGGCGGTACCGAGAAGCGTAACAAGCTGACAGTCAATGCCATCGTCGATGCGACGGGCGTGACGATCGCGTCACCGCCTCCGGCAATTGTGGCTCCTGCTGCCAAGAAGCCTGTCGTCAAGCACACGACGACCCGTCGCAAGACCACCAAGAAGTAAAAACCAGAACGCGCCCTTGCCCCTCCAGGGGCAAGGGCGTCTTCCCGGGACTGTCTTGTCAGATCGAAAACGAGATCGGTTCATGGACCGGGCGACGCAGCCCGGCTGCCTCGGCGCGTCGAACCATTTCCTCCAGGGTCAGCGCCGCCATTTCGCCGCGGATCGTCTCATCCAGCACCTGCCAGCAGGGCTCGATCACATTGCGATAAAGCGCGCCCTGCGCTGTTTCTTCTGCTCCCGCATCTTCAGAAACGACGACGCGCACGATTTCATCGAGTCCGATATCGCGCTGCGGACGCCCCAGACGGTAGCCGCCGCGCGGGCCGCGCACGCTTTCCAGCAATCCCGAACGCGACAGCGCCTGAAGCAGGGGCTCGATGCCCCGACGGGCCAGCCCTGCGCGTTCGGCGATATCGCCGCCGCTGACAAGCTCGATCGCCCGGCATGGAACGCTACATCGACCATGATGATCACGGCGATCATCGCCCTGTCCCTGCGGAGATACATGCAGATTTTTCCTCAATGACAAATTATGCGCAATGTAGCAGTTATTGCCGACAAATCACAGACCAGCATCGCGGGACTGACCGCTTTGCTGAATTGCATCAAGGAGAGAGCCATGACGACCCGACAGGAGCCGCAGGAAATGAGCGGGCTGGCAACGCGATACGCAGCCCCGCGTGGACGGGTTTTCGACTCGATTCTCGAGACTGTGGGCGGTACACCGCTCGTCGCCGTGCCGCGGCTCGCTGAGGCCGACAAGCTCAAGGCGCGTCTGCTGCTCAAGCTCGAATTCTTCAACCCGCTCGGCTCGGTCAAGGACCGTATCGGTCTTGCGCTCATACAGCAGGCAGAGGCCCGTGGAGAGATCGCGCCGGGCCGCACCGTGCTGGTTGAGCCCACGTCAGGCAATACCGGTATCTCCCTGGCCTTCGCCTCGGCTGCACTCGGCTATCGTCTGATCGTGACCATGCCAGAAAGCGCCTCGATCGAGCGCCGCAAGATGCTGCGCCTGATGGATGCCCAGCTCGAACTCACGCCCGCTGCGCGTGGTATGGCAGGGGCGATTGTGCGCGCTGAAGAACTGGTCGCTTCCCTTCCCGATGCCTGGATGCCCAGTCAGTTCGACAACCCCGCCAATCCCGAGATCCACGCGCTCACAACGGCAGAGGAGCTATGGGTCGATACTGATGGCGCGGTCGATATCGTTGTCGCCGGTGTCGGTACGGGGGGCACACTGACTGGCATCGCGCGCACGCTCAAGCCACGCAAGGCGTCGATGCAGTTCTGGGGCGTTGAGCCGGCGGAAAGTGCCGTGCTGAACGGCGACGATCCGGGGCCACATGGCATTCAGGGCATCGGGCCGGGCTTCTGCCCCAATACGCTCGATTCGTCACTGCTGGATGGGGTTCTGGCCGTATCCGAACGCGATGCCATGGCGGCGTCACGTCGCTGTGCCCGTATCGAGGGCATTCCGATCGGCATTTCGTCTGGTGCCGCACTTCACGCGGCACTCGCTCTGGCGCAGCGTGACGAGAATGCAGGCAAGACCATTGTCTCTATCGTGCCGTCATTCGCCGAGCGTTATCTCTCGACATCCCTGTTCAACGGGCTGGTCTGAGGGGTTTTGCCTTTCTGGCCAGATATGGGGCGGTCCTTGACCGCCCGATAGGCGCGGTAAACCCTGTGTCTGAAACGGGAAGGGCAAAGCCCCTCCCGCCATGTATCAGTGCAGAATGATTTCGACGCGACGGTTCTGCGGTTCGCGCGTGTTGGGGCCAGTCTGAACCAGCGGGTTGGATTCGCCATAACCCTTGGTCACGATCAGCCCACCCGGCACGCCGTCGCGAATCAGCTCGGCACGCACGGCATCGGCACGGCGCATCGACAGCTTCATGTTGTAGCTTTCGCCACGCGTGCCCGGATGAGCGGCGCTGTTATCGGTATAGCCATTCACCTCGATACGCGTGAGCTGCGTATGGGTCGAGTTCTGGGCCGCCGTACCGACGATGGAGCGGGCACGATCGGTCAGATCTGCACGATCCCAGTCGAAGAAGACCAGATAGCTGCGCGCTGGAGCCGGGGCCGGCGCGGTCATCACCGGCACGCTGCGCGGCGGCGGCGGGGCGGGGTTGAACTCGTAGCGCAGGCCGAGCAGCAGCGAATGATTGAAATCGTTGCGGGTTACGCGGTTGCCTTCCATGGCGCCTGCGGGACGCGGTGCGTCATAGCCACCGATGCTGCCATAACCGCTCGCGTAGTGACCATTCGGCCCGAGCATCGAATAGAAACGATATTCGGTGGTGAAGGAGAGGCCGACAGCAAAAGGTACGGGGAAGGACAGGCCGAAAATACCCTGATAGGCAAAATTGCTGGCCGTGCCGCCAATCTTCTGGCTCAGGTAGTTATTGGGCGCACGCACCGAGGCATTCATGGCCTGCCAGCCATAACCCACACCGGCGCCGAAATAGGGGTAGACCCAGTTTGCGCCGATATCCATGTCGAACAGCGCATTGACCATAACGCCATATTGCTGCTGACGCCCGCCGGTCGAAGACGGAAAATAGCTCGATTTGAACTGCTGCAGGCGGTTGTTGCGGTAATTGCCTTCCACTTCAACGCGGAAGCCATTGCCCAGACCCCAGCCGACCGAACCAAGACCCGTCACGCCCGCGTCGTAGTGATCGCGACCGCTCGGCAGAACAGGCGACAGACGCACGGTCTGGTCCTGGTTGAAGCTCGCGCCACCAGAGCCAGCAGCATAAAGCCCCTTGACGACCTGTGCTTGGGCGGGTGCCGCGACGAGACACAGGCCGCTCAGGGCAGTAAGGCCCAGAATGCTCCTGCGGAAAAGCCGGGAGAGCGAACCGACCGCCTGCCGGACATCGGAAAACGGGCGGCAAACGGTTTCACCGCGCGTTCGGTGTTCCAGCATCATATCGTCTTCTCCATTCTTTTCACGCGGCAGACTGAGAGGAGGCCATCAAAGCAGCCGTCCGCAGCGATCTGAATGCCGTCTTTTCGCTGAACTGTCATCCCCGTGCAACGCCTGTTTCCCGTTGGGGTGCAATCGCCTCGTCGCGCCATTCTTTCTTCCTGTTCCGAGTGTGGGATGGTTGCAACAGTCGCGAAACCCTCGTGAGGGTTGTTCCGAACCGGAGTATACACCCTCATTCGCTGCGTCCGGGCAGGAGAGTTTCGACGGGTGCGGCGACATCGTCGAGGGTAAATTCCAGAATCCACAAATCGGGATCGTAGCGTTTCTGTCGTTCCAGATAGGTGTCGAGGGCCTCTGGCGTTTCCATGGCGACGCGTTCCCAGCCGGCTCCTAAGGCAGAATCGCGCAACACCGCGCAGCTCCCGGTCCGATCGGTCAGAACGATCAGCACCGCCCCGGCATCGTTGTCGCCGCGCTTGAGCATCATGCTGAACCGCCCTGCGTTTCGATCAGCCGCATGAGACCACGCGCCCAGAGGCCGGATTTGAGGCGGGCTTCGGTCATGGCGTGGAATCGTCCATATCGTCGGGCATCGCTGCAATGGCTGCGCGATAACTCTCGGGACGGTGCAAAAGCAGCGCCGCCGTATCGAGATCGGCATCCGTGCCCAGTGCGGCGGGACAGTGGCGGCGGATATCGAGAATGCGCGACACCGAGACCGGAAAGCGCACGGCGCGGCTCGCCGTCACATTTCCGGCGTCCAGCAGCTTGCCGTTCGAAAGAGACTGCAATTGCTGGTCGAGCGCCTGCGCCCCGCGAGAGGTGCAGATCTGGGGCGTCACGCCAAGGCCCTGTAGCGGCCAGCCCAGCGGTGCGAGGACGCGGCTCCATGTCACGAACAACTCGCCACCATCGGGCATCTGCCCCACCGCCTGCACCAGCCCCTTGCCGAGCGTCGCGCTGCCGATCACCACAGCGCGTCGATGATCGGAAAGGGCAGCCGCCATGATTTCGGCCGCACTCGCCGTGCGACCATCGACCAGAGCAGCAATGGGGAGGCCATGGGTCATGTCACCGCCTTGCACCGCCCAGATATGGTTCGATTTCGGATCGCGGCCCCGTGTCACGACAGCAATACCCCGGTCGAGCACGAGGGCTGTCGCCGTCACGGCCTGTTGCAGCACGCCGCCACGATCGCCGCGCAGATCGAAAATCAGACCGACCAGCTTTTTGTCTTCCAGAGCCTGATCGATGTTCTGGCTGAGTTCCTCAGCCGTGTCGGAAGAAAACGAAGCGATACGCAGAACCACGATATGGTCGTGCATGCTGGCGAAAACAGTCTGGGGGGGTACGACCTGGCGGTCCAGCCGCATGATCGCGCCGTGATGGCCCGGATCGGCCAGAAGAAGTTTCACCTTGCTGCCCGGCGCGCCAGTGAGCCAGGACTCGACAGTTGCCGGGTCCTGATTGCGGGTCGAGCGCCCATCGACGGCCAGAAGTTTCTGGCCGATATTGGCGCCCGCGGCCCAGGCGGGGCCATTGGCATTGATAGCGCTCACCACAAGCGCCGTGCCGTCGTGCGTCAGAGAGAGACCCACGCCAGCCAGGTCACCGGTTCGGTTTGCCCGGTCATTGCCGGCAGGGGTCGGGGCGACATAGCGCGAATACGGGTCGAGATGATTGAACAACTCGTCGAAAAAGCTCTGGAGCAACGCGTCGCGGCCTGCGGCACGCAGGGAAGCCGAGCCCTGCCAGGCGGCATCCATGCTCGAGACGATGAGCTTCACCCAGTCGAGTGTCTCGTTCTCACCCGGCTCGCGAAACTCCGAGATGGTTTTCGGCCCGATAGAGAGTCGCAGCATGGCGGGTTTGGACGGGTCATGGGGAGGCTCGACCATGGTGATGGACGGATCGATCGCCGTCAGTCCGTCGAGGCCCCATAGACTATAGGTCTTGCTGGAATGAACTTCGAGGGTGCGCGGGCTCAGAAATCGAAAGGCGCTCGACAGAACGGCGTTCAGCAATCCCGTATCGAGCGCTGCGCTGTCTTCAGCCTCTGCCGTTCCCGTGCAGACACACAGGGACAGCGCAGCGACCGCGCCCAGACATTGCCGGGAGAACGCGCCAGACAGGAAGAAAGGAACGTGTTTCAGAGCCAGTGACCTTGACCATCAGGAAGATGGCTTCCCCCATCGAGTTCTGCTTTAGCGACCCACTACGTGGCGCGATAGGGAGCCTAACAGGGGGAGCGACGTTTTTGCCACGGTCTGTGACTTCAAAAACGCAAATTATCCGGCGTCTTCACCATCTGTTGTTTTGGCCGTTCGTGTTTTCCTTGCGGGCTTGGTCTCTGTTTCTGTCGCAGTCGCTTTTTTCCTGGGGCTCGCGGGCTTTTTCACGGCTGGTTTCTTGGCGGTGCTGGATTTTGGCGCCGCTTTTTTCTTTGGCGCTGCTTTTTCACCACTCTCGCTCGCGGCCGCCTTGGTCGTGGTTTTGCGAGTGGTCTTGCCCTTTGCCTTCAGGGGTTTGCCCTTTTCCACCAGCAGCGCCAGCGCCTCGTCGAGGGTTACTTCATCCATGGACTGGCCCTTGGCGAGATTGGCCACTACCTGCTTGTGCTGGACATAAGGGCCAAAGCGGCCTTTGCGTACCAGAATAGCCTCGCCATCCTTGGGATGGGCACCGAGCGTGCGGATCGACGCCATTTTCTTGGCAAGGGAATCGACAGCGCGGTTGAGCCTACGGTCAGCACGTCATCATCGGCATCAAGAGTGCCGAAAATTGCTCCCATTTTCACATAAGGGCCAAAGCGACCGAGCCCGGCTCGATCATCTCACCCGTCTCGGGATGAGGTCCGAGCTTGCGGGGCAGGGAGAGCAGGCCGAGTGCCTGATCGAGCGTCAGCTTGTCACCTTCCAGCCCCTTGGGAATGGTGGTGCGCTTGGGCTTGATCTTCTTGTTCTCGGGGTCTGCTTCGCCGCGCTGGAGATAGAGCCGTAGGGGCCGCGACGCACCGTCACTTCCTCGCCTGTCTCCGGGTCCTGACCGAGGCTCTTCATGCCTTCCTTCAGGGTTTCGCCTTCGCCGCCGTCTTCGGCAACGAGACGGCGCGTGAACTGACAGGTCGGGTAGTTCGAGCAGCCGATAAAGGCGCCGAACTTGCCTAGACGCAGCCCGAGCCGCCCCGTGCCGCACGCCGTGCATTGACGCGGATCGCCACCGTCTTCGCGTGTGGGGAAGAAATGCGAACCGAGATCCTCATCCAGCGCGTCGATGACGTCTGAGATCTTCAGATCCTTGGTCTGGCCGACGGCCGCAGAGAAATCACGCCAGAAGGCGGCCATGATGTCATGCCAGTCGGCACGGCCATCAGAAATATCATCGAGCTGCTCCTCAAGCGTCGCCGTGAAGTCAGTGTCGACATAGCGCTCGAAGAAGGAGGTCAGGAACGCCGTGACCAGACGGCCCCGATCTTCGGGAATGAAGCGACGGGCATCGAGTCGCACATAATTGCGATCGCGCAGCACGGTCAGAATCGAGGCATAGGTCGAAGGGCGACCGATGCCGATTTCTTCCATGCGCTTGACGAGGCTCGCTTCGGAGAATCGCGGCGGCGGCTGGGTGAAATGCTGGTCGGCCTCGACACCGCGCGTCGTCAGGCGCTCGCCTTCGCTCATGGCGGGCAGCACGCGACCTTCATCGTCATCCGTCTTCGTGTCGTCGCGGCCCTCGGTATAGAGCTTGAGAAAGCCGTCAAACGCGATGATCGAGCCATTGGCGCGCAGCGTGGTCCTACCTGTCGTATCGGTAAGATCGGCCACGACCTGATCGAGTTCGGCAGATTGCATCTGCGAGGCGACCGCGCGTTTCCAGACCAGTTCGTAAAGACGCATCTGCTCGCCCGAGAGGCGGCGCGCCATGGATTCGGGGGTGCGGCTCACATCGGTGGGACGAATCGCTTCATGCGCTTCCTGGGCATTCTTGGCCTTGCTGGAATAGACGCGCGGTTTCTCGGGCAGATAGGGCGCGCCATAGCTCTCGCCGATCATGGCGCGAATGGCAGTCACCGCCTCGGCCGCCATGGTGACGCCATCGGTACGCATATAGGTGATGAGACCGACCGTCTCACCCCCCAGATCCACACCTTCATAAAGCTGCTGTGCGGTGCGCATGGTTGTCTGCGCGCTCATGCCGATCTTGCGCGATGCTTCCTGCTGAAGCGTCGAGGTGGTGAACGGCGCTGGCGGATTACGCTTGGCCTTCTTGCGCTCGACCGACCGCACCGAAAACGCGGTGTTGGCGACGAGATCGCGTGCAGCATGGGCTTTGTCGGCGTTATCGAGATCGAACTGGTCGAGCTTGCGCCCCTCCAGATGGGTCAGCCGGGCCGAAAAGGCAGCGTTGCGCGGAGTCGCGAAAGCGCCTGTGATCGACCAGTATTCGCGGTTCTTGAAGACCTCGATCTCGGCTTCGCGTTCGCAGATCAGGCGCAATGCAACCGATTGAACGCGCCCCGCACTGCGGCTGCCCGGCAGCTTGCGCCACAGAACGGGCGACAATGTGAAACCCACCAGATAGTCGAGAGCGCGCCGGGCCATATAGGCATCGATCAGAGGCTGATCGAGAGCGCGCGGGTTCGCCATGGCTGTCTGCACGGCAGATTTGGTGATTTCGTTGAAGGTGACGCGCTGCACGTTCTTGCCGCGCAGCAGGTTCTTCTCTTCGAGTGCCGCGCGCACATGCCAGGAAATGGCCTCGCCTTCGCGATCCGGGTCAGTGGCGAGATAGAGCGTCCCAGCGTTTTTCACGGCCTTGGCGATGGTCGCGATCTGCTTGGCGCCACGCTCATCCATCTGCCAGTCCATGGCGAAGTTTTCGTCAGGTCGTACACTGCCGTCTTTCGGCGGCAGGTCGCGGACATGGCCGAAGGATGCCAGAACGATGAAATTATCGCCCAGATATTTGTTGATGGTCTTTGCCTTCGCCGGGCTTTCGACCACTACGACATCAGTCATCTCTACTCCAGAACCGCTTCGGCCTGCTCGGACGCGGCGAATCAGGCTGACAGCACAACCTGACCCCCGGGAAGGAAGGTCGCTATGCCGCCAAGTTCGAGTTCTGACAGGGCGGACAGCACCATGGATACCGAGAACTGGCAGCGCGCCACGATGTCGTCAACTGCTACGGCTGTGGGAGAGAGCAGATCGCGTATTGTGTCACGCACGTCTTCCGGTGTCGGCGCGGGGGTGAAACCGGGTGCTGCCGGTTCTGAAAACCCCGGCAGGCCGGTCCATTCCGTAATCATGCGCGGGCCTCTTCCGCTGTCGATCTGGCTCAGTACGTCCTGGGCTGTTTCGGTCAGAATCGCCCCTTGGCGCAGCAGGTCATTGCCACCGCGGGAGCGCGGATCGAGCGGGGAGCCCGGTACGGCAAAGACGTCGCGCCCGTAATCGAGGGCAAGGCGCGCAGTAATCAGCGTGCCGGATCGCAAGGCCGCCTCGACCAGAACGACCCCAAGCGACAGTCCTGCGATCAACCGGTTGCGCCGTGGAAAGTGACTGGCCTGAGGAATGGTCCCGAGCGGGGCTTCGGTCACGACGCAGCCGCGTTCGGCCACGGCGCGATAGAGACTTTCATTTTCCGGTGGATAAAAACAGTCGAGCCCACCCGCTGCGGCGCCGATTGTCATGCCGGGATGCAGCGCCGCCCGATGGGCCACGGAATCGATGCCGCGTGCGAGGCCCGAGACGATCACGCAGCCTTCCAGCGCCAGAGCGCCGCTCAGGCTATCGGCGATGCGCAGGCCCCCTGCCGAGGCATTGCGAGCACCCACGATACCTATGGCGCGCCCGGACAGCAGCTCAGCCCTGCCCCAGATACTCAGGACAGGCGGCGCATCGGGAATGCGCGCAAGAAGGGGCGGGTAATCGCGATCGCCAAGCACCAGAAGCCGACCGCCGAAGCGTTCGAGTGCCGCCTGTTCCTCTTCGATCGATTCGGTTGAGGGAATGTTGACGCCTGCCCGTCGCCCCGCCTTGCGGCACGCTCGGCAGGGCGTCGATGGCCGCGCTGGCCGCGCCGTGTTCGTTCAGAAGACGTCGGAAATTGACCGGCCCGATCCCATCAGTCCGGGCGAGACGCACCATATCGATGCGTTCCGCAGCCGAGGAAAGGGGAGGCATCGGCGGTCAGATTTCCCGCTTCTTCTGCGGTGGCGGGTCGATATTGATCCGCGATTCCCGTCCCAGAAGCAGGCGTTTGATGTTGCTGGTATGGCGCAGCAGGATGATGAGCGTCAGAATCAACGTGGCAATGGGTAACGGACTGTGGACCGGCTGCTCACTGAGCGGCGGCATTAGAAAAGGCGCCACAGCAAAAGCAGCAAGGGCACCGGCAGACGAGATATGCGAGAGCTTCGCCACGGCAAGCCAGACGATGCAGCAGGCAATGCCTACCGGCCAGCAGAGGGCGAAAAGCACGCCCAGCCCGGTTGCGACCCCTTTGCCGCCACGAAAGCCGAGCCAGACCGGAAAACAATGACCGATCACGACGCTGATCCCGACAATGGCCATACCGGTCTGCAGATCTGCATCGAGCAAAAGCCGGACGATCAGAACCGCAAGCGCCCCCTTGAGGGCATCGAGCAGCAGTGTGGCTGCTGCTAGCCCCTTGCGCCCGGTGCGCAGCACATTGGTGGCGCCGATATTGCCCGACCCGATCTTGCGAATGTCCCCCGCCCCGCCGATATGGCTGATCAACAGGCCAAAAGGGATACTGCCGATCAGATAGGCCAGCCCCGCGCAGAGCAGGAAACCCGGCGTCAGCAGCGTGTGATCATGCTGCTTCTCCGCCATAGACACGCCGACCGGCTTTCCATGTGCCGAGAACGCGTCCCTTGAGGCTGCGACCGTCAAACGGGGTGTTCTGGGCGCGACCGGGCTGGCTGCCAGCCTCGACTACCCAGTCGGAATCGGGGTCGAACAGGCACAGATCGGCGCTGGCGCCGTCGCGCAGCGTTCCCGCGTCGCTGCCAAGCAGGCGCGCCGGATTGCGTGTGATCAGGGCGATCAGTTGCGGCAGTGTCAGCGTCCCCTCATGCACGAGAGAGAGACCGACACCGAGCAACGTGGTCAGACCCGTCCCACCTGCACTCGCCTGAGCGAAAGGCAGGCGCTTGTCATCGGCATCCCAAGGCGCATGGTCGGAGGCGATGACGTCGATCGTCCCATCGGCCAGCGCCGCACAGACAGCCAGTCGGTCGTCTTCTGCACGCAGGGGCGGGGAGAGTTTGGCATAGGTGCGAAATTCGCCGATCGCGTCTTCGTTGAGCGCGAAATAGGGTGGGGCCGTGTCGCAGGTAATGGCCAGTCCGCGCGCCTTGGCCTGACGGATCAGGGTCAATCCCTCGCCCGTCGAGACATGACCGAAATGCAGTCTTGCGCCCGTCATCTCTGCAAGGCGGATATCGCGTGCGATCAGAATGGCCTCAGCTGCCGCCGGAATCTGGGCCAGACCCATACGCGTTGCGAGTGCGCCCGCCGTGGCTGTGCCGCCCTTTGCGAGGGAAGAGTCTTCAGGATGCTGCACCACAAGGGCGTCGATGCCCTTGGCGTAAGCCAGAAGCTGGCGCATACGCTTGGTATCGGCGATGGCATGAATGCCATCGGTAAAAGCCACGGCACCCGCTTCGCGCAGCATGCCGAGTTCGGCCATCTCCTCACCATTGCAGCCTTTTGTCAGGGCGCCATAGGGTAGGATGCTAACAAGACCCGTCTCTTCGCCACGACCACGAAGCAGGCGCACGAGGCAGGCTCGTCAATGGCAGGCTTCGAGTTCGGCAGGGCCGCCAGGGTCGTCACACCGCCCGAAACGGCGGCGCGTGCACAGGAGGCGATGGTTTCGCGATATTCGAAGCCCGGTTCGCCGATGGCGACACGCATATCAACCAGACCCGGGGAAAGGACCGCGCCCTTGCCATTGATGATCTGGGCGTTTTCCGGCCTGCCCTCGGCGCCCGCCTTGTCTTGACCGGCGATGCGGCCCTCTCTGACCAGAAGACGACCGGAGACGTCCGTGCCAGCTTCGGGATCGATCAGACGGATATTTTCAAAAACAAGATCGGTCATGACGCTGTCCGCATGCGTGAAAGTCGGTCGAGAACGGCCATGCGCACAGCGACGCCCATTTCCACCTGTTCCTGAATGACGCTCTGCACCGAATCGGCCACGTCCGATGCGATCTCGACGCCACGGTTCATCGGTCCCGGATGCATCACCAGCGCGCCTGGCTTGGCTAGCGCAAGGCGACGGCTATCGACACCATAGAATCGGAAGAACTCGCGCGCGCTCGGCACCAGACCGGCGCCCATGCGCTCGCGTTGCAGGCGCAGCGTCATGACCACATCGGCATCACGCAGCCCGCTTTCCATATCGTGATGGATCGACACGTCCCCGAGAGAGGCCATGGCGGCAGGCACCAGCGTCGGCGGGCCAACGAGACGCACCTTGCTGCCCATGGCGGTCAGAAGCTGGATGTTCGAGCGTGCCACCCGGCTATGGCCCACATCGCCGCAGATCGCGACGGTAAGGCCGCTCAGCGTACCCAGATGGCGCTTTATCGTCAGCGCATCGAGCAGGGCCTGCGTCGGGTGCTCATGCATGCCGTCACCGGCATTGACCACGCTGGCCTCGACCTTCTGCGCCAGCAGGGCAGGCGCGCCCGATTGGGCATGGCGCACCACCAGAAGGTCGCAGCGCATGGCGTTCAGCGTGGCGGCCGTATCGAGCAGTGTCTCGCCCTTGTTCACCGAAGACGTGGCCACCGTCATGTTGATGACATCGGCTCCCAGACGCTTGCCAGCCAGCTCGAAACTGGTGCGGGTGCGAGTGCTGTCCTCAAAGAACATGTTGATCACGGTGCGGCCGCGCAACGCATCGCGGGGCGCGGTGCGCGAGCGGCTCAGCAAGGCATAATTCGCCGCGAGATCGAGAAAAGGCGTGATCTCTTCAGCGCTCATGCCTTCGAGGCCGAGCAGATGGTGCTTTCGGGCGAGCGGGTCAGCCATGCGCGATCGCGGCTCCTATACGGGCCAGAACCTCGTCCCGGCCAAGGGCTTGCAGGGTCAGATCGATGCCGGGCGAAACCGTGCTGCCGGTCATGGCGGCGCGCAGGGGCTGCGCGACCTGACCGAGCTTGATGGCCTTGCTTTCGGCAAACTCACGCAGCGCGCTGTCGATGGCACCAGCCTCGAAAGGCTCGACCAGAGCGAGCGCCTGCGCGACACCGCGCAGCACGTCCTTGCCTTCTTCCGAAAGCTGCTTCTGCGCCTTGGCGTCATAGGTGAAGGGCAGGGAGCGCCCGAGAAAAGCCGCGCTATCGGCCAGCTCGGTCAGCATCTTGGCGCGTTCCTTGAGCCAGGCATGAGCGTCAGCACGCGCGCGCGCAGCGCGTCATCGACCGTGATGTCCTCGCGCTCTTTCAGACGCTCGATCACGTCGTCGGTCAGGCGCGCATCATCGGCCTCGCGCATATAAACGCCATTGAGATGGGTCAGCTTGACGTAGTCCATACGCGAGGGCGAGCGGCCCACACCATCCAGATCGAACAGACGGATCTGCTCTTCGCGGTTCAGGATCTCGGCATCGCCATGACCCCAGCCAAGACGTAGCAGGTAATTGCACAGTGCCTCCGGAAGGAAGCCTTCATCGCGAAATTCCACCACAGACTGCGCGCCATGGCGCTTGGACAGCTTGGCGCCATCGGGGCCGTGAATGAGGGGCAGATGGGCGAAATGCGGCAGATCCCAGCCCATGGCGCGATAGATCATGGCCTGACGGAAGGTGTTCGTCAGATGGTCGTCACCGCGAATGACATGGGTGATGGCCATGTCATGGTCGTCGCAGACCACGGCATGGAGATAGGTCGGTGTGCCATCGGAGCGCAGGATAATCAGATCGTCCATTTCGGCATTGGCCACGCGGACCTCGCCCTGAACCAGATCATTGATCACGGTCTCGCCATCGCGCGGCGCCTTCAGACGTACGGCAAAGGGCGCGCCCTCAGGGGCTTCGGACGGGTTGCGGTCGCGCCACATCCCGTTATAGCGGGGTGGCTGGCCGTTCGCGATGGCGTCTTCGCGCATCTGTTTCAATTCATCGGCGGTGCAGTAGCAGCGATAGGCCAGACCCTTCGCCAGCAATTCCTGCGCCACTTCCGTATGGCGCCCCTGTCGTGTGGACTGGAACACGGGCTCTTCATCCGCCACGATCCCCATCCAGGACAGACCCTCGAAGATCACATCGACTGCGCGCTGCGTGGAGCGCTCGCGATCCGTATCCTCGATCCTGAGCAGGAATTGCCCGCCATGATGGCGGGCGAAAAGGAAATTGAAGAGGGCTGCACGGGCATTGCCGATATGCAGCAAGCCAGTGGGAGAAGGGGCAAAGCGTGTGCGAACGGTCATGGCGGCTGCATAGCACGATCGAGCCCGCCACACTACCTGAGCGCGCTTTGTTGAGGAGGCGATCACACCCTGCATTTTGATCCGCCAGAAACATAAGAACAGCGATAAAAGGGGCAGCGCCCCGTATAGGCGGCTCCTTGCTGGCTGCTGGTGCATTGGGCCCAGCCCCCTAACCCGCCAAAGGGCGGTCGCCCTTTGGGAGCCCGTTTGGTCAGGGTTTGCATAGGCTGGTATTCGATGTCACGATATCGATATGAAAAGATCTTTTGCCTGTACGCTCCTCGTTTCTGCCGCGCTCTGTCTGGGGAGTGCTGCGTCCGCTCGGGCAGAAAATCCTGTTGCACCCAAAGTAATTATTGTTGCCGGATGGGAAAACGGTGCTGATACGGGTGATGCGCCAGGCGAATACCAGAATTGGGTCGAGCGCGAGCACCTGATCGAGTCCGTGCCGGTGCGCGGCGTGAAAGAGCCTGTGTTGCGACGTAATGCGCAAGGTGTTTACGGATTGGTTCTGCGGTCGGGGTCGAGCGAGCTGATGGCGCTGGCGCTCGACCCGGCGTTCGATCTGAAAAAGACCTACTGGATCTTCACAGGTATTTCGGGCGTCAATCCGAATGTGGCCTCTGTCGGCAGCGTCGCCTGGGCACGCTGGGTGGTCGATGGCGATGCACTGCGTGAACTGGACGATCGCGCCATTCCCAAAGACTGGCCCTACGGGCTTTATGCGATCGGTGCTGAACGGCCCAACACGCTGCCGCAAGACGCCAATCATTATGGCTCGGTCACCGATGTGGCGCAGCTCACCAAGGCCTATCCGCTCGATCAGGGTCTGGCACGCTGGGCGTATGATCTGAGCCGGGGAGTCAAGCTGGCAGACGATCCCGAGATTGCCCGCCGACGCAAGGTCTGGCCTGCAACCCTGCCCGCCAGCAAGCCACCTGTGGTTATGATGGGCGAGACATTGGGTGCGCTGCGTTACTGGCATGGCGAGGCACGCAATAACTGGGCGCAGGATTGGGTGAAGCTCTGGACGAAGGGTCAGGGCGTTTTCGTCATGACCAATGAAGAGAGCCAGACTAACCAGAGGGAAATGCGGCTCCTTTCAGCATGGGGCTATGTCGCGCCTGACCGCATCATGGTGCTGCGTTCGGGTTCGAATCCGTCCATGCCGCCACCGGGAGTGCCGCTCACCCAGTCTATGGGCGATGAGGCCCCGGCCAGAATGTGGCTTTCGATAATAACGAGCGTGCTGGCGCACCTGTTGTGGCGGAGCTGATCAGGCACTGGGACCGCTACCAAGACCATGTCCCCTCCGCCCCCTGATAACTTCCAGTCAGGGGTTTCCGAAGGGCGACTGCCCTTCGTTGGGGTGCGAGGCAACGCCCCGTGACTCCCGCCCGTATCGCCGCCAGTCTTGAGTTCCGCCTCCTCGCCCAGGGCCGCGCTTTGACCGCGTGGCTCCCCATCGCCTGGGCCATGGGGAGCCTGTTTTATTTCCTCCCCCGTTACGAACCTGGCTATGAATGGGCGAGTGCTTGCGCCGCTCTGGGGCTGGTGCTGCTGTCAATTGGCTGGCGGCGTCTGACGACACGCGCACTGGGTTTTGCGGTGCTATTGGTAAGTCTGGGGTTTCTGGCGGCACGCGGTCAGGCTTGGCGTCAGCTCCCATGCCTGCCTTGCCCTCGCTGTCGGTCACCATGCGCGGAGTCATCAGTGATGTGTCGCGCAGTGGTGAGGCAGGGCAAATGCTTCAGCGCCTGCGTATCCATCAAGCAGTGTTCGAAACCGGGGTCGATATCGGCATGGCGCCGCTGCGACGCGATTTGCTGCTCTTTACCCATGACGAAAAGAACTACGCACCGGGCATGATGGTGCGGCTGCGTGCCGTGCTGAGGCCGCCTGACTGGCCTGATTTTCCCGGTGGGCGCGACCGTCAGAGAGAAGCCTGGTTCGATGGCCTGGCCGGAACGGGGCGCGTGCTCGGTGTGCCTGACATAGTGCAGCCGCCGCAGGGCCATGCACTCGGGCGTTGGCGCGTGCGGATTGCGGCGGAGATCGCGCGCCATCTCTCGGGTCAGCGCGCCGCCATTGCCTCGACCCTGCTGGCGGGTCATGGCGAAGGGATCAGCCAGCAGAGCCGAGCGGCTTATGCAGCATCCGGTCTCGCCCATATTCTTGCCGTTGCCGGGCTGCATCTGGGTCTGGTCATGGGGGCGATCTTCGTCATGACCAGACAGGCACTGGTGCTCTGGCCCTGGCTGGGGCTGCGCCTGCCCTGCCGTGAGATTGCTGCATTGGCGGCATTGATCGCAGGCTTGGTCTATGTCGCCCTCACCGGGTTTCACCTGCCCGCCTTGCGTAGTCTGGGCATGGCGGGGCTTGCGACACTGGCCCTCCTGAGCGGGCGGCGCGTGCTGTCGATGCGTTCTCTTGCGCTGGTGGCGCTCATACTGCTCATGACGTCTCCCGTTCTGGTGCTGGATCTCTCTTTCCAGATGTCGTTTGCTGCCGTCATGGCGCTGATTGCGGGGTATGAGGCGCTGCGTCCGTATTTCGTCAGGCGTGCCGAACAGGGAAAGAAGAACGGGGTCGGGCACTATTTCGTCCTGCTCTCTCTCACCAGTGCGCTGGCAGGCGGGGCGACCCTGCCTCTGGTCATGGCGGGTTTCGGCAGTTTCCAGCCTGGTTTATTCTGGCCAATCTTCTGGCGGTGCCGATTGCCGCATTCTGCGTCATGCCTGCGGGGCTGTGCGCGCTGCTGCTCATGCCGTTCGGTCTGTCGGGAGCGCCGCTCTGGGTGATGGGGCAGGGGATCGGTCTGATCTCGTTCTTGGCCGAGCGTGTCGCCGCTTTCCCGATGGCGCATGTGCCTGTCCCGCATATGGGCTGGGAAGGGCTGATCCTCTACATGGCCGGGTTGGCGGGGCTCTGCCTTTGGAGGGGAAAGGCGCGTTTCGTATTTCTGCCTCTCATCCTGCTCGGTGTGGCATCGCCGGTTTTTGGCGAGAGCCCGGTTCTGCTGGTGTCGCCCGATGCCGGCGTGATTGCTTTTCAGGAAAATCACCACTGGGTGGCCGGGCCGCATAACGGGCTCGAAACCCGCGTTCTCGAGGCATGGCAGCGTGCCTGGCCACTGCCTGTCATGGCGAGTTCCGGGAGCCCAGCCTGCATATCGACCGGATGCACGCTTTTGCTGGGTGGTCAGTCCGTCACGATCTGGTTCGCGCCGCCCTCTCCTGAAAGCCGTATTTCGGCTTGTCACAAGAGTGTCTTTGTCGTCAGCGCTGTTCCCCTGCCCGAAGACTGTCATCCCGGCGGTTTCATTGATCGCTTTACGGTATGGCGCGATGGTGCCGTCTTGCTCAGGACGCAGGGAGACGGCCTCGAAATGGTCTCTGATCGCTCCTGGCGCGGCGCGCGGCTCTGGGTGCCACGCGTCGGGTTTCGGGGCGTGCCGAACCTGCCCCTGGCGCAGACGGAATAGGGACTATTTGCTCTTGGGGTAGAAATACAGCGCCACGCGCTCCATCGTTAGGCCCTGAACCAGAATGGTGAACACCACGATGCCGTAGCAGATAGGCGCCAGAATATCCTTCATCGGACCGGAAGGCAGGGTGAGGGCGAGCGAGAGCGAAATGCCGCCACGCAATCCGCCCCAGGTGAGAACCGCCAGCATGCGCCCGCGATCTTCGCCGTAGAGATGGATCGGCAGAATGGCCAGAAACACGCTGATCGCGCGCGCGGCAATCGAGAGCGGAATACCCAGAAGCAGCGCCCACAAGGCGTGCATGCCTGGAATGGTGGCCAGCACCTCGAAGCCGATCATCAGAAAGAGCAGCGCGTTCAGAACCTCATCGACCAGCGTCCAGAAGCTGTTGAGCTCCTCGCGGGCATGATCGTCCATGGCGCTTTTGGCGCGCTCGCTACCGAGACAGAGACCTGCCACCACCACAGCGATGGGGCCGGACATGCCCAATGCATGGGCCAGACTGAATGTGCCCGCCGCCAGGCTGAGCGAGACCAGAAGCTGGAGGTGGCTGTCGCGTGCTGCCCGAAAGCAGAGTAGGCCGATCATACCGGCGATAAAACCCAATGCACTACCGCCGACCGCTTCGAGACCGAACGCCTCAAGCGCATCGAGCAGGGTCAGGTGATGCGCCTCTCCGGTGACGAGCGTCATGGCGAGGCCGAAAATGACGATGCTGATCCCGTCATTGAACAGGCTCTCGCCTGCGAAAATTGCCTGTATGGGCCCCGGAAGACCGAGGCGGCGCAGCATACCCACCACAGAGACCGGGTCGGTGGGGGCGAGAATGGCGCCGAGCACAACGCACCAGAGAAAGGGCATGGGCAGACCAACAGCTGCCATCACCCAGTACATGGCCCCCCCGAGGAGGAAAACGGCGAGAATGGTCCCTACGATGGCGAGAAAGAGAACGGAGAACTTTCGCGCCATCAACTCTCGCGTATTGACCTGCAAGGCACCCGCAAAAAGCAGGAAGGAAAGTGCACCGTCCAGCAGGTTTCCCGGCAGATCGGCCGAATTCAGCAAATTCATGGGCAAGGTATGCA
This sequence comes from Asaia platycodi JCM 25414, assembly GCF_000614545.1. Lineage (GTDB taxonomy): Bacteria > Pseudomonadota > Alphaproteobacteria > Acetobacterales > Acetobacteraceae > Asaia > Asaia platycodi. Next base: position 10,292 of record NZ_BAKW01000012.1, on the reverse strand, counting down.
GATCGACATGCGGTAACGCGATGTCGAGCGCCTTCACCACGAGTGACCCAATCATGGCGATCAGCAGGATGCCGATGGTCATGGGCAGCCGCAGCAGCTTGTAGTTGAGAATACCACAAATGGTGCAAAGCGTCAGCAGAATGGCGAACAGGCTGAGTGAGGACATGAAACCTTCGATATGTGAGGGGCCGGGTGTCAGAAGCGGGCGCGCAGAGCTCGAATAAGCTGTTCTACCCCAAGAGAACGTGAACGCACCCTGTTCGTCCAGACTCTCACATTATGTCATCCTGGCAGGCATGATGACCGGCCCCGAAAGTGGTGGGTCTCGCCGAAAAGCGTCTTCATGGCGGCAGTGCCTTCTATTGACGCGGTCGTAGTGAAAAGGGTTTGCTTCATGAATTCAGCCCGGAAAATGGCGCTACTTGTTCTCCTGTCCCTGCTGGGGCCCGGCTTTCAGGCGTCGGCAACGCCCAGCACCGCATTGCTGCGCGCCTATCATGAAAAGCTAAAGGCCATGAACCTGCCGCCCGGTCTGGAAGAAATCGTGCGTGAATCGAAGGTGATTCATCAGGTCACGCTGGCGCCGCTTTTCGACAAACCCTTCGTCTGCGGGGAGCATCCTCTGGGCCAGTTGATAACAGCCGGTGATGCGCTGGGCACGGATTGCCTGGTTGTCGGCGGGGCTTTGGACGCTGCCGGGTTCAATCGGCTGTATAAAGGATCCGGCGAGAAAAACGAGGACTGGTATGGCTGGCAGGCGCCCGTTCACGCGCCCTTCGATGCCGTGGTGTCCTATGTGCATGTCAATCCGGTGGTCAATGTGCCGGGGGCCTTGGGCAGACCGCCTGCGAGCATGATCCTGTTCAGACGACAGGATGGGGTAGAGGTTGTCTACGCCCATGTGCAGGATATCCGGGTCAAGGCCGGTGACCGCGTAAAAGCAGGCGATGTGGTGGCCGTCGACGGCAATAATGGCGTCGCACGCAACCCGCATGTGCATGTTGGTGCCTATAAAGGGTCGGAGCCGCTCCAGATCAGGTGGGATCTCGCCGCCATGGGGGCCATCGAGCTCTGCGCGCCAATTAGGCGATGCTCCGATCGGGCCGGAAAGCCGGATCGGAGCAACCTTGTGCCGAAGTCGATCAGACGCCTTCGACGAGTGTGGCGCGATATTTGGCCCCCAGAAAGCGATGTTCGCGCACCTTGCGATAGGCGTCACCGTCATACCAGGCGAGCGCCGCCTCACGGTCGGGGAATTCGAGCAGCACGATGCCTTCGGGTTCCGAACCTTCGAGACTCTTTTGTTCGCCATAGGCAGCGAGGATCTTGAGCGGATGGCCCTCGAAAGTAGCCCGGACGAGGCGCGAATAGGTCGCCATCTCTTCGGGGTCCAGCATTTCTTCACGGGTAAAAACGATATACGTGCTCATGCAAGCTCTCCTTTTCGCTCCAGAATCTGGGTCTTGAGCGGGAAAAGACAAGGCGTGAAGGCGACGCAGCGCCAGCATTCGGGGCTGCGTGCCTTGCAGACATAGCGCCCGTGCAGAATCAGCCAGTGATGCGATGGGCGCAGCATGTCAGGCGGGATACGTTTGATCAGCCCCTCCTCGACGGCGCGCGTGGTCTTGCCCGGTGCCAGTCCGGTGCGGTTACCCAGCCGGAAGATATGCGTGTCGACCGCCATCGCGCTCTCGCCGAACATCACGTTCAGCACCACGCTGGCTGTCTTGCGTCCTACTCCGGCTAGAGCTTCGAGCGCGGCCCGCTCGGCGGGAACAACGCCGTCATGCAGGGCAAGAAGCTGTTCGGAAAGTCTGAGAACATTCTTTGCCTTGGCGCGCCAGAGTCCGATGGTGCGGATATGGGCGGCAATACCTTCCTCACCCAAGGCCACCATCGCGGCTGCATCGGGTGCCTCGGCGAATAGCCCCGCTGTGACCCTGTTGACCGATTTGTCCGTGGCCTGTGCGGAAAGCACGACCGCGACGAGAAGCGAAAAGGCGTCGCTATAATCGAGCTCGCTTTCGGCATTGGGATTCGCCTCGGCGAGTGATGTAATGAAATCGCGTGCCTGGGCGCGCGTCATGGCCCGTCTGGCCGAAGGAAGAGACATCGGAACCGTTTCGTCATGTTGCATAAGAGCGCGTGAGTCCCCACAATAAGCGCTTCCCGATCAAGACTTCCAGTATGCCCGCCCGGTCGCGTCATCCGGCGGAGGAGCTTTCTTTCGTGTCCGATACCGACCAGAGCGCCCGGAAAAAGGGTGAGAAACAGCGCGATATTGCCTTTGTCGATATCGTGCGCTTCGTCATGCGTCGTTGGCTGGAGCACCCGGCTTTCCTGACGCGCACCCTTATGGGTATCGCATTGGCGACGATTGCAGACGTTGCAACTCCTGTGCTTTCCGGGCGCTTGTGACCGATATCTCCAGCCATGCCGGCGGGGCGCCGCATGATGCGTCTCAGCTCACGCTGCGCAATGACGCGTTGATGATGGTGGGAGGGTTGATCGCGCTTGGTCTCGTCGGGCTGCTCGGGCGCCGTTCTTCCTATCTCGGCATCACTCATCTGAGTCTGGCGATCATGCAGCGCGCCCTGTCTCAGGGCTTTGCGCGCGTGCAGCGCTTCTCGACCGACTGGCACGCCAATAATTTCGCGGGCTCCACGGTGCGCAAGCTGACGCGTGGTATGTGGGCTATCGACACGCTCGACGATACCCTGCTTCTGCTGATCGCGCCTGAGGTGCTGGTCCTGACCGGCACCACGCTGGTGCTGGCCTGGCACTCGCCATTCATGGGCGCGGTTCTGGCCCTTTCGGTCGTGCTCTTTACTTGGCTCTCTGTCGTGCTCACTTTGCGTTATGTTGCGCCTTCGGCACGCGCGGCCAATCGCTGGGATACGAAAGTGGGGGCGGCGATCGCCGATGCGGTGACCTGCAATGCCGTGGTCAAGGCATTCGGTGCCGAAAGTCGTGAAGAGCGTCGTCTGAGTCGCGCCCTGAAAGCCTGGAGCGGCCGTACGTCGCGTACCTGGATCAGGGGCACCAACAGCGCCAACCTCCAAGGTCTGGCCTCGCTGGCCATGCGTATGCTGCTGGTCGCGCTGATTGTCTGGCAATGGTGGCAGGGCAAGGCCGGCCCCGGTGACGTCGCCTATGTGTTGACCATGGTGTTTCTGGTACAGGGCTATCTGCGCGATCTGGGTCAGCAGGTGAGCCAGGTCCAGCGTTCCGTGAACGAGATGGAAGAACTGGTTGCGATCTTCGATCAGGCGCCGGGCGTTCAGGATATCAAGGGCGCGAAGAAAGCCGCCTTTACGCAGGGACGCGTGCAGTTCGAGAAGGTGACCTTCCAGTATCCCGGGCAGGATACGCCGCTTTATCAGGATCTGGATGTCACGATTACCCCCGGCTCGCGCGTGGCTCTGGTGGGGCCGAGCGGATCGGGCAAGACCACGTTTACCAAGCTCATCCAGAGGCTCTACGACACCAGCGAGGGCCGGGTGCTGATCGACGATGTCAATGTGCGCGACGTCACACAGGATTCGCTGCGCGCGCGCATCGCGATCGTGCCGCAGGAGCCGATGCTGTTTCATCGCTCACTGGCTGAAAACATCGCCTATGCGCGCCCCGGCGCCACCCAGGCCGAGATCGAGCGTGCAGCGCAGCTCGCCAATGCCAGTGCCTTTATCGAGCGCCTTCCCGAAGGCTATGCCACGCTGGTCGGTGAGCGCGGGGTCAAGCTTTCTGGAGGCGAACGCCAACGTGTTGCCATCGCCCGTGCCTTTCTGGCCGATGCCCCGCTGCTGATTTTCGACGAGGCGACATCGAGCCTCGATTCCGAATCAGAAGTGCTGGTTCAGGATGCGATGCACCGCCTCATGGCCGGACGGACGGTCATTGTCGTGGCGCATCGCCTCTCCACGGTTATGGAGCTCGACCGAATTCTCGTCTTCAGCAAGGGAAAGCTGATGGAAGACGGCGCCCATGGTGAACTGGTCCAGCGTGAGGGCGGTATCTATCGCCGCCTGTTCGAGCTGCAATCGCTCGAAGGCTGAGTATCTCGAAAACAGCGCATGGGTCTGGGTACTGTGCCATTCCGGATATTGTGCCAATCTGACGTCTGACTTGGGAGGGGACCCTGTTTCATCATGACCATGCAGACCTGGTGGCTTTTCGTGGTCACGGTGTTCTTTATCTCGCAACGCCGGGCCCGAATATGATGCATGCGCTTAGCCGCAGTGTGCAGGTCGGTTTCAGGCGCAGTTGCCGCGATGGCAGGATGCATTTCCGCACTGTTTCTCGCCCTTGTGCTGTCGATGGTCGGTATCGGCGCTGTGCTGGCGGCTACGCCGCGCCTGTTCGATGTGATCCGCTATGCGGGTGCGGCCTATCTGGTCTATCTCGGCATCAAGGCCTGGCGTGCAGGCGACGCGGCGGAGACGGGCAACGAGAACGCCCGTCCCGAGACCAGGGCCAGCGGATGGAGCCTTTATCGCAACGGCTTTCTGGTCGGGATCAGCAATCCCAAATTACTGCTCTTCGCGGCAGCCTTCTTTCCGCAGTTCATCGATCATCACCAGCCGGTCCTGCCGCAATTCGGCATCCTGCTCGTGACTTATCTGTTTTCGGACGGGTTATGGCTGTCGCTTTATGGTCTGGGTGGCCATTCGCTGTCGCGCTTTCTGAGTCGCAGGCCTGTCAGGCGAGCTTTCAATCGCCTGACAGCCGTCGTTTTTGTCGCGTTCGGCGTCGTGATCTTACGTGCGAAGGCCTGATCCCGCTGCGCCGTGACGGACGTTCAGCCTGTCAGGGTCACCGTGACGGTGTCAGGTGTCGTGCCGATATCATTAACCACATGGGCGCCCGTGCGAAATACAACGGGGATCGAGAGCGCCTTGCGGGTTAGACGCAGCTGGCTCTGAGTGCCATTGACCATGGTGGCGATCTGCCCGTCAGGGAGGGTCTGAAGCGCGATATGGGCCGTACGCGTTTCATCGATCGTGCCGACTGCTACACCATTGGCCGTGGCATTGTCGACCATGCCACGCAGCACCACACGATCGCCATCGACCACCAGTCTCAGCAGGGGCGCAGCGTCATTATCCGGGCCGAGTTCAGCCAGAATAATCTGCCCCGATTTGGGAAAGCGATCGATATGCAAGGTCGTGTCGAGTGCGGCAGGGGCATCCTGCACGCGCCAGATGCGGTTTTCCGAAAGCTCCGTGCGCGGCTGGCGGGCATGATAGGCTGTCGGCTTTCGCGCGTCGCTGCTCAGCGTGATGCCGCCCGGAACCAGTCGATAGGACGGGTTCGTAGTGGAATTAAGCGTTGCTGCGGGTTGTACCGAGATGCTGAAAGCCCTTGTTTCGCGCAGATCGAACCCGGCAGGGTCGAAAACAGGCGCAGCGAGCGCAGTCGCCATGAAAGGAGCAAGCGCGCAGGCGGCGAGCAAAAAAGGGCTTGTCTTCATGACGAGAACTCCAGGCAAATCAAACAGGGTCTGTGCTGACGCAGGTTTCCAGAAACCGGGCCAACGCGCGACCGCGATGACTGGTCGCATTCTTCTCATCGGATGAGAGTTCGGCAAAACTGCGGCAATCGCCCTGCGGGACAAACATGGGGTCATAGCCATGTCCGTGGTCGCCACGCGGCGGCCAGCAGATAGTGCCCTCGCAGCGTCCTTCGGCGAAGCGGGTCGTACCATCGGGCCAGGCAAGGCAGAGCACGGCCACGAAAGCCGCCTGCTTGTCCGGTGACCCGCCCATCTCGTCATGCACGCGCTGCATTGCGACCTGCATGTCGCCTCCCGGCCCGGCCCAGCGTGCCGAATAGATTCCGGGGCGCCCGTCGAGCGCCGAGACGCAGAAGCCCGAATCGTCCGAGAGCGCGGGCATGCCGGTCGCTTTCGCTGCAGCAAGCGCCTTGATGGCGGCATTGCCTTCAAAGCTGTCTGCCGTCTCTTCCGGCTCAGCCAGACCGAGTTCGGCAGCAGAGACAATCTCTATGCCAGTGGGGGCCAGAAGCGCACGAAATTCGACCAGCTTGCCTTTGTTGTGGCTGGCAAGCACGATGCGCTCGCCCCTTTTCAGGCGCCGTTCGCTGTTCATTTGACGCTCTCGAGCGCGGCGCGCTGAATGTCGAACAGACGCGATGTGCCGGTCTTGGCGAGGGCCATGAGGGCGTTGAACTCGGTCTCGCTGAAAGGGGCGTCTTCAGCCGTGCCCTGAATTTCGACAATCCCGCCTTCGCTGGTCAGTACGAAATTCGTGTCCGCCTGGGCAGAGCTGTCTTCGACATAATCAAGATCGAGCACGGGTCCGGCTTCGGTCAGACCGCAGGAGACAGCCGCAACCTGCGCACGCAACGGTGACCGCTTGAGCGTGCCGGCCTTGATCTGCTTGTCGAGTGCAATGGCAAGGGCCACCCATGCGCCGGTGATGGCAGCACAACGCGTGCCGCCATCGGCATTGAGCACGTCGCAATCGAGGGTGATGGTCATTTCGCCCAGGGCGCGCAGATCGACGCAGGCGCGCAGGGCACGACCGATCAGACGCTGGATTTCCTGCGTGCGACCGGATTGCTTGCCCTTGGCAGCTTCACGATTGCCGCGCGTGTGGGTGGCGCGGGGCAGCATGCCGTATTCGGCAGTGATCCAGCCCTGACCCTGACCGCGCAGAAAAGGCGGCACGCGGTTTTCGATCGACGCGGCACAGAGTACTTCGGTGCCGCCGACGCGGATAAGCACCGAACCTTCGGCATGGCGGGCAAAACCGGGTTCGATCGAGACGACGCGGTTTTCATCGGCCTTGCGGCCGGACGGACGGGTGCTGGACATGTTCTTCTCTCTGGTTACGGTCGCAGTGACGCTATTGGGGAGCAGCCTTAGCGCGTCATGCCCCGATTGACAAAAGCGCCAGTCGGTCAAACCGTGCGCGCCTCACGAGAGGCACTCGATCCGGTCACCCAATCTGATGGCGCCGCCCCTGCGGACAAGAGCGTTCTGTCCGAACATGACCCCACCCGGCTGGTGGCGAAACCGAGTCATGGTCATGAGCGGTTCGCGCGGCACGGGGATGGTGCCGGTTTCCTGATCGATTGTCGTGACGATGCAGCGGCTGCATGGCTTGACCAGTTCGAGTTCAACCGAGCCGATTTTCAGAATGCGCCATTCATCCTCAGCCCAAGGTATTTCTGATTCGACCACGATATTGGGTCTGAACCGCTCCATCGAAACGGGCTGGTCGAGGCGGTCATTGAGATCGATCAGAGAGGCCGTGTTGGTCACGAGCAGCGGAAATCCATCGGCAAAGCTGACAGTGCCAAATTCTGCCGGTCGGGCGCGTTCGGGGGCGGCCATATAGACGAGGCGACACGGCGTTTCGAGAAAGGCACTTATCCACTCAGCCGCATGATCGCCCGCGTCACGCGCCTCGATTTCACGGTCTTTCCAGACAGTGACGAGCGCAAGAGGCGCGTCCGGCCCTGGTGGCGTGAGTACGATTTGTGCGTCAGTGTCGCCCGCCAGATGCAGGTTGTCGCCTTCGAGCGCAGTGATGATACGCGCCATGGCCGGATGCTGGCGCTGCGTCATGAACTTGCCTTCAGGCGACACCACCAGCCAGCGTCTGTCGCCCTTTGGCCCCCAGGTTCCAGATCGAGCGCCTGAACATCGATGCGATGCAGGCTTTTGACTGGATGGATGTATAAGGCGGCAATACGGGTCACGAGTACGACTCCAGATCCGAGGTGATACGGCAATAGGACCATGGCCTTCTCAGCCGGTCAGGTCACGCGAAAGGCTGGCTATGATCGATCTCTCAAGCCTGCCGGGCGGTATGGATGCCCGATCGGCCAAGGTTCTGCGCGAAATTGTCGAGCAGTATATGGAGACGGGCGACCCCGTTGCCAGCAAGACACTTGCCCAGCGGCTGACGCCCTCGCTTTCCTCCGCCACCATTCGCAATGTCATGGCCGAGTTGACCCAGGCAGGGCTTTTGTTCAGCCCCCATGTTTCGGCCGGGCGCTTGCCGACAGAAAAAGGCGTTCGTCTCTTTGTGGACGGTCTGCTGCAATTCGGCGCGCTGGACGATACCGAGCGCGCCCATATCGCTGGCAGGCTGGCTTTGAAGGGGCGCTCGATGCAGGAGACGCTTGCCGAGGCGTCATCGATGCTCTCGGGGCTCTCGGCAGCGGCAGGACTGGTTCTCGCCCCAAAAGGCGATGGTGCGCTCAAGCATATCGAGTTCGTGGCACTCGGTCCCGGCAAGGCGCTCGTCATTCTGGTTGCGGCAGATGGCCAGGTGGAAAACCGCGTGATCGAGACGCCACCCGGCCTGCCGCCTTCTGCGCTGGTCGAGGCAGGGAACTACCTGAACTCGCTGTTGGGCGATGTCACATTGACAGCATTGCGCCAGCGCGTTGCGGCCAATCTCCAGCAAAATCGCTCTGATCTGGATTCGCTTGCGGCCAGCGTGATCGAGAGCGGTCTGGCGATGTGGGACGAACAGCACGGCACGCTTTATCTGCGTGGGCAGGGCAATTTGCTGACGGATATCACCGAGATCGAAAAGCTGACGACCATCCAGATGCTGTTCGAGCGGCTCGAAGCGCAGGAGACCATGCTGCGCCTTCTGCAACTGGCGCAGGATTCGGACGGGGTGCGTATCTATATCGGTGCTGAAAGCGGGTTTTTCGGCATGTCTGGAGTCTCGATGGTCGTTGCGCCCGCGCGCAACGAAACCAACCGTATCGTCGGCGCCATAGGCGTGATTGGTCCGACCCGTCTCAATTACGGACGTATCGTCCCGGTGGTGGACTACACGGCGCGTGTGATCGGTCGTTTGCTGAGCTGACATGATTTTTAAGAATGACTCGCAGTTTTAAGTTGCGACTGGTTCTCATACGCTGTTACGGTTGGGCCGTTCTGGAGTGGAATGGCTGATGATCGTCTGTTCGTGCAATGCCCTGACCAATCATGACATCGCCGACGCCGTTCGTCGGGGCGCTTCGCGGCCGAAAGAGGTCTACGCGTCGAAGGGATGCAAGGCGCAATGCGGCAATTGCGTGCCTGGCGTGGTGTGTGCCCTGCGCAGCCTCATGCGCGAACGCAAGGAAAACGCCCATCTGTTCCAGCAGGCTGAGCAGGGAGCCGGGGCAGCCGCCTTCGCCTGAATATCTTCACCGGAAAACAGACATGAAAAAACCCGGCAAGCCGCAAGGCTGCCGGGTTTTTCCGTCATTCTTTCGTCGTCTCCCGAGCCGCGACCGATCGCGCCGGTAGGAGAAGAATCTTACTCTGCGGTCTGCTCGGGAGCAGGCGAGGAGTTCAGCGTGATGTAGCGCTGGATGCCAACCTGCTTGATCAGATCGAACTGACGGTCGATGAAGTCTTCATGCTCTTCTTCATCGGCGAGGATACGGATCAGCAGGTCACGTGACACATAGTCACGTACGCTTTCGCAATAGGCGATGCCTTCGCGCAGATCGGCCAGAGCCTTTTCTTCGAGCTTCAGATCGCAGGCTAGGATTTCCTCGACGCTCTCGCCGATCAGGATCTGGTTCAGACGCTGCACATTCGGCAGGCCGCCGAGATACAGAATGCGCTCGATCAGCCAGTCGGCATGACGCATCTCTTCGATGGACTCGTCATATTCCTTCTTGCCGAGCTTTGTCACGCCCCAGTGGCGCAGGGTACGGGCATGAAGGAAATACTGGTTGATGGCGGTCAGTTCGTTCGTCAGCTGAATGTTCAGATGCTCGACGACTTTCGGGTCTTTCAGCATGGAGATGCTCCTTTCTCTGTCCTGTAGCGACAGAACGGCGCTTGGCCGCCCGTGACAGGCTGTGTGACGCTGTTCAAGCATAGAAAAGAATGCAGTGCAACAGAAATAACGAAGATAATAATTCCAGTATCGAAGTTGAGAATCACTCTCTTTATTTCTATAGAGTCAGTAAGCGAAGTTAATTTTCAGTCGCAACAACTCATCATATTATGGGGTCGTTTCGCACAACGAAAAAACGCCCCGCTTGTGGCGGGGCGTTCCAAGGGGGCAAAGCCCCGTTTTTGGCAGTTTTCTGCGCCTCGCTCTCTCAGGAGCGAGGGGGCATCGATCAGTAGCGCTTGCGCGACGAGCCCTTGCCATTGCCGACACCGCTGCTTTTGCGGAATGCCGGACGGTCGCCGCCGCGATCACCACCGCGATCACCACCGCGCTCTCCGCCACGGTCGCCACCGCGATCACCGCCTCTGTCACCGCCACGATCGCCACCGCGGAAGCCGCCCTTGCCACGGG
>NZ_BAKW01000013.1 GCF_000614545.1 Asaia platycodi JCM 25414 | reverse complement strand
CGCAAATCAGGATTTTTCGTAAGGAAAAAGTCATGGCTACTTGGAATGGAAGCTCGACTAAGTACACGCTAAACGGGGATTATCTGAATATAAATACGAAGGATGGTCCTATATCTCTGGGGCCGGTTGGTTCTTCTCAGAAGAACCATTATTATGACGTCACATTGGGGAAAAATGGTGGAACGCTCAATCTGACGATGCCAGTCGCAGATTATCGAGGTAACCGCTATATATTTACAATAAATTCAGACGTTGGTCGAAGTATAAAGCTGAATTTTAACAATCAGAGTGCGGCCGTCAAAACGATTGTGCAAACTTATGATCGAGCCAACAACAGAACGATCATCAGTATCCAGATTGGTATTCTCAACTACGGAGAGGTCCAGTATTTCATCCCGGGGAATCCATTCGGCCTTTCTACATCGAGTCGCTCACATACCCTGGCAAAGGGAGAGAGCTGGTCGCTCGGAGGCATCGTCTGTTTCCTTGCCGGAGCTCTCATCCGTACCCCCGATGGTACCGTGCCTGTTGAGCGATTGAAGGCTGGTGATGAAGTTTGCGTCTGGAATTCTGAAAAACAGAAGACAGAAATACGAACTCTCGCCTGGACAGGGGTCGGCAGGGCTGCAGTCAATGCGACGGCTTCTGACGATCTCGCTGGATGGCCTATTCGCATATGCAAGGACGCTATCGAGCAGGGTGTGCCGTCACGTGACTTATTGATAACAAGCGATCATTGTCTGTTCATACAGGGCGTCTTTGTTCCGGCACGCATGCTGGTGAACAACCTGTCGATAATATATGACAGGACAATCCAGAAATTCGATTTCTACCATTTGGAGAGCGAAGGTCATGCTGTAATCTGGGCTAATGATCTCATGACAGAGAGTTATCTCGACACAGGAAACCGGGGAGGCTTCGAACAAACCGGTAAAATCGTGTCTCTCGGAGCGGGCCCTTCTCATTGGGGCCAGGATTCAGCAGCTCCTCTGGTCACGGAGCGCAAGCAAGTGGAGCCGATTTTCTCCAGTATTGCGTCACGAGCTCGAGATATGGGGCTATGTAATCAATTGGCGCCTCGCCGCCTTTCCAAAGACCCCGATCTTCATTTGCGCACTGAAGACGGGCAGATTATTCGGACGGTCAGGACAAAAAATGCCAGATCTGTTTTCATGATTCCGACTGGAGTGACAACGCTCAAAATCTGTTCGCGCGCATCCAGGCCGTTCGACACGCTCGGACCGTTTGTGGACGATCGTCGATCCCTTGGTGTTCTGATCGGTGAAATTACCTTCTTCGAAACCACAAATACCCGTGTTCTCGACCAGCATTGGCAGATGCCTGATTTGGCCGGGTGGGCGGATCTTGAAGGAAAAAAATCCCGATGGACAACCGGGGAAGCAACACTTCACCTTGATCGCGAAGCGCCTCACGGGTTAGGCGTTCTCGCCTTGGAAGTACTCTCGGCTGGGCCATATCTGGAGGAAGAGGCTGTGATAAACGAGCCTCCTGTTGTGCAAGCATTACATGCCTGAAAAGAACTGCCCATGACTTTTGTCATGGGCAGTTTATTGCTGAGTCGTTTTTCTGCTTTTGAGATCAGACAGTGATGCCACTGGTCAGCATGGCGGTCAGACGCTGCGCGAAGCCTGCGGCGTCGGGCAGGGTTTCGCCATCCTGGATACGGGCCACATCGAGCAGGACGCGAGCATAATCAGCAACGCTCTCGCCCTTCTCCACACGCGCCGCGAGATCGCGGATGAGCGGATGATGCGGGTTGATCTCCATGATCGGTGCAGAAGGGGGCATGCCCTGACCCGAGCGGCGCATCAGGCGCTGCATTATCAGATCGGGGCCGCCCTCGCTCGTGATGACCACGGCGCTGCCGACCAGACGCACCGTACCGCGCACATCTTTCACATCCTCGCCAAGGGCTTCCTTGAGTGCCGGGATCAGCTTGTCGAGATCCGCAGCCTCGCCCTCTGGCGTGGGGGCTTCGAATTTCTCAAGATCGCCATGGGCCTGATTGATGGATTTCAGCACCTTGTCTTCGTAGGAAGACAGACGATCTGGCCAGAAGCCATCCACCTGATCGGAGAGCAGCAGCACCTCGATGCCACGGGCACGGAAGCCTTCAAGCTGCGGCGATGCGGCAAGCGCCTCGGCGTTTTCGCCGGTCAGATAATAGATGGCTTCCTGACCCGGCTTCATGCGCGACAGATAGGCGTCGAGCGTGGTAGGGTCGTCAGACGCTGTGGAACGGAAGCGTGACAGGGCGGCGAGCTCCTGGCGGTGCTCGGAATCCTCCCAGATGCCTTCCTTGATGATCGGGCCGAAATTCTCCCAGAACGTGCCGAAGGATTCGGCATTTTCCGTATCCTTGGCGCGGTTCTTGATCTCGGTCATCACGCGCTTGGTCACGGCCTTGCGGATGCGCTGCAGCACCGGGGTGGATTGCAGCATTTCACGCGAGACGTTCAGCGGCAGATCTTCGGTATCGACAACGCCCTTCACAAAGCGCAGCCAGGCCGGAAGAAGCTCTGCATCATCGGTGATGAACATGCGGCGCACATGAAGATGCACCTTGCTCTCACGTGACTGCTCCATGAAATCGAACGGGCGTGCACCGGGAATGAAGAGCAGTGCCGTGAACTCGGTCGTGCCTTCTGCGCTCCAGTGCAGGGTCGCGTAAGGCTCGTCGAACTGATGGGCGACGTGGCGATAAAATTCGGTGTACTGCTCGGGCGTGATGTCTGATTTCGACTTGCGCCACAGAGCCGTGCCCTCATTGGCTGATTTGTCTTCCTCACCTTCGCGCAACGTGATCGGCCAGGAAATATGGTCGGCCCATTTGCGGATGATCGAGCGCAGACGCCAGGCATCGAGGAATTCGTCGGCATCGGTTTTGACATGCAGGATGATGTCTGTGCCAGGTTGCTCGCGTGTGGCAGGGGCGATGGTATAGGCACCCTTGCCGTCAGACGACCACTGCCAGGCCTGATCGGAGCCGGGCTGGCGCGAAATCACGTCCACCTTGTCGGCCACCATGAAGCTGCATAGAAGCCGACGCCGAACTGGCCGATCAGGCTGGGGCGGTCTTCAGGCTTGGCGCTGTTCAGCTTTTCGCCGAAAGCACGCGTGCCGGAGCGGGCAATGGTGCCCAGATTGCTGGCCAGCTCGTCACGGCTCATGCCTGCGCCGTTATCGCTGATGGTCAGCAGGCGGCCTTCCTTGTCCGGGTTGATGCGTATGGCGGCATCGGCGGGCAGGGCTTTGGCGGCATCGGTCAGCGCCTCGAAGCGACGCTTGTCGGAAGCATCTGCGGCATTGGCGACCAGTTCGCGCAGGAAGATCTCGCGTTCGGAATAAAGGGCATGAACCACGAGGTCGAGCAGGCGCCCTACCTCAGCGCTGAATTCATGCTTCTCGGCGCCCTGGACCTGATCTTTTTCTGTGTTCTCGGTCATGGAGATCCCTCAAGACTGTGATGGCGTCGCAACGACGCCGATTTGCACGAAGAAGTAGAAATGCGCGTCTCTTTTTTCAAGAGAGGCAGGGCCATAAGGGCAACACGCAATCGCGTGTAAGGGGGGCAAGGGAAAGCGAAAGAGCGTTGTCTGGCGTAACCCAGAGGGCTTCGGCAATCTCTGCCGCAACGGTGACAGCGCCCTCCCAGCGCAAGGAAAAAAGCTCCGCCCGTACGATGTGGCCCGGTTCATTGGCCGCCGGAGCCTCGATCTGCTTTAAAAACCGGCAGGCACTCGGCATGGCCTGAAGGCCGAGTTCTTCGTTGAGTTCGCGTAGCAAGGCTGCACAGGCGTTTCGCCGGGCTCGATCTTGCCGCCGGGCTGCATGAAGGCCACGGTGCCGTGTTTGCGCACCAGTAGGAGCCGCCCAGCTCCGTCATGAAGCAGGGCGGCAGCGATGTGGATGACCCGCATCGTTGAGTTATCAGATCGTCTCGCCGCGAATGCTTAAACGACCATCCTCGTTCTGATGGGCCTTGAGCGCCTCATAACCCGGGACAGTCGGGTGCGGGACGTCGATTTCATGGTTGTGGGTGGCGGTAATGACCACCACGCTGGCATTGGCCGCTTCGCCTGCCTTGATGCCGGCCGGGGCATCTTCGAACACGGCGCAGTTCTTGGCTTCGAAGCCAAGACGCTGCGCACCGAGCAGGAAGCAATCGGGGGCCGGTTTGCCGTTAGGCGCGTCTTCTGCCGTGATCAAAATTTTCGGCAGGGGCAGGCCAGCAATCTGGATGCGCTTGAGAGCGAGATCGCGTGAAGCCGAGGTGACGATGGCCCAGCGATCTGTGGGCAGGCTGTTCAAAAAGGCGGTCGCACCGGGAATGGGGTCGATGCCATGCGTGTCTTCCAGCTCACGGCTGGTGATCCACTGTGCTTCCTCGACCGGATCGACATCCGGCAGTTTCTGGCGGCGGATGGTCTCGATGGTCTGCACGCCGTGTATGGTGGGCAGGAACCTGGCAACATCCAGACCGTGCTTCTGCGCCCAGAGGGTCCATACGCGCTCCGCCGCGATGATCGAGGTCAGGATCGTGCCATCCATATCGAACAGGAAGGCATCGAAGGAACGTCCGGGGAAAAGGTCATGCTCGGCCAAAAGACATCTCCGTCATGAGAACAGGGTCAGCAGGGTGGGTGACCCTGCATGACCTGTTTAACGCAGGCAAGCTTGCTTCAGATCAACCCGCCGTGTCGACGGCGAGGCGGCCGAGGGCGGGGTCGTCGGTGAAGAATCCGTCCAGACCCATATCGAGATAGCGTTTGACCTCGGCAATCATGCCTTTCGGATTACGGGCGTTGAGAGCCCCGCCATCACGCAGTTCTTTCGGCAGGCAGTAATTTTCGGGGCGCGCCGTATAGGAGTGGACCAGCAGCCCTGCTTCATGGGCATCGGTAATGAGCGTCGTAGGTGTGCCCCAGGAGCCGTCAGGTTTGCGCGGGATAAGGTCCGTGTTGGACGGGCCGATCACATCGGCGAAATGGCGGATGTCGCGCAGCCCTTCCGGTTTCATGAAGTCGCCGAAGGTCTTCGCATCGCTCTTGCCGAGCAGATCGGGCGGGGTCTGACCCGGCTCCCCCATCAGGAACATCACGCGTGCCTGCGGGTTGATGGCGCGTGTCTTCTCGCCGATCGCCTTCAGATTGCCGGTCTCGAATGACTGCAATTCGAGCGGTGCCTGGCGGGTGTATTCATGCGCCGCGATGGTGCGCAGAAAGGCGGTTTCGGGGTCGAGGCCGAGGGCGTGGAAATGGGTGGAATTCTTGATTTCAGGGATCAGACCGAAAACCTTGCCGCGTGCCGCCGATTCAGCCGCGGCGAAATCGATCACCTCTTCGAAGGTGGGGACGTCGAAGTGGCCGTCATAGCGCGTATTATGCGGGCGCAGTTGCGGCAGGCGCTCTTTCGCACGCAGGGTCTTGAGTTCGGCGAGGGTGAGATCGGTGGTGAACCAGCCAGTCTCTTTCTGCCCGTCAATGGTCAGGCTGCGCTTGCGTGAGGCGAATTCGGGGCGTGAGGCGATATCGGTAGTGTCGGCAATATTGCTCTCATGACGAACGATCAGGACGCCGTCTTTCGTCATGACCAGATCGGGTTCGATATAATCCGCGCCATCTTCCATGGCTTTTGCGTAAGAGGCCAGCGTGTGCTCCGGTCGCAGTGCAGAAGCGCCGCGATGGGCGAAAACCAGAGGTTTCGGCGCCAGAGACGGCGCAGCAAAGGCCGAATTGCCGAGAGCGGAAGAGCAGACCCCGGCGAGACCGAGAAACAGGGTGTGACGACGTGACAGCAATGCGGCTCTCCTGTGGCCTGACCAGAAGAGGCGTAGAGCCTGTCCGGCTGAGGCCATTTTTAACAAGGTAACTGGCGCCGTTATCCCAACCCGGCACGATCGGGATAACGGCTGATTGAGACTGATCCGGCTTACCAGTTCGCGCTGAGCGTCAGGAAATACATGCGCGGCGCAATAGGATAGGCCGTGAACTGACCCGAAGTCTGGGTGGTGCTCACCGTGGACCAGCCACGTGTATTGGTCAGGTTGGTGATGTTTCCCTGAACGCGCAAGGCGGGAATATGGGGAATGCCGTGGATAGTATAACCCGCATTCATGCTGAACTGCGCGGTGGGCGAGGCCCAGAGATCGTTCGTGTAGGTCGTGTAGCGTTTGCCCATGACATCGCCGATGAACTGGCCGTAGAAATTGCCCCAGTTGGTGGTGGCGACGAATTTCTCGGTCCAGTCCGGCTGACCGGCCACGTTGCGGCCTGCAATGCGGATGGTCGACGTGCCGGAGTTGTAATTGTCGTTATAGACCGACTTGTTATAGCTCAGGCCGTTATAGATCGAGAAATGCGGACCGAACTGTGCGGTGAAAGAGAAATCCATGCCGTCTGTCGTAACCGAACCCACATTGGCCAGAGTCGTGGCGGAGCCGATGATGGAAGAAAGCGACTGGGTGGTGGCGATGGCAACCAGACGGTTCGAGAAATGCACGTGGTAATATTCGGCTTGGGCCGAAATATCGGTCAGCGGGCCAAGGTTGACGTGGTGATGCGTACGCAGACCTGTCTCATAGGTCCATGACGTCTCGACCTTGCCGTTCTTCTTGAAATCCTCGAAGGCTGCCTGGCTGGTGGCGCCCCATGGGGTGGCATTGCCATAACCTGCGTTCTGGTAGGAGCGCATGTTCTCCTGGATATTAGCGAACCACTGCTCGTTGGGCGTTATGTTCCACAATGCGCCAAAAGAGGGCAGGAACGGCTTGATAGCCGCAATGGTGCCGCCTGGAACGGTCACGGCTGTGGCGGGCGAGAGTGAGCCCGGCTTGCCGGCCACGGGCAGCGTGCCGTTTGTATAGACCAGCTCGGATTTGAATCCCGCAGAAAGCGTGAAGTTCTTCGTTACCCGCCAGCTATCCTGCAAATGGGTGGTAAATGTATTGGTGTAGAAATAGTTCGTGTACTGCTTGATCAGCGCATCCTGCTGACGGTCATACGGTGTGGTCGGGTTGTTGGCATCGAGCGGATACCAGCGACGGGCCTGCGTATTATTGTTGCGCTCGTACCAGCCCCCGACTTCGAGGTCGTGATGGCCCAGCTTGTAACGCAGCGTTGTGAGCAGACCACCGCGATTATCCCAGTACTCAGTCGTGCGTGTGGCGTAGCCCGAACCACCGAATACGTTGCTCAACTGGCTGGAACTCTGATTGGGGAAATAGCGCCGAACAGCGTGGGCAGACCAGCTGCCGTGATCGGGCCGGCCACCACACCTTCACCGAGATTGTGGTGATAGTAGAGCTTGTTGTCCCAATGCAGGTTGCTGTTGAAATCATGCTGCCAGGCCAGATAGGTCAGAAAATCCTGACGCTGCGCCGCAGAGTAGTAATTGCGATAATTCAGTCCAGCATTCTTGTAGGCCGCCGAGTTCAGATAGGATTTCGCATAGGTGAAATCGGGATAGGTAAAGGGGCGCACATAGGTGCCATAGCCATTGGGCAGCACAACGCCGTCTTCATTCGGCTCGACCTTGTCGGACCAGTCGAAGAAATAGGTGATCTTGTCCTTGCTGCCCTTATGTACGAATTTGGCGTTGACCTGATTGCCACCCTGATGACCGGCAAAATCCCAGGCGCGGGCATCCTGACGCGCCCATGAGATATAGGCCGAGTTGCCATTGCCGAAATTGCCCGTGTCAAACCGCGCAAAAGTGCGGAACGTCGAGAAGCTGCCGAAGGTCTGGTCGAGCTGGCCCCCCATCTTCTGCTTGGGATCCTGCGACGAGAAAAGCAGCGTACCACCCAGATTGGAGGTGGAGGCCGTGCCGAGCGCGCCGGAGCCGGTGGCCACCGTTGCATTGCCAACATTTTCACTGATGACGGCGCGCTGAGGCGAGAGGCCGTTATAATTGCCATAGGCCTGATCGCCCAGCGGAATGCCGTCGAGTGTGTAGCCGAGCTGGTTCTGATTGAAGCCATGGATAAACAGCGAGGAATTCTGCTCGTTATTGCCCCAGGGGTCGGCATTGTTGAACACGACGCCCGGCAGGATCTGAAGCGCCTTGAGTGGGCTGACACCGGGCAGAATGCGCTGCAATTGGGTGTGGCTCACGCTCTGCTCGGATCGGGTGCGTCGCGCAGTTGCGATGACTTCTTCTGCAGGAGCGGTTGAGACCAGAGCTTTCGCCTTGCCCGCTGCGGGGCTTGCACGATGAGCCGGGGTGGGATGAAGCGTGGCATCTGCTGCGCTGGCGGAAAAGCTGACAAGGGCAAGAGGTGAGCAGAAGAGTGACAGCGTAAGGCCGAGGCGCTGTTTGCAGAGCTTCATCAGTAAACTTTCCTTTAACGATGGCCGGATTGCGGCGCACCCTATGCGGAGAGTTCGTTACGGTGTGTGAAGCTTCGGTGATGTGGCTATTACAGAACGATGAATCGAAAAGGCTGCTTGGGGTCCAGGCAGCCTTTATGCCGATCAATCCCGGGGAGGGGAGATCAGAAGCGGTATTCGATACCTGCTGCGACCGTCGTCGGTCGAGCGAGTCATGAGCCTTGATGAAGGCGCCCGACCCACGGTCGTTGGCCCACGCATGCATGCGCATGAACATCTGCTTGGCATCCATGTTAAAGAACCAGTTGCCGACCAGCTGATAGTCGAAGCCGACATTGACCGACGGACCGCCCGTCACGCCGACATTGAGCTTCTGCACGAGGCCACCAGCGGGTGACACGTTATGGAACCAGGCGAGTGTGGCGCCGACGCCACATAGGGGTTGAAGCGCTTATGCGGGCGGAAATGCCAGGCAACGGTCAGGGTCGGGGGCAGGGCCCAGGCGCTACCGATATCGATATTGCCGAGCGGCGTGCCCTTGGCGGCCACTTCGTGACGGGTGCTGGCAGCAATCAGGTCGATCGAGATGTTGTCGGTGAAGAAATACTCGAATGTCAGTTCCGGCATGACCTGATTGGTCGTCTTGATGTGACCGGGGATGGCTGCACCGTTCAGCCAGACCTTGCTATCACGATCCTGGGGGAGGATGCCAAGTGCGGATAGACGAACGATGAAGTCGCCCTTGCCAAGACCGATCTTGGTGGTGGAGCAGGTCTTGAACAGACCGCACTCGTCGCTGGACGAGCGCGGTGCAGCCATGGCCTGAGCCTGGGGTGCGAGAACCATGTTCGTTGAG
Source organism: Asaia platycodi JCM 25414 (assembly GCF_000614545.1). Lineage (GTDB taxonomy): Bacteria > Pseudomonadota > Alphaproteobacteria > Acetobacterales > Acetobacteraceae > Asaia > Asaia platycodi. The sequence continues at coordinate 81,573 of NZ_BAKW01000013.1, read as the reverse complement.
ACAGGCGCGTTCACGACGGGGGCGGACTGGGCTTGGGCGCCGGGAGCTGCGATGGCAGCTGCAACGAAACCTGTGAGAAGCGCAGTGGAAATTTTGAAAGTAGTCTTCATCGACGTCATCCGTGATTAAACAGTGACGTTCACTCACCATGCGCTATGATGCAGCGCCTTGATCCATGTCAAACATGCTACAACGGCGGTGATGACCGTGGGGAATTGGCCACAGTATGTGACTTATTGTTAACAAAACAAGAATAATAATAAAAAAAGAGGACTAAGTTCGTCATGGATGCCCAGACGAGGGACAGTATCAGCATGCTCGGATCTTGTGGTAATTGCGGACAGTGTCTTCATTGCGAGGCGCGACCACGCAGCATTTGTTCCGTGATCGATCCGGACCACATGGCGCGGCTCGCCCAATACTCCCATCGCCTTGCTGTGACTTCCGGCAAGACCTTCATTCACGAAGGTGAGGCGGCGAGCGATTTCTTCATTGTGACATCGGGACATGCCAAGCTTTTCTCGCTCATGCCGGATGGGCGGCGCCAGATCACAGGTTTTGCCCAGGCTGGTGATTTTCTGGGGCTGGCCAGTGGCGCAACCTACGCATTCAGCGCGGAAGCACTCGGATTGCTGTCGCTCTGTCGTTTTTCGCGTTCTGGCCTCGATACGCTGCGGCGCGAATTTCCCGATCTCGAGAACCGATTGATGGAAGAGGCCTCTCGTGAGCTGGTCCAGGCGCAGAAAAGCATGTTGCTGCTCGGGCGCAAGACAGCACGTGAGCGTCTGGCCAGCTTCTTGCTGGAGCAGCATCACCGCTCGCCCACGGGCGAAATTGTCATTCATCTGCCTATGAGTCGCACCGGTATTGCCGATTATCTCGGCCTGACCATCGAGACGGTCAGCCGCACCCTCAATGCGCTACAGCGTGAAAAGCTGATCACGATCACACAGGTCACGCAGATCACCCTGCTCAACCTGTCTGCGCTCGAGAATCTGGCCCGCGGAGGCTAAGCTACATACCTTGGCAGGCATGCCCAATTGATGCCTTGACGCCGCCATGATGAAGGGGGAGAGAAGACACTTTCCCGCGAGAGCCTTATCCTTCAGGAGCGACAGATCATGGACCGTTTCATTATACGTGGCGGCAGGCGTCTTGAAGGCGAGATCGTGATTGGCGGCGCCAAGAATGCCGGTCTCAAGCTCATGGTGGCGGGGCTTCTCACCTCCGAACGCCTCATTCTCTCCAACGTGCCGAAAATTGCCGATATTGAGACCATGCAGACCCTGCTGCGTCAGCATGGCATTGCCGTCGATCCTGTCGATGCCGAAGGGCGCACGCTCTCGATCGGTGGCCCGATTGCCTCTGTCGAAGCGCCGTACGATATCGTGTCGAAAATGCGCGCCTCGATTCTGGTACTCGGCCCGCTTCTGGCGCGCGCGCATGAAGCGCGCGTGTCGCTGCCGGGTGGCTGCGCCATCGGCACGCGTCCGGTCGATCTGCATCTGAAGGGGCTGGAAACCCTCGGAGCCAAGATCCGTCTCGAAAATGGCTATATCAATGCCAGCGCCCCCGGCGGCCTGGTTGGCGATCGCATCCTTCTGCCTTTCGCGTCTGTCGGGGCTACCGAAAACCTGCTTATGGCGGCGACGCTGGCCAAAGGGCGTACGGAAATCGTCAACGCGGCGCGCGAGCCTGAAATCAGCGATCTGGTCGAGTGTCTCAATCGGATGGGCGCGCGTATCACCGGTGCTGGCACCGGCACGCTGGTGATCGATGGTGTCGAGGCTCTGACGGGTGCAGAACACGCCATTATGGCCGATCGTATCGAATGCGGCACCTATGCCTGTGCTGCGGGCATCACGGGTGGTGACCTGCGTCTGATCGGTGGGCGGGTGCGCGATCTCGGTGCCGTGGTGCGCACGCTAGAAGAAGCGGGTGTCGAGGTGCTCGAGGAGGAAAATGCCATCCGCGTTCGTCGCAATGGCCCGCTCAAGGGCGTGGATATCATGACCGAGCCCTATCCCGGCTTCCCGACCGATATGCAGGCACAGTTCATGGCGATGCTTGCCGTCGCCGAGGGCGCCTCAATGGTGACAGAGACGATCTTCGAAAACCGTTTCATGCACGTGCCCGAACTCAACCGCATGGGCGCACGTGTCAATGTTCATGGGTCTTCTGCTATCATCCGTGGCGTCGACAGGCTTTCAGGTGCGCCTGTGATGGCAACCGATTTACGTGCGTCCTTTTCGCTGATCATTGCCGGTCTTGGCGCGCAGGGTGAAACCACGCTGAGCCGCATCTATCATCTTGATCGCGGTTATGAAGCCGTTGATCGCAAGCTCTCTGCCGTTGGCGCCGATATCGAACGCATTCGCGAATAATCAGGCGCCGCCGCCCCTTCCGATCAGAGGCAGACGCTGCATAAAAAGGGGATGAAAGGGGCAAGCCCCTTTCCAGGGGGAGGGGGCAGAGCCCCCGGTTAAGTTCAATTTAGGAGATATGGGGCTCTGCCCCACGCCCTGCCAAAGGGCATTCGCCCTTTGGAAACCCTTTATTTTTCCTTGATGGCTTCGGCGGTGCGCAGGCTCAGGGCCATGATGGCGAGTGCCGGGTTGGCGGCAGTAGCACTCGGGAAGATCGAGTGATCGCTGATCCAGAGATTATCGATATCATGGCTGCGACCGAACGGATCGACGACTGAGTCGTCGGGGTCGGTACCCATGCGACAGGTGCCGATCATATGAGCAGCGCGGTCCATGGCCCAGATGTCCTTGGCGCCTGCGGCTTCCCAGATGGCGGTCATGGTGCGCGCCATGTGCTCATGCATGGCTTGTTCGTTGGGACCGTAGCTGAACGTGATTTTCGGCTTTGGCACACCGGCACGACCGATTTCGTCTGAAAGCGTGACGAGATTGTCGTCATTGGGCAGGCAGTCGCCATGGGCGCCGAGCCCGGCCATGTAATTATAGCCGCGCAGATAATCGGTCAGGGCGTCACCCCAGAGACCGCGCCCTCGTGCTACGCCCGTAGCCCATGTTAGGGGCATCATGCCGAGCGACTGGATGAGATAGCCACCGGCGAAATCGGCATCCTTCGGGCGCATCATGTCTTCGGTGATGGTCAGCGACGGATAGCCCTTATTGGGGCGAATGATCTCGTCGAACCGGCCCCAGACCTGGGTCGAGATATGCGCCATGTAGTTGCGTCCGACCTGCCCGCTGCGATTGGCCAGCCCGGTATGGAGTAGCAGGCGCGCCGTTTCGACCGCGCCAGCCGCAAGAACGAGAGCGGCGCAGCGTTGTTTGCGGTCTTCACCGTTCTCACGATAGACGACCGCCGTCACGCGTCCGGCACTGTCGCGTTCGATACCATGCACAAAGCAGTTCGGACGGATTTCAGCGCCAGCAGAAACGGCAAGCGGGAGATAGGTTACGTCCGTGCTCGATTTCGCGCCGTTGCGGCACCCCTGATGACAGGCACCACAGCCGACACAGGCTTTGCGATTGCCCCAGTCACGGGTGATGAGTGCAGTCGGGCCGTCGGCATTGCGAATGCCGAGTGAATCGCAACCGCGCGCCATTGCCTGCGCGGCGCCATTGCGCTGCGGCGGCGGATAGGCGTAGCGACGCTCGGGGTCCCAAGGGTAGTTTTCGGGCCCGGAGACTCCGATTTCACGCTCGACCCGCTCGATATAGGCAGAAGCGTCTCGAAATCGAAAGGCCAGTCCACACCTTTGCCGGTTTCGGAATGCAGGCGCATGTCACGCGCATCGATGCGCGGCATGAAAGCGCCGAAATGCAGCATCGACCCACCGACGCCCGTGCCGCTGTTATTGCCGCCGAAAGCCATCGGGTTGGCCCCGCCCGACAGGCGTTCTTCGAGCCAGTAGATCTCAGACGCTGTTGCTTCGTCGGGCGTGTGCTGCCGTGGATCGAAGCGCGGACCGGCTTCGAGGGCCACCACTTTCAGGCCAGAGCGTGCCAGTTCTGCGAGAAGCGGCGCGCCACCGGCGCCCGTGCCCACAATGACGACATCGACTACATCATGATCGTCAAACCGACGGCCGTTCATTGCCCGCGCTCCTTGACGGCCGGTTCCCACGACTCGCTCACACCCTCACCCATGGCAGAGAAACCCTGGAAAAGCCCGTCTCCTCCGTTGAAAATGGCGTCGATGCCAAGCTGTGCCTGCACCGCAGGGTGGCTTATGAAAATCTGCACGCAATCGGCACGCAGATCGGCGAACCAGGCGCGCATCTGCGTCGCATCGAGCGTCTCCACTGTCAGGGCGCCTTCGGCCATGTCATGAACAAGGTCATTCTGCAACGCGACGGTCAGCTCTGCGAAACACACGCCATGCCGCTGCTTTGCCTGCGCATCTAGCCCGGTCAGAGCGCGTTCATAGGCTTCGAGATCGGGAGGAAGCGTTGCGAAACGCCAGCCATCGCCCGCTGACCCGAGCCGTGCATCGATTCGTGCCGCGATATTGACCGTGGCGTCAGGCAAGATGGCCGCCTGAGGCAGGACGCGCGCCGCAAGCGCCCCGAGAACGTTATATGCCTGTTGCGAAAGATGCCGCGGCATATAGCCCGCATCGCTGGTCTGGGCGCGTTCCTCCATGACCTGACGGGTGCGTCCCGAGATACGATCGGAGTCCAGCAGCGCCAGATAATCCGGGTCGATGGCGGGTGGCAGTGAAGTCTGGCTCATGGTGCGTTCCCAAAACCGTGATGACGCCTCTAACATGTCCGGACTGCCGAAAGTTGCCAATACGCATCTCTTCGTAAGTCATTGAGAATGCTTCTCAAAATCACATGGCAGTCCGATGAGGGGGGGCGTTCGTTGTGAAGCGACTGCGGGGCGCTGCCCCGCTCCCCCCCGGAAAGGGACGCGTCCCTTTCATCCCCTCAAATGGGTATCCAAAGGGCGACGGCCCTTTGGTGGGGTATGGGGCAAAGCCCCTTTAGAGGCGAGGCGTCGTGACGCCGAGCTGCTTCATGTATTTGCCAGCGCGATCGGCGTAGCTGGTTTCGCAAGGCGAGGCGCCCTGGAAGAACAGGAATTGGCAGATGCCTTCATTGGCGTAGATGCGGGCGGGTAGTTTGGTTGTGTTGCTGATTTCGATCGTGACCTGACCTTCCCATTCGGGTTCGAGCGGGGTCACGTTCACGATGATGCCGCAGCGGGCATAGGTGGATTTTCCGAGGCAGACCACGAGCACGTCGCGTGGGATGCGGAAATATTCGACCGTATGGGCCAGGGCGAAGCTGTTCGGCGGGATGGTGATATCGCCGGTACGGGTGACGAAACTGTTGGCCGCGAACTGCTTGGGATCGACGACAGCGTTATCTACGTCAGTGAAGATTTTGAAGTCTTCGCCAACGCGGGCGTCGTAACCATAGGAAGACAGACCGTAGGAAATGACGCCTTCGCGCTTTTGCGCCTCGACGAAGGGTTCGATCATGCCCTTTTCCTGGGCCATTTGACGGATCCAGCTATCTGGCATGATGGGCATCGCGCAATTTCCAGTATGGTGAGAAGAATGGGGTTTGCAGGTCTAGCGCCAGCGCTGCGGCTCTGCAAACCGCCAGGGGTGATCAGGCGATAGGGGTCAGGAAGACGACTTGGGAGCCGCCGCCTTCGACCAGGGTCTTGATAGCATTATTGAAGACCTTGCCGTGTTCCATGCCCATATGGGCCTTGAAGGCCTCGTCATTGCGATAGGTTTCCTCGACATGGAAGAAGTCGGGATCTTCTTCGAGCGTATAGACCACGAAACGCTCATTGCCGGCTTCATTGCGCACGTCAGTGGCCAGCGCGGTAAGCTGGCGGGCGATTTCCTCGCGCTTGCCGGGCAGGGCGCGCATGGTCGCGTAGAGAACCTTGGACATGATCGTGTTCCTTTCAGAGGGATGAGGCAGGGCTGCAGCCTGTCGGAGCTTCCTGGTCTTCGGGAGCCTTGACTGCACGATTGCGTACCTGCGCCTTGCGGCGCAGCAGATTGGCGCGCAGGGCTGCGGCCTCGCGTGCCTGACGCTTCTCCAGATCGGCTTGCGCCTTTTCGGTCAGGGTGGTGCGTGGCGGCGTGGTCATGGGGCGAGTTCCAGAAAGCGGTCTGACAGGCAACCACCGAGCAGTTCATCATAAACAGCGAGCGTAGCGGATTGCATCTGCCGGGTCGTGTAGTTTTCGGCAATGTGATGGCGGGCGGTTTCGGCCAGAAGGCTGCGGGCACCGTCTGACAGGATCAGGATCTGAAGTAGTGATTCCGCCAGAGCGACGGCATCGTCGGGCGGTACGAGCAGCCCGGTGCGATAGGGCAGCACCGTCTCCATGGCGCCGCCCTGAGCCGAGACGACGACGGGGCGCCCCATGGCCTGGGCTTCGATCACGACGCGCCCGAAGGGCTCCGGTCTCAGAGAAGGCACGGCGACGACATCGGCCAGTGCATAGGCGGCGGGCATGTCCTGACACAGTCCGGCAAAACGCAGGCGCTCGCGCAGACCAAGCCGTGTGGCCGTGGCGTCGACTTCCTGTACGTAGCGGTCCTTGGGATCGGCGGGACCGACCAGAACGCAGAGCCAGGGGCCGGGAAGCTGTGCCTGAAGATGCGCCAGCGCCTTGAGCAGCAGCAACTGGCCCTTCCATCGTGTCAGGCGGCCGGGCAGCATGACGACCGGGGTACCGGGCGGCACCTGCCATTTCTCCGCAAGGGACTGAATGCGGGCACCGTTGATGAGGTCGGGGTCGAAGCGGGCCATATCGGCCCCACGGGGGATCAGGCGCAGACGATCTTCACCGACGTCATATTCCTCTTTGAGACGGGTGGCGATGTAGGTGCTGATGGCAATGACGCGCCTGCCGCGCGCGAGAACGGAATTATAGTGTTTCTTGCCGGGAAAGCCCGTCTTGTGGACGCCATGCCACGTGGTGACCAAGGGCGTTCCCGTGTGCCGTGTGGCACGCCAGGCCGCCCAGGCCGGCGCGCGGGAGCGGGCATGGACCAGATCGATGCGTTCGTCACGGATGATTTGGGCAAGAATCTTGGCATTGCGCCAGATGGCCAAGGGTGACTTCTGCCCCAGTGGCAGATCGATATGGCGGGCGCCGATGGAGAGCAGCTTCGGCACAAGCGGGCCCGTGGCGCCAGCCACGACAGCGCGGCCACCGGCGGCAATGATCGCTTCTGCCATTTCGACGGTACCCTGCTCGATTCCTCCCGTGCCGAGGGCCGGAAGAACCTGAAGGATATGAGGGCAGAAACGCGACATGCCTTGGCGGTAGCATGAAGCGCGCGCCTCAGGGAGAGCAAACAGGGGGGCACCAATAAAAAAGGGCCGGGGGAGATCCCCCGGCCCTTTCTGACGCCGCGCCGTGAGGCGATGATCGTTCAGTGTGCGTCAGCTCAGTGCTTCTGATCTGCCGTGTCGGGCAGGGCATAGACCACAAGCTGATCGGTGACCGGGGTCATCATGAAGTGGTGACCGCCCGCCATGATGGCAACGTACTGCTTGCCGTTGACTTCATAGGTCATCGGGTTGGCCTGACCGCCGCCGGGCAGCACATCGGACCAGACATCCTTGCCAGTGCGGATATCAATGGCACGGATCTGATTGTCAGTTGCCGCCGCCACAAAGACGAGCCCGCCCTTGGTGATGACCGAACCGCCATTGTTGGGCGTGCCGATATTGAGCGGCAGACCGGTCGGCGTGTTCCACGGGCCATTGGCGCGAGCCGTACCGAGCGGACGCGACCACAGGACCTTTCTGGTCTTGATGTCGATCGCTTCGATCATGCCATAGGGCGGCTTGTTGCACATCATGCCCGTGTACTGGTTCCAGAAAGGCGTCACGACAATGCCATAAGGCGTATCAGCCTGGGCGCCATTGCCTTCGGCGCCACCGCCTGCCGGGTTATAGCTGGGGTTGTCGATGGGCTTCAGACCCAGAGCATCGGCCTTTTTACGGGTGATGAGCTGGTCGTACATCGGCGTCGAGTTCCAGTTGGCGATGACAATGCCCGATTCCGGGTCATAGGCCATGCTGCCCCAGTCGCTGCCACCGTTATAGCCGGGATATTCGATATTCGGCTTGTCGAGTGCAGGTGGGGTGAACTCGCCCAGATAGCGCGCCTTGCGGAACTTTATGCGGCAGAAAAGCTGGTCGATAGGCGACATGCCCCACATGTCGCTTTCCTTCAGGTCAGGGAAGGCGAGACGGGGGAAAGCAGTCGACCAGGGCTGGGTCGGGCTGCGCGGGTCATCAGACATCGTGCTGGCCGGAGCAGGCTTTTCGATCACCGGGAATTCAGGCAACGGCTTGCCGGTTGCGCGGTCGAGCACGAAGGTCTGGCCGCGCTTGGTCGGCACGAGAAGGGCCGGGGTAACGGTGCCGTCTTCGTGGTGATAGTCGAATTTGGTGGCCTGCGAGCCGATATCGTAATCCCAGACATCCTTGTGCGCGGTCTGGAAGACCCAGCGCGGCTCGCCTGTCTTGACGTCGAGCGCGACGATCGAGGAGGAAACGGCGTTCTCCTTGTCGGTACGCATGGCGCTGTAATAATCGGCAGCCGAGTTGCCTGTCGGCACATAGACAAGGCCGAGTTCGTTATCGCCGGTCATGGCAGCCCAGGAATTGGGTGTGCCGCGGCTGTAGAACTTGCCGGGCTCGCTGATGATGATCGTCGGGGTTGTTGACGTCCCACGCCCAGACGAACTTGCCGCTTTCGGCGTCATAGCCACGGATCACGCCGGACGGTGCCCAGCGACGCTGGCCATCGAGCACTTCGTGATTGACCACGACAATCCCGTTGATGACCGGGGGCGGGGTCGTCATGGACACGAAGCCCGGCACCGACTCACCCATGCCCTGCATCAGGTTTACCTGCCCGCCAAAGCCGAAGCCTTCGCAGGGCTTGCCCGTTTCGGCATCGACCTGGATGAGCCGCATATCGAGCGTGGCTTCCATGATGCGCGTGTGACAGGCCTGACCTTCTGGGATGGTCGAGGACGTGTAGTAGGTCACGCCCTTGCAGGCGGCGGTATAGGGAATGGAGTGGTATTTCACACCCGCATCATGACGCCAGATTTCCTTGCCGGTCGCGGCGTCGATGCGCATCATGTCGTTCATGGCCGAACACATGTAAAGCGCGTTGCCTACCTTGATCGGCGTGGTTTCGGCGGCCCATTTATTGGCTTGGCCGGGGCCTGGCTTACTGCCCGTATGATAGACGAAGGCACGCTTAAGCTGGCCGACATTTTCAGGCGTCAGCTGATCAAGCGGCGAGTAGCGGGTCTGGCTGGAATCGCGGCCATAAGCGGGCCAGTCTTCACGAGCAGGCGCAGCGTCAATCTGCGGCACCGCAGCGGGGATCTCGTTGATGCCGATTTCGGAGATGTCGGGCAGATTGGCGGCGTTCACGCCGGGGGCCTGTGGCGCCGAAGGTAGCGGTCCACCGAAGCGACCGGCGCCGGCATTATGAGCCATGGCCGCAGTGGTCGTCTCTTCGCCAGGCGAGCTGCTGGACGGCGGAATCTGCGCGAATGCCATCGAGGCAGACATCATGCCACCCATAATGGTGGCGGTCAGAAGGCTGGTTTACGCATCAGACGGCTCCTCGGGAAACAGGACGAACCGTATCCTGACGACGCAGAACCGGCAGACTGAGCACGACCAGAACGGCAATAAGCGTCGGGCCGAAAAGGCGCGGCAGCCAGCCCCACCAGTCAAAGCCGGTTTCATAGATGGTCCAGACGAGCGTGCCCGCCCAGGCGAGGAGGAAGAGATACGCGCCAAGCAGGCGCCCCATGGCCATGAGCCCGCCCGATGCCAGCAGAACGATGCCGCAGATCAGGTAATAGGCCGAACCGCCCAGACTCAGAAGATAGCCGCCGCCACCGACAAAAATGAGACCGAAAACCACGATCAGGATGGCGAGGCCCAGTGTTGCCCAATCGCCTATGCGCTTGGGTCTGGAACGAGACGTCATGAATCCTCCTTGAGACATGGTGTGCAACCTATCCTGAACGCGAACAGAACAGAGCAACACATATCGGTGAAAACTCTGATACGTTTGATGGGATGCGCAGTTTTCCGATCACAGGATATCGTCTGGAAGATCTTCGCAAGGAGTTTTCGGTTCGTCTTCGCAAAACAGGCCGTATGGCGCCCCCGTCACGTAACCTGTCGATCGCGCAAGGCTTTGACCACGGATTGAACCGTCGACAGGATGGTCTCCCGGAGCCAGCGATGGACCGGGTCATTATCGAGTCGTGGATGCCAGGCCTGAAAACTGACCAGATCCGGAAGCGGAAAAGGGAAGGCAAAGGTTTTTGCCCCTATGCCTTCAAGGGGCAGGCGACGAATGATGATCTCCGGCAAGGGCAGGATCATGTCTGTCTCGCGCATGGTCTCGATCATGGCGTAGTCGCTGGGCACGACCAGCGCAATACGTCTTTCGAGACCATATTTTTCGGCGAGGATCGCATCGATGGGCCCATGCGCGCGTCCTCTGCGTGACGTGCTGATGTGATCATAGGCGACCAGTGTCTGCGGGGTGATTTCCTGATCGAGGATCGGATGCCCTGCACGGACGACCGCCTCGAACCGTGTCTGGAACAGGGTCTGCTTCTTGATTTCGGGCAGAAGGTCTTGGGTGGCGCCGATATAAAGATCGATTGTGCCGCGTCTGAGTGCGTCGCCGATCGAATCTTCTGTCTCTGGTGAAAAAACGAGCTGACAGCGTGGGCAGGATTCTCGGAGCTTTTGCGCAATGGCGCTACCGAAAGCCCCGATAAAGAGGTCACGCGCGCGAATCGTGAAATGCGGTGCGATCTGGGAAAGATCCAGATGGGCACGCTCGCTGACGAGTGCCTCCGCCTCAGCGAGAACCGTCTGTACCCTTCCAAGCAGATCGGTAGCGAAGGGCGTCGGGACCAGTTGCCTGCCTGAGAGTACCAGCAAGGGGTCGCCGAACAGCGTACGCAATGATGCAAGATGGCGGCTTGTGGCCGCCTCGCTCACCCTGAGCCTTTTCGCGGCACGGGTGACGCTTTCTTCTTCAAGCAGAACCTGAAGCCATCGGAGATGATCGAGCGAGTAGCCGCGTTTGGCAGGCAGATTTCTGGTCATGGAGCATGGCTCTGGATGTGTTGCACGGAATGAAAGAGATCTGCCTTACCCTTACGCAAGGTGGAAGGGTTTTTTACCTGGATTGCGGGTTATTGGCCCCTCGGGGCGACGCTAGAGACCGTGCGGAGAGGATACCCCCGCATGACCGCACCCACAGGGCAGGACGCAAAGATCTTGCCATCTCCTGCCGCCATACCCCCGTTCGGACTTCGAACGATCACCGGATGTCTGGGCATGTTGCTGGCTGTGCATGTCGCGGGATTCAACGAGCATGTCACGGAGCTGGGTCTGTCGGATCTGCGCGGGGCCATGCATCTGGGTCACGACGAAGGAACCTGGTTCATCTCGGTCTACGAGGCCTTCAACATCGCGGCGATGGCCTTCACGCCCTGGTTCTACATGACCTTTTCTATCTATCGATTTGCCCTGTTCATGACGGCGGCGTTGGCTTTGCTGTCGCTTCCGCTCCCCTTCATGACCGATATGGTTTCGATCGGCATCCTGCGCGCCATGCAGGGACTGAGCGCCGGATGTCTGCCGCCCATTCTCATGACGGTCATGCTCAAATATCTGCCACCGCCGCTCAAGGTTTTCGGCATAGGCGGTTATGCGATGAGCGCGACCTTCGGCCCCAATCTCGGCATACCTTTCGAAGCCCTGCTTTTTGAACGCTTTGGCTGGCACTGGCTCTACTGGGAGGTATTGCCGCTTGGCGCGGTCGCGCTTGTCATGATCGCATGGGGTCTGCCGCAGGACCCGGTTCAGCTCTCGCGCTTTCGTGGCTTCAACTGGCGGGGATTCCTGATCGGTGCGCCGTCAATCCTCTGCATCGTGACGGTTTTTTATCAGGGGGACCGGCTCGACTGGTTTCGTTCGCCTCTCATCACGCATCTGACGTTCTGGGGCGGGGCCTTTTTCCTCGGGTTCCTGATCCATGAATGGCATCACCACAGCCCGTTCTTCCGTCTGCAATACTGGAAGAGCCGCAATATCACGATGTCTCTGCTGGCACTCGTGGCGGTGCTGATCGTCTGTGCCCTGATGAATGAGGTCACAACGACTTTTCTGGAAGAAATCAAGGGGTATCGCCCCATTCAGGCGGCTCCCGTCGCCTTGACCGTCGCTCTGCCCCAGCTTGTCGTGCTGCCTCTGGTTGCCGCGCTGTGCAACATGCGTCGGGTCGACTGTCGATGGGTGCTCGGGATCGGCATGACGCTTCTGGGTCTGTCTGCCTGGCTTGGGCTGGGTCTGACATCCGAATGGGTACGCGACAATTTCTACCTCATTCAGGCTCTTCAGATCTTCGGTCAGCCCATGGTGGTCATTCCGGTGCTGATGCTGGCCACGCTCGCACTCGGGCCGAGCGACGGGCCGTTCATTTCGGGCATGGTCAATATGCTCAAGGGTATGGCCAACGCGCTGGCATTTGCCTTGTTCTCGATCCTGCTGCGCCGTCGTGAACAGTATCATTCGACCATGCTGCTGGATCATCCCGGCATGGCTCATGACCCCTACGGCGCCGATGTGGCGGGTCGCCTGCACGAAATGCTGTCTGCCCAGGCTCTGGTGCTCGCTCTGGTCGATATCCTGCTCGTCGTGGTGGTGATCTGCGCCGTCTTCGTCGTACTGACGGCCATTCTCCCCGGGCGTGTCTATCCCCCCGGCAAGGCACCTGCCGATCGCGGCTCCCCCCTGTCTGCGCCTCCCGTGCTGCAGGCCGTGCCTTCTTCTCTCGCAGCACAGTAACGGAATTATCCAGATGGCTTACAAGAAACCGCTTCTGCTTGCGGGATGCACCGCGCTTGTTCTGACCGGTCTGGCCTGGAGCGCCGATCGTTTCTTCATCGGAGATGGTCGTCATCAATCGACCAATGATGCCTATATCACCGCAGATTTCACGCGTGTGGCCCCCAAGGTCGCGGGGCGAATTGACAGGGTGCCTGTCGCAGACAACCAGAAAGTGCATGCGGGCGATCTGCTGGCGCATATAGAAGATGACGATTATCGCACAGCGCTGGATACTGCGCAGGGAAAGAACCGCGCAGCTGAAGCCGATATCACCAATCTCGCAGCTGCGCAGCAGCGCCAGTCAGCCACGATCGAAGCCGCTCTCTCGACAATCGAGGCTGATGAAGCTGCCCTGCTCTTTGCTCGACAGAATGCAGCACGCTATCGCGCTCTTTCGGCGGGAGGTGCCAGCACGATAGAGCAGCAGCAGGGGGCTGAGGATCGTCAGCGCGAGGCCGTTGCGCGGTTGGCCCGTGACAAGGCAACCTTGAATGCCGATCGCGCCGGGCTTGCGGTGCTCGCCGCAGAGAGCGAGCGCGCGCAAGGCGTGCTGATCCAGACGAAAAGCCTTGTGCGTCAGGCCGCACTCGACCTGTCCTATTGCACCATTACTGCCCCTGTCGACGGGGTGGTCGGAGCGCGTGACGTCCGTGTCGGGATGTATGTCCACCCCGGGACCGGGCTTCTGGCTGTTGTGCCCGTGCGTCAGGCCTATGTGATTGCCAATTTTCAGGAGACGCAGATGGCCCGTGTGCAGACCGGGCAGAAGGCCGAGATACGGGTCGACAGCTTTCCGGGCGAGGTTCTCCGTGCCCGTGTCGATAGCGTCGCGCCGGCAACGAATGTCGCTTTTGCGCTTATCCAGCCGGATAATGCGACCGGCAATTTCACAAAGGTGGTGCAGCGCGTACCGGTGAAGCTGGTCTTCGATGACGGACAGCCTCTGGCACGGCGGGTACGTGTCGGCATGTCCGTCGAGGCAATGATCGATACGGGCTCGCCTCGCGATGGCGCTCATGCCGCCGATGCGCGTTTCGTATGGGAGTGAGGGGTATGAAATACCTGTCCCGCACGGCTGGGCTGATCCTTCCTGTGATCCTCGGGGGATGCTCGGTTGGGCCCGATTTCCAGAAGCACGACCCCATGGCGACGTCTCACTGGCATGAGAGCGTAACGCCTCGGAAAAGCCATCCGGATGAAGCCGCGCCCGTCGAGGCGCAATGGTGGAAACTCTATCAGGATCCGGTTTTGACGGCGCTGGAACAGGATGTGCTGACGGCCAATCTCGACCTTAAGGAAGCGGCCCTCCATTTCGAACAGAGCCGCGCCGAACGCAGGATCGCGGCCGCAGCGCGTCTGCCCCATGCGCAAGGCGCTGCCTCTTATGCCCGCGAACGCGCCAGCACGAATGGTATTCTGAGCCTGCTAGGCACGGAAGCAGACCGCGACCCGGCGCAGATAGCAGATGGAACGCAGGGGTTCGGGCCTGCCGCCGCAGCCGGGCCAAAGGGCAATCCTTCCTTCAACCTGCCCCAGTACGGGCTCAGTGCGTCATGGGAGGTCGATCTGTGGGGACATGTGCGCCGTCAGGTCGAAGCCGCAACAGCTTCGATGAAAGCGATGCAGGAGATGCAGCGCGACACACTGGTTTCGCTCATGGCCGAGACCGCGCAGGATTACATCGCCTTGCGCAATGTGCAGGCGCAAACCGAGATCACGCACCAAAGCCTCGATATTGCGCATCATAGCGTCGAGTTGACTATCCTGCGCGTAACCCAGGGTACGGCAACAAAACTCGACCTCGCCTATGCGCGCGGGCAGCTTCACGGGTTCGAAGCGCGTCTGCCGCAGCTCCATCGCGAAGAGGTGCATCTCCTCAATGCGCTTGCGTTCCTGATGGCACGCGAACCGGGCGCCCTGTCACAGCGTCTTGCGGGCAAGGGGAGTATTCCGCCGCTCCCTGCATCCATTCCCGTCGGACTGCCCTCGCAGCTTGCCGAAAGACGGCCGGATATACGCGCTGCCCAGGAGCGTTTGCACGCGGCGACGGCAACGATCGGCGTGGCTATGGCCGATTTCTTCCCTCGCATCACGCTGTCGGGTAGTCTGGATGTTCAGGCGCTTCAGTTCAGCGGTCTGGGATCATGGGCGTCGCGCCAATACGGTTTTGGCCCGACCGTGACCATCCCGCTGTTCGAGGGCGGGAAACTGGCCGGACAACTCGCCTTGCGGCGTCTGCAGGAGAAGGAAGCAGCGATCGCGCTTCAGCGAACGGTTCTTCATGCCTGGGAGGAGGTCGATGATGCGATGGCTGATCTGGGCACTGCTCAGGAGCGCCACGACCGACTGAGTGAAGCTGTTACCGAAAATGAGACGGCCGTGCAGGTGGCGCAGCTTCAATATGCTCAGGGGGCGGGGGATTTTCTCAACGTTTTGACTACACAGAACGGGCTGCTTGAAAGCCGGAGCGCACTCTCTGATGCGCGAGCGGAGGTCGCGGTATCGATGGCGCGGCTCTATCGGGCGGTTGGGGGGCGGTTGGGTCCGATCATAGATCAACTGGGTGCGACGGCACGCATTGCGCCATAGCACCCTTTGTTCAACCCGCCGGAATGGTGATGACTGCGCCGGGTGAATGGCTGGTCGCGGCAAGGGCTGCCAGGATCTGCATCATGGTGAAGCTGAGCTTGCTTCGGAAATCGTCGTCGCTGATCCAGTACCAGCGCCCGCGATAGCGCACGGCGTCGTAATTATGTTCAGGTGCCGCCTTGCCGGAATGGATCACGACATCGGGCCGCGTCTCAATGCCGACCGGGCTGATGGTGGGCAAGGTGCGACCTTCCTTGACGTCGTCTTCGGGTACTTCCATTTCGTAGGCGATCTGCGACAGCATGGCGAACATCGAGCGCGTCAGGATGGCGATCTGGCCAGCAACCTTGGGATAGGGGCCATAGACGATCTCCGCTTCTTCGGCATGGGCGTCGAGATGCAGCAGGCGACGCACTTCCATCTGGATCGTGGTCAGCGCGGGGTCTGACGTGGCAGTAAGAACCAGATAGGCATGTTCGGGCTGCGTGCCGGAGGGCTTGTTGGCAGAGCCAGAGGGAGGCTGGTCGCCTGATGGTTTTGGGGCATCGGTCGAGATGCGGATGGTCATGGCCCCCTGAATCTGCAACTGGCGCAGATCGTGAAGCAGCAGATAGAAGCGCACAGAGCCGCCGCCGGTCGGGCCTGCGCCAAGGGCGCGCACATTCGACAGACCGTCGATCGATTGTGCCGTCAGACGCAGAAGGGTGTCGATGGGCAGACCGCCCAGACTGAGCGGCATGATGACCACGGGCGAGATCGGCCGTATGACGTTCTCGGCATATTGCTGCCCGGTTTCGGGCTGATAGGTGAAGGTAGGGCTCTCCTGAAGGGTCGCTGTGCTGCCACCGAACAGATAGCTGCCTACCCCTGACGGGAAGGCATTGAATCCGCCATTGACCGAACGATTGAACTGATAGCCAGCAATAACCTGCGTGGTGTCGAGAAAGGTCGGCGGATCGGCATAGCGAATGCGGATGATATTGAGCAGCATCGCATGTTTTTCGGCCTCGCCGAGGGCGCGGGAATAATCGAGCTGATCATGTGACAAGCGCGAGGGGCCGATGGTGATGCAGCCCGAAACCATACCGGGCAGCAGCACAAGGCAGAGAACACGCAGGGGCGAAAGAATGGAACGTGAAATGATCGTGGCCCCCGAGGCTTGGCGTCTCCCGCAAGCCTTAGCGTATCAATGATCAGGGCGACCAGCCCGGAATGGATGTTTCTTCACGCAGAAATGACGAATTTGCTTTCCTGGCGTTAATCGGACGAGCAGGTCTTTTCTTGTTCGAGAATGGCGGCGAGACCCTCTCGATAGCTTGGGTAACGCCATTCCCTGTTCAGACTCTCCTTGGTCAGACGGCTATCGACTACACGACGCTCTGCCCAGAAACTTCTGGCCATGGGCTCATCTCTTGCCAGGCCTCTTCGAGCGAAAGGCGCGGCGGCAAGGGTGTGCCGACAAGACGGGCGGCTTCTTCGAACACGGCGGCCTGCGGGCTGGGGGTGTCGTCGACGAAATTCAGAATGCGGCAGGTCCGGGCCGTTTCGATGGCGGCAAGGGTGGCCTCGGCAATATCATCCCGATGAATGCGGCTGAAGAGATGGCCGGGCGCGTCGATAAGCCGGGCCTTGCCGGAGCGCAGCGTGTCGAATGCGGAACGACCGGGGCCATAGATGCCCCCCAGACGCATGATGTCGCAGGCAATGCCACGCCTGTGGGCAAGAGATTGCCAGTCCTGTTCAGCCTTGACCCTCGCCTGACTGCGTGACTGGCCTGGAGCCACGGTCGTGGTTTCATCGACGCGCGCGCCCTTTCTGTCGCCATAGACGCCCGTAGTCGAGTAATATCCGATCCAGCGCAAATAAGGGGCTTGTTCCAGAACGGCGCCGTAGCGAAGCAGGGCCGGGTCACCCGCTTCGCCGGGTGGGGCACTGATCAGCAGATGCGTGGCGTCGCGCAGTTCGGGCTCGACGGCATCGAACGCCTTGAGGGGAGAGTCTGCTTCAGGGGCGCGTTTCGTGCCCGTCACTTTCCACTCGCGTTTCCCGAGACGCATCGAGACGGCACTCGCCGAGTAGCCCTGACCAAGAATGACGAGGTGAGGTGGCATGAAGGCTCCATTCCCGCTTGACCGTCGAGGCGCTGCCGCGCCAATCACACCATATGAAACATGCTTTTGGTGCGCTGGCGATAGGAAGCGGTCTTTGGGTGGGTGCGGCCTTGGCTCACACTCCTGCTCAAAGCCTTGCCCAGTGCGTCGCCCCCCTGCCGGACACGCCCGACCTCGTTCAGGACCAGGCGCAGGCATGGCTGCGCCATGGCGGAGGGCGCGATGCCCATGAGTGTCTCGCTCAGGCCGATCTGGCGCTGGGCGCCTATCGCGAAGCGGCTCTCGAATATCAGACGCTCGCCTCAGGCGTCGCGCATGATGCAAAGGGGATGCCTGCCGATCCTGGCAGAAACGACGTTTATGCCGAACAGGAAGCGGGGGCGTGGCTACTGGCTGGCGACGGCAAGGCGGCGGAGCAGGCTGCGCGTCTGGCCTTGAGAAATGATCCGGCACGGCTCGGCCTGCGTCTGCTTCTGGCACGCAGTCTGGTCATGCAAAATGACTTTGCCGGAGGCATTACGGCTCTGGGCGCTCTCCCCGCCCCGAGCGCTTCCGGTTCTTCGGTCGATCCGTTTCTTGTGCGGGCTCTGGTGATGCGGGCTTCGGCCTATCGCCAGCTTGGCCAGAACGACAAGGGGCTTGCAGATGCAAATCAGGCGCTGGCTATGGAGAATGACAATATCGAGGCGCTGCTCGAACGTGGCATTCTCGAAGCGCGGCTTGCCCATTATGCCGAGGCACGCCGCGATTGGGATCAGGTCATCGCCCTCTCGCCCGATGGCCATGCGGCGTATCTCGCTCGTCAGGACGAGGCGGTTATGGATTCCGACCCGGACCAGAACTGAGCCCGAACCGAGCGGAAGCCATCGGTTCGGGAAAGAGGGATGCCTAGCCCTGACCGCCGACGCGGCCCGTCTCGACCAGAGACACGACATCATGCCAGTCGGGCGCCGATTCGGCTGCGCCGAGCCTTGTGGTAGCAAGGGCGCCGCTGGCCGCAGCATAGCGAACCGCTTCGGCGAAGGGCTTGCCCAGTGTGAGAGCGGTTGCCAGACCGCCATTGAAGCAATCGCCAGCCGCTACCGTGTCGATCGCTTTTACCTTGTATGGCGGCACGAAACCTTCTTCCGTTCCGCTGCGATAATAGACGCCCCGCGCGCCATTTTCACGAGAGCATGGGTCGCTCCGCGCTCCTGCAATTTCAGGGCGGCCTGAGCGGCGTCTTTTTCCGTCTCGGGATAGATGCCGGTCAGAAGACGGGTTTCGGTTTCATTGGGCGTGATCACATCGAGCGCGTGCCACAGTGCCTCGGGCAGCCCCTCTGCAGGAGCGGGAGCCGGGTCGAGAATCACCAGGGTTCTGGCGCGGCGTGCCTCTTCCGCGGCGGCAATGGTGATGTCGAGCGGGATTTCGAGCTGTAAAAGCAGGGCTGACGCTAGCTGGATGAGCAGGCGATGTGCCGAGACATCGCTCAGATCGAGAGCCATATTGGCACCGCCAGCGACGGTGATGATGTTTTCCGCCTTCGCATCGACAGTGATGAGCGCCACGCCAGTCGGATGGGCCTCATCTTCCCTGAGTGCCGAGAGGTCGACGCCAAAAGGCGTGAGCAGCGTGCGGGCCAGCGTGCCGAACTGGTCAGTGCCGGTGCGGCCAGCCATGTAGACACGCAGGCCGCATCCCTGACCCAGACGGGAAGCGGCGGCGGCCTGGTTGGCGCCTTTACCGCCCAGCCCGGTGGCGTAACTTGCGGCATGAACCGTTTCGCCCGGACGGGGAATGCGCTCGGCGCGCGCCGTGATGTCGATATTGACGCTGCCGAAAGAGAGAATATGAGAAGGCCTGTCGGACATGGCTGCTTTCCGGACTTGCGAAGAAACACCCGGCGTATCATCGCAGCGCGGTCTCGGCTAGGATCATCCCATGCTTCGAATTCTCGTGATCAAGCTCGGCGCTCTGGGTGACTTCATTCAGGCTCTGGCGCCTTTCGCTGCTATCAGAGCGCATTGGCCCGAGGCCGAGATTACGCTTTTGACGACGGCCCCTTTCGAGGCACTGGCTCAGGCAAGTCCCTATTTCGATCATGTCTCTGTCGATACGCGTCCGCGCTGGACCGATCTGCGCGGGGTCACGAAGCTCAGAAGTCAGCTGCGTGGTCATGATCTGGTGATCGATCTCCAGACGTCAGGGCGCAGTACGCGCTATTTCCGACTGGCAGGGCAGAAACGCTGGTCTGGCATCGCGAGTGGGGGCACCTATCGCCATGACAACCCGCATCGTGACGCGATGCATAGTGTCGCCCGTCAGCGCGACCAGCTGGCGCGTCTGGGCGTGCCGGAAGCCGCCACTCTCGATCTTGACTGGCTGGGCCGGACGGGCCCGGAAATTGCTGCTCCTTATGCTGTGCTGGTGCCGGGTGCGGCCCCTCATCGCCCGGCCAAGCGTTGGCCGGCCCGGCATTATGCAGCGCTGGCCGCACACCTGCGCTCGCAGGGATTGGTGATTGTGGTGGCGGGAACCGGGGCCGATCAGCCCCTTGCTGCGGAGATCGTGGCGCAAGTGACGGATGCGCTCGATCTGACGGGTAAAACCGATCTTCTGGCTCTGGGCGGGGTCTTTGCCAGAGCGGCCCTTGCCGTCGGCAATGATACCGGGCCGATGCATCTTGCAGGGGCCATGGGATGCCCGTCTCTGACGCTGTTTTCTGCCGAGAGCAACCCGAGGCTGACATCCCCCAACGGGGTGAGACCCGGCCAGATGCAGGTTCTGGCTGTCGATGATCTGCGCGATCTCGATGTTTCGAGGGTTGCGGCCTGCCTGAACTGGGGCCATTAGAGCAGCTTCACTTACTTCTTACGCCAGGAGCGCAAGTCCATGCCTGCCATTACCCTGCCCGATGGTTCCGTTCGTACGTTCGACGGTGCCACGACTGGCACGGCAGTCGCGGCTTCGATCGGTCCCGGTCTGGCGCGTGCTGCCATTGCGATGAGCCTCGATGGCAAGCTGGTCGATCTCTCGACCGAGATTGCCGAAGATGCGGTCATCCGCTTCATTACGCGCAAGGACGATATCGTTCTTGAGATGATCCGCCATGACACCGCGCATGTGCTGGCCGAGGCCGTTCAGGCGCTCTGGCCTGGCACGCAGGTGACGATCGGTCCGTCGATCAAGGACGGATTCTATTACGATTTCTTTCGCAACCAGCCTTTCACGCCTGAGGATTTCGAGGCGATCGAAGGCAAGATGCGTGAGATCATTGCGGCCAATGCGCCATTCGAGCGTGAGGAATGGGATCGTGATGCGGCCATCGCTTTCTTTGAAGAGAAGGGCGAACGTTTCAAGGCCGAGCTGATCCGTGATCTGCCCGAGAGCGAGACGATCTCGATCTATCGTCAAGGTGCCTGGCTCGATCTGTGCCGTGGCCCGCATATGCGCGGCACGGGCGATATCGGCACGGCGTTCAAGCTCATGAAGGTGGCAGGCGCCTATTGGCGTGGCGATCATCGCAACCCCATGCTGACGCGCATTTACGGCACTGCCTGGCGTGATCAGAAGGAGCTGGATGCCTATCTGCATCAGCTTGAGGAAGCCGAGAAGCGCGATCATCGTCGTATCGGGCGTGAGATGGATCTCTTCCATATCCAGGAAGAAGCTGTCGGTCAGATCTTCTGGCATGCCAAGGGCTGGCGTCTTTATACGGTGCTTCAGGATTACATGCGCCGCCTTCAGACCCGTCATGGCTATCAGGAGGTGCGCACGCCGCAGCTCGTGGATCGTGCGCTCTGGGAAGCGTCGGGCCATTGGGACAAATACCGCGAGCACATGTTCATCGCGACCGTCGAGGATGAGGATAAGACGCTTGCCCTCAAGCCGATGAACTGCCCGTGCCATGTGCAGATCTTCCGCCATGGGCTGCGCTCCTATCGCGAATTGCCGCTGCGTATGGCCGAGTTCGGGGCCTGCCATCGCTACGAGCCTTCTGGCGCGCTGCATGGCATCATGCGTGTGCGTGGTTTCACGCAGGACGATGCGCATGTGTTCTGCACTGAAGAGCAGATTGCGAGCGAGACGGCCTCTTTCGTTGCCATGCTCGATGAGGTCTATCGCGATCTGGCTTCGAGAATTTCCGCGTGAAATTCTCCGATCGCCCCGAGGCGCGCGCCGGTGACGACGCGACCTGGGACAAGGCGGAGACTGCGCTCAAGGAGGCCTGCGGTCTGGCAGGTGTCTCGTTCGAGACCAATCCGGGTGAAGGTGCCTTCTACGGGCCGAAGCTCGAATTCGTGCTGACGGATGCCATCGGTCGCGACTGGCAGTGCGGCACGCTTCAGGTAGATTACATCCTGCCCGAGCGTCTAGATGCCTCCTATATCGGCGAAGACAGCGCCCGCCATCGTCCGGTTATGCTGCATCGCGCCATTCTGGGTAGCTTCGAACGCTTCATCGGTATTTTGATCGAGCAGTTTGCAGGCAAATTCCCGCTCTGGCTGGCGCCGACCCAGGTGGTTGTGGCCAGCATCGTGACCGATGCCGAGCCGTACGCGCAGGAAGTGGCCGACAAGCTTCGCCGCGCCGGGCTTCAGGTCGAGGTCGATGGGCGTAACGAAAAGATCAACGCGAAGATTCGCGAACACTCGGTCGCCCGTGTGCCGGTGATTCTTGTCGTCGGTCGTCGCGAAGCGGAAGAAGGCAAGGTGGCGCTGCGTCGTCTTGGCGGTGCCGCTCAGGAGATCCTGGGTCTCGACGAGGCCCTGACCCAGCTGACGCAGGAGGCTCTGGCGCCGGACATGCGCCGCCTGCAGGGCTGACCTGCGACGTCTGAGCGCGCAAACCTTGCAATTCCGGTGTTTCGAGCCTATGTCGGGGCACCGGCCTTCCCGCAAACAGGACGTTCATTTCGTCACGCCAAGGTGATGAAATTTTTGGCCATCGTGCGCGTATTGAAGTGCTGACAAGAAGTTTGTTCGAAAACGTCGACAGGAGACGACCATAGCTAGACCACCGATGCAGGCCGCACCCACCCGTGAAGGGCCCCGAGTTAACGAGGAAATCCGTGTTCCTCAGGTGCGCTTGATTGACGCCGACGGCGAGATGGCTGGCGTCATGACAACGCGCGATGCTCTCGCACGCGCTTATTCGGTCGGGCTCGACCTTCTGGAGATCAGCCCCACGGCTGAGCCGCCGGTCGTCAAGATTCTCGACTACGGCAAGTTCAAATACGAGCAGCAGAAAAAGAAGAACGAAGCGCGCAAGAAGCAGAAGGTTATCGAGATCAAGGAAGTCAAGGTGCGTCCCAGCACCAATGAAAATGACTACCAGGTCAAGCTACGCGCGATGAATTCCTTTCTTGCCGAAGGCGACAAGGTCAAGGTGTCCCTGCGCTTCAAGGGGCGCGAAATGGCCCATCAGGAACTTGGCATCAAGATGCTGGAGCGTATCCGCATCGAGATGGAAGAGAAAGCCAAGGTCGAGCAGATGCCCAAGCTCGAAAACCGCCAGATGATCATGGTGCTCGCACCGCGCTGATTAGAGGCGTTATAACGACGAGGTTTTGCCTCGTCACGTGGAAACCCCGGCCTGGCCGGGGTTTTTTCGTTTCAGCCACCGGACCCGTTCATGTTTGACGGGCCTGCAGTTCTGATCGCTGATCATATCGCCCAGGAGCGCTCGGGTGTGTCTGATATGGCAGTTCTCTCTACGTCGCTGCGACCTTACTCAGGCAGGTGGAGGATGACGCTGTCTCTCTCGTGAATACATGATGCGTAAACTGCCGCAGGGCAAGAATATTGTCTGTGTTGAGTTCCCCAGAGCATGATCTTTCTCGCTCTCTTGCAATGTTGTTCGCCCGAGGAGGTGCAGGCATCCATCGCGATGAAGAGCGACGCTGATCTCATGGTGCAATCTCTCGAGTGTGTCACTGTTGTGCGCGCCACGAATCGACTGAGGCTCACAGCGAGTTTGGTTGAACGACCGGATTTCAGACACCGGAGCTGCCCTCGAAGCAAGATTACATTCAGGCTGAACGCGAGCTGACACCCTGCTGACATGATACGGCAGGCGCCCCTTATTGCTCTGGGTAGGTTACGCCTGACGTCGGCTTTATGAGGTCTTCACGTTCGTCTCACCTCATGGCGGGCTTTCATACGAAGCCGCCTGATCCGGGTTGAGACTCCCGTCGTCTCTTGCGGGTGCACGTCTGCAATAGGACGCGCAAATCGCCGTTTCTTTCCGTTTGTTGGGTTGTCATGGGGGGAATCGAAGCCGCCTCAGGGCTTGTTCTATGTCAAATAGCTTCAAAAAAATGCGAATTCTTCTTTTTCGTAACTATCTGTCAATATTTGGAAGAAAGTAATTTTATAAAGCGGTGTAGAAAAATTTATTAACCTAGATATATATATTAGAAAAATATTGACGTTTTTTATAACAGATAACGCCATATAAAAATCTGTTTCACGTATTTTGACAATATAATCATTTCTATATCGGAAATAATTGCGATTTTCATTTTTTAATCGGCATATGTCAGAAATTTTTCTTTAAGAATCCGATCCTGTGCGAAACTATCCCTCAAAATTTGGCGAATATCGTTCTTGTAATGAGATATAAATTATGATCACGTTTAGGTGATCATTTTGTATGTAAATTAAGGGATTCTAAAGACACAAAGAGCAGACTAGCGTGAGTTCAACGCGTGTATGTCACATTGGCTGATAGAAAGTCGGATTAACGATGAGCACCAGTAACCAACAGAGCCTGACTGATATCTATACTGACCCAAGTGTAGATGGGCCTAACCTCCCCATGAATACCCAGCAGGTCGTTAACGGTCGTATCATCTATAATGACGAATTGTCCGATCTTGATGGCGAAAACTCGCCCGACTGGGCTATTATCCAGTGGAATGCAGCGAGTGCGTTCGATCCGGCTGCCGGAGACGACAGCCAGGTCTGGGACAATAATTTCGGCTATTCGGTCGGTCACTGGACCCAGGGCTCATCCACGTCGACTGCTGGCAAGACGACCTATAACGTCTTCCGCGATCCTGATAATGGCCATTATGTTTATCAGCTCGCCGCGCAGGGAGGAAAGCTGCTGGACGTTCAGCTTTCTGCTACGAAAGAGGTGGATGGACAGTATTCATTCAATCATCAGATCACGGCGTCTTTCGAGCAGGGTATCAGCAACTATTCCGGGACTACCGGAACCTATCAGCCGGTATCAATTTCACGATCAATTTTCATAGTGCCACGATGAGCTTCGGCCTGTTCCTGCAGTTCGAAACCGTCGATTATAAGGGTGTTCCCCAAGCCTATGTTTCCCTACCCAAGTCTTTAGGTGGGTCGATTTACAACGTTACCGGGTCGCAGACTGCCTACATCAACCCGAACGATGCCTCAAATAATGGCGTCATGTACAAGACCACTATTGATGTGAACCAGGGGCTCATGGCCGCCATCAAGGCGATGGTCGGTCTTTACCCGAGCCTGGCAAGCCAGCTGCAGGACCTGAGTAACTGGTATTTGAGCGGGACTTATATTGGCGTCGAGTCCACCGGGACAGGACTTTCAAGTGATGTGACCGGTAATTACAACGTGGAAGATCCGACGATTACCTATGACACGAATAAAACCGTCTCATATTCCGATCAGTCAAGTACGGCGCCCATCGTCTCCATGACGCCAGCAGACGGCGCCACCAGCACAGCAACTTTATCAGAGGTCAGCATGCCCAATATCGTCGTTCAAGGTGTCAATAACACTGTCTATATCCCGTATGTTACATCTGATACTGCCGGGACGATGGCAAAGAGCTATGCGTCCAGCCTTCAGACGCTACTCACAGCTGGTTCGCTGGATAATTCGATCCTGACCCCTGGAACGAACGGGTATGTGTCTTCCCAGAAGGCGTCACAGGCAATCATTGACAAGACCGGGACTTATGGTGTCGCCGGCAATTATTCAAATATTGTCGTCGCCTCGACCAGCAGCAATACGCTCAATGGTGCCGTGACGCTCGATACCACCCAGAACACTGCCAGCTACCTCAATATTGTTTCGGGCGATCAGTATGGTTCGAACGTAAAGGTCGGCAATAACTCCGGCAGCTTTGCGGGAACGCAGGGCAATAATGTCTTCAACGCTTCCGGGTCTTCGGGCAACTGGAATATCGCCACGGGCTCCGGTGACGACACGATCTATGGTGCCAGCGGTACCAACACGATCACGGGCGGCACGGGCAATAACGTGATCTATCTCGGTGGGTCGAATAACTTCGTCACGTCGGTTGGCAAGGACACGATTTACGGGGCGTCTGGTGCGATCGACACAGTCTCCCTTCAGGGGGGCAATTCCACTGCCAACCTGAAGACCAATGCTGCCGTCATGGATTTTTCTGCGGGCAACAATATCACGATCGGCGATAACAGCTCGGTTTATGGCGGTACATCCTCTGTCGTGAATGTTAGCTCGGGCTCGGCGACGGTCACAGGCACGCAGGGCGATACCATCTCGGCAGCGGGTAACCTGCAGGTTATTCATGGCAGCAATCAGAATATCAGCGTTTCGGGTGCTCTGACGTTTATCTCGGGCACCGGCCAGACGTCGATTGCCGCAGGTTCCGGCACGATTTACGGCGCTGACGGGCTTTCGGTCACGATGAGCTCGTCCTCGCGTCTGCTCTTTACCGCCAATCAGCCCTACACCACGGGCAATCAGATGATCGATGGTCGCAATGTAGCGGGTGGGCTCTCTGCCTGGTCGGGTGCGGGGCAGCAAACCATTCTTGGCGGCACGGCTTCGGACCAGTTTTATCTGGGTACCGCCTTTACCGGTTCATCCAGCACATCGGTAGCCGCGACGGTGACGGGCGGTACGGGGGCTGGTAATCTCTTCGGCATGCTGGCTAACCACACAGCCGGTAATTTCACCATTACCGATTTCCGCGCCGCGGATAACAAGTTTTTCCTCTACAACTACAAGCCCACTGACGCGACGGCTTCTGCTCAGGCCATCTTAAATACGGCGAGCGTTTCGGGCGGCAACACCTCAGTGATGATCGACGGAACAGCAAGGTCACTTTCCTCGGTGTGACCGATCTGAAGGTTTCTGATTTCACGATCAGCTGATCCGGGCGCGCAAGAAGCTGCGTCGGGCAACATCGCGGCCTGTCCCGGCGTAAAGCGCCCGAAGGGCGGATTCCGGGCGACGAAAAAAGGGTTTCATCAGATGAGCTGCTGCCAGATCTCCTTCTTGCAGCAGCCTTGTTCGACCGCCGTTACTCCATGAAGTGACTTTCTATCCTGCGCGTCGAGACCACAGAGAAAATCCGTGCATCCCCGCAAGGAGAGCCATCAGGAAGACAAGGTTTTCACGTTGCCTGTCAGCAGGGTAGCGACGGCAGGGCCCGGGCAAAGCCCGACCATTCCCCAGCCCACTCCGAAAACCATGCTGCCGATGATGAGATGGCGATCGATTTTTTTTCTGGTCGGCATGTAAAATGCCTTGTCGAGCCAAGGCCTTGTCCGGCGTTTCTGTACCACCACGCCGATGGATGCCACCATGACAGCGCCAGCGAGCACGAATACAAGAGTGGGCTTCCAGGTTCCGGCAAAATCGAGAAACGCAAGCACGGTAGCTGGATCGATCATTTTCCCTTCGATCAGCCCAAGGCTGAAAATCACGCCGCATAAAAAGCTGGCCAGGTGGATGAGCTTCATGGCTGCGTGCTGCCTGTCAGAAGATGGGAAAGGGTGGCGGCGAGTGCTCCCATAGCGAGAAAGCCGGCTACAGCGACCAGCGAGCGTGCGGAAAGACGCGCCATACCCATAACGCCATGCCCGCTTGTGCATCCATTGCCCAGACGCGTGCCGAAGCCCACAAGAAGGCCGGAAATTGCCACGGTCAGAAAAGAGGCGTGGATTGTTATCGGGGGCTAGACGCCCCAAACCAGATGCCATAGAAGCGGCCCCGCGACGAGGCCGAGCAGGAACGCCTTGTCGGGCGACAGACGCTTTTCTGCGAATACACCGGCCACCATACCGCTGATCCCCACGCTCCGCCCGGTGAGCAGAAGATAGGTGGCGCATGAGAGGCCGATCAATAACCCGCCTGCGAGGCCCTGGAACTCGGGGTCAGACAGAGTCATGGCGGTCACTGCAATAGGTCTCATAGAGAAATCTGATCAGAGCAGCGACCTTCTGATCCGAGAGATGGTAGAAAACCGATACGCCCTGTTTGCGGCTTGCAATGACCTGCTCGGTTTTGAGTATCTTGAGATGACGGGAGAGAGCAGGCTGCCCAATGCCGAGTTCGTTTTCGATCTGCCCGACCGAGAGCTCTCGCTCTACCAGAGTGCAGGCAATGAGCAGGCGCCCTGGATGGGCGAGCGTTCTCAGAATTTCGGCCACCTCGGCCGATTTGTTTTCCATCTCTTCAGCCATGACGCTCTCATATTATCTATATATCGATAATATGATAATATCAGATTCTGACAAGCCGAATGAGAGGGGGCTGAAGCAGCGCATTCTGTCGCGAAGCAGAAGTGACCCCTCTCGCTCAAGTGCTCAGCAGCTCAATCACTTCGACGGGCGACAAACCCCATTGTGTTGAACGGTCTGGGTTGACTGCCCTGAGGGCTTGACCGGCCCGTTGGTGCCTTCTGCGGCGCCAGGAGAAAGGGGCGGTCCGTTGCCAAGCAACATGAAAACGCTTTTCCAAAATGGAGAAGCATTTGGGAGAGAGCCCGCTCTCAGATATGCGAGCGTAATCATTTTTATGTTTTTCAATGAGTTGGTGGCGGAGAGAGTGGGATTCGAACCCACGGTACGCTATTAACGTACACACGCTTTCCAAGCGTGCGCCTTAAGCCGCTCGGCCATCTCTCCAGCGCGGGCGGAACATATCAGTTTCTGTCTTGCGCGCAAGTGCCTCTGACATTTTTGATGAAGTTTCGAATCTTCTCCGGAGATTTGCATCCGGGCGCGATTTCGACCCCGGAGGAGACATCCACCGCCGGAGCCCCGCTGGCCGTGATCGCCCGGGCGATATTCTCCGGGTTCAGGCCCCCGGCTAGCATCCAGGGGGAAGGAGAATGCCAGCCTTGGAGAAGTGACCAATCGAGGCTGAGCCCATTGCCACCGGGCCGTGATGCGTTGTCGGGTGCGCGTGGCTCGACTACGTAGCCGTCAAAATCCGGTTCTTGGGGGAGGTCGCTCTGGCTTGCGACTGCGCAGGAGAGCCAGACCGGCAAGCCGAACCGGGCTTTTATGGCGCGTGCCCGCTCCGGGGTATCATAAAGTTGCAGGATGTCGAGTTTGATCGCCGAGAGCGTCTCGGCAATCTGCGCGTCGCTGGCCTTGACGAAAAGACCGACCATCTGGGGCAGCACGCCGTTGAAGGGCATGACCAGATCTGCCGCAGCCGCCGGGGTCACAAAGCGCGGGGAGCGGGCAAAGAACACGAAGCCAACCCAGTCGGCTCCGGCTTCGCAGGCAGCACTCAGCCCGTCATTGTCATTCAGGCCGCAGATCTTGACCCCTGTTTTCATGCAGAAGCAAGTTCTGCCTGGATTGAAGCTGCTGCTGCTGCTGGATCTGCCGCCTGGGTAATCGGGCGTCCGACGACAATCCAGTCTGCACCCGCCTGCGCCGCCTGTCGTGGAGTCATGATACGCTTCTGGTCGTTCGCGTCGGAGCCTGCGGGGCGTATGCCCGGCACGACCAGAACGGGCGCTTCGCCCAGCGCGTCGCGCAGAGGCGCAATTTCCTCGGCCGAGCAAACCAGCCCATCTGCCCCTGCCGTCATGGCCAGACGCCCAAGGCGCACGACCTGCTCGCGTGGTGTTGTGGGGACGCCGATTTCGTGCAGAGCGGCTTCGTCGAGGCTCGTGAGTACAGTCACGGCGAGAAGGACAGGGCGATGCAAAGGCGGATAGGCAGCGTCGATTGCCTGACGTGCCGCACGGATCATGGCAGAGCCGCCACCCGCATGGATGGTCAAAAGAGCGGCGCCGATCGGCGCGAGGCTGGTCAGTCCTTTGGCAACCGTATTGGGGATATCATGCAGTTTGAGGTCGAGAAACAGCGTGCGCTCGCCCGCCACGCTGCGCACGGCAGACAGGCCTTGGGCATAGGTGAATTCCATGCCCAGCTTGATGGCATCGACCATGCCGTCGAGTGTTCTTGCCCAGTCGCGTGCCTGGTCGAGGTCTTGTGTGTCGAGGGCGGCGATCAGACGGGTGCGCTTCATAATCTCTACCTGAACGGTCGTGGCAATGGGGAACGTGAAATCAGGGAGCGACGGGCATCGCAGCCGGCGCTTCGTACGGTGCGCGACTGGGGTCGGTAGCAAGGGTCAGGCGGTCGAGGCGCTGGTGCAGGTCGAGCACCTGGCTTTCGAGCGCACGCACCTGCTGTTCGGCCTTTCTGGCACGCGAGCGTTGCTTGACCTCACCGATGAACATCACGAAGCCGCCGAGAAGGAAGCTTGCAGCGCCAACACCAAGAACGAGCATACCAACCGAAAACTGCCAGCCATAGGAAACGACCCAAAGCGATTGTGGGTCGGGGTTGCTCAAAGCAAAAGTGATGAGAACGACAAGAAAAACGACGATAACGAGTAAGCGCACCATCGGAAAGACCTCACTTCAACGGGTTATCGGCGCAAGAATTTCGAGCCGTAGACTGATCGTATCGCCTTACCCCGGGTTCCGACACGCAGCAAGGTTTGTTGCTTTTTCTTGACGCTGGGTCGCGAGACGTGATCCGTTTATGGCTGTTCCCGACCCATGAACAGGGAAGGCGTGCCCCTCATGTCGCAGCTTCTGATGTTCCGACCGCCCTTGCCCAATGCCGACCGACTCTGGGCGGTTATCGCCTGGCAGGGGCGCCGCAGTCGCATCGCCAATGTCCATGTGAGTCATGAGGCTGCCGAGGCGGATTGTGCCTGGCGTAGTCGGCAGGTGCGTGAATACAGGCAGTTTCTGGCCTCGGAGCAGAAGGCGCCTCTGCGTTATGAAATGAGGCAGATCGCGCGGGCAGAAATACCCAAAGGCTGGTCTCCGCTGCCGGCTCTCGGCTTCTTGCGCGGGCAGGGTTTCTGACGACTGGTGACCGCCCTGTATTAAATGATGAGCGTGACCGGCGTTTTGCCTGCGTTGGCTGGCCTTGTCCGGCAAGTCATGACACAAGCATTGGCGCTGTATGCTTTCGATCAGGAAGCATTGCAATGAAAAGACATTGAGGGAACGAGATTTCATGTCGGAACAGGAAGACACGGGCACAACCAGCCGCTCGGATCGGATCGCACTGGAAACATTGCTCGTCTCCGGCACGCAATATCTGAAATCCTCCAGCATCGCGTCGGTCGGTGCGCCAGAGGTGTTCTACAATCTGCCGCCGCGCCCGCATGTCGGGCTGCGTATCGACGTCAATGCCCGCCAGCTGGGCGAGGATCAGCCTAATTTCGAGGTCAGTCTCGCCATGCAGGGCATCGGTTACCGCACGCCGCCCATGCCGGAAATGCCTGAACCGGAAATTCTCTACAGGATCGATCTGGTCTATTCGGGGCTCTTCGCGCTGCAGAATGCCCGTCAGGACATGATCGAGACGCTGTTGCTCGTTGAAGCGCCGCGGCAGCTTTTTCCGTCCGCACGTCATCTGCTTCTGAACCTGATCCGCGAGTCAGGTTTTCCGGTCGCTAATATCCAGCCAGTTGATTTCAACGCCCTCATGCAAAGTCGACGGGCACAGTCCTGACGCTTCGAGGCCGGTAAGATGACCGTTATATCAGAAACCTTGACCGCGCTCGGGCCAGATGAAGAGCGCGAGACCCATACCCCGCTCTGGGCTGTGTTCGACCCTGCCTGGTATCGGGCGCGTTATGGCCAGACCGTGATCGACATGACGGGCAGCCTGCCCGACGATCGCGGTCTTTTCGAATTCTGGCAGCGTGATGGCGCGCGCTATGCCACTCACCCAACCGGTATTTCGACGAGATCTGGTATCGGCGGGTGCATTTTGATGTCGAAAACGGCATCAGAATGGGCGTTTTTGATTCCGGTTTCCAGCATTATTGCGAGACGGGTCATCGGGGGCGCTCCTGTCACTGGCTTTTTTCGGAAAGCGAGTATTTCTGCCTCAATCCTGACCTTACGCCCGCTCTCGTGCGTGAGATGGGTTATAGTAATGGCTATGATCATTATCTGGAAAAGGGGCAACTAGAGCGACGCGTCAGCACGCCTTTCTTCGTGCCTGACATCCTGCGCGCAGCTCTGTTTCAGCAGCGTGTGCCACTCGATTCCGGGATGGGGGAATTCACCCGCCTGACCCTTTCGCAGGATCTCAACACGTTCCGATGCTCGTGGTATTTCGATCCTGTCTGGTATCTGGCGCAATATGAAGATGTCGCGGGCAAGATCGAGAGTGGCGAGTATGTATCGCCGCTCCACCACTATCTCTCGAACGAAACCCCGACGCATTACAGTCCAAATGCGATTTTCAGCGAGCGCGCATATCTCGAGCGCTATTCCGATGTGAATGATCAGGTACGCGCCCGATCGCTGCGCAACGGGTATGATCATTTTGTACGTTATGGCTTGTTTGAGGGGCGTAGTCCGGCAGAGGGCATCTCGCTGCCCCGAACGCGCCTTACGGGGCATGCTCCGACCTGGCGCGAGATTTGTAGCAACGCGTTTATAGATCTCGTCAAAACCGGGGGCGCGCCACCCGCCACGCCTCTGACAGATGCTCCCGCTCTGCGTCAGCTTGAGAATCTCCAGGCCTTGCGTGCCGAAACGCTCCTGCCTCTTCTGGCACGTACCCCTCTTGATTTTCGCTATGTGGGCACGCCCGAATTAAGTGTTGTCATTCTGGCACCGTCGCATTTTCTGGCGCTCCTCCAGACCTTGGCTTCGCTGCATGAGGGCAATCGCGGGGCGCTGCAGGTTGTTCTTCTCGACGCCGGAGCAAAGGACGAAACAGCGGAGATCGAGCGCTACGCCCATGGGGTCGAGCGTCTCCCCGTTGCGTCTGCCCGTCTGCAGGATGGCTTGCAGCGTGTTGTACCGCAGCTTGCTGCTGACCGCGTCCTGCTGATCGAGGCAGGGTGTCACCTCTTTTACGGGTCTCTCGCGAACGGCTTATCGCGTCTCGGTCAGGACGGCGTGATCGCGGTTGCCCCCCAGATCCTTGGTCATGATCTTCGTGTGATCGAGGCAGGACTCTCTGTCGCGCGCGATGGCGGTTGCCAGCCTATGGGGCGGGCATGGAAGCTTTCGCGCCGGAGGTCGATTTCGTTCGTGCCTGTGAAACCGTGGGAGGGGGTGCCCTTCTCTGTTTCACCGAAATGCTTCGCAGCCTGTCTTCAGACAGGCCGGATCTTCAGGCCCTGAGGCTTCCAGTGCCGGTTTGGGCCGCGCTCGGGTTGAGCATTCGGCAGGCTCTGCCATCCGGGCGTATCGTCTACGATCCGGGGTTCGTTCTCCGCTCGCCTGAGCGAGAGGTGGCACACCCGGCAGCTCTGTTCTGTGACGCGCTGATCCTGCGGCGCCACTTCGCCGATATTCTGCGTGGCAGTCTGCCTCAGGCACCGCAGAACGCAGAGATTTTGCATCGTTCGTCGCGTTGGGGCGAGCGGCTTCTTCTTATCGCGCGAGACGGCACTCCTGAAAAAATCTCTCGCAAGATACGCCTCGGCGCCCTGAGTGAGACACTCATAGATCTTGGGCTGCAGGTCACATTGTTTGTGCTGATCGAGGGAGAAAGGGTCGAGACCTGTCTGCGGCAGGAGATGCCGGAAGAAGTCGAATATCGTAGCGGTTCGATAGATGCCCTGGGCCGCCTCATCGAGCAGCGCGTGCGCGGGTTCGATCGAATCTGGATATGCGGTGGCCACACGCTCAATGCCGTGTTTCCTCTTCTGAGTGAAAAGGCCGGTCATCTTCCCGAAGAGCGGGTTATCCTCGATCTACGCGAAATCGAGACCTTCGAGGAGGAGAACGACCGACGTCTTTCTGGCAAAACCGTGGAGGCTGATGAAACGGAGCTTTACCGGCAGCGCTATCAGAAGAGACGACAAATGCCTGGTTCTGTCAGGATATCGTCGTTCAGAGCGAGAGGCAGGCAGCGCTTTTGCACGATGTCGGGCTCGTCGGATTGACCGTT
The DNA here is from genome assembly GCF_000614545.1 of Asaia platycodi JCM 25414. Taxonomy (GTDB): domain Bacteria; phylum Pseudomonadota; class Alphaproteobacteria; order Acetobacterales; family Acetobacteraceae; genus Asaia; species Asaia platycodi. Next base: position 47,795 of record NZ_BAKW01000013.1, on the reverse strand, counting down.
CTGGGCGAGGCGGTGCCCGTGCAGTCGGGCCGGGACTTTGCCGAAAGGCGCGATCTGCTTTTTGCCGCACAGCCAGCAACGGCACCCGGATATACGCAGACATTTCTCAAATGGTTCGTGCGCGAGGTGTTGTTGCGTCTCGATGGTCGTCTGGCCGAGCCGGTGAGCCTGATACTGGCCAATGAGTCCCTGCAATCGCTCGATCTATCCATGATCACCCATTATCGGCGGGTTGCGCCGCTCGTGGCTGGGCAGGCGCCTTTCGCCGAACTCGCTGCTGCGTGCCGTCTCCTGATTGCGCCCGATGAACGAAGTGGTCAGATTGCGATACAGCGCATTGAGGCGGCGTCATGTGGACTGCCCTGTGTCGGGGAGGGAAACCGGCTGATGGAGCCTCTGGAAGTGCCGCTCGATGCAGGGCGGTTTGCAGACGCGATCGTCAGCCTTTATCAGGATGAAGAGACGTGGCGTCAGGCGTCAGAGGCAGCATCGCGCCAGGCAGCTGAGACGAAAGCTGTTTATCGCGAGACCCTGGCTCGCCTCGTCGGACAAAGTGTGGTGAAGGAGAGTGCGGGTGACTGAGAGCACGGAAACAGTACTGGGGCGGGTCGATCAGGATCTCGATAAAAGTCTCGAGAGGCTTTTTGCCCTGCTGCGTATCCCCAGCATTTCGGCTCAGCCCAAACATGCCGGCGATTGCCGCAAAGCTGCCGAATGGGTGCGTGACGAACTGACGGCGCTCGGTTTCGCCGCGAGCCTGCGCGAGACCCCCGGTCATCCGATGGTTGTCGGGCATGATGAGAGCCCGGCAGATGGGCTGCATGTGCTGTTCTACGGTCATTACGACGTGCAACCTACCGATCCGCGCTCTCTCTGGAAAAGCGATCCGTTCGAACCGTCGATCACGACCGAGGCAGATGGCCGCAGGATTATCGTGGCCCGTGGCGCGTCTGACGACAAAGGGCAGCTGTTGACCTTTATCGAAGCCTGCCGCGCCTGGAAGGCTGTTCACGGCACGTTGCCCGTCAGGGTCTCGATTCTCATCGAAGGGGAAGAAGAGAGTGGTGGCGCCAATCTCATGCCTTTCCTCAAGGGCAATGCGTCGGAGCTCAAGGCCGATGTGGCATTGATCTGCGATACGGGCATGCCCGACCGCAAGACGCCTGCCATCACGACGAGCCTACGCGGCCTCGTGGGAGAAGAAGTCGAGATTATCTGTGCCACGCATGACCTGCATTCGGGCATGTTCGGCAATGCGGCACGCAATCCCATCGAGCTGCTTTGCAGGGCTCTCGGTAGCGTGCGCGATGATTCCGGCCGTGTGATCCTGCCGGGGTTCTATGACAATGTCGCTGTGCCGTCCGACACGGTGCGCGCGCAGTGGCGTGCGATCTTTCCGGATGATAGCACGACGCTGGCGCCTGTTGGTCTGTCGCAGCCTGCGGGCGAGGCAGGCTTTACGGCCATCGAGCAGATCTGGGCGCGCCCGAGTTACGAAATCAACGGTATCTCCGGTGGCTACGAGGGTGACGGATTCAAGACTGTCCTCCCGGCCAAGGCCATGGCCAAAGTATCGTTCCGCCTCGTGCCGGGGCAGGATCCCGAAGCCATTCGTGCCGCCTTTCGCGCTCATATCCGTGCCGTTCTGCCGTCCGATGCCAAGGTAAGCTTTACCGAACACGGTGCATCGACCGGGTTTGCCGTGCCGGAAAACGGTCCCCTGCTACGTACCGCCCTTGACGCGTTGGGCGAAGAATGGGGTGTGCCAGCCGTTTCTATCGGTTGTGGCGGGTCGATACCGGTCGTGGCTGAGGTAAAGGAGGCGCTCGATATGGACTCGCTTCTGGTCGGTTTCGCGCAGGATGACGACCGCATCCACTCGCCCAACGAGCAATATGGCGTGGAGTCCTTTCATAAGGGAATTCGCTCGTGGGTGCGTATTCTCGACGCGTTCGCCCGCCGGTAAGTTCCGGTCTTAAAACGTATGAGAGGCGCCATGCTGCCTGCACTCACCATGGGCGATCCCTCCGGAATCGGCCCTGAACTGACGGTTCTGGCCTGGAAAGCCCTGCGTGAGCGGGGCGAGGCCTTTTTGTGGGTTGGTGACCCGGCACTCCTGGCGCCGCATGTGCCGGTGCAGATTGTGGAGACTGCCCGGCAGGCGCAAGCCGCGTTTGGCGCGGCCTTGCCTGTTATGCCTCTCACTTTACCTGTCTCCGTCGTGCCGGGTCAGCCGGACGGGGCAGTGGCTGCGTCGGTTATCGCCTCTATCGAGACCGCGACGCGACTGGCTCTCGCCGGGGAGGTGTCGGCGGTCGTAACCAATCCCATAAGCAAGATCGTTCTCAAGGAAGCCGGCTTCGGTTTCCCCGGTCATACGGAGTTCCTGGCGTCGCTTTGCGGTGTGCTGGGCGAGGAGATCATGATGCTCGCCTCGCCGCGGCTGCGCGTGGTGCCTGTTACGGTGCATGTGAGCTTGCGTGAGGCGCTGGATACGCTGTCTACCGGCCGGATCGTCAAGGTTGGCCGCGCTCTGGCTCTGGCCCTTCGACGCGATTTCGGCCTTGCCGCACCGCGTATCGCTGTAGCGGGACTTAATCCTCATGCGGGTGAAGGAGGCGTGCTGGGTTTGGAAGAACGTGATGTGATCCAGCCAGCGATCGATGCGCTGCGCGAGGAAGGGATTGACGTTACGGGTCCCTATCCTCCCGATACGTTGTTCACCGATCTTGCGCGTCCGCTCTATGATGCCGCTCTGTGCATGTATCACGATCAGGCGCTCATCCCGCTGAAGACATTGGATATGGCGACCGGGGTGAACGTGACACTCGGCCTGCCGATCGTCCGTACGTCGCCCGATCATGGCACGGCTTTTTCGATTGCAGGCAAGGGTGTTGCCGATCCAGCCAGCCTGCTCGCCGCGATGAGCATGGCGCGGGAACTGGGCGCGCAGCGCGCCATGAGTGAGGGAAAATCATCATGATCCGACTGGGCGTCAACATTGATCATGTCGCGACAGTGCGCAATGCGCGCGGTGGCACTCACCCTGACCCTGTAGCGGCAGCCCTTCTGGCAGCGAGCCATGGTGCCGATGGCATCACAGCTCATCTGCGCGAAGACAGGCGTCATATACGCGATGTGGATATGACGCGCCTGCGCGAGGAGCTTTCGGTACCCCTGAATTTTGAGATGGCGGCAACCGAAGAGATGGTGGCCAAGGCCTGTGCGCTACGCCCCCATGCATGTTGCCTTGTGCCGGAGCGGCGTGAAGAAGTGACGACTGAGGGGGGGCTCGATGTTCTGGGTCAGCAAGCCGATCTGCAAGGGAAGATCATGCGGCTGAGAGAGGCCGGTATCCGCGTTTCACTGTTCGTCGATCCTGACCCTGCTCAGATCGAGGCCTCCGCGCGTGCAGGTGGGCAGGTTGTAGAGTTGCATACGGGCGCCTACGCCCACAACCCAGACGAGACAGAACTGTCGCGCCTGTACGAGGGCGCCAGAGCCGCAGAAGCGCAGGGGCTCGAGCTTCATGCGGGCCATGGGCTGACCTTTGCAAATGTGGGACGCGTCGCTGGGCTGCCCGGATTGAGAGAACTCAATATTGGGCATTTTCTGATCGGTGAAGCCATTTTCCTCGGCCTCCCGATGGCGATCTCGCGCATGAAGCAGGAGATCGCTACCGGCGCTGTTCAGGGCCTTGGGACGATAACCGGCTTGGTGTTGTCGATGTAATTGGGCACGGCCTCGCCGGACTGCTTGTTATAGGTTGCAGCCGTGCTCTGGTTGGGCGCACGTGGAGAATGAAAAGCGGAAACAGGGCCGAATGGCCCGCCACTGACCTTGCGCATGCTGGCCTCGGGCTGGCGGGCGCAGCCGCGGGTGATGATCGAGCAGATGCCGTCAGATCCGATGATCTCGTCATCATCGCCCGCGTAATGCACTTCAGAAACGCGCTCATGATCGAGGCGAATGACTGCCGTGCAAGTCGTACCTGCACCTCCGAGCGTGACCTGGGTCATGTTCAGGATCTGCTGCACCGGAATGATGGTTGAGTCGCTGGCAGTCGGCAGGTTCATCTTCGCCGTATACTGATAGATCTGGGTCGTGTCGTTGAGCACTTTGGTAGAACTCGGAAGGCCGGCACAGGCCTGCAGATCGTTCGATGTCATACCGATCATTGCAATTTGTGCCCGGTGGGCTTCGCGAGAGTCGAAATAGCCGCAGCCAGAGAGGCTCAGAAGCGCCAGCGCCCGGAGCGATACGCAGGGTGGAAGCCAAAGAATGTCCTCGACAGGATTGAAGTGTCACAGATTCGTGAGTGCGAATTTATGACAAAAACTGTCTGAGGGCGAGGAAGTTCTCCGCGTCCAATGTAAAAGATCGTCTGGATGTCAGGAACGTAACCGGAGCGCCTTGAGGCAATCCTCGCGTTGCAGGGCATAGACGATGTCATGCGTGGCCAGAAGAGCGGGTTGAAGCTGGTGTTTCCAACGGGCTTCGCCTGCGCCACAGATGGCCCGCCCCGAATACGGGCTGTGCGATACGGGTGACAGGGCTGCAAGGCCAGCCAGCGTGTCTCTTTGCAGACGTTCTCTCAATGCCTGCTGCATGGCGGATTTCTCATGTTTGGGCGTGTAGTCGAGCAACGCGCGCAACGTTGCCGAACTCAGGGCCGGATCGTTGGTGGCGACATCGCTGGCGACACGCGCCCAGTTATGGTCGAGCGTCAGGCGCCACGCCACAGCGCGTGGCCCGTCGCTTGAAATCTGACGGGAGAGGGCGACGCTGAAATGCGACGGCGCCGCCGCTGCAAAAGCGGCCTCTATCGGTGCCGCGACGAGAACGGCAAGGGCTATGAAAAAGCGAAGCATGTTTCTCCCTCGGGCAAGATTTCTGACGATCGAAGGGTGCGGAGAAATCATGGCAGCAGAATGGCCGGTTTTTTACGAAAATCTCAGGGGTTCTAAAGGAGGTTTCACAGGGCAGAAGGATGCTCTAAAGATCGCACCAGCTGTTAAAACCCAGGAGTGATCATGGCTGCTATCTCTGCTTCGGAGCTGACGCGTCTGCAAACGACGCTGCGTCGCTTGCTTGGCTCGCCCAAACTGACCGTCAACCCGCCTGCGCGCGCAGGCCACACAGTCGAACTGGCTGTCAATGACGAGCTGATCGGCACCGTTCATCGCGACGATGACGAGGGTGAAGTTTCCTACGCCATCCATATCACGGTGCTTGAGGAAGATCTCCCCCCGGCCTGATATGTCAGCGGCAATGGCGTCTTTTGCGTCGGTCTTCACTGACTGATGCGATGACGTTACGCTGCTGCTTGCTGCGGGATTGAAATCCGTTCGCTTCTCGTGCGCCTGCGCGGCGACAGGAGCGGGAGCGATTGAAGCGCCGTCATGGCAATCGTGACTTCGGGCGCTCGCAAAAGCGCCGGAGAGCGACCGGCATGACCAGGAAAGGCGCCTCGATGAGCAAGGCCCCGAATATCAAGACCCCTGCCAAACAGGGTACCAAAGTTGCCACCGCCAGAAATGCCAGCAGGAAGGCGCCTTCCGTCGAGGCTCCCGACAGGGCCGCGGCGACAGAAAAACGCAAGACTGTTGCGGTTATCATCCCGTTTTATAACGGCTCACGCTATATCGAGCGTGCGATACGCAGTGTTCTGGCCCAGACAGTCACGGCAGACGAGTTTCTCATCGTCGATGACGGGTCCACAGCAGAGGAGTCCTCCCGATTGCGGGCAATCGCTGCCCGGTATGACGTGAAAGTGCAGCGCAAGGAGAATGGCGGGCAGGGCAGCGCCCGAAATCTCGGCGTGTCCCTGACGAAATCAGCTTATCTCTGCTTTCTCGATCAGGATGATTTTTTCCTCAAAAATCATATCGAGCTGCTTTTGGGGCAAATCCCTGAAAGCGATCCGCATTTCGGCTGGGCCTATGGCGAGTTGATGGAGGCGGATGAAGACGGCCATATCGTCGCGACCTCGATTGCCTCCCGCTACAGCAAGCATCCGAAATATTCGATTGAGGATCTGCTCGAGCGCGACATGCACATCCTGCCTTCAGCGTCGATCATCGGGCGTGAGGCGTTCGAGACTGTTGACGGCTTCGATCCGCAATTCATGGGCTATGAGGATGATGATCTCTTCCTGAGGATTTTCCGCGCCGGCTTTACGAACACTTTTTTTTCCAAAGGCCGTGACAGTCTGGTGCATCAACAAGAACAGCACGTCCTACAGCATTCGCATGAGCCGTAGCCGGATGCTGTATATCCGCAAGCTTTGTCAGCTTTTTGCGTCAGATCCCGAGCGGCGCAGCGTGTATGTGCGCGACCTTATTTTTCCCCGGTTCTGCAATCTGATTGCCGGTGAGGCGTTCAAGTCGATCTATTTTGCGCGCTATGAGCATGAAATCAGAATGGCGCAGCATCGCGATGAGCTGGTCGATATGCTCGACGAGTTTGCAGGTCTTATGGCCGCCAATACGCGGTTGCGTATCGAAGATAGGGCCAAACTCAGAATCTTCCGGCTTTGTCTCCGCCCGAAATCGCGCAGGATGCTGGTCGTGCCTTATGGCGTCGCCAGAGTGCTGCGTAAATTCGGCCTGGGGTTCGCGCGCCGCCGGCGCTGAAAGCGGTGCGCCTGTTTCCCGACGGGCGTCAGACCGATCTGGGAAGATCGAAACCGGTGATCTTCCAGCGCCATTGTTCGAATTTCATATGAACGATGGTCGGCTTCTGACCGGGCATTGTCACCAGTCCGGCCTCGAAACGCAGTGGCGAAACGAAATGCGCTGAGATGCGGTCATAAAGCTGCCTGATGCTGAAAGACGGGGTCGCACGGGGTGCGTTGACCATCTGCGACGCTACGGTCATCAGCAGTTCCGGGGTGAGCCGCGTATCGATGGCGTGGGAGACGGCGTTGCTGGCGAAGGAGGAACCGAAATCGGGCAGATCGTCTGCTGCTGGTGGCGGACCGATCAGCGCGTCGATGGCTTCTGCCTTGAGGTTGGTGCTCAGAGCGCTCCAGTCGATATGCTGCGAGAGAGTGATGGCATCATGGCTGCGGAGCGCCGAAGAAAGCGACCAGAGCGCGAGGTAGGGGGAAAGCGCATAGATGCATGCCAGCGCAACGAACACGGCGCCCAGAACATGGGGCATGCGCTTGATCGAGGGCCATGTCAGTCGCTCCGAGAACGCTGCAACTTCGTAGGGAACTCCGGCGGGGTCTCTCATGGCATTTCTCTGTACTGGCAAAAGGGACATGAACGCGCGACATCGAGCGTCTTTATCGATCAAGCCGGCAACAAGCGTCGTTCCGGATGGCTGAAGCCTCTGTTTTCTTCGGTGAACAGGACTATGTTATGGGATCGGGCAGGGTTTTGTCATCTAAATCCTGAGAGCCAACGAAGTTTTCTTCGAGAACCGGATTTTCTCTTCATAATGTCGCCCAATTCTCCTGATCTGACCTTCACCGATGACGCCCTGACGCGCTATTCACGGCATATATTGCTGCCTGAAATAGGGGCTCTTGGGCAGGCTCGGCTTCGCGAATCGTCTGTGCTGATCATCGGCGCCGGCGGACTTGGCAGCCCGCTGGCTCTCTATCTAGCAGCAGCTGGAATTGGTCGGATCGGGATCGTGGATGACGATCATGTCGAGCTGAGCAATCTGCAGCGCCAGATCCTGTTCGAGACGGATGATATTGGTCAGGGCAAGGCCGCACGGGCATCATCGCGCCTTGCGGCGCTCAACCCCGACATCGAGATCATTACGCATTCGCTCAGGGTAAGCGAAGACAATCTGCCTGCGCTTGTTGAGTCGTACGATCTTGTCTGCGATGGCAGCGATAATTTCTCGACACGCTACGCCGTGGCCGATTGCTGCTGGGCGCAGGGAAAGACGCTTGTTTCCGGGGCTGTGCAACGTTTCGAAGGAACGCTGTCGACTTTTGTGCCTGGCGCCGGGCGCCCCTGCTATCGCTGTCTGACGCCCGACGCCAATGAGAATGAAACCCTGAGCTGTGGTCAGGCAGGAATTTTCGGTGCCGTTACCGGTGTGATCGGTTCGCTGATGGCGACCGAGGCGCTCAAGGAGCTGCTGTCTTTGGGGCAGGGATTGAGCGGACGGGTGCTGGTCTGGAGCGCACTTGCCGCGTCGTTCCGCAGTTTCGAGCTGCCACCAGACCCTGAATGTGTCTGTTGCAGCATAAAGGACTGAAGATGCGTGTCATGGGGATCATTCTGGCCGACCGCTCTTTCGAGCGGGCTCATCACGCTTTTGTGCTTGCTGCCGGTGCGCTTGCTCTGGGGCGCGAGGTCGTTCTGTTTGCAGGTGGTCTGAGTGTTGAGGCGCTGCGTCAGGACTGGTCTGGTCTTGAGGGGGCAGCGCTCGATATCCGCTTTCAGGAGAGCGGGGTAGCCGGGTTCGAAACCCTGCGTTCCGCCATTTTCGAACTCGGAGGTGAGGTTCTCGCCTGCGAGGCCGGGATGAAGGCCGCCGGGCTGACCGTTGCGGATCTCTGCGTAGGCAGCCGCCCTTGCGGGGTCACCAGCTTTCTGGAAAGAACAGCCGACGCTCAGATTTTGAGCCTGTAACGCGGTCGCCCTCTTGCCCGAAGCGCCACAACTTGGCACCCATGCACCCATGAAGACATTACGCATCGTCTACGGCATCGGGCTGACGATTCTGCTGCCGTTCGGCGCGCTGGCAGAAGCTGCGCCACAGACGACAAAACACGCCGCGCATCATCATAAGCATGCTGCCAGTCAGGTCGCGGCCGGTGGCAAGACGAAGACGCCTTCAGAAGGCGCTGCCCATCACAAGAAAGCGAAGGGAACGGGCAAGAAGCACAGACCCGCTCACGCGACCGACGAGGCACGTGCGGCAAAGCCTCATTCTGGCTCGCGTCGTCATGCCCGTACGGCGGTTGCTGCCACGGGTGTCGCGGCGGGTGCAGCTGCCATTGCTGCCACGCCGCCGCCGCCTTCTGCCGATGAGGCCGCAGCAGCGGCTGCGGCGACCGACGCGCCGTCGCAGGACAAGGGCACCAATACCGGTCTGCCTCTGCCACGTTATGCCGCCATGCGCGCCGACAAGGTGTTCATGCGCAAGGGGCCAGGCCAGCGCTATCCGATCGAATGGGTCTATCATCGCCGCGGTCTGCCCGTAGAGGTCGAGCGTGAGTTCGATGTCTGGCGTCTGATAGAGGACTCGGATGGCATGAAAGGCTGGGTGCATCAGGCAACGCTGGTGGGCCAGCGTACTTTTGTCATTCCCGGCCAGGCACCCGAGGGTCATGCTGCCGCCGTGGGTGAGGCTTCGGCGAAGTCGGGCGATGTTATCGGCAAGGCGGATGCCCGGGTGCTGGGCTATGTGCCCGGCGAAAGCGAGGCGCGCCAGCGCCAGGGCGATACGCTGCTTTATAGCCAGTCGGACGAGAACAGCGCTGTCGTTGCCGTTCTGCAGCCAGGGACCGTCGGCACGCTCAAGCTGTGTCCGCAGGGGTCGTCATGGTGCAAGGTGGTGGTCAAGGGCTATACGGGATGGCTCCCGAGACGTGTGTTCTGGGGGCTGTTGCCAGGAGAGACGCTTCAGCCTAGCTGAGGCTATGATATGCAACGTGCAGCAATTGGATCGGAGATCAGTATGACATCCTCACCTCAGGCAGCTTCGGCTCAGGGCACGGGAGTGAAGAAAGAGGCCGAACAGCGCCGCACGAAGATCGTCGCGACCCTTGGCCCGGCCTCCTCCACCCATGAGATGATCCGCACACTGGCTCTCGCCGGCGCTGACGTGTTCCGTCTGAACTTCTCTCACGGTTCGCATGAAGACCATGCGAAACGTCATGCCACTATTCGCGACGTCGAGGCCGAGCTGGGCCGCCCGCTCGCCATTCTGGCGGACATGCAGGGCCCGAAGCTGCGCGTTGGCACGTTCGCCGACGGCAAGGTCGAGCTGGTCGAGGGCGCGCGGTTCCGTCTCGATCTGGATCGTACGCCGGGCGATACCCGACGCGCCTGTCTGCCGCACCCCGAAATCATGCGTGCTGCCGAGCCGGGCAGCCGCCTGCTGCTCGATGACGGCAAGATGCGTCTGCGCGTCGTTGCCTGCGACGAAACGCATATGGACACCGAAGTCGAAGTCGGTGGATGGCTGTCCGAGCGTAAGGGCGTGAACGTGCCTGACGTGGTTCTGCCCATTCCGGCCCTCACCGAGAAGGACCACAAGGATTTCGCTTTCGCACTCGACCTCGGTGTCGAGTACGTGGCGCTCTCCTTCGTGCAGCGCCCGGAAGACGTGCAGGAAGCGAAAGACATCGCCAAGGGCCGGGCCTGGATCATGACCAAGCTCGAAAAGCCGCAGGCCATGGAGCGTCTGAGCGACATTATCGCGCTTTCCGACGCGGTCATGGTGGCCCGCGGTGATCTGGGCGTCGAGCTTCCGGCTGAGGAAGTGCCTATCGAGCAGAAGCGTGCGATCCGCGAAGCCCGCTTCCAGGGCAAACCGGTCATCGTTGCCACGCAGATGCTCGAAAGCATGATCACGGCTCCTACGCCGACGCGTGCAGAAGTGTCTGACGTGTCGAATGCCGTGTTCGACGGCACCGACGCAGTGATGCTCTCCGCTGAAAGCGCGGCTGGCAAATACCCGCGCGAAGCCGTGGAAGTGATGGCCCGCGTGACGCGTCGCGTCGAGAACGATCTCGAATGGCGCATGCAGGAAGAGGCCCTTCGTCCCGACAGCGATGGCACGACCGGTGGCGCCATTGCAGAAGCTGCATGGCATGTTGCGCAGTCCGTCTCGGCAGCGGTTATCGTGGTCTACACGCAGAGCGGCCGTGGTGCGCTGCAGATTGCCCGTGAGCGCGCTGATTGCCCGGTTCTGGCCCTTACGCCGGATGATGAGACGGCGCGTCGCCTGAACATGGTCTGGGGCGTGCGCGCCATGTCGGTCGGTCAGGAAACGCCGGTCTATGGTGTTGAAGGCGTAGTCGATCAGGCTGTCGGTCTGGCCGTGTCGGAAGGCTATGCCGAAAAGGGCGACAAGCTGGTTCTGCTCGTCGGTCTGCCTTTCGGCCAGCAGGGTTCAACCAATACCCTGCGCGTCGTCACCATTTAGAGTTGCTTCTGGCGGGGCATGGCCCCGCCGATGCACCCTTCATGAAGGGTTTCCTAAGGACGAGCGCCCTTTGGTAGGGATTGGGGCAACGCCCTGTACAGATGAGGGGTGCGGCCCCACTCCCCGGAAAGGAATGAATCCCCTTTCATATTCTGCTTTTTCCTGAAATCAGGCCTGACGGTTCTCGAGCAGGCTGCGACGGATGCGGCGTCCGCGCGAGATCGTCTCTACGATGGTTTCCTCGTCGCCTTTACGTATAGCCGCAGCCATGGCGGCAGCATCCTGACTGAAACGGTCCAGCACGCTCAGAAGGGCGTCGCTGTTGTTCAGAAAGATGTCGCGCCACATGGTCGGATCTGAGGCCGCGATGCGTGTAAAATCGCGAAAGCCTGAGGCGGCGAAATCAAGCACATCGGCGCGCATGTCCTCAGCCAGCGTATCGGCCGTGCCGCAGATGGTGAAGGCAATCAGATGAGGCAGATGGCTGACCATGGCGCAGATCGTGTCGTGATGGTCGATATCCATTACGCGAATGCGGGAACCCATGGCGCGCCAGAACCCGGCGATACGCTCAACAGCCTTCTGAGGCGCGTCCGCAGCCGGGGTCAGCAGGCACCAGCGATCTTCGAAAAGCGTGGCAAAGCGGCATCGGGTCCTGAATGTTCGGTACCCGCCATGGGGTGAGCCGGAACATAGGCGATGTCGCTGCGCAGAAGCGGGGTAAGGGCATCGACCACACTGCGTCGTGTGGAGCCAACATCGGTCAGGATTGCCCCGGGCTTCATATGCGGCAGAATCAGTGCGGCAACCGGGGCAATGGCACCCACCGGCACGCAGAGCATGACGCAATCGGCGTCTTCGACCGCTTTCTGCATGTCGTCGGTAATCACGTCGCCCAGATCGAGGCAGCGTATACGCTCGAGCACGACCGGATCACGATCGGCCACGATCAGCTTCCCCACCAGTTCGGGCTGGGCGCGCAGGCGACGCAGGACGGACGAGCCGATCAGGCTGGACCGATGACGCAAAGAGTGCCGAAAAACGGCTGGGTCATGACACTTCGCTCCGGGTGACAGGATCGGCATAATCCAGGGTCTCGTTTTGCGAGGCCATATGCTTGTTTCTGCGCAGGCGTCGCATCTCGGAAATCTGCCACATCGCCATGACCGGTATGCCGATGGCGATGTCGCGCCCACGGCGCAGGAGGGAGAGACCCAGTGAGATTTCGGCTTCTATGCCGAAGAAATAGCCAAGGGCGACATAGGCGGCTTCCTGAACACCGAGGGCGGCGGGCACAAGAAACGAGGCGGACATGATGCCGCAGACCACACCCTCGATTGCTACCGCGCCCAGATAGCCGATATGGGCGCCCAGCAATTCAAGAGAGAGCCAGGTAATGCCAGCCCCACCCAGCCAGCACAGCAGATGACCCAGGGCGCCTGTCGCAATGCGGGCTGGACGCGCCCAGAGCAGATCTAGCTGTGCCTGAAACGTATCCATGTTGTCGATCAGCGTCGTGCGCCAGCCTTCAGCAATATGGCGTCCCAGGAAACGTGCAGCATGATGAACGGCGACGCCGCCGCGCTGCTGCGTCCAGATGAAGCCTGCTAGACCCAAAGCCAGAAGCGCCATGCCTCCCAGAACGGGCCAGGTGAACTTGTTGCTGCCGCTATGATCGAAAAGACATGCCAGAGCGATGATGACGAAAACGATCTGGCCCAGCACTTCGGAGGTTATATCGACGATATTGGTCGCGACAGCGGCGGGCCATTGCATTGAGCCAAGTCTGCGGCTCAGTGTCGGAATGCTGCATGTGGCGCGGATGCCGATCACCATGCCGCCGAGCTGCGAGAAGGGCAGGCAGTTGCCTGCCGCATCACGCACAGCGCGTGACGCGATTGAGCGAAAGAGACCGACCTCGGGGCAGGCACAATACCATGAAATGCCCAGACCAAGATCGATCACGGCCTGGCGCCGATCATCGCCAGAAATCCCCCGATTCCGACGCGCTGCATGGCACTGAAAACATGACCGATGCCGAGCCAGGCCATGATCCCCGTAAGGAGAGCGAGGCCGAGCAGGGAGAGGATGAGGGTCAGGGTTTTCAAGGCTAGTCTTGTCCGAACGACGCAGGGTTGCGAGGGGCCTCATGCAGCCCAAACCGAGGCAGGATGAGGTTTCTGCGGCATTTTCTAGAGTATGTCGCGCTGTCGAGTGTTCGCGGCTGTCTACACCAGACAGTCTGCTTTCGCTACTCCGTGGCTGAATATGACGAAAAAGCCATCACCCGCAGGTTGCTTGTCCTTGCGTGAGCGGTATGGTGCCCTATCGATTTGCACTAAACGAGAGCATATAGGCCTAACATGAGTGAATACACGCTGATTACCGGTGCAACCGGTTTTGTCGGTTCGGCGGTCGCGCGTATTCTCAAGCAACGCGGTCACAAAATAAGATTGCTGGTACGTGCCGGAGCCGATCTGTCGAATCTTGAAGGCCTCGATGCTGATCTGGTGATCGGCGATCTGACTGCGCCGGAAAGTTTCGGCCCGGCTCTCGCTGGATGCCGTTACCTGTTTCATGTGGCGGCTGATTATCGCCTCTGGGTGCCTGACCCTGCGGTCATGATGCGGGCCAATGTCGAGGGTACGCGTCGTCTGATGATGGCTGCGCTCGACGCCGGGGTGGAGCGCATTGTCTACTGCTCTTCCGTTGCCGCTCTTGGTCTGACCAAGGACGCCACCCCCGCCAATGAACAGACCCCCGTCACCGAACATGATGTGATCGGGGTCTACAAACTCTCGAAATATCGGGCCGAGCAGGAAGTGCTCAAGCTGGTGCGTGAGCGCGGTCTGCCTGCGGTGATCGTCAACCCCTCCACGCCTGTCGGGCCGCGCGACATCAAGCCGACCCCAACAGGTCAGATGATCGTCGATGTGGCTTCGGGCAACATGCCCGCTTATGTGGATAGCGGGCTCAATATCGTGCATGTCGATGACGTGGCCGAGGGCCACGCCCTGGCGCTTGAAAAGGGCGTGATTGGCGAAAAATACATTCTTGGCGGCGAGAATTACATGCTCGGCGATTTTTTCTCGCTGATCAGCGAAGTGGCCTGCGTCAAGCCACCGCGCATCAGGCTTCGGCAATCATGGTTGCAGCCGGTGGCGATTGTCTCCGAATGGCTGGCGCGAGGCTTCGGGATCGAGCCGCGGGTGACGCGCGAGACGCTCGCCATGTCCAAGAAAAAGATGTTCTTCACTTCTCTCAAGGCGCAGGAGCAGCTCGGCTATGCACCACGCCCGGCGCGTGAGGCGGTGGCAGACGCGGTAACCTGGTTCCGCGAACATGGGCGGATCGCTACGAAATGATCAGAAATCTGATGGCGGCCTCTGCGCTGGCTGCCTGGGGTAAGCTGCTCTTTGCTCATGGGCGATTCTGGCGTACGGGCACCCGCCTGACCCCGGTCAATGCAGTGTCGGCCAGCGTCTGGCCAGATGTTGCCGTCGTTGTGCCAGCCAGAGATGAGGCGGAGTCGATCCAGCCCTGTCTCGCGACACTGCTCCAGCAGGATTACAAAGGCAGGCTGAGTGTCATCGTTATCGATGATGGCAGCACGGATGGTACGGGCGATTTGGCCCGACAGGTGCCGGACCCGCATGGTCGCCTGACGGTCGTCACCGGGCGCGAGCGTCCTGAAGGCTGGAGCGGCAAGCTCTGGGCGGTGCATCAGGGTGAGATGGTCGCGCGTGAAAAGGTCAGTGCGGACGGGTTCATCCTGCTGACCGATGCCGATATCCTGCATTCGGCCCTGCATCTCGAAACACTGGTCGAAAAGGCGCAACGCGACGGGCTCGACATGGTCTCGGAGATGGTGGTGCTGAATTGCGAGAGTGCGGCAGAGCGGCTGCTTGTGCCAGCTTTCGTCTATTTCTTTGCGATGCTCTACCCGTTCGAGAAGGTCAATGACCCGACTTCTGAAGTGGCCGGTGCGGCGGGGGGGACGATTCTGGTGCGTCGTGCCATGCTCGAACGTATCGGGGGCGTCGAGACCGTGCGTGGCGCGCTGATCGATGATTGTTCGCTTGCCTCCGATATCAAGCGGGCAGGCGGCAAGCTCTATCTCGGCCATAGCACTCTCGCCTGGTCAATCCGCCCCTACCGTGGTGCGGGCGATATCTGGCGCATGATCGCCCGCACGGCTTATGTGCAACTGCGGTATTCTCCGATCATTCTGCTCTGCACGGTGATCGGTATGGGGCTGGTCTGGCTCGCGCCTGTCTATTTCGCGCTCTTCGGTCGCGGGCGGGTGCGGATCATGGGCGGCGCCTCGCTGTTTCTCGCTGTCATTTCCTTTCTGCCGACGCTCTCACGATTCAGGCTCTCGCCCCTGCGTGCGCTCGCTTTGCCTGTGGTGGCGGCTTTCTATATGGCGGCAACCGTCGGTTCGGCGGTCGACCATCATCGTGGGCGCGGCGTTCAGTGGAAAAGCCGTTTCTATACCGAGGAGACCCACGCCTGATGAATGCCATCAGCAGGACCGTCGACCCAATC
Organism: Asaia platycodi JCM 25414; assembly: GCF_000614545.1. Classification (GTDB taxonomy): domain Bacteria; phylum Pseudomonadota; class Alphaproteobacteria; order Acetobacterales; family Acetobacteraceae; genus Asaia; species Asaia platycodi. The sequence continues at coordinate 32,123 of NZ_BAKW01000013.1, read as the reverse complement.
TGGGGTGAGTCTGATGTAACCTCGCCCAAGGGCGCTGGTGATGAGAATTTTCCGGTCGGGTCTTTGCTTTTCGCGAAAGCCAACCGGGCGCATGTCACAGCCTATTACAATTTTGCCCGTGTTATCGACGATATGGTCGATAACGCAACCCTCTCTGGCGAGGCAAAGATTGCACGGCTTAGGGGAATGGAAGAGGTCATTCGCGGTGAGCGCGAAGCGCCCCATCGCGCCGACGCACAGACAGCCGTGATTCTGCGTCACCATCTTCTTCAGACTGGCGTGCCGCTTGAGACTGCGACAGATCTGATTACGGCGTTCGTTCAGGACGCGGTGAAGAACCGTTATGGCAATTGGGACGAGCTGCTTGGTTATTGCCGCTTTTCGGCCAACCCGGTCGGGCGCTTCCTGCTGCTGCTGCATGGAGAAAAGGCTGAGACGTTGCCGCTCTCTGATGCGCTTTGCAGCGCGTTACAGGTGCTCAACCATCTTCAGGATGTAACCGCCGATCTGAAAACGCTCAATCGTTCCTATCTGCCGCAGGATCTGCTGGATGCCGAGGGGGCGAAGGTCGAGGACGTCCTCTTGGCGCGCAGCAAGCCTGGGTTGCGTCGTGTGTTCGATCGCCTGCTCGACGAGGTCGATCATCTGAACCGCGAGGCTTCGGCCCTGCCCGCGCTGGTGCGCGACAGGCGCATGCGTGCTTATTGTGCGGTTGTGGTGGCTTTGTCGCATCGGCTTGCGGCAAGGCTGCGGCGCGAAGATCCTGTAGCGGATCGTGTCAAACTTGGTCGTGGCGATGGCGTGTTTGCGCTGGCAGTGGGAGCCTGAAAGGTATCCGACGCTCCTGAGCTCGTGCAATTCGCGTTCTCAGATCATCTTTGTTCCTCGCTTGCAGCGGGCAAAAAAGCTCTGGCAGGGCAAGCGGTGCGTTTCAGATCTGGAAGCGCGATGCCTGCGTATTAAGTCGGTTATTCTTGCGTTTCCTCGCTGCGTCGTCGCTATATGATCGGGCTCGACGGGTTGAGCCGAAGATTGCACAATATTTCGTGGGGAAATTGCAGCACCTTGACGCTTGAGTGGCCAATCTCAAGACAGTAATGATCTGTCAATGCTAGCTGAGGGCGTGCTGATATGAAGACGGCGATATGTTTGGTTGTGAAAGACGAAGAGTCGGAAATCGCGTACTGGATCGCCTGGCATAAAGCGCTCGGCTTCGACAGCTTCATTATTTACAATGATTTCTCTGACGATAATACCGAATCTGTCATCCTGTCGCTGATGGATAGTATCGATATTCGCTATGCGCGTAATGCGGTCAATCGGGACCTTCATAATATCAGGCAGGTTCGCGCCTATAATGATGCCGTCACGCGGTATGGCAGCGAATTCGACTGGATCGCGTTTTTCGATGCGGATGAGTATCTCGATCTCGACGGCCAGGATATCGGCACATATCTCCAGGGGGTTGGAGACGCCTCTCTCGTTGCTTTCAACTGGAGCTGTGTTGGCCCCAACGGATTTGTCAGCCGCCCTGCGGGCGCTCCCGTTCTGAATTATACCAGACACGGTACGCCCGACCTTTATTGGAACCGGCATACAAAGGTCATTTTTCGGCCATCCCGTCTTACCGGCGAGATCTCGCAGGTTCATAACGTCTATGTCAGCGGCGACAGCGTTGATGCCGCAGGGCGGCCGATCGTCTGGGCGAGCAAGTTTGGTGGTTTTACCGAAAGCGCTCCGGACTGGCGGGGCGGGAAACTGGTGCATTATCAGTCACGCTCTCTCGAGCATTACGTCAAAAGAGACAGACACCTCGAAGAGGTACGCCGGGACGCGGGAGACCCGCTGCATACAGTGGTTAATCAAAGCGAATACAACGCCGTAGAGACGTCATTTGCCGAAAGCTACATCTCTGAATTTCTCGTATGGATGCAGAGGATCGCATCGCAGCAGGCTGAGGCCATTGCGCGAGTGATACGAGGCACGCCTTCGGCGTTTCTACTGCAGTTCGCAGGAATGATGGGTGCACCCGATGTCCCGGTATTCCGACCGAGCTATCGCGCGCTTGAGCACGAGATACGCAGCAACTGGATTTCGTTTCACGAGAACTCAGGCGGCATCCTGAAGGACGCGTTGCAGGACGGTGATCAGTGGATTGCCTTTCATCTGGACGATCATTTCGGGCGCCGCCTCGGCTCGTTGCAGGGGAAACTGTCCGTTGACGACAGCGCAGAAGATCTGATCGGTATTTTCAGTCGGGGCAGTAGATATGTGCATCTTTTCACCGCTAACGGTACGCCGTGGCAGATAAAAGGTGATCCAAGAATAACGCAGGGTCTGACATTTGAGGCGTGGCAGAACAGCGATGGCACAGTTTCATTGTCTCATCCGCGCACGAATCGCTATCTTGGCTTCCTGCCAAACGGCAGCTACTCCGTTCACAAAATCCGGGCACTCGCCTGGGAAAGCTTTGCTCTCAGAACCCTGATACAGGCAGAGTGCCCAGCCTTCATCAAGGGGGCGGCGTCATATCTGTCGGGAATCAGCAATCTTGAGGATTTCAGACGAGGCTGCGAGAAGCTCGATCGTTCGACCGCGCCTCTGTTATTCAATGCCTATGCGGCGCTCGATGAAGCTTCGAGAAGATCGGTGGCCCTGCTGGTGAAGGGTATTCTCCGAGAGCATCTCTTCTGACACGAAGAGGTGGATACTCACGCGGTCAAAGCGTGAGGCTATGGTCTGTCGGGAAACTGCTGGGCCTGCGCTGCGGCAGTGAAACAGATCAGCGGTCTCTCGTGTGAAGAGAGAAACTTCGTAACGTTCTGGTTCCCGGAGCAGCTTACCGCTCAGACTGGCGCACTACATGAGTGGCCTGTCTGAGCGGCATTTCGGCAAATCAGGCCAGAATCTGGTCTAGGGCGGCACAGAAGCCTTCCATGTCCTTCATTGAGCCGACGCTGACGCGTGACATGGTGGGCCAGATATCCCAGTTGCGGCCGATTTCAACCTTCTTGGCGGCGAAGGCGGTTTTCATCTGGGAGGCGGGCTTTTTCCAGTCGACCAGGAACATATTGGCCTGACTGCCCGGCAGAATGCGGATATTGCGCTTGGCCAGATGATCGAAGGTCATGCTGCGCGCGGCGATCATCTCGTCGCGTCGTGCCTTGATAGCGTCCGTCTGGGTGAGGCTGACCGCACCGGCGGCGAGGGCCACGATGTTCAGCATCGAGATCATGTTCGGGCCGTCATAGCGCATCATGCGCTTGTGCAGATCGGGGCGGGCGAAGGAGAGGCCGAGGCGCAGACCGGCCATGGCGAACATCTTCGAGAATGTACGCAGAACGATGACGTCCTTGCCCTGCTTGACCAGCGAGATGGCGCTCGGGGCGCCCGAGAAATGAATATAGGCCTCGTCGACGATGATGACCGAGCCAGCGGGCTTGTTGTCGGCCAGCCAGGCAATGTCTTCGAGCGGGGTGACGGTGCCGGTCGGGTTGTTGGGGCTGCAGATGTAATAGGCGCCCGCATTCGGGTCGGCCTTGAGCATGGCGCGCACATCCGTAGCATAGCCATTATGGGCCGAGAGCGGCACGCGCGTGAGCTTGATCTTCATCCAGTCAGCGGTGCGCCATGCGGCTTCATAGGTCGGATTGGCCGTCACCAGCCCGCGTTCGGGCGAACAGAAAGTCACGACGGAACGACAGAGCGGATCGCTGGAGCCGGGCCAGGGCAGGGTATGCTCTTCGGAAATGCCTTCGACGGAAGAGGCAGTACGGAGCAGGGTCGAACGCAGATGGTCGGGCTCGTAGCGATTGCCGAACGGCACCTGAGCCTGACCGGCGGTTACGGCAGAGGGGAAAGGGCCGGTCCAGCATTCGTTGCTGCCGATGCGAATCATGTCCGGATGGCCCTCGAACGGGTCGTCACCGGGGGCTTGATGGCGGCGAAGGCTGAAGAGCTGAACTGGGTCAGGGCGGCGCTCATGCCGAGCAGGCTCGTCAGGCGGCCGAAATGGCGGCGTGAATATCCACGTTCCAGAAGATCTTCTCTGGCTTCCTGGGTGAGTGGCGCGGTCATGAGCATATCTCCGATGGATCAGATGTCGGCAAGGAGACGGTCATTCGTTTCGAATGTCAAATCATTTTCCACGCAAAAATGCGTGCTTATTGTCAGTACTCATTCTTTTCACCCTTGAGTGGGATGGAAGTCGGAAGATTGTTGCCGCCAGCGTAGGTCAGGAGCAAGATCGTTGCCGTATTGCCCGATACACCACGATGGGCGTCATCCATGCTCTCGGCAAAGGCATCGCCTGATGAAAGACGCGACTGGCACCGCTTGCCTTGTCCTGAATCGTCAATTGGCCCTGGAGCACATAGCCGACATTGGGGATGGGATGGGTGTGCCAGGGCAACGCCGTATGAGGCGGGATGGTGAGACGAATCATCGTGAGCGTGGGCTGGCCAGACGGGTAATGCGTATAGGGTTTGCTATTCCAGGAGCGATCGGCCTTGAGCAGATGCTCGGCATGGGCGGTAGCCGTTTCCTGCGCGTGGGTTGGCCCGGACGTGCCTGCATAAAGGCTGAGGGCAAGTAATGCGAGCGTCAGAGATCTGGCGATTTTCATGAGGAAATTCCTTCGGCGAAGAGGGCGGGCGTAGAGGCAAAACGCTCGTGATGCGGGGAGGATTTTGCTGTTTGATTTTTTGCAGGTAAAAGGCGCAGCTCTTGGATGATACAGGGATGAAGCTGTGAGCGGGTTTCGACAGGAAGCGGTGCTGGGCTGTGCCCCGGCCGATCTTGAGCATGTTCAGGCCATTGTGACCCGCGCTGGCACGTCTTTCGCCAAGGGAATGAAGATACTGCCTGCCGAGAGGCGCTATGGCATGTTCGCCGTCTATGCCTTCTGTCGCGAGGTAGATGACATTGCCGATGGTGACGTGCTGGTGCCTGACCGTATCGAGGCGCTCAAGGACTGGCACAAGCGTATCGAGCGCCTTTACGACGGCGAGACGCAGGATGGACTCGACCGCGCATTGGTGGCGACGATCACCCGTTTTGCGCTGCGCAAGGAAGATTTTGCTGCGGTAGTCGATGGCATGGCCATGGATGCCGCAGGCCCCGTGGTGGCCCCCGATGAGGCAACGCTCGATCTCTATTGTGATCGCGTGGCCTCTGCCGTGGGGCGGCTTTCGGTGCGGGTATTCGGTGATGCGTCACCCGAGGCAGATCGCGTGGCGCATCACCTCGGTCGGGCGCTTCAGCTCACCAACATCCTGCGCGATGTGCAGGAAGATGCCGATAGGGGCCGCCTTTACCTGCCGCGCGAATTGCTGGTGCGTTATGACGTGCCGCTCGACCCGCAGGAAGCGCTTTACGCGTTGGGGCTTGATCCGCTGGCACGCGTTCTGGCTGCCCGCGCTGCCGATCATTTCCGCGAAGCCCGCCTGGCCATGAAACGCTGCGACTCCGTCGCCATGCGACCGGCACGAATCATGGCGGCGTCGTATCGCCCGACCCTGACAGCGCTGCTGTGTCGGGGCTGGCGTCATCCGGAAGTGCCGGTCAAAGTCAGCAAGGCCGCCCGCATCCTGCGCTCACTGCTCGCCTATTATCGCTGATCCATGACTCATGTTCATATCATAGGCGGCGGTCTTGCCGGTCTCTCCGCTGCGGTCGACGTCATCGGGCGCGCTCGCGTCTCGATTTATGAGGCAGGGCCCGCCTGTGGTGGCCGGGCGCGCTCGTATTTTGACAAGGCGCTCGATGCGCGCATCGATAATGGCAACCATCTTCTGCTTTCGGCCAACAAGGCAAGTTTTCGCTATCTCGGCCTGATCGGGGCTGAGAAGACCCTGACAGGCCCTGGAGCGCCGCTCTTTCCCTGGTTCGATCTCTCGACCGATACGGCCTGGACGCTTCAGCTATCGAAAGGACGTGTGCCGTTCTGGGCGTTTTCCAGACGCCGCCGTGTGCCGGGTATGAAACTCCCGGAGCTGGCGGTTCTGGGGCGTTTATTGAAGGCTGGTCCGGATCAGACCGTCGGCGCTTTCATGGGCGGTGGGATGCTGACCCGCAGATTGCTCGAACCCTTTGCGATTTCGGCGCTCAACACGCCGCTCGAAACGGCAAGCGCCGCGCTTCTGGCGGCCATCGTGCGAGAGACACTGGCCCTTGGTGGCACAGCCTGCTGCCCCTGGTATCCGGCTGAGGGATTGTCGGAAAGCTTTGTCGATCCGGCGATCGCCCATCTGAAGCGGCTTCAGGGCGAGGTCCATTGCGGGACGCGTATCGCGGGGCTCGATGTGCAGGGGGGACGTGTGGTCGGGTTGAAAACCGGCAGCGAGACCATTGCGATCGGATCGGAAGACAAGGTGGTGTTTGCGGCGCCTTCTCCCGTCGCCCGAACGCTGGTCGCGCCGCATCTGCCCGGTTTCACCGCGCCCGATGCCTATGAGAGCATCATCAACGTCCATTACCGGCTGCCCGCCTCTGTCACTGCGCGTGGCATGCTGGGAAAAGTCGGATTTGTGGGGCTCGTTGGCGGTGTGGCGGAATGGGTCTATCTCAAGGGTACGATTCTTTCCGTGACTGTGAGCGCGGCCAATCGCTATGCTGCGCGCGACAATGACGAGCTGATTGCCACGATCTGGTCGGAAATCCGTCAGGCAGTGGGGCCGGTTCTGGTCGAGACTCTGCCCGAGACGGTGCCGCCTGTGCGTCTGGTCTGCGAAAAGCGGGCAACCTTTGCGGCCACACCGGCGCAGGATCGGCTGCGGCCACAGGCAAGGACCGGTCTGGATAATCTGGCGCTTGCCGGTGACTGGACCCAGACAGGTTTACCTTCGACCATCGAAGGAGCAATACGCTCGGGCGCGGAGGCCATCAGGGCTCTGGGTCTGTCACGCTGATATCGAAACCGATTTTTAAAAAGGACAAGGGCGGGCAATGTTGATCTATTCCGACGTTCTGGAGCGCCATGAGACCGGGATTCCGGCCGAGGCGGATATAGGCCAGGTGCGTCAGGCTATCGATTCCGCCCACGCCGCGCTTGCCGACAGGCAGAATGACGATGGCCACTGGGTGTTCGAGCTTGAGGCCGACGCGACCATTCCAGCCGAATATGTCCTGCTGGAGCATTATCTCGACCGGATCGACGATGAGAAGCAGGCGCGTATCGGGGTCTATCTGCGTCGTATCCAGGGCGCGCATGGCGGCTGGGCTCTTTACCATGATGGCGGGTTCGATCTTTCCGCCTCGGTGAAGGCCTATTTCGCGCTCAAGGCGATTGGTGACGATATCGAGGCGCCGCACATGAAGCGCGCGCGCGAGGCAATTCTCGATCGTGGTGGTGCGGCACGGACAAACGTGTTTACCCGTATTCAGATGGCGCTCTTCGGTGAGGTGCCCTGGCGGGCTACGCCGGTCATGCCTGTCGAGCTGATGCTCATGCCCAAGGCGGCCGTGTTCTCGATGTGGAACATGTCCTACTGGTCGCGCTGTGTGGTGGCGCCCCTGCTGGTGCTGCGTACGCTCGAGCCGCGCGCCATCAACCCACGCAATATCCATATCCAGGAATTGTTCGTCACCCCGCCTGAAGAGGTGAAGGACTGGATTCGTGGGCCCTACCGGTCGATCTGGGGGCGCGTATTCAAACATGTCGATATGGTGCTGCGCCCTATCGAACCGCGTTTTCCGCCCGCTCTGCGCAAGAAGGCGGTCAAGGCGGCAATCGACTTCATCGAGCCGCGTCTCGGCGAGGGTGGCCTCGGCGCGATCTATCCAGCCATGGCCAATGTCGTGATGATGTACCGCGAGCTGGGTGTGCCGGATAACGACCCTCGCGTCGAACTCGCCTGGAAGGGTATCCAGGAACTGCTCGTCCAGAAAGAAGACGAGACCTATTGTCAGCCTTGCGTCTCGCCAGTCTGGGATACAGGGCTTTCCGGCATCGCCATGGCAGAGGCGGCTTCTGGCCCGGATGCTACGCGCCCGAAGGAAACACGCGAGCGCCTTCAGCGCAGCATGGAATGGCTGCGCCAGCGTCAGATTCTGAACGTCAAGGGCGACTGGGCCATCAATTGCCCCGATGTGCGGCCGGGTGGCTGGGCCTTCCAGTATGAAAACGATTACTACCCCGACGTGGATGACACGGCGGTGGTCGGCATGCTGCTCAATCGCGAGGACCCTGAGGGCAATCGCGAAGCCATTTCTCGCGCCCGCGAATGGATTGTCGGGATGCAGAGCAGCAATGGCGGCTGGGGTGCCTTCGATATCGACAACGATCTCGAGGCGCTGAACCATATTCCTTTCGCCGATCATGGCGCGCTGCTTGACCCGCCGACTGCTGACGTTTCGGCGCGTTGCGTCTCCTTCCTGTGCGAGCTGGGTTTTGCTGAAGATCGCCCCGTAATCGAACGGGGTCTGGATTATCTGCGTCGTGAGCAGGAAGCCGAGGGGTGCTGGTTCGGGCGTTGGGGTACGAACTATATCTATGGCACGTGGTCTGCGCTTTGTGCCTTCAACATCGCAGGTGTGCCGCATGACGACCCGGCGGTGCTGCGCGCTGTCGAATGGCTGGAGAGCAAGCAGCGCGAGGATGGCGGTTGGGGCGAGGATTGCGCGTCTTACGAGGGCGCAACGCCGGGCGAGTACGATATGAGCCTGCCGACCAGACCGCCTGGGCAGTTCTGGGCCTGATGGCCGTGGGGCAGCGTGATGGCAAGGCCGTTCAGCGCGGCATTTCCTATCTCGTCTCGCAGCAGGATGAAAAAGGCGAGTGGCAGGAGAAGCCTTATAACGCGGTCGGTTTCCCGAAGGTCTTTTACCTCCGCTATCACGGCTACAAGCAGTTCTTCCCACTCATGGCGCTGTCGCGTTTCCGCAATCTGGGGCTGAGCAATTCGGGCCGGGTCGAGCACGGTTTCTGATATGCTGGGTATTCTCGTCGGTCTGAAGGCTGAAGCGCGTCTGATACGGGCGCGTTGCCCCGACGCAGCTGTTGCCATAAGCGGCGCCAATGCAGCGGGCGCGCACGCAGCGATCGAGCGCCTTCTGAGAGGCGGGGCGACCAGCCTGCTGTCTTTCGGCTGTGCCGCGGGGTTGGCGCCCGATCTGATGCCGGGCGCCCTTATCATTCCGCAATGGGTGCTGGTGAACGGCGCGCGTATCAAGACCGATGCGGCGCTCTCGCGAGACTTCGGCGTGGGGCAGCCGGGCGTCTTGCATGGTGGTATTCTGCATAGTGACGGGCTTGTGGCGACGGCAGCTGATAAAAGCGCCCTCCACGCCCGGACCGGGTGTCTGGCTGTCGATATGGAGAGCGGGTTCGTTGCCCGCACGGGCCAGCCCTTCGCTGTCTTGCGTGTTGTCTGCGACGATTCGAAACGCGATCTGCCTCCTGCGGCGCGCGACGTGCTGGCAGAAGGGCGTATCTCGCCATTCAAATTACTGCGGAGCCTTGCTCGTCAGCCAAGCCAGATCGGCGATCTGATGGCGCTTGGTCGCGACGCCAAGATCGCACGTGATGAAATGGCCCGGTTTCTGAACCGACCGGCCTGAGGTCAACCAATCAAATAACGAAAAACCTGCTGTTTTTCAGGTGACAATATCGCCGCGTCTATCTCAGGGGATGTCACGTCTTGCATCCGGATCAGGCGTTCGACAGGCGGTTGCCATGTTGCATACGGTGAAAATTTCGAAAATTTTCGTAAATCCGGTGTGATACCGGGGAAGTTTTGCATCACGCTCCCGGTATCACATCTGTCATGGACGATAATACTATGTCGAAAAATAGGCATGGACTTTAAATTTGAGAATACAATACGGTAATCTTCGTATCTTTCATTCTGTATTGTATGAGGTGGTGCCTGAAAATATGCCGCTATCCGCTATCCGCTATCCGCTATCCGCTATCCGCTATCCGCTATCCGCTATCCGCGATTGCAGGGCAGAAATTCGTTTGTGGTGTCTGCCGTTCAAGTCGAAACTGGAAATGGCCTTCTCGCGTGATTTCCTGCCTATTTGCTACAGGCGCCCCTACTCCAGGTCGGGAGAAGGCACGACCTGTGTGACGATCTCACCGTTCCTGATGGAACCATGCGACCGTCATGCTGATAGCCGTGGAGCAGATGGTCTCAACGAGACGGGGCGAGATATTCTTCTACCAGTCCGACGAAAAGCGCCGCACCAGGATGATGTTTGCGTCATTGAAATCGAACCCGCCATTATGCAGAGGCGTGCCATTGCACCCATCGGTGCCGTTGCCGACAAACCAGTAGCAGCCATTGGGATGGGCCTGAAGCATGAAGGCAAAATCCTCGCTGCCCATGAAGGCCGGGCTGTCATGGCAATGATCGGCACCGACGATTGCCTCGGCGGTCTTGCGGGCGAAATCGACGGCCTGGTTGCCATTGACCAGAACCGGACTGCCATTCTGATGCTCGATCGTCGCCTCGCAGCCGAAAGCCGTCGCTGTGTTCTTGGCGATGTCACTGATGCGACCAAGCACCAACTTGCGCACCTCGTCGGTCATGGTGCGTACGGTCAGTAACAACTCCCCTTGTTCGGGAATGACATTGGCTGCGCGACCGACATTGAGCGCGCCTATGGTGACAACAGCCTGGGCAAAAGGATCCACATTGCGCGATACGATGCTCTGCAATGCCATGACAAGCTGGGCGCAGGCCACGACCGGATCTTTGGCTTTCTGGGGCATCGCGCCATGGCCGCCCTTGCCCTTGACGGTAATCTTAACCATGTCGGAAGACGCCATGGCGGCGTTCTTGTGGAAATAGAAATTGCCACTCGCAAAGCCTGGCATATTGTGTTGGGCGAAGAGGATATCGCAGGGATATTTATCGAACAGTCCGTCATCGATCATGCGGCTGCCACCGCAGAGCAGCTCTTCCGCAGGTTGAAAAATGAGATGGAGCGTGCCGTCAAAGGGACGTTTTTCGGCCAGATATTTCGCCGCGCAGAGCAGCATCGTGGTGTGGCCGTCATGGCCGCACATATGCGAGACGCCCTCTTGCGCGCTTTTCCAGGGCAGGCCGGTCGTTTCGACGATCGGCAGGGCGTCCATCTCGGCACGCAGACCGATAATCTTCTTGCTGCTGCCATTGCGCAGGGTTCCGACAAGGCCTGTGCCGCCAAAGCCGCGCTCGATCGTATAGCCCCATTCTTCCAGTTTGGCGGCTACCAGATCGCTGGTGCGTTTTTCGCCGAAGCCGAGTTCGGGATGGGTGTGCAGATCATGGCGGAGTGCGATGAACTCATCCTTGAAGGGGGCGAGATCGTTCAGAAGGGATGACACGGTGGCAAGCCTTTTTCTCTTGATGAAGGATTCCAGGCCAGGAACCCTTACTTGCCTTTGTCAACGATCCTGCCCCCCTGTCGTTACCACTCGTGCTCTTCACAACATGACGATCATGCCCCAACGAAGTGAGGGTCAGCCTTGCCCCAGCCCGGTCTGGCTGATCAGGAAAAGATAGAACAGGAACACGGCGTCCAGACCCAGCACCATCGGCGTAAGCCTGACAAACTGTCGGGTGACGAGCAGCATCAGCGAGTAGAAGAGCAGGCCGAGGGCGAGGCTGATCATGAAATTGCCTGTCAGCACGGTGATCAGCAGCATGAAGGCTGGCGTAAGAAGTGCCTCCTGCGAGCCATTGGCGGCCTGGCCCAGCGCCGAGAGCATGGAGAGTCCGACGAGAATGAGCACCGGCGCCGTGGCTTCTGGCGGAATCATGACAATGAGCGGCCACAGCACGGAAGAGGCCGCAAAAAGCAGGGCGACGATGAGCGCCGTCAGCCCCGTTCTCCCACCCGCTTCGACGCCAACAAGGCTCTCGACATAGGCCGAGACGGTGCTGGTGCCCAGCGCCGAACCAATGATGCTCGCCGAACCATCGGCAGCGAACGCGGCGCGGCCGAGGAGGGTGGTGCCGTCAGGTTTCGTCAGGCGCGCCCGGTTGGCGACGCTGTACATCGTGCCAGTGGCATCGAAGAAATCGCTGATCAGGAAATAGAGTGTGATCGGCAGCAGCAATTCGAGATGCGAGAAGAAATCGCTGAAATTGAACGGAAACAGCAGATGGGTCGGGTAATGTGGCCAGTCCACGACATGGCGCGGGAGGCTGGCAACCGGATGGCCGTTCTTGTGAACGAACAGGCTGACCAATGTGACCGCCAGTATGGCGATCAGCATCCCCGCGGGGATACGCAGCACAATGAAAATACCTGCCAGAAAAAGGCCGAGCAGGGTGAGCAAGGCGGAAGGATCGCTCAGACTGCCGAAATGGAACCCATCAGGTGCGGCGACCGCAAGATTGCCCGTCACCATGCCAATACGCGCGATGAAGATGCCGATGGCGACCTGAATGCCCAGCACGATAGGCTCGGGAAAGGCCTGAATGATCTTGTGTCGCAACTTCGTGACAGACAACGCGGTAAAGGCGATACCCCCGAGCAGAACGATGGTGAACGCCGTTCGTACATCGACATGCATCTGATTGACGACGATCTGCGCAAAAATGGCGTTGCTGCTCATCGCCGGTGCCAAGGCGATGGGCATGTTGGCAAACAGTGCCATGAGCAGCGTGCCGCAGACAGCCGCGGCAATGGTCGTCATGATCATGTCGTGCGAGGCAAGCCCCGCCTTGGCCATGATGGCCGGGTTGACCGCCATGATATAGGCCATCGCGCCGAAAGTGGTGAGGCCTGCCAGAATTTCGCGTTGAACCGTCGAGCCTCTCTGTCCGATCTTGAAACGGCGATCCAGCCAGGAGGAGAGAGGAGAAGAAGTCACGGTGGGCGGGCTCCGGGCAGGAAAGAGACGTGGCGTTCTTCTAGGTGGGGAGTGACGGCGGCGACAAGGGCTTTGACTCCCCGATCGCCTGACCTCTCACTGTATGGCGCGATACGTGTCGCGCAGGCCACCCTGCAGTGGGGTCAGCGAACCGTCATTGTTTTCGGGTAGAAGGCCGAGCAGCATCATGAGCAGCGGATAGACGTCGACATTGTCGATGGTCGGCAGGGTCTTGTGTGGCAGAAAAGCGGGGCCGGACGCGATGAAGGTCGCCATCATGTCAGGAGCGGTCATGTCATAGCCATGCCCTCCGGCAGAGATATGTTCATGCGGTTCGCGTGTGAGCGACCAGCCGGTCTCTGCAAGGCAGAGCCAGGCCGGGACGCGCGGATTGCTGCCGTAATGCAGCCTTTCGGGAATATGCGCTTTCGGCCAGCAGGTGACGTGGTCATGCGATGCAGAGAGCGCACGGGCGAGTTCGCGCTCATGACCCGGTACGGGGTTGATCCCGGCATAGGGGCCGGATGTCACGATCTCCATGGCATGGGAAGGTGCCAGACTGGAAAGGGGAATGACCCGTTGGGGGCTGAGCACTGCCATACCGTGATCTGAGACGATCAGGATATTGGCCGCGACATGGCGTTGGGCCAGGCCGGCCAGCAGACCCGTGAGCGCCGTATCGACTTCACGTGCGGCGGCGCGCGCCTCTGGTGAAAAGGGGCCGTATTTATGGCCCGCGTGATCCACCCCGTCGAAATAGAGCAAAGAAAGCGCAGGACGCTTTTCCACGGGACGATCGAACCATGACAGTACCGTATCGACGCGCTGGGTGGGGGTGCGCTTGGCGTCGAAATGATACCAGATCTCGGGGCGCGTATTCAGAATCGGCACGTCCGAGCCGGGCCAGAACATCACGCAGTCATGAGCCATGGACCTGAGCCGTGACCCATGCCGGTGTGCCGTTATCCCACCAGCGAGGGTCGTCGAGCCCCGTCTTTTTGCTGACACTGAAGACTTCGCCCGGAATATCGGGGTCTATCATGGTGTTGCCAATGACCCCATGGTGATCGGGGCGCAGCCCTGTGACCAGCGTGTAGTGATTGGGAAAGGTGATGGACGGGAAAGACGGACGCATCGGAGCGAAAACGCCTGATCGGCCAATGCATCGAGGGTTGGCGTGTCGCCATGATGCAGGGCGTCGGGTCTGAAGCCGTCTATCGACACCATGATGACAGGGGGTAGGCCTGAAGCCGTTTCGGCTTTCGGCGCTACGGGGCCGGTCTCACAACCGGCCAGACACAGGAACAAGGTCAGGATGAAAGAAGAGCGCGCCATCCTTGCAGACTGGCAGGATGGCGCCTGCGGATCAATCGTCTTGATGGGGCTTGTCTGCGCCCGATCAGTTCTGCTTCAGGCGCTGCTGCCAGACCGAGTGGACTTGCTTGCGGCTGAGCGGTTTTTGCGAGACGGCTTTGTCGCGAGGTGTGGGTTGCACGCTCGCCGCGCCGCTGCCGGTCGTGGCGCCGGGCTTGATGCCCGCAGCCGGGGCCGTGTTGGCCTGGGCAAGGGCATCTTCACATGCGCTGCCTTTGCCGACGCCGAACTGGATGGTCGGCAGCAGCAAGGCCGGCGGGAAGGCGATCGCGAGCCCCGCCGTCGCCGCTGCGCGCCCGATGATCTCCGCACCGGCATAATGGTCGGGCTCTTGAGGGGGCCTGTGATGTTCACCCGTCCAGGCAGGGAAAGGATGTTGAACGACGTCGAGCGTGTCGTGACGTGATAATCGAGCGTCTCGCTCTTAAGATTGACGGTACCACCGCCCAGCGTACGAGTATTATTGGTCATGAGCAGCAGCGAATTCGTGCTCAGGACACCCTGTCGCAGCGGCATGTCGGCAATGAAGCATTTCAGATCGGAGCGGGTAGGGATTCCGAGTGCGGAGAGGATGGCGCTGCCGACCTTGAGCCCCATCAGATCGGGCAGAAGAGCCGAGACATCGCCGCCGTGATCGACAACCAGCGTCACACCGCCATTGCCGTTGCCCAGCAGGCTCGCGATGGAGTTGCCGGTTGCGGCGAGAGTGACATGACCGCCGAGTGTGCCCTGGCCCTTGAAGGTATCCGTCGCTTTCATCAGGCGCTGGATCGACAGGCGCGAGACATCGACCTTGAAATGTGTCTTGAACTGACCGTTTGTCGTTGGGTCAAGCGCGCCAGACAGGCCAAGCGTCCCGTCGCCAACGGCGAAGTTGAGCTTGTTGATGGTAATCGCGCCGTCCTGAACCGCAATATCGGCGAACATATTGTCGAGAGGGGTGCTCTTATTTTCGATGCGGTCGCCTTTATAGACGAGATGCGCATTGACGGCGTTCAGTTTGGGCACGTTGATGGGCTTGTCGGGCAGGATACGGTCGCTGGCTGCGGCCTGCTTGCTTTCTTCATGACCCGGCTTTGCGCCGATGAAGCCGCCCAGATCCTTCAGATCGACATGGTGCGAATAAAGATTGGCATCGACCGTGATCGGCTTGGTCTGGGGATCGACTGCGATCGTGCCGCCGATATCCGACGAGCCCATCTTGCCCGAAAAATTGCTGAAGCGGATATGCGCGCTGGTATAGTCCAGATTACCCGATACGCTGTAAGATGCGTCTGCGGAATGGGGATGCCGGTCAGGCCGTAAAGCAGCGACATGTCGGGCCCTGCAAAATGCAGAACGAGCTTCGTGCCTTTGAAATGCAGCGGGTCATCGACTGAACCGCGCAGCGTGACATAGGTAGGACCGTTTTCAAGGCGGGCATCGATCGGGTAGGGGCGTGTCGAATTGGTGAGCGTCAGCAGCGATCCGCCGACGATATGTCCGGTGATCGGCGCCTGGGCATAGCGCCCCTTTAGGTCGATGACGATGCTGCCATCCTGATCGCCCTTGGGCGAGGTGGTATGCAACAGCACATGCATGTCGGTCTTGAGCTTGGCCATGGCAATGCGGATATCGCCATTGGTAATGACCACATCGCCGATTTTCGGCAGAGCACTGGGCTGGGTATTGTTCTGCGGAGCAGGCTCGGGCTTCGCCTTGGGGTCAGTGAAGCTGTAATTATTCTTGCCATTGGCCAGCGCCACGATATCGCCTCTAGGCGTATCGAGGGCGATCAGCGGAATTTCGAGCTCTTTTTGGGTAATATAACGCCAGACATTGACCGACACGGTCACTTTTTTCGCGCTCGCGAAAAGCTCCTTCTCAGAGTCGAAGCCCTCAGGCTGATGAATCTGGAGATCATCGACCGATACGGTTGTGGTCAGGCCCAGGCGGACATGCAGATGGGCGATCGTCACGGGGCGATGCAGCGCAGCGCTGGCGCGCCGATCGACCAGAGGCACGAACCAGTCCCAGTTCCAGAGCAGGATCAGAAGCACCAGTAGAATGGCCATGCCGCCAGCGGTGGCGGTCAGCACACGGCGGACCGGACGTTTATGCGGCGCTTTCGGTGAGGTTCCGTTTTCTGCACTTGCGCTGCCTTTCTGCTGGGATCTGTCTTGTCGGGTGAATAGCCGGATGCACCTCACTCCGCTTTTGACGAGAGTAAGCGCGCCAGTGACTCCACGGCGGTCATTATTCCTTGAATACGAAATTATGAGAGAGGAGTTCCGTCAGGCCGCACTGAGCCAGAGGGGTAAAAGCCCAGCATAGCGCGTTTCGAGCGCACTGCGCGCCTCCGGTGCGAGGAGGGCAATGGCGCAGGCGAGCGCATCGGCGTGGGGGGCGCGCATCATGTCCAGACCGAGCACGAAATCGCGCAGACTGTCGCCCCGGCTGCGCAGGGCGAGATAGGACCGCAGGGCATCGGTCGTGGCGCGATCTGGCTGCACAGGGGTGAGCACGAGGGACATCGGTGGTTCGGCATTCAGGCCGAGTGAGCCATCGACATCATGGCCGAAGCCGCCTGGGCCATGAAGGGAAAGGAGGCGGCATGGCCTGCTTGCCTGATCGTCAAACGGGTTGTGCTCCACCTGCACAGGTAGCCAGCGTGTCAGAAAGGTGCCTGTGATGATCGGAGGGGTATTGTCCTGAGGAAGCACCAGGACGCCCTTGGAAGGAGACGCCGGGCTATGATGGTGTTCGGTGATCAGCCAGACAGGCAGTGTGCCCTTTCCCGAAGCAGCAGGCGAGATGAAGACGAGGCTGTTTTCGTCTGTGCGATAAGCGAGGTATTCGCCAGAGCCGTTTTCGATGCGCGCGTAATCGAAGCTCAGTCCTGTTGCGACATTCCCACGCTCTCGTATGGCAAAGACGTTTTCCGGCAGGAAGCTGTGGCTCAACGCCTCGATATCCTGTCGAAGACGCCAGAAAAATGTGTTTAACCCGGCGCGGGCAATGCGGGCCGCATGATCGCGTGTCGCCGCAATAAGACGGCTTGCACAGAGATCTTCCTCTTCATTGCGATTGAAATGCGTCCAGAGATCGGGCGGCGTTACGTCTGCAGGAAGTCGGGCAAGGCGACGCGTATAATGCGTCATGTTGCGCGCGACATAATGCAGGATGCGGGCCCCATCCCAGCCCGGAGGCGAGGCCGCATCGAAGAGCTGGCCCGAAGCGGTGATGTGGCGGCTCTCATCAAGGATGAAATGGCAGCCATCAAGCACGTGGTTCTGAACCGCCGACGGTCGCACGAACAGCTTGCCTAGCGTGTGATCGGCGAAGTCGAGCGGTGCACGGCGGGTATAGGCGGCAATCGGGGGCTGGGCAGTCCGGGCAACATGTCCATTCGAGCCGAAAATCGACCAGTGCAGCGTTATGGCATCAGCATCTGGAAAACGATCGAGATAGGTGCCGATTGTGTTTTCCGTCTCGGGATAGACGTATTCGTCGCTTTCAAGGCAGATCACCCAGTCGAAGCGCGAGCGGCAGGTGGCGATGGCCTGAGCAAACGCCTCGGAGCGACGTTCGGCATAGAGTGTTCCATTGTTTTCGACCGCGCGCTGCGCCTCTATCGGATAGAGCCGGTGGCGCTCTGGATTATTTCCCATGTGCCGTCGATTGAGTGATCGTCGATGATGATCAGCGCATCGAAGCCGAGCGCGAGGTGATAGGCCATCCACCAGCCGATATCGTCAGCGTCATTCTGGACGAAAAGAACGGCAGCGGCAGAGGCCATATCGGAGGATTCCTTCTCTCTCTTCTTGTTTCTTCGCCTCGGCCCGCTCAGGGCCGTCAGGGCAACCGATCAGTCCATTTTCAGCGCGGCGAGGAAGGCGCTCTGGGGGATTTCCACCTTGCCGAACTGACGCATGCGCTTCTTGCCTTCCTTCTGCTTTTCCAGAAGCTTGCGCTTGCGCGAAATATCGCCGCCATAACATTTGGCCGTTACGTCTTTCGAGAGAGCGCCCAGCGTTTCACGCGCAATGATGCGTGAGCCGATTGAGGCCTGAATGGCGATCTTGAAGAGCTGGCGCGGGATCAGATCCTTGAGCTTGCCGCAAATGGCGCGTCCGCGTGTTTCGGCAACCGTGCGATGCGCCACGAAGGAGAGGGCATCGACAGGCTCCTGATTGACCAGAATCGAGATGCGCACGAGGTCGCTCTCTTCATAGCCGTCGATCTGGTAGTCGAAACTGGCATAGCCGCGTGTCAGCGATTTCAGACGATCGTAGAAATCGAACACCACTTCGTTGAGGGGCAGGCGATAGACGGCCATGGCGCGGTTGCCGACATAGGTCAGGTCCATCTGGATGCCGCGTCGTTCGCTGCACAGGGTCAACACGCTGCCGAGATATTCGTCCTGAACCAGAATCGTCGCCTTGATCCAGGGCTCTTCGATCTTCTCGATCTTGCCGGGGTCGGGCATGTCGGCAGGATTATGCAGATCTTCCTGCGTGCCATTGGTCAGATGCATCTTGTAGACGACAGACGGGGCAGTCGCGATCAGATCGAGATTGAACTCGCGCGACAGGCGCTCCTGAATAATCTCCAGATGCAGCAGACCGAGGAAGCCGCAACGGAAACCGAAGCCTAGCGCTGCTGAAGTCTCGGCCTCGAAATGGAAAGAGGCATCGTTCAGGCGCAGCTTGGCGAGCGAGTCGCGCAGCTTCTCGAAATCATCAGCGTCGATGGGGAAGAGACCGCACCACACTACGGGAATGGAAGGCTTGAATCCGGCCAGCGGCTTGGCGGCAGGGGTACGGTCGAGGGTGACGGTATCACCAACGGCCACGTCAGCCACGGTC
This sequence comes from Asaia platycodi JCM 25414, assembly GCF_000614545.1. GTDB lineage: Bacteria > Pseudomonadota > Alphaproteobacteria > Acetobacterales > Acetobacteraceae > Asaia > Asaia platycodi. The sequence continues at coordinate 13,097 of NZ_BAKW01000013.1, read as the reverse complement.
TTGATGGCGGCGTTGATATAGCCCATCTCGCCAGGCCCGAGGGACTCGACTGCTGTCATCTTGGGCAGGAATACGCCGACCTGATCGACGTGATAGGTCGAGCCTGCCTGCATCATGCGGATCTTGTCGCCGCGCTTGAGCGTGCCTTCCATGATGCGCACGAGAATGATCACGCCGAGATAGGGGTCGTACCAGCTATCGACCAGCAGAGCCTGAAGCGGCTTGGTTGCGTCGCCCTTTGGCGGAGGCAGGCGTGTCACGAGGGCTTCGAGCACGCCTTCGATGTTCAGTCCGGTCTTGGCCGAGACCTCGACGGCGTCATCGGCCGGGATGCCGACCACTTCTTCGATCTGGGTGCGGACACGCTCTACATCGGCGGCAGGTAGATCGACCTTGTTGAGAACCGGGACGATCTCGTGATTGGCGTCGATGGCCTGATAGACATTGGCCAAGGTCTGTGCCTCGACGCCCTGCGAGGCATCGACGACCAGAATGGACCCTTCGCAGGCGGCGAGGCTGCGGCTGACCTCATAGGCGAAGTCGACATGGCCCGGCGTGTCCATGAGATTCAGGGTATAGGTTTTGCCATCCTTGGCAGGATAGGTCAGGCGCACGGTCTGCGCCTTGATGGTGATACCGCGTTCCTGCTCCAGCTCCATATTGTCCAGAACCTGCTCTTTCATCTCACGGGCTGTGAGCGCACCGCAGGCCTGGATCAACCGGTCAGCCAACGTGGACTTTCCATGGTCGATATGCGCGATGATCGAGAAATTGCGGATCTGGGAGAGGGGCGTGCCGGTCATGGCGCGATACATAAGCGATTGCGCCGTTCTTGTCATTGGGGAGAAACCGGCAGGATGCGATTTCTCCCCAATGTTTCGAAGGCGCGTTGAGGTGTCTGATCAGCGATCCGTCAGGCGGAATTCGATGCGTCGGTTGCGAGCGAATGCTGCTGCCGTATTGCCCTGATCGAGGGGCTGGTAATCGGAGAAGCCGGTTGCCGCGAGATGATGCGGATCGACGCCTTCCTTGACCAGAACTTTCACCACCGTGATGGCGCGGGCGCTCGACAGCTCCCAGTTGCTGGGGAAAGCGGTATGGATCGGCTGCTTGTCGGCATGGCCGTCGATACGCAGGATCCAGGGAATATCCTTGGGGATCTGGCTCGAAACCTGCTTGAAGGTATGGGCCAGCGCCGCGATCTCTTTTTCGCCTTCCGGTGTCAGATCGGCGCTGCCTTGCGGGAAGAGAATGGAGCTCTGGAAGACGAAGCGGTCGCCGACGATTTCGACCCCCTTCTGGTTCTTCAGAATATCCTGCAGTCTGCCGAAGAATTCGGAGCGATAGCGCTTGAGCTGGTTCACCTTGTCGGCGAGCGCGACATTGAGCTTGTTGCCCAGATCGGTGATCTGCTGATCGCGCGCCGTTACATCCTTTTTGGCGATGTCCAGCGCCTGACCGATGGCGAGAAGCTGCTGGTTGAGCTGCTCAAGCTGCGATTTGAGCTGGGCGATGCTGGCCTGATCGGATTGCGTGGCCTGACCGGCGGCAGCCAGAGCCTGTTCCTTTTCGGCAATGGTGCCGTTGAGCGTAGCGAGTTGCTGGGTCAGGACATCGGCCTGACGCTTGGCACTGTCACGATCGGTCGTCAGGCTGGCGACCATCGCGTTGAGCTGGGTGTTCTTGTCTTCGGTCATCGACAGCGTGTGCTGCAAGGCCGTCAGTTGCTGGCGCAATTCGTCCAGTGAGTGCGTGCGCTTGCTGAGCGCCACGGACAGGAATTGCTGCCCGAGTACGAAAACCAGCAAAACGAATGTCACGACCATCAGCAGCGTGGAGAGCGCATCCACATAGCCGGGCCAGGCATTGAGTTCACCACCGTGAGAACTGCGTCGGGAGCGTCGTGCCATGGGAGTCGCCTCGCCTTACTGTGCTGCCGGAGGAATGGCAGCCGCGCCGTTGGGGCTTGTCGCGGCGATGGTTCGTGCCAAGACACGCAGATCGTTGCGGATTTCGCCCGCCATCTGGGCGCGCCCGCTATGCAGCTCGTCGATCAGGCGCACGATATGTCCCTCGATGCGACCGAACTGCTCGCGGCTATCTTTCGCATCGTTGAAAGCGGCTGTGCCAGGTGTGGCTGCCTCACCGACATGTTTGAGAAACGGGCCGAGCAGCGCCTGACCTTCTGCCACACGGTTCATCATCTTCTGATTGGACTGGAGCAGATCCGTCATGGCCTTGAGGCGCTCCTGCAGGCCGTCCATGACCTGAAGCTGCTGCATGCGGCTCTCTTCGCTGCGCGACACGACGTTTTGCAGCGTTTCGAGATTTTCAGCCGTCTGTTCAAGCAAGGCCTGAACATAAGCGGGCACAGAGGCATCGCCGCCTTCGATCAGCGTGCCGCCCTGCTTGGTAATGCCGACCAGCCATTCCTCGACTTCGTTGAAGAAGCGGTTCTGGGCCTGACCGGCGTTGAGGTCGAGAAAACCGAGGATCAGTGCTCCGGCGAGACCGAACATTGAGCCCGAGAATGCCGTGGACATGCCCTTGAGGGGTTCGGCAAGACCTGATTTCAGTTGGCCGAACATGGCGTCGAGATTGCCGTCGCCGACGCTCATGCCACCGATAACGCCTGCGATGGAACTGACGGTCAGAAGCAGGCCGTAAAATGTGCCAAGCAAGCCGAGATAGATGAGCAGACTGGTCATGTAGCGCGAAATGTCACGCGATTCGTCCAGACGACCCGACAGGCTGTCGAGCGTGGCCTGAGCCGATTGATGCGACAGACTCAGACGCCCTGTCGACGTGCGTGCCGCCAGATTGCGGGCCAACGCGCCAAGCAGGCGAGGCGGAGCGGGCTGGGCCAGACCAGTGCGGTTGACGCGAAGCTGATCGACCCATTTCACCTCAGGCATTAGTCGCAGAACGGTGCGCAGATTCCAGAGAATGCCGATAATCAGCACTCCCAGAATCAGGCCGTCGAGTGCCGGGTTGGCGAAAAAGGCAGCGTAGAGCGTCTTGCTCAGCAGCGCAGCAACGGCAGCGACAAGGATCAGGAAGATCCCCATGCGCAAAAGATAGAGCGTCGGGCGGGTCATGGCGTGGATGTCCTCGGGGCGGTTCCGAACTGGGCTTCTGAAATCGGTGCAGCGACGCTGCCTTCAGCGATGATATCGAGACGATCGGGCGGGGTCTGGCCTGCAGGAGCCAGCCCGGTTGCGCGCGGGTAGATTCGCGTCGTGGCTACGCCTTCGCGAATCAGGAGCGAGCGCACGGCGAGGGCCCGTGCCAGTGCGATGCGTCTCGGCGTCGAGAGATCTTCGGTCGAGCCGCTCGCCGAGGCCCAGAGCGTGACACGCAAAGTCGGCTGTTTGGCGAGTTTTCTGGCCTCATCCCTGACCGCGTCGATCATGGGCTGGCTCATGCCGCTGCTATTGGCGCCAAAGAGGACGCGCAGCCCCTTGGGGCCAGCCTCGACCTTGCCCTCGGCTTTCGGGTCGGGCTTGATCTCCTCGGGGGGGACGGGAGGATGGGTCGGCACTTTGACGCCAGGTGGCGCTATGACCACAGGCCGTGGCGGCGAGGCAGGCACATCAGGCGGGGCACCGACACGCTGTGCCGCAGGCGCGTGCGGGGGTACAGCCTGAGTTTGCTTGTTTGAGGCGTTGTCGGGGGAGTTTTTGTGCGTGGGCGCCTCATGAGGCGTGGCACGCCTTGAGTTTTCTGCGCGTGTCTTGCTGGGCGGAGCTTTTTTTGCAGCCTCCGGCCTGGCGGGCGCGGCGGCAGGCAACGCGTCGTCGTTGGAGGTGACCTGTGCCACTGCGGGCAGGGAGGTCAGCAGGACGGCCGGAAGACCGGCCGAGCACAGGAGGGAGAGAAGGATCGGCCGTTTCATGACCGGGCGATCCTAATCGTGCTGCCCCTGCTCGGGCAATGGGGAATGAAGCCTCTGCGCTTCGGGTTCCCTTCACAGGTATTTTTTTTATGGACAGGCTTCTGCTTGCGAGGGGCCTGCCTTGTTATTTGCTTTTGGCCTCAGGCCTTGCGGGTCAGGGCGTCGAGAACGATCTTGCGGATTTGCCCATGCAGATTGCCGTTACCTGCGATCAGCGTCACGTCATTATCGAGATCGGTGATTTCCAGCCTTCCGGGTCGGTCACATAACCACCTGCCTCACGCACGATCAGAAGACCGGCAGCGCAATCCCAGCTTGAGGCCGATTTCCCAGAATGCCTCATAGCGACCTGCTGCGACCCATGCGAGATCGAGGGCCGCAGCGCCGAAACGACGGAAGCCCGCGACATGCGGCATGAGGGCTGCAAGGGTGCGACCGAAAGGCAGGCGACGATCGGCAGGGGTCTTGGCGAAGGGAATGCCTGTCGCGATCAGGGATTCCGAAAGGTCACGACGGGCGGAAACGCGGATGCGACGCTCGTTGAGGAAGGCACCGACGCCCTTCTCGGCCCAGAACATCTCGTTTGCGGCCGGGTTATAGACCATCGCTGCGGCGATTTCGGTCGAGCCGTCGGGGTGACGGCGCTGGAGCGCGATCGATATGGCCCATTGCGGAATGCCGTGCAGGAAGTTCGAGGTGCCGTCGAGCGGATCGACGATCCAGCGCCAGGTCCAGTTATCGCCACCCGAACTGCCGCTTTCTTCCATCAGGAAGGCATAGCCGGGGCGCGCGCGCGCCAGTTCATCACGGATTGTCTGTTCGGCACGCAGATCGGCCTGCGAGACGAAGTCGCCCGGCCCCTTGATGCTGACCTGAAGCTGCTCGACCTCCGCGAAATCGCGCAGGAGGCGTTTGGCTGCCTTTTGCGCAGCATTCTGCATGACGGTCATATGCGGCGAGAGGCGCATGGCGATAATCCTGATGAAAGATTTTGAAAGAGCAGGGGGTGTCGGTCGGAACGGAACCGGGTTGCGCCGGTTCCGTGAAGGGGCGCGAGGGTCAACCTCATGCGCCCCGATAGGCAAGATTACTTGGCGCGCTCGACATAGGAGGCGTCATCCGTGCGGACAACGACGCGCTCGCCAGCTTCGATGAAGGGCGGTACCATGGTCTTGACGCCATTGGACAGCATGGCAGGCTTGTAGGACGAGCTTGCCGTCTGGCCCTTGACCACCGGGTCGGCTTCGGTGATTTCGAGCGTCACGTTCGGCGGCAGCGAAACACCGACAGGGTCGCTTTCCACCAGCTTCACGCTCAATTCCATATTGTCCTGCAGGAAGGGCAGCTGATCGCCGAAGATATCCTTGTGCAGCATGACCTGCTCGAAGGTTTCCGGGTCCATCAGGACGATGTTGTCGCCGTCCGTGTAGGAATAGTTGTAGTCCTTGTCTTCCGTCATCAGGCGTTCGACCGTGTCAGCCGTACGCCAGCGTTCGTTGGTCTTGTTGCCCGTGTTGAGGTCGCGCATTTCAACCTGAATGAACGCACCGCCCTTGCCCGGCGTGATGATCTGCTGCTTGAGAACCGTCCAGCGACGACCGTCATGCTCAATAACCTGTCCGGCGCGAATCAGGTTTGCCTGCTGCTTCATGGAAGAAAGATCCCGGGAATCGTGATGTGAATACGACGGGTCTGTGCCGCCGTGAAAGGCGGGTTTCTAACGAAGCAGGCGCTCAAGAGCAAGCGAGATGGAGTCCGAGAGCCTGTCGGGGGAGGAGAAGGCTGATCCGGAGAGGGGGCCAGTGCCCGATGCGCCGCCAAGGGGCTGTCCATCCGGTTGTTTGCTTTTGACTGTGAGGATAAGAGCGCGTGATGAACCTGCGCGCATTTCCTGTTGTCTGCTTCCTCCTTTTCTGTCGCCCCGTTCTTGCGGCTGAGTGTCCTCAGCTTTTTCTCGACGGTGTGGCCCCCGGCCTCTCGGCTCCCGCGCCGATGCAGCGTGACACGCTTCTCTGCAATTCCGATTTTGCCGTCATGGCTTCAGGTGTGACGCGTGAGCCGGTCTGGGCGGCAGAACATCTGACACGTGATGCGATACGCTCGGCCCAGCATGAGCTGCGCCAGGGCGTGTTTCACGAAGAGAGCCGCCAGCCCGAAGCGGATCGGGCGCAGCTTGCCGATTATCAACGCTCAGGTTTCGATCGCGGACATATGGCGCCGAGTGGCGATGCGCCGAGCCGAGCCGCGCAGCAGGAGAGCTTTTCTCTTGCCAATATGGTGCCTCAATCGCCCGATCTGAACCGGGGGCTCTGGGCCGGTATTGAGAAGCAGGTGCGCGAACTCGTATTGACCGAGGGTGAGGCCTACGTGGTGACAGGGCCTGCCTATCACCTTGCTTCCCCGGCTGTGATCGGCGCCAATGCGCTACCGGTGCCGAGTTCGATCTGGAAAGCGGTCTATCTCCCGCGACGCAAGGCGCTGTCGGTCTATGTCTGCAAGAACACGCTCACGCCGAGCTGCACGCAGGTGCCGGTTGCGTCCCTGATACGGGTGACGGGGGTCGATCCGTTTCCGACCCTGCCAGCTTCGATGCGCGAGACGATTACGAAGCTGCCCGATCCGCAGGCCGAGCCTTATCATGTCTCGCCCAAACTGCGCCGTTTGACCATGCAGGTCATGAAGCGTTTCCTGCGCGAGATGATGTCGGGCGATTCACCCCTCTGAAGGGGCGCGTTCCGGACGCGGTTCGTCGAGGCGATGGGGTGAGCCATAGGGGTCGCGCACCACGCCCGGATGGGTGTCGGGGCGATAATAATCCGGCCCCAGCGGCACTTTGCCGGCGCCGCCCGGTATGTCGAGAACATAGGTCGGCCAGGCCAGCCCGGTCACTCTGCCGCGCAGTTTTGCCAGCAAGGCGCGTCCTTCATCGATAGGCACGTGGAAATGCGCCGTACCGGGGGCCGGGTCGAGCTGATGCAGATAATAGGGCTTGATTCGTGAGGTCACGAAAGCCCGTAACAGGGCTTCGAGCGCCTCTTCGGTATCGTTCACCCCGCGCAGGAGGACCGACTGACTGAGAACAGGGATGGCCCGACTTTGAATCCGTCGCAAAGCCTCGCGGGCTTTCTGGGTCAGTTCGCTGGCGTGATTGGCATGCAGCACGACCCACATGGCGCGATCCGTCTCAAGCGCATCGAGCAGGGCTGGGGTGATGCGTGCAGGATCGGCCACCGGCACGCGGCTATGAATGCGTATGGTCTGGATATGCGGGATGGCGGAAAGCGCGTCGATGATGTGTTTAAGGCGCTTGGGCTCAGCATCAGCGGATCGCCGCCGGTCAGGATGATTTCGCTGATCGCCGGGTGTTCGGCAATCCAGAGAAGTGCCTTTGCCAGAGCCTCGTCGGAGAGCAGACCCCCATCAGGGCCGACATGCTCACGCCGGAAGCAGAAACGGCAATAGAGGGGGCAGACCAGAAGCGGCTTGAGAAGGGCGCGGTCCTGATAGCGATGCACGATGCCCGGTACGGGTGAGAGGGCATCATCGCCGATCGGATCCTGCATTTCCCAGGGGGCAGTCTGAAGCTCGGCGGCGCTAGGGATAACCTGGCGACCGATAGGGTCGTCAGGATGGGCGATCAGCGAAAGAAACGCTGCCGGAACGGCCGTTGCGAATTCCCGTGCGACGTCTTCGAGCGCAGCGCTCTGCTCCTGAGGCACGAGCCCATGCGCGACGAGTTGCGCCACGTTGCGCAATGTTGGGGGATTGACCTTTTCTGCCATGAGGCGGCTGTACTGCAATCCCCTCAGTTTTCGCAACCGGAGAGCGCATTTCATGACCCGTCGCACGGCTATTTCCGACAGGGTGCCCCTGCTGCAACGTCGTGCGCTGTTGCAGCGAGGAGTCAGGGCCTTTTTCGATACGCGCGGGTATCTGGAGGTCGAGACGCCCTATGCCGTGCCGACGCCGGGTGAAGAGGTGCATCTGCGCTGTTTTCGCACCGAGCTTGAGCGGCCCGATGGCACGCGTGAGACGCGGTTTCTGCATACGAGCCCCGAATTCGCCATGAAGCGCATCGTGGCAGCATCCGGCTGCCGGTTTACCAGCTCGCCCGTGTCTGGCGGAATGGCGAGCAGAGCGCCCTTCATGCCCCTGAATTCACCATGCTCGAATGGTATCGACCCGGTGCTGGGCTGGACTCCCTGATGGATGAGACGGAAGCTTGGTGGGGACGCTTTTGCCGCCGAGCCTGACTTATGGCGACACCACGCTCGATTTTGCGGCGCCTTTCGAGCGCCTGACCATGGCAGAGGCCTTTGCCCGTCATGTCGGGGTGGATCTGCTGGCGATCGGCAATGATGCCGCGCGTCTGGCGCAGGAAGCCGGGACTGTCCTGAGGACGGGGGAAGAATGGGAGGATTTGTTCTTTCGTCTTCTGCTTGAGCGGATCGAGCCTGAGATCGGGCGTGAGCGCCCGACATTTCTGACTCATTGGCCCGCAGCACAGGCCGCCTTGTCGCGACGTGATCCTGAAGATCCGCGCGTCGCATTGCGATTCGAACTCTATGCGGCAGGGATCGAACTTGCGAATGCGTTTGAGGAACTGACAGATCCGGTGGAGCAGCGCGCGCGCTTTGCTGAAGATCGGGCGCGTCGTCTCGTATTGGCGCCTGATCAGGACTGGCCGCTCGACGAAGCATTTCTAGCCGATTTGCAGGCGCTACCGCCGTGCAGCGGGATCGCGCTGGGCTTTGACCGGCTCGTCATGCTGGCAGTTGGCGCCCCGAGACTCTGTGACATTATGTGGTTTTCTTAAACCTTCGGATAGCCATGAACCTTTTCTGGGGGCAAAGTCGTTTCTATTGCCTAGAGTGGCGCCAGCTTCGAACTGATCCGGCAGGCGGCTTCAGCTTCGGAAAGGGTTTCAGGATGATGAAGAAGACAGTTTTCCTCTCATGTGCCGCTCTGCTGACATTGTCAGCATGCGATGTCCCTACGGTTCAGCAGCGCAAGGTGCTGGATTCGATGATCGGCAAGGCCGATGTGGACGTATTGCGCACTTTCGGCGTGCCGACCGCACCTATCAGCCAGCGGTCATGACTTCCTGGCCTATATCGATAACGAGACCAATTACTCCCCTGGCACAGGTGGTGGCTGGGGTTGGGGTTGGGGCGGCGGCCCATGGGGTGGCTATGGCGGTTACGGCGGTTATGGTGGATGGGGTGGCTATGGAGGTTGGGGCGGTGGCTTTGGCGGTTTCCCGCCCAGCTATTACAATACGACCTGCCAGACCACGTTCGAGCTGACCAACAGCCGCGTCGTCGGTTGGACCATGCGCGGAGATGGGTGCTGAGTCTTATGAAACTGACTTCAACAACAAGAAGAAGAACGACAGTTCTCGGCTGTTTCTGCGCCGCTCTCGCACTCGCCGGGTGTGAGAGCCGTGCGCGGCAGGATCCGTTCCCGCAAACAAGTTCGCTCGCGGCGGTGCAGATGCCTGCCGTGAGTAGCGCCCACATGTATCACGCCTCGACCAGAACGGAGACCTCCAGCCCGGTGGCTTACGAAGAGCCGCCGACTTTCTCGTTTGCGGATCGCCCGTTGATCGAAAATATCTCGGGTTCTCTCGAACTGGCGGATTATCGTCAGGCCATGCGTGAGACGGGAATGTTCCCGCGGCTGGGGCGCAACGGGCCTTATACCGTCTTCGCGTTGCCCAATGAGCCGTTCGAGCGTTATGCGGCCCAGGTGCCGGGCGGGCTGATGGCTCCGCAGAATGCGGCGCTTCTCAAGCGGCTTCTCGGCTTCACGATCGTGCGGGGCAACTGGTCGCCTAAAGCCTTGAACAAGGCGATGACCAAACTCAAATCCGATAGAATCGGATTGAAGACACTGTCAGGCGATATGCTGACGGTCCAGCGAGATAGCGCAGGCGGCCAGTTTGTTCTGATGAATGCGACGGGCGGTGTCGTGAAGCTCTGGCTGAACGGAGCGCCGCAATCCAACGGTACCCTCTACATTACCCAGGAAATTCTTCCGCCGCGCGGCTGATAATAGCGGTCAGGCGTGCCCCGGCTTCGTCGGCGTCGACAAAGCTCAGGGGAACGGCGAGGAAATCGGCATTGGCCTTGATCATGGCCAATGCTTGTTCCTCGGTCTCGATATCTTCGGCGATGATGGGCAGTTCCATCATCTGAGACCACCAGGCGACCAGATCGGGCGCGTTGGGGGCGATCGAGATATAATCGGCGCCGAGTTCGCCGGCACTCATGGCATCATCGCGACTCGTCCCGCAGAACACGCCCAGTTGCAGATCGCGCCCGAGCTCTTCTCTTGCGGTCAGGCATTGGGCGGGGCTGCTGGTGAGATGCACGCCGTCGCAGCCGAGCTCATGCGCAAGCGCAGGCAGATCTGTCAGGATCAATGCCGTGCCGTGAGCGTGGACCGTATCGCGTATCGCATTGACGCAGCTTCGGGCGCGCGTTTCGTCGGTGGTGCTGAGGCGTAGCGCGGCAGGTGTCCAGCGCGACAGAACCTTCGCCAGATCAGCCAATTCACGCGACGGGTCGAAATCCGGCATCGTGACCAGGTAAAGTTCGCAGGGCAGCATGGGCAAGATCCGTCAGAAGGGGCGCTCAGCTTTCGCGCGCCAGATACTGTGAAAGCTGCCCAATGCGGTAGGCGTTATAGGGCGGTCTGCCAAGAGTGAGGGCGTCGGGGCGGCTTGTCAAAACGTGACCGTTACAGATCGTGGCGAGAGCGAGCAGCGTTTCCAGCGTCGGACCCGTTTGCGTGTAGACGACCCATTGCGCGCCACCTCTCAGTGCCGAGGCGGCGAGGGCAGGCGCGTCATCGGCGTCGAAAATGGCAGGGATGCCAAGCGGGTCTGTCAGAGCCCGCCACCAGGGAAAGCCCATGATACGCCCGAGTCCCTGCGCCGGTATGATGGCATAGGGAATGGCTGATCCAGAGGCCGGCAGGTGATCGAGAAGCGATGCATCATACAGGGCGATGATCTTCTGGGGGAGAGTCTGCTCCGGCTTCATGCTTGACCTCGCGGCGCGTTACAGGCTTCCATAGAACAGCAGAAAGCGTATGTGGATGATGAGGGTGTTTTGACGGATCAGATCGAGAGTGCAAGCAGTTCTGCAAGACCTGAAGATCGGATCGAAGAGGCGTTGGATCGTATCGCCTACGCCCTGCACCACGCGCACAAGCCAGCCACTCCTGAGAGCGTAGACTGGCAGCCCCTTGCAGCGAACATAGAAGCGCTGCGTCTGCGTGTGCGCGACCTGATCGATCGTCTCGATAATGAGGAAGAGGCATAGACCATGGCCCAGATCACGGTACGTCTCAACGGATATTCCTATACTATCGGCTGTCAGGATGGCGAGGAGCGCTATCTTCAGGATCTGGCCAGACAGGTCGAGCGCCGCATCGAGCGGGTGCGTGGTCTGGGCACGCAGGGCGGCGAAGCCTGGACGCTGGTCATGGCGTCTCTTCTGATGGCTGATGAACTGCATGATCTGGCCAAGGAAATTCTGCCCAGCACGACCAGTGAGCGCGTTCAGCGTGCCGATAGGCTGATCGTTGAGAACGAGGCGCGAGAGCAGAAGCTTAATTTGTTGGCCGAAAGGGCCGAAGGCATTGCAGCCGAGCTGGAGAGTGCCTAGTTAGTGTGGTGTGGGACTGCCCGGTACGTCAGGCAACTCAACCCTGGGCCGATAAGCACTTCCTTAGGGAGCTGGCGCTGTCGTGATCGTGGTCATGATATCTGGCACCCACCTGCGTGAGCAGGTCCGGGAGGGCTGAAAGACCGACGGCCAGGGTGGTTCCACACATGAATAGCGATCAGCAGAAGCAGGCTCTGCGTCAGGTGATGCGCCGGCGCAGGATTGAAAATTTCGTATCTCCGCAAGCTCAGACGGAACTGATCAGGTCTCTTGCCTCGATGGTTCTGGGCAATCCCCTCATGAAGAAAATCGGTTGTGTCTGGCCCTTGCCCGGCGAGGCCGATCTGCGACCGCTCTGCGTCCTCCTGGCCGGGGCTGGGCGACACGTGCTGTTGCCGGAAACCACGCCCAAAGGGCAGCCTCTCGTTTTCAGACGCTGGAAACCCGATAGAGCGATGCTGCCGGGCCGGTTCGGGACCATGCACCCGGATGGTGCGGTCGATCGGCCCGACATGGTGCTGGTGCCGCTTCTGGCTTTTGATCGCTCAGGCAATCGTCTTGGCTATGGCGGCGGCTATTACGATCGCACGCTTGCAGCACTGCGCTGTCGGTCGATCGGCTTCGCTTTTGCATGGCAGGAAGTGGCGCAGGTGCCCCTTGGCGCCTATGACGAGCCTCTCGACTGGATTGTGACTGAAAAAGAAATCCTGCAGGACAGGCCGGGAAAGGCGGAGCAGAGTGAGACTACTTTTTCTTGGAGATATCGTCGGTCGCTCGGGCCGCGAGGCCGTCATGGCGCGTTTGCCCGAATGGCGTGAGGCGCTGAAGCTCGATGTCGTGGTGGTGAACGGTGAAAATGCCTCCCACGGCTTTGGTCTTTCTGCCGCCATTGCGACCGATCTGTTCAAGGCCGGGGTGGATGTCATCACCCTCGGGAATCATGCCTGGGACAAGAAAGAGCTGCTTCGCGATATCAACTCCGAGCCGCGTATCATACGTCCGTTGAATTTTCCGCCGGGCACCCCGGGACAGGGGGCTTATGTCATCGTCCTGCCCAATGGGCGCAAGGTGCTTGTGATCAACGTCATGGGTCGCTTGTTCATGGACCCGCTCGATGACCCGTTCCGTGCGGTGAGCGAGTTCCTGTCGCGTCATAAGCTCGGCATGACGGCCCATGCGATCATTGTCGATCTGCATGCAGAGACGGGTAGCGAGAAGATGGCGTTCGGTCATTACCTCGATGGCAAGGTGTCGCTTGTCGTGGGCACCCATACCCATGTGCCGACCGCCGATTATCGTATCCTTTCCAAGGGGACGGCTTATCAGACCGATGCCGGTATGTGCGGCGATTATGACAGTGTGATCGGTATGGGGAAGGAAGCCTCGCTCTATCGCTTCGTGCGCAAGCTTCCGGGAGAGCGCCTGCAACCCGCAGAGGGTGACGCGACGGTTTGCGGCGTGTTTGTCGAGACGGATGATGCGACGGGGCTGGCAAAGCGCATCGAAGCGGTCAGGTCTGGCGGCCATCT
>NZ_BAKW01000014.1 GCF_000614545.1 Asaia platycodi JCM 25414 | reverse complement strand
CCTGATCGTCCCGCCCGCCACCCCCGCCCGCCCGCAGGCAGAAGACCTCGCGCTGCCGATCATTTTCGAAGATCGGGATCTGATCGTACTCGACAAGCCTGCCGGGCTGGTGGTGCATCCGGCGCCGGGTAACGAAACCGGCACGCTGGTCAATGCGCTGCTCGGCCATTGCGGCGAAGACCTCGAAGGAATCGGGGGCGAAAAGCGACCGGGAATCGTCCATCGCCTCGACAAGGATACGTCAGGACTGATGGTCGTGGCCAAGACACCCATGGCCCATAATGCCCTGTCAGAAGCCTTCGCGGCGCGTGATATCGATCGCTCCTATCTGGCGCTTGCCTGGGGATTGCTGCCCTCGACAATCAGCTATGACGGCGCCATCGGGCGCGACAAGCGTGATCGCAAGCGCATGACGGTCGTAACCCAGGGCGGCAAGCACGCCCTGACCATGTGCGCTGCCTCGAGGCGTTCGATGCCTCGGTAAGCCTCATAAGCTGTAAGCTCGCCACTGGGCGTACCCATCAGATCAGGGTCCACCTCTCTCAGGCGGGACACCCGCTTCTGGGCGATCCGGTCTATCTGCGGCGCATCCCTGCCGCGGCAAGAGGTTTACGCGAAACCGGGCGAAGGGCGGCGCTCGATTTTCCGCGTCAGGCCCTGCACGCGGCGCGTCTGGGGTTTACCCATCCGCGCACGAAAGAGACGCTGCTTTTCACCTCCGAGCCACCTGAAGATTTCCAGATTCTGCTACGAACCCTGCGTGGGGGTTAATTAGGAGTAATGTAGTACGTTTTCTTGACAGCAAAAACGCGGTATGATCTGCTCTTAGTCAATCCGACGAAGTGACGCGCCGCCGGAATGGACGTACCGTCTGGCATCGCTCATGCAGAGGGTGCCGTGCGGGGACGAAAATCCTTCCCTAACCCAGCGTCACCCGGTGAAGGGAACTCTGACGGCCACATGCCGTAGTTAATGTTCCTCACTGCACCGGGCGAAAGGAGTTGCAGCCCAATGGCCTCTTCCGCCGTTTTGTCCCTTGGTCCTGAAAGCAATCTCACCCGCTATCTTCAGGAAATCCGTAAATTCCCTATCCTGAGCCCACAGGAAGAGGTCGAACTTGCCCGCCGTTGGCGTGACCGTGAAGAAGATGCCGCAGCCCACAAGCTCGTCACCTCTCACCTCCGCCTCGTCGCTAAGATCGCCATGGGCTATCGTGGCTACGGCCTGCCGCTGAACGAACTGATCAGCGAAGGCAATATCGGCATGATGCAGGCGGTCAAACGCTTCGACCCCGATCGTGGCTTCCGTCTTGCCACATACGCTATGTGGTGGATCCGTGCAGCGATGCAAGAGTATATCCTGCATAGCTGGTCGCTGGTGAAAATGGGCACCACCGCTTCGCAGAAAAAGCTGTTCTTCAACCTGCGTCGCCTCAAAGGCAGATGCAGGCCATTGATGACGGCGATCTCAAACCGGAGCAGGTCGACAAGATTGCCACCACGCTCGGTGTACCCGAGCAGGACGTGGTCTCAATGAACCAGCGTCTCTCGGCACCCGATCACAGCCTGAATGCCCCGCTGCGCAGCGACAGCGAAGGTGAGTGGCAGGACTGGCTGGTTGACGATCAGGAGAGCCAGGAGACCACGCTGGGCGAAGCCGAGGAAATGAGCGGCCGTCAGGCGCTCCTGACCGAGGCGATGAAGTCGCTCAACGAGCGCGAGCGTCATATCCTGACCGAGCGCCGCCTCAAGGACGACCCGTCGACTCTCGAAGAGCTTTCTCATGAATATGGCGTGTCGCGCGAGCGGATCCGCCAGATCGAGGCACGCGCCTTCGAGAAGCTGCAAAAAGCCATGGCGGCGGAAGTCGAGCTGCGCCGCAAGCAGGACGAAGGTATTTCGCTCCGCGACCGCGTGACCGAATGAGATGAGTAAAGGGCGTCTGCTTAAAGCTGGACGCCCTTATTTCTCGCTGTCGGCCACTGGAAGAACCCTGGTCCCCAGCCTATGATGAAGCGTCTCTATCTCCGCCTCGAAATGCTGACTCTTTTCTGCGGTGGGCCGCTTCTCATCCTCGAGATCAGGCGCCCCTTCATTCTCTTCGCCACACTATGGTCGGGGCGCTGCTCGCGTTCCTTACCCTCCGCCACCAGCTTCCCAACCCGCATCAGCCGCGCCGCGAAATCAGGGCGATCTTCCTGCGATTCGCCGTTTTTGCCCCGCTGCTCACCGTAGGCGCCTGGTGGCTATGGCCCGCATATTTCCTTGAGCTACCGCGCAATAAACCAGGTTTCTGGCTTCTCATCCTGCTCCTCTACCCTCTGCTTTCCGTATGGCCTCAGGAGATGCTGTATCGCGCCTTTCTCTTCAGGCGTTATCGCCTGCTGCTCGACACGGCTTCAGCGCGTATCATGACCAGCGCCGCTGCGTTCGGCTTTGCGCATGTGATCTTTCTGAACTGGATCGCCATCGTTCTGACAACGGCGGGAGGGGCGCTTTTCGCGCTGGACTATGAGCGTCACCGCTCGCTGCGCCTCTCCTGCCTCGAACATAGTCTTTATGGCTGTCTGATCTTCACCATCGGTATGGGCCGGTTCTTCTATACCGGGGCCGCATGGCATCATGGCTGAGCGCTCTCAGCGCGGCTTGAGACCGGCCTCCTGACGCACACGCTCCTGAAGCACGACAAAATCGCGCTCTGCGTCGCCCGCGCTGATGGCGCTGATCAGCCTGTCGCGCATGACCGAGGCAAAAGGCAAGGCGACGCCCTGCTCGCCCCCAGCATCGAGAAACATCTCCACGTCCTTCAACCCCAGCGTGACCGGTGCGCCCGGATGGTCGTATTCCTGCTCGACCATCAACTTGCCGTAGTTCTTGTGCACAGGGGCCGTATAGAAGCTGTTCGTCATGATCTCGAAAAGCAGCTGCGGGTCAGTGCCGAGCTTTTCATTGACGGTAAAGACCTCGGCCATCTGCTCGATGGTCGAATAGATCATGAAATTCAGCGACAGCTTGACCAGATTGGCCTGAACCGGGTCTGCACCAGCCTCGAAAACACGCTGCCCCAGAGAAGCGAAAAGCGGTTTTGCCCTGACCAGCTGATCGACGGAACCGGCAGCGATGATGAACAGAGATCCGTCTTCGGCGGCGGGCGGGCGGCCCAGAACGTTAGCGCTGACATAATTCTGCCCGCGCTCCCCGTGACCGTCACGCAAGCGTCTTGCCTGGGCGAGCGAGAGCGTACTGCAACAGATATGGAGCCCGTCGTCACGCAAGCCTTCGGCGATCCCCTGCGGGCCAAATGTCGCATGCTCGGTCGTCTCGTCGTCGAACAGCATCGAAAAGACGATCTCGGAGCGTCGCGCCACCTCAGCAGGGCTTTGCGCGACAACGGCCCCTTTCGCCGCCAGCCCGTCGGCCTTGCTGCGCGTGCGGTTCCACACAGTCAGGCTGTGGCCCTCATCCAGCAGACGTCGGGCCATCGCCTGCCCCATGGCCCCCAATCCCACAAATCCGATTTCCATGGCGTAGCTCCTTTGCTGACGAAGGCCCCTGATTCACAAATGGGACCCGCCAGAAAAGGTTTTAACGCCTCAGGCTTTGGCGTTCTTGCGTTTGTGCGCCATTAATCGACTCATGTGCGCCAATGAATTCCTCTCTCTGCCCGGTACTGCTCCGAACGATACGCGCTTCTGGCTTGGCGGCGGAACGCTCGCGCAGGAGACAAGACGCATCGCTCCCCGCCATCACCACACACACGGACAGATTTTCGGGATCGAAAGCGGCGTCATGGTGTTTCATACCGAGCGGGCGTTCTGGTCGGTCGGACCCGGTCAGGTACTGTGGCTCCCGCGCGATCTGCCTCATGAAGCACGCTCTCACGGCGCCATGGCAGGATGGACGCTTTATCTCCACCCTTCCCGCTGCGCCGTTCTGCCAAATACGCCCTTTCTGACCGAAGGCACCCCCCTCCTCAACGCGCAGGCAGAACGCCTGGCGTGCACGACGCAGGGCAAGGCTGTCAGCGCCCTGACATCGCGTCTGGCCGAAACCTTCTGGGATGAGTGGATCGCCTTGCCCCGGACAAGAGCGGCTCTCGTCATACCCTCCGACCTGCGCCTCCGGCGTGTGACAGATCATCTGGAAGCAACGCCTGACGACAACCGCACTCAGGCAGAATGGGCGGAGCTTGCGGGCATGTCCCTTCGGTCCTTCGTGCGACATTTCAGGGCGGACACCGGTACAGGCTTTGCCGCATGGCTTCAGAAACTACGTATGATCGAGGCTCAACGAAGACTGGCCCTCGGCGAGCGTGTTACGGATGTCGCGCTTGGTGTCGGTTATGAAAGCATCGGCGCTTTCTCCGCCGTGTTTACCCGCCTGACCGGCTACCGACCGAGCCGGTTTGCAACGAAACTCCTGGTGGCTTCTCATGAGCAGACAGACAGCACTGACTGACTTGCCGTTTGCATCTGTCCGGCGTGTGACGCGGGAGCGGGATTTTTTCGTCGCCCTTGCCGGGCAGGCGCCCACCCCCCTTGCTGAAAAGGACGTGCTGCGTCTGCAGAACGTATAACGGTTTTCCCTATCACAAACATCAGAACGATCTGTTTTGCTTTAACAATACGTCATGACAGAGTGATTTTGCTCTTCCTGAGTCAAAGAAATCTGGAGACAAGATCATGGCAAGAATAGACTCATCCATCCACTTCTTTTCGACAGATGCTTATTGTCGCGGTAAATTCATTACCGTTACCGATCAGGACCTCAAAGGAAAATGGTCCATCATTTTCTTTTATCCTGCCGATTTCAGCTTTGTCTGCCCAACCGAACTCGAAGATCTGGCCGACAGCTACGCAGAGTTCCAGAAGCTGGGCGTCGAGATCTACTCTGTCTCGACCGACAAGCATGTCACGCACAAGGCCTGGCACGATGCGTCGCCCGCTATCGGCAAGATCGATTACGTCATGCTCGCCGATCCGGCCGGCACGATTGCGCGTAATTTCGATGTGATGATCGAAGACGCCGGCGTGGCAGATCGTGCGACCTTCCTGATCAACCCCGAAGGACGCATCCAGTATATCGAAATCACCTCGGGGGGCGTAGGACGCAGCGCAACGGCCCTGCTCGACAAGGTGCGGGCTGCACAATATGTCGCCGCCCATCCTGGCGAGGTCTGCCCGGCCAAGTGGAAGGAAGGCGCTCATACGTTGTCGCCCTCACTCGACCTCATCGGCAAGACTGAATCCACGACCTCGACAATCCGGCTTTTCCGCCTCCTCGCTGCCAGAGCGATTGCGGTGCGGCGTGCCCCGGGCACGCCCCGCAATCCAGCCTCCGTCCAGCCCGCTTCCTATCAGGACAAGATCAATGCTCGACACACCGATAAAGGACCAGCTGCGCAGCTATCTGACCAATCTGCGTCACGATATCACGCTCGAAGCGTCGCTCGATGACAGCGACAAGGCGCAGGAAATGCTTGCGCTTGTCGAGGACATCACAGCGCTTTCTGACCGTATCACGACCAGATTGATCACTGACGGCCCGCGTGCGCCCGCCTTTCGCATTCGCCGGACAGATGGCGAAGAGGCCGTGACCTTTGCTGCCATCCGATGGGGCATGAATTCACCTCGCTCGTGCTCGCTTTGCTGCAGATTGGCGGTCACCCGCCGAAAATCGAGGCTGATACGGCCGAACAGATCCGCAGCCTGAAGGGCCCGCTGCGTTTCGAGACCTATATGTCTCTGTCCTGCCAGAACTGCCCGGATGTCGTTCAGGCCCTGAATACGATGGCCGCGCTGAACCCCGTCATCGAGCATACGGCAATCGACGGTGCGCTTTTCCAAGAGGAAGTCACCGAGCGCAACATCATGACCGTGCCCCAGATCTATCTGAACGGAGAACCCTTTGCCTCGGGCCGCACGGATGTGGAAGCCATCATTGCGAAGCTCGACACCGGCTCGGCCTCGCGCAAGGCCGAACAGCTTTCCGAAAAGGCTCCGTTCGAGGTTCTGATCGTGGGTGCAGGTCCGGCAGGGGCTGCCGCTGCCGTCTATGACGCCCGAAAAGGCATTCGCACAGGCATTGTCGGCGAGCGATTCGGCGGTCAGGTGCTGGATACCATGGCCATCGAGAATTACATTTCCGTGCCGGAAACCGAAGGGCCGAAGCTGGCCGCCGCGCTCGAAAAACATGTGCGTAGCTATGAGGTGGATATCACGACCGGCCAGCGTGCCACGGCGCTTATTCCCGCCGCAGAGCCTGGCGGGCTGCATGAAATCCGCTTCGAAAGCGGCGCTGTGATGCGTAGTCGCTCCGTCATTCTGGCACCGGGTGCCCGCTGGCGCGCCATGAACGTGCCGGGCGAAGACGCCTATCGCAACAAGGGCGTGGCCTATTGCCCGCATTGCGACGGCCCACTCTTCAAGGGCAAGCGGGTGGCCGTGATTGGCGGCGGCAATAGCGGCGTTGAAGCCGCCATCGACCTCGCCGGTCTGGCCTCGGAAGTGACGTTACTCGAATTTGCCGATGTGCTGCGCGCCGACTCAGTGCTTCAGGACAAGCTGTTCAGCTTGCCGAATGTGCGTGTCATCATGAATGCACAAACCACCGAGGTCGAGGGCGACGGCACCCGCGTCACCGCTCTGGCCTATCGCGACCGCCCCACCGGCACGCCGCACAAGATCGAGCTGGAAGGAATATTCGTACAGATCGGTCTCGTGCCGAACACGGAATGGCTCCAGGACAGCGTGGTTCTGAGCGATCGCGGTGAGATCGTTGTCGATACCCATAATGCAACATCGGTACCGGGTATCTTCGCAGCGGGAGACGCGACGACGACACCGTTCAAGCAGATCATCGTCGCCACCGGCGAAGGAGCAAAGGCGGGGCTTTCAGCCTTCGACTATCTGATCCGCCTGCCTTCAGCAGCAGCACTCGCGGCAGCCGCCGAATAAGCATCAAAAAAAGCGGGCCTCTCGGCCCGCTTTTTCGTCTCAATCCTCGAAGGGATCGCGCATCA
Source organism: Asaia platycodi JCM 25414 (assembly GCF_000614545.1). Taxonomy (GTDB): domain Bacteria; phylum Pseudomonadota; class Alphaproteobacteria; order Acetobacterales; family Acetobacteraceae; genus Asaia; species Asaia platycodi. The sequence goes on along the minus strand of NZ_BAKW01000014.1, from coordinate 82,996 downwards.
GGATGGTGTCGTCGCGCTCGGGGCTGGTCGAAAGCAGCGTTACCGGCGCCTCGATCAGCTCTTCGATGCGGCGGATATACTTGATCGCGGCAGCAGGCAGATCGGCCCAGCTACGGGCACCGAAAGTCGTTTCCTGCCAACCGGGCATGGATTCGAACACAGGCTTCAGGCGCGCCTGAGCAGCGGGGCTGGAGGGGAAGGACGTGATCGCCTGACCGTCGAGCTCGTACCCGACGCAGATCTTCACTTCCTCGAACCCGTCAAGCACATCGAGCTTGGTCAGCGCGATACCGTTGACGCCACCCACACGGGCGGCACGACGCACGAGCACGGCGTCGAACCAGCCGCAACGACGCGGGCGGCCCGTCACGGTGCCGAATTCGCGCCCACGCTCACCCAGCTTCTGACCGACATCGTCGAACAGCTCGGAGGGGAACGGCCCCTCACCCACGCGGGTCGTATAGGCCTTGGCAATGCCCAGAACGAAACCGACCGTTCCGGGGCCGACACCGCTACCGCTGGCCGCAACGGCAGCGACAGTGTTCGAGCTGGTCACGAAGGGATAGGTGCCATGATCGACATCGAGCATGACGGCCTGAGCGCCTTCGAACAGAATGCGACGACCGGCGCGACGCGCCTCATCCAGCCGCTCCCAAACCGAGCAGGCAAAGGGCAGCACGCGCGGGGCGAGCTTTGCCAGATGGTCGAGAATTTCCTGCTTGGTGAATGTCGCAGCACCCAGACCGGCCAGAAGCGTATTGTGGTGCAGCAGCAGCTCATCGAGCTTCCAGTCGAGCGTTTCGGGCTCGGCCAGATCGCATAGACGAATGGCACGGCGCGCCACCTTGTCTTCATAGGCGGGGCCGATACCGCGACCGGTGGTGCCGATCTTGCGATCGCCACGCGCGGCTTCACGGGCGCGATCCGTCGCAACATGCAGGGGCAGGATGAGCGGCACGTTATCGGCCACCCAGAGCGTCTCGGGATTGACCACCAGACCTTGAGCGGAAACACGGTCGATTTCGGAAAGCAGGGCTTCGGGATCGACCACCACGCCATTGCCGATCACACCGGTTTTGCCGCGCACGAGACCGGAAGGCAGCAAAGAGAGCTTGTAGACCTGATCGCCCACCACAAGTGTATGACCAGCATTATGGCCGCCCTGAAAGCGGACAACGATATCCGCACGGCTGGCCAGCCAGTCCACGATCTTTCCCTTGCCTTCGTCACCCCATTGGGTGCCGATGACGGTGACGTTGGACATGCTCTTATCCCTTTACAGCGTGATGAGTTCGTCAGCGACGAAAATGAAAGTGCAATTCAGGCGACGCGCCTCGGCAGGCAGGTCGTCGACAGCGTCGAGACCGGCGACCGTGGCATAGCCCTCTGCGCGAAGCCGTGCAGCCCCCGGTGAGTCCTGCATCTCGGCGGCCACATAGACACGCGGGCGCAAGACGATCGGTCGAGCGGCCCGCAGCAGGACTTCCGGCCGGAAGGTGAGACCGCAGGCGGGCTCCTCACCCTGAGCCTGATAGCGCCCGCCACGGCCCAGCTCTTCGCGCTGGCTTCTGGCGAAAACCGTCATGCAGATTCCGGTATGATACTGCCAGCCGCGAAACTCCGCCGGATCGACGGTCAAACGCAGCTGCGGTGCACGGTCATGCAGCGCGCGTACGACAGCAACGAGACGATCGGCATGCAGCCTGATCTCCGGTGGCAGATCGAGTTTTTCAAGAATGGCCAGAGCGGCACCCGATGGGCCACAAGCTTCAACCAATGCGGTCAGCACCGAGGCAACCGGACCGCCAAGTTCAGCCACGGCGGCCATATCCTTGCGATCGAGCGCATGCACCAGCGCAGCGCGGCGCTGCCCCGTATACCCCGACAGCGCGACCAGCGCCTGAACCAGAGCCGGACAGGAGAGATCGAAGGAATACTCTTCGACACCGAGTTTTTCGAGCGCCTCGGCGGCAATCAGCACGACCTCGCAATCGGCCTCGACGGAATCGGCACCGATCAGCTCGATCCCGGCTTGGCTGATCTGACGCTGGCCTTCACGGCCGGGCGTGCCGACCAGAATGCATGATCCGGCATAAGATAGGCGCAACGGACGCGCCGTCGCTGCCAGACGTGTCGCGGCAATGCGCGCGATCTGGGTGGTCATGTCCGGGCGCAGCGCCATCATACGCCGAGATTCCGGATCCATCAGGCGGAAAGTCTGTTCTTCGAGCGCCTGACCGGCACCATGCAGAAGCGAGGTTTCGAATTCGAGCAAAGGTGGGCGTACGCGCTCATAACCATGAGCAGCGAACAGTTCCATCACGGATTCTATTCCCTGCGCCTCAGCCTCGGCCTCATGCTGGAGCAGGTCGATAAACCCTGAAGGCAGAAGGGCTGTATCGGGCTCGTCGGTCAGTTTCATACGCTGTATTCCATCCTGACGCTCTCATAGGCCCAGTCGAGCCAGGGGAGAAGCGCCTCGATATCGTCTGATTCAACGGTGGCCCCGCCCCAGATACGCAGGCCGGGTGGCGCATCGCGATAGGAAGCGAGGTCGAAACCGGCGCCTTCATCGGCGATCATGCCTGTCAGGATCTTGACGATCTTCTGCTGACTCTCGACGCTTTGTTCGTCAAACCAGGGCGCCACGATACGCAGACAGATCGAGGTGGTCGAACGCTGGCTGGGCTCGGCAGCGAGGAACTCCACCCAGTCGGTCTGCGCAACCCAGCGAGCGACAGTCTCAAAATTGGAACGGGAGCGGATCTTGAGCCCCTTGAGACCGCCAATGGCATCGGCCCATCTCAACCCGTCCAGCGCATCTTCGACGCAAAGCATCGAGGGCGTGTTGATCGTATCGCCAGAGAAGATCGCGTCGATCAGCCCCTTCTTGTTGGTCAGGCGGAAAATCTTGGGGAGCGGACGCGGGGCGGCCTGTTCGAGCCGGGCAACAGCTCGCGGGCTGAGCGCGATCATGCCGTGAGCCGCCTCGCCGCCCAGAGCCTTTTGCCACGACCAGGTCACGATATCGAGGCGGTCCCACGGCAGATCCATGGCAAACGCTGCCGAGGTGGCATCGCAGATCACCAGACCTTCATGCTGGGCGGGAATGCTGTCAGGCCCCGGCACGCAGACGCCTGAAGTCGTGCCATTCCAGGTCAGGACCACGTCATGCGACCAGTCGACTGTCGACAGATCGGGCAGCGCGCCGTAAGGCGCCTCGTGTACCGTGAGAGCGTCGAGCTTGAGCACATCGCGCAGATCCTGCGCCCAGAGTCCCGAGAAACTCTCGAAAGACAGTACGTCTATGGGGCGTTCGCCCGCCAGCGCCCAGAGGATCATCTCGACCGCGCCGGTATCGGATGCCGGCACGATGCCAATCTTCCAGTCACCGGGGGCTTCGAGCAGGCTATGAGAGCGATCGATGACCTCCTTGAGCCGCGCCCTGCCCTCCGGCGCGCGATGCGACCGCCCGAGCAGCGCGCCATCGAGCGCGTTCAGCGTCCAGCCCGGGCGCTTCGCGCATGGGCCTGACGAAAAGAACGGGCGGGCGGGTTTTCTGACAGGGCGTTGGGGCATGATCGGTCCGGCAAACTGAAAGAAAGTTCGCGAGATATGCCGGAGGCAGGCCCGAAGGCGCAAGTCATGGCCCGGTCAATAGCATGTTTTCGATAAAAAATCTGGTACGAGAGGGGGGATTCGAACCCCCATGCCTTGCGGCGGTCGATTTTGAGCCGACTACGTCTACCGTTCCGTCACTCTCGCACAATGCGCGAATTGTTAGCGAGGTTCAGGAAAAAAGGCAACGGATACGCGGCGACGTCACACATCGAAACGCCGCGACCCGGCCAGAAGGCGCGCAAAGCCCGTTGATTCCACGGGCGGAGAAAACAGAAATCCCTGTCCCGTCGGGCAGCCGATACGACGCAGCAGGGCGAGCTGCGCCACGGTCTCGATGCCCTCTGCCACGACATCGACCGATACGGCCTCACCGAAACGAATAATCGCTTCGACGATCACCTCCATGGATGATTCCTGGCAGATCTTGCGGATGAAGCTGCGATCGATCTTGATGGACGAGACGGGAAAATCCCGCAGGAAGCCCAGAGACGAATAGCCTGTACCGAAATCATCAAGCGTGATCCGCACGCCTGCACGCCGCAGCAGCGTCAGGGCACGATGAATATAATGCTCGCTGTTCTGGTACAGAACATGTTCGGTCAACTCCAGTTCGATCAGTCTCGCAGACAGACCATGATTATCGAGCCGCGACAAAAGCTTTTCGGCATAATCGTCTTGCATGAACTCGACGGGCGCGACATTGATCGAGATCGGTGGCGGCATGAGCCCAGCCCGGTTCCACAGGCCGATATCCTCGAATACGCGTTCCTGCACCCTGGCGGAAACGCGCGTCGCCAGATCGTAATTGCGAAAAATCTCCGGAAAGGCATCCGGACCGCTCGCGGCATCACTGTTACGATGCCAGCGCATCAGCGCCTCGGCACCGGTGAGCTGCCCATCACGAAGCCTTACCTTGGCCTGATAGGCCGGATAGACAAGATCGTGATCGAGCATATGCCTGACCACATTCGTCTGGGCAGTGACGCCGTCACTGCGCCTGGCCATGCTCTGATCGAACAGACGAAACCCGCCGCGTCCGTGCGCCTTGACATCGATGAGCGCCAATTGGGCGGCGTGACGCAGTTTTACGACCCCATCACCATCCCGAGGGTAAAGCGCCGCCCCGACACTCACGCCGAACCTGATCTGCCTGCTGCCGATCCTGAGCGGCATGTCGATGAAACTGAGAAGCGCCTGAGCCTTTTCGGCAAGGATCGACGCCGTCACCTCTCCAGTGATGAGCGCAGAGAACTCGTCATCACCCGTGCGGGCGGCGTCTTCATCCTGATCGGTGACGAGCCGGAGTCGATCTGCCACAAATTTGAGCACCTGATCGCCCACATCCCTGCCGTAGAGATCGTTGAGGTCACCCAGATAATCGATATCGGCCAGCAGAAAACCGATACTGCGCCCGGCCTGCGCAGCCTCGACGAGTGCCTGCTCGAGGCGGATCTCGAAACCATCGCTATTACAGAGGCCGGTCAGACGATCGCAACGCTCTCCGGTGTCGCGCCGCGCCGCCAGCTCACGGCCCAGAGCGTGAAAGGCGCGGCGCGCTGTGTAGGACGCAAGGCGTGCGAGCGAAAGCGGCTGGTTCTCATCGCGCTCTTCCTCCGGCGCAGCACGCGATTTCGCCCCCGGCACGGTAGCCACAGCGGCAGTCTGAGCAGCTGGACGCCTTCCTGCCCATGACTGGTCTGCAGGATAGAAAGAAGTTACTGCGCTGCAGACAGGCAATGCGTGCTCTGCCCGTCCGCTTGCTTGTGTCGCGTCTGTATCAATGGCAAAAAGCGGGAAATCCGGTACGGGGTGACAGTAAAGAATCCAACCACCACCTTCTGTAGCGCCCATCTTTTGCCAGTGCAGATCGGTCAGCACCGGCTCGCTGCCAGCATGATGCAGCGCAATATTTTTCAGCACGGAATAGGCGACGGGGGGAGGGCTGCGACGCACCCGCCTCTCTTCCGCTGCGAGCAGATCCGTCCAGAGAAGCGACTGTGAAACGGGGGGCAACCCCGAGAAATGCTCCCAGGCCCTGTTCAAGTAGGAAATCGTCCCGTCAGCCTCGACATGGCATACCAGCATAGGGAGCCAATCAAGGACATGCCCCATAAAACCCGGCCTCGTCGGTTGCTGAGCTTCTCTCATCTGCGCGATGCCCTTTCGACTTATCCGAACCGCGCCCGTTCCCTGAGAGAAAGCCTTACGGACTATGGCTCGTGAATCATGACCGAGACGTTACTGATGAGGTGCGACTCACAAGGCATTAATACTTTATTTACCAAAAAAAAGGCAGCGTAACTCATGAGGATCTCACAAAAACTTCGCCGCCAGCGAGAATTCCAGCGAAACAACTTACTGATATCGCGGGAGTTCTCTTCCGGTTGCGATAAAATTCAGTCTTCGATGCCGCCCATGAGCCTTATATTCTGCAAAGCAGCGCCCGCGGCCCCCTTGCCGAGATTATCGAGACTAGCCGTCAGCAGCACATGACGCCATTTTTCGTTACCATGGACCCGTAAAACCATCTCATCGCGATTAGCTAAAGCCACCGCATCGAGACGTGACAGATCGGGCGAGGCGAGCGAAACGTAGCGCGAGCCCTCATAATAGGCACGCAAGCAGTCTTCTATGTCAGAGACCCGCATATAGCCCGGCAGATCGGCCAGTTGCAGCGGCACGGAAACGATCATGCCTTGCGCAAAATGCCCGATGGAGGGCACGAAAAGCGGTCGGCGCTTCAGACCGATATAAGCCATGATCTCAGGAACATGCTTGTGCTCGAGCCCAAGACCGTAAAGCTCGAACGCAGGACCGCCCTTTTGCTCATGTGCCTCGATCTCGCTGCGCCCACCACCGCTATAACCGCTCACAGCATTGACGGTGATCGGATGATCGGCAGGCACAAGCCCGGCATCGACCAGCGGGCGCAGGAGGCCGATAACGCCGGTCGGATAGCATCCCGGATTGGCGACATGGCGGGCTGACGCGATCCGCGCCGCCTGAGACGAGTCGAGTTCGGGGAAGCCATATTCCCAGTTCTCGGCCACACGATGGGCAGTGCTGGCGTCAAGAATTTTCACATTATCGAGACTGGCGGCCAGAGCCACCGCCTCGCGCGCGGCATCATCGGGAAGACACAGGACAACGATATCGGCCGATTGCATCATCTCGAGGCGCGCCTGCGGGTCTTTTCGCTTTGCGGGATCGATGGAGACAATCTCGACAGGCAAGGCACGCAGGCGATCGCGAATACCCAGCCCTGTCGTTCCCGCCTCACCGTCGATAAAGACCCGTATCATCAATTCATTCCTTCACTAAAATATTCCATCTGGACGAAGTAAGCATTTACATGGCTTTGTCCAATGCATGATGGATAAAGATAAACTTTCACCCCAAGGTTTTTCTCGCGAAGGTGAGCCTCCGCTTCTTCATGGTGGCAAGCTCAAGGACCGCCATATCGCGATGATCGCGCTGGGCGGCGTCATCGGAGCGGGTCTTTTCATAGGCAGTTCTGCCGCGATCGCTGCAGCGGGTCCGGCTATTCTGCTGACCTATATGGGCACCGGACTCATGGTGGTCATTGTGATCCGCATGCTGGGCGAGATGCTGCTCGCCCGACCCGGTATCGGCACCTTCATCGATTGCATTCGGACGGCTCATGGCCATTGGGCCGGTTTTCTTTCCGGCTGGCTATACTGGCTGTTCTGGGTGGTGACGATCGGCGCCGAAGCCATTGGCGGCGCGATTGCCATGCAGGACTGGTTCAACCTGCCCGTCTGGCTTCTGGCACCTTCTCTCATCATTGCGGTCAATCTGATCAATCTCGTCTCGGTACGCGTGTTTGGCGAATGCGAATTCTGGCTCTCGCTCATCAAGGTGGCCACCATCATAGCCTTCTGCGCGCTTGGCCTGCTCAGCCTTAGTCACTTCGTCGGGCCCCATCCGAAAATCATTCATAACGTCTTCAGCCATGATGGCTTCTTTCCGCATGGCTGGGGGGCCGTTCTCGCCACGGTACCTACCGTGCTGTTCTCGATGATCGGCTCTGAATCCGCGACGGTGGCTGCTGCGGAGTCGGAAAATGCAGAAGAAAACCTGGCCCGTGTCACCCGTACTATCGGTGTGCGCGTAACCCTTTTCTATCTGCTTTCGGTCGTACTCATCCTTACGCTTGTGCCATGGACCTCGATTGAACCGGGCTATTCGCCTTTCGTGACGGTCATGCGTCATATCGGCGTGCCGGGGGCCGCGACGCTGATGCAGATCGTCGTTTTCACGGCCATTCTCTCCTGCCTGAATTCGAGCATCTACATCACCTCGCGTACCCTGCTGGGACTGGCCGAACTCGGCGATGCTCCCAGATTGTTCTCGGTGCTGTCACGCAGCCACGTGCCCCAGCGCGCCGTGACGTTCTCCAGCTTCATAGCTGATGGTCGCGTTTTGCTCGATCCTCTCTCCCAAGCTCATTTTCGCGTTCCTGCTCGGTGCGACCGGCGCGGTCATGCTGCTGATCTATGGCTTGATCGTCTCGTCGCATCGCGTCTTCCGCCTGGCAGACCCGCAGAACCGTGCCTTCACCCTTCCATTCGGCACGGTGCTCAATCTCGGCACCATTGGCGCTATCGGTCTTGTTGTCATTGCCATGCTGGTGCAATCGGCGGGACGACAGACCATTATCGCAAGCCTCGTGAGCGTTGCCGCCATACTGGGGCTGTATGTCTTGTGTCGCAAAGGCAGATAAGCCAGAGTTTCTCTCAACAGCCTTTCAGGATGACCGGTATGACACCTCGCTTCACCCACGCGCTCATCCTGACAGGATTGACACTGGCGCCCTTCGCCGGGGCCTACGCCCAGACTGATACGGCCCCTGCCAACGCTGCTTCCAGCCTGCCGGCAGACGCGGTTATCGCCCCTCCCGCGCGCTCCGACGCCGATCGTAGCAAGGACGCCCTGCGCAAACCGCTCGACCTGCTGGCCCTCACGCCTCTACCCAAAGGCGCCGCCGTGGCCGATCTGATGCCAGGTAGCGGCTATTTCACGCGCCTGCTCAGTCTGGAAATAGGCCAGTCAGGCCATGTCTACGCCGTCATTCCCGCCGAAATGGTGGCCCGGCATCCGCAGATGCCGCAGATGGCGCGGGCGATCGCCGCCAACCCCGCTTTCGGCAACGTATCGGTTGTTGTCACACCGATCGTCGATTTTCATGTAGCACAACCGCTCGATCTCGTCTGGACCTCGCAGAATTATCACGATGTCTATGGCGGTATGGGGCCGGAAACGGCACTGCGCATGGATCAGGCGATCTATCAGGCGCTCAAGCCCGGTGGCATTTTCATGGTGATCGATCATGTCGCTCTGGCTGGCACGGGCACGACTGCGCCCACGACGCTGCATCGCATCGACCCTGATCTGATCGTCAGGCAGGTCGAAGCTGCAGGTTTTCATCTCGTGGCGACCAGCACGGCTTTACGCAACCCGGATGACACACACACACTGGCCGTTTTCGACAAAGCCATTCGTGGTCGCACCGATCAGGTAGTGCTGAAATTCCAGAGGCCACTGAAGCAGAAAAGCGATCACTGAGCCTATGCGCCTCTGAGGCCGGTGGCACGTGAGGCATAGGCTGCCTATACTCTGCGCTGCCCCTCATGAGACCGGAGCCTGACTTGAACGCCGCCGAAGAAATCGACCGCCTGATTGCCATCATGACCCGCCTGCGCGACCCGCAGACGGGTTGCGCCTGGGACAGGGTCCAGACTCATGAAACCATCGCCCCTTTCGCCATAGAAGAAGCCTATGAGGTGATGGATGCGATTGCCCGGCAAGACTGGCAGGCCCTGCCCGATGAGCTGGGAGATCTGCTGCTTCAGGTCGTCTATCAGGCCCGCATCGCCGAAGAAGCCGGACGCTTCGATTTTGCCGAAGTGGCACGCCAGATCGGCGACAAAATGGTGCGCCGCCATCCGCATGTCTTCGCCGAAGCCGAGCTCGATGCCGATCTGTGGGAGCGCAACAAGCAGGCAGAGCGTGCAGCGAAATCGGAATATGGCTTGCTTGCGGGCATCGCCCCTGCCCTGCCAGCCTGATCAGGGCCGAGAAACTCGGCAAACGTGCCGCGCGGGTCGGGTTCGACTGGGAAACGGCCGAGCAGGTGCTGGAAAAAATCAGTGAGGAACTCGACGAGGTGCGCGCGGAGTTGCCGCTTGGTGACAAGATCCGGCTGGAAGACGAAATCGGCGATGTTCTGTTTACCGTCGCAAGCCTCGCCCGAAAGCTGGGCCTCGACCCGGAAGCCTGCCTGAGACAAGGCAATGCCAAATTCACCCGTCGGATCGAAACAATGGAATCGGTTTTGGCAGAAACAGGCAGTACCCTCGCCGATCTCGATCTGACGGCGCAGGAGGCTCTCTGGCGCGAAGTCAAAATCAGGCTAGCCACCGCTCAATCGAGCTGATCGCTTCGGGCAGATCTGCGCACACTCGCCCTCAGACGCTGGTTAGCAGGGAGGAATCGCTCTTAACTGGCGTGACAGAATTGCGCACAGAATAGACGCATGACCCGCGCGATCGCGCTTTATTACAACCGTATGCGCTGCACACACCATCATCGAGCCATCGCCGATCTGTTTCTATTCTTTGGATGAACGGTCACGGCAGCGTCGCCCGGAACACCCCTCCCCGAGAGTTCGAAGGGCGTTGCGGGTCTGTCAACCAGACCTCAGGGTGACAGGGCAAGCATCCGTTCTTCTTCCTCCACGCTCATGATCCGTGCAGGCTTTTCCGACGGTACTGGCACCAGATAGGGCCCACCTGCGATGACATCGATAGCGATCAGATGCGGCCCGTTATCCGCTTTGAGATGGAGCGGCAGGAGCGCCTCCCCTTGCGTCCAGCGACCGGCTTGCCCAGCCTCAAGAGGTAACCAGCCGAAAAGACTGCCGGACTGAAGATGCATGGTGAATGCGCGCATACCCGTATTGCCAAAGACCGAAATGCCATCGACGAGCACTCCCAGCCTGCGCCTGTCATCGACATAGGGGCCGATGACATCGCTTGGCCTGCTGGCGTTGGAGACAAGCGTGAGAGACGCCACGTCACCCTCGATCAAGAAAACATGCCTGGCATCCTTGACGCGCACAGGTCGGAAGACCTTGCCATCGGAGGTCTTCAGTGCGAGCGCCTTATCGAACGTCGTAGCTCTATGCGGCGCCCTGAGAACCGCTCGTTGCGCGAAGCGCTCATATAGCGGCTCGACAGTAGCACGCGAAACATCCAGCGGTGCCGCCGCATCTTTCGCCCAATCATAGACCCTGTCCCGACCGAACTGCACCAGCGGCCCATGCTGGAAGAACTGGCGGCGATTGCCGGTATCGAGATAGCTCTCGCTCAGCGCCGATTCAGCCCAGAGTATCGAATGCCCGTCTTCTGTCTCGATATGATACGCATAGGCGCCTGTGATCGTCTTGTCGTAATAAATGCTGACACCATTCACCAGCATGCGGGCGGGCACGAACTTGCCATCAAAAAAGAGGCAATGCTCGGGCGTTACCAGCAGATCACGCTCGGGAAGGTTCGGCGCGATACAATTGGCGAGAAAACGAACGGGATAGCCGGCCTCGTCATCAGGCAGGTCGGGATCAACCTTGATGGGCTGCCTGCCCACCCATCGAAGCTTGCGTGTCGTCTCGACACCCGCTTTCCAGTCCCAGACCGACACGATGTCACCGATGCGCAGATCTTCGACAAGGACTTCCCCATCTGGGGTGCGAATATGCGTCCCCGCGAGGAAGCACAGAAATGTCAGCGTATCGCCTGAAAAAGAAAACTCGTTATGCTTGTAGGTGCCAGCCAATTGAAGCGACGTGGTGCGCCCGTTGCTGGCACGGACGGTAAGAAGTCCATCCGATGTGATATTGGCCGATGTGATAGCCGCGCCAGATAGTTGAAATCAATCGACCCGTGCTCCTCGAGCCGACCGCTTATCAGGCCGCCCTGATCATTGATAACAATCGTGCCGCCGCTGGCGATGATCGCCCCATTTTCGACGGCCCCTGAGCCAACTATCTCCGTTCCACCGGCGGCAATATAATTATTATAGCCCTGCCCTGGGACGGGAGAGTTATTCGCGATGCTTATCGACAGCGTCCCGCCATTTTTAACGACCGCACTGGTGACTGTTCCTGAGGTCGTGGCCGAAACCACACCACGGCTCTCGATAATCGGCCTGAACGCCGATCCGTAATTCTCGACCACCAGCGAGCCACCCGACATCACGGTATCGCCGATGGAGACACCTCCGGAGAGTGGCGTACTTCTACGTCCGGCGTAGACAACCCCCCAAGCGGAAATCACACTCGAGATAGATGTGCCGCCGCTCCCCAGGCTGAGAGAGCCGTACATGGCAAGATCGGCGTTGCTGACGACGGCGCCATCTACCGCGCTGATCGTCGCGAAGGTGCCTGACACATGCGCATTTTGCACGACAGCCCCAACGCCGGAGACCTGCACCGCGCCATAAGTGGAGACGTCCACATTTGATAAGGTGGCCCCCTCGTTGACAAAAACTCGCCCAAGCGATGTAACAAAATAGTTTTGCGTATTTATATTACTTAGATAAGCCGATCCGTATGAGTTTACGATAACGGATCCGCCAGAATCTGCACTATCATTATAACTCAGACCACCACTATTGATAATGATGGTTCCGCCCGACAACACGTGAGTACCGCTGGTTACACCACGAGAGTCGACTGTAGCCGGATAGTTGGGCGCTGATCCCGAATTCGTAATGACGCCGCCCGCATTGACAACGGCGTCGAACATCGTCCCGCCCGCTGTAACGATCGCAGAGCCCCCGCTCTGAATGATCGCGCTGGTACTGACACCGGAAGTATCGACAAGAATGCGCCCTCCAGAACTGATGTTCGCCCCGGTTGCGCTGCCAAAATTCTCTACGCAGAGCGTTCCACCACGCAGCACGGTATCGTCAATAGAGAGACCACTTGAGAGCGACGCTCCATACTTACGACCTGCATAGATAACCCCACCTGACGATACCACACTCGAGATGGATGAAGCGCCGCTATAGAGATTTACGGTACCGAGATAGCCCACGGAAGTCGCACTCGCGACCCCGCCGCCACTGACCCAGATCGACGCCATGAGACCGGATACATTGGCCCCGACGATGCTCGCTCCCGAACCCGAGACAAATAATCCGCCATATGTATTGACCGTGGCGTTTGAGAGCGTTCCGCCCTCCTGCACATAAACTTTTCCCTGAGACGTGATATTGTAGTCCGATGCCTCAGAGTTGGAAACGTATATCGTGCTTCCACTTCCGACATTGATATAATTTCTCTCGAGAATACCTCTGGCAGCATTACCCTGAGACGTATTTCCAGCGGAAATGACATCTGCCGCAGTTATGGATAACGGTTCATTTCCGGTGTCTTCTTCTAGAGTTGCGTCGGCCAATTTAAATATCTCCCACCGCTCGAGACCATGATTACCACGTCTATTTTCGGAAATTATTCAACTATTAACAGAACCTGATCAAATAATCGGAGGATTTCAAATCACAATCTTTTTGAATTTCGCAGTGTGTCAGAGTGTCCATTTTACAGATTCAGAACGTAGCGCAAAAAAAATAATGATTTTCAATGCATACTGTAGTTATCTTTATTGTCATCACGATAATGCCGAGAAAAATTAGATGACATCAAACTATGAACGCTCTTTGATATCGCACAAAATCGCTTTCGTTCTTGCAGGAACGGATCATGGGATGATGATTCTCAACCGGCTCGATTACCATAAGTCGAAGGAGAATGACTTTGCTTACGGGGTCGGACACAGCCTTCTGGAGGAGGGGCATTTCGACCCTCAGGATGTCTCGTGCCTGAAGGATATTCTTACGGTGCAGCTCAAATTACGCGGCGATGGCGTCATGGCGTTGGATGTAGGCGCCAATCTGGGCGTGCATACGATCGAATGGGCAAAACATATGACCGGCTGGGGGAATGTGCTCGCCATAGAGGCTCAGGAAAGAATTTTCTATGCGCTGGCTGGCAATATTGCTCTCAATAATTGCTTCAATGCGCGCGCGCTCAACATAGCGATGAGCGATAGCATCACGAGCATGAAGATTCCTGTACCCGATTACTGCATACTTGGCAGCTTCGGCAGCCTTGAACTGCAGTTCAGACCGCAGGGAGAATATATCGGTCAGGCGATCAGCTACGATGAACAGACGATGGCGGAGATCGCCGTGCGAACCATAGACTCTCTCGCCCTCCCGAGGGTTGATCTCATAAAAATTGACGTTGAGGGAATGGAGATGGCTGTCTTGCACGGCGCCGTGAACACGATCAGAGAACAACGCCCCGTCATGTTTGTCGAGCACATCAAACTCGACAAGGGCGCGTTCGAACGTTTTCTGAGAACGCTGGATTATACGCTCATACATATTGGCATGAACAGCATCGCCTTTCATCGCGACGACCGTATTTCAGCCTATCTGTGAAAGGTAGACGGCTGAAGGTAGACGGCTGAAGGTAGACGGCTGAAGGCAGACGGCTCTGCGCAATACGACTGGCCGTCGATGCCTCCAATACCGGATTTCAGGCGTCCAAAGCTTCTGCAATGTTCTTCGTGACCACATCTGTCGAAATCAGCTTGGAGCACTCGAACTGGCGATCGGTATTGGCATGTCTGGGGCACCAGAGAAAGTCATTATGGTCGAACATGTAACGCGGGTCGTTCCAGCATGAATTGCAGGCATGCCAGGAGATGATGCGCCACGGCGTATGGAACTCGTTGTTCGGGTGGGTGAAACCCGAAATGAGGATGGTCTTGGTGCCCGTAGCCCAGGCGAGCCAGGTCAGACCAGAGCTGAGCCCGATGAACAGATCGGCGTGTTTGAGCCAGCGCGCGCGCTCGGCTAGCGGACGATTGCCCGTCTGGTCTTCGGCGCCATTGGGGATCTGGTTCCACACGATACCCGCACCGCTGAAAGGCTTCTGATCGATGCAGATCACACGATAGCCGCGCTTCTTGAGATAATCGATCACCCCAAGCCAGCCGCCCGGATTGTTCCAGTATTTACACTGCGCAGAGGCCTGCGTTGCGATGCAGACATAGGGTTCCTCGATCGGCCGCGTGTCGTCCTCGATCACGATTTTCGGGGGCTCTTCGGTTGGGTCTACCCCTAGAATATAGCCAGCTGTGCGATGCAAGCCGACATAGCGGAAGTCGCAGGGCTGGTGGATATTCTCGGTATCGTCAAAGAACAGGCCAATATTATAGGTCGCATAGATCTGCGAACGCAGCGGGTTCTTCTCCAGATCTTCTTTCGTTGTCAGTTCGATTTCAGGGTAGGCCTTGGCGAAGAGCGGAATAAACACACCAGCCAGAGAGCAGATCACGCGTGCACCGCTTTTTTCAGCAAACCGTGCCACATAGGAAAACCAGCCGAGCGTATCGCCCAGCGTCCCTACCGGAAGCTGGACAAGGACGACTTTGCCACGCGCATCGTATTCATGATGCAGCACCTTCGTTTCGGTACCGTCTTCGGCGATGCGCTGCACATCAATGGCAAAGCGAATGAAGAACTTCTTTGTTGAGGAGAGATGCCCCTCTTCCAGTTCGCCCTGAAAGATGATCGTCGAGTTATCGAGATCAGTCAGCGTGGCACGCCAGCGTCCGCCAGACTGTTTGGGCAGCAGAACACGTGCGCCCCAGTTGAAATCGAAATGGATACCCTGACCGGCATCATTGGTAGGCAGTTCGGACGGTA
Organism: Asaia platycodi JCM 25414; assembly: GCF_000614545.1. GTDB lineage: Bacteria > Pseudomonadota > Alphaproteobacteria > Acetobacterales > Acetobacteraceae > Asaia > Asaia platycodi. Next base: position 67,576 of record NZ_BAKW01000014.1, on the reverse strand, counting down.
CAAGATAAGGATTCACTATCGGCGGGGCCGCAGGAGCCGTCTGTGCCTCGGGTACCGGGGCAGTGGCAGAACTATCTGTGGACATGGGCCGCGTTTACGCCTTTGCAACTGATACTGTGAGAGGATCGCGCCTGAGCACGCTCCGGGTCGGTCTCCCCCGACGAACTGAATGCCGCCACTGGACAGGCAAGGGCGTGGGGTGCCCCTATCTAAAACCCCATTCGTCATTCTTCAACGCGGGAATCGTCGCACTCCCTTTCAAATGATATCGGCCAATCATTCTCGAATGAGAAAAGCGTTACTTAAAATCTCGGTTCTTTTTCTTTCCTCTACGGCTTCAACACGGCAAGAGCCATATGGCCGATCTCGGTCAGTTTTTCACGACTGGCTCCGTCACGAGCCTGAATGCCGAGCCCCTGCATCACGACACTGAGATAGCCCGCAAGGGCATCTATATCTGTGTCGATCGGCAGATCGCCCGCCGCGACGCCCTGGGCAAGGCGCTGCTTCATGGCGTCTTCTGCCATACGCCGCTGGTCGATCATCAAAGCCTTGAGGCGGTTCTGCGCGGGTGAACACTGGGTGGCAGCGGTGGCAATCATGCATCCTGAGGGGGTGTCACAGCGCGTGAACTCACGCGCCACTGCGTCGAAAAGCGCTCGGAAGGCTTCGTCGTGGTCTCATTTGTCTGAAGCGCCGCGACAAACCACGCCCCTGCCTGTCTGGCATAGGCGTCGATCGCCTCGTGATAGAGCGCTTCCTTGCTGCCGAAGCTGTTGTAGAAACTCGATGCGCTGATGCCCATTACCGCAATGAGGTCGTCGAAACTTGTGCCCTCATAGCCCCGGTCCCAGAACAGTCGCATGGCCGCGACGAGGGCTGTCTCACGGTCGAAGGATGGCGGACGCCCACGCGTCTTGCGCGGCGCATCGATATTTTTTGTAGCCATCGCTCCATAAATCCTTGAAATCGGTTAGACGCCTCTCATATGCATGATGTTGGAGCGATCACTCCACAAATAAAGTCGTTCTCTCTCCCTTTTTCTCACCTTCGCGTGTCCTCTGCCCGGTAAAAACGGCATGGACCCGCCATCAGACAGGTATCAGGATCATGAGCAAGCTTTCAGGAAAAGTCGCAGTCGTTACCGGTGCCTCCAAAGGGATCGGCACTGAAATTGCCAGAGCCTGGCTGAAGCGGGTGCTTCTGTCGTCGTCAATTATGCGTCGAGCCGTGAAGGTGCCGACAAGATCGTCGCCGCCATCACGGCTGCAGGCGGCAAGGCCGTGGCAGCTCAGGGAGATGTCTCCAAAAAAGCCGGAGCGGCGGCCATAATCGAGAAGGCGATCAGCACCTTCGATCGTCTGGATATCGTGGTGAATAATTCAGGCGTCTATGAATTTGCCGGGATCGACGACATCACTGAAGAGCATTTCCACCGTCTGTTCGATATCAATGTGCTTGGCACGCTGTTGGTGACGCAGGCTGCAAGCCCGCATCTTCAGGCGGGAAGCAGCATCATCAATATCAGCTCTGTCGTCTCGCGCATCACACCGCCAAATAGCGCTGTCTATACCGGCACAAAGGGCGCCGTTGACGCCATTACCGGCTCGCTGGCCAAGGAACTAGGCCCGCGCCAGATCAGGGTCAATGCCATCAATCCCGGTTTGATCAAGACCGAAGGCACGCAGACCGCCAGTGTGATCGGCTCGGAAATGGAGCAGGCGATCATTGCCCAGACGCCGCTGGGTCGCACGGGAGAGGTCAAGGATATTGGCCCGCTTGCCGTCTTCCTCGCATCGGAAGATTCGCGCTGGCTCACCGGTGAGACGCTCATCGCATCAGGTGGCCTGCGCTAGGAAACGAGCGGCTGGTCACGGAGGCCTCATTCCGTGACCAGCCTCTTCGCTCTGCGTTTATCCGGCGCGATGTTTTTCCGTTTCGATCCAGTGGTTCACGCGTTCACGCAGCAAAGCCAGAGGCATCGCGCCTTCATCCAGAACCAGATCGTGAAAGCGCCTCTCGTCGAATTTCGAGCCGAGCGCCTTTTCTGCCTGATGACGCAGATCGAGGATGGTCAATTCGCCGATTTTATACCCCAGCGCCTGACCGGGCCATGAGATGTAGCGATTGGTCTCGTTCTGGATATTTTTCTCTGCCAGCGCCGTATTGTCGCGCAGGCAGGAGAGCGCCTGATCACGCGACCAGTTTTTCCAGTGGATGCCCACATCCATGACCAGTCGGCAGGCACGCCACATTTCCATCGAAAGCTGACCGAAACGGTCATAGGGCGTCGGATAAAGCCCGATTTCGCTCACGAATTGCTCGGCATAGAGCGCCCATCCCTCGACAAAGGCCGTAGTGGCGTAATCACGACGAAAGCCCGGCAGATCGGTCATTTCCTGAGCCAACGCGATCTGGATATGATGCCCCGGCACGCCTTCATGGGCGACGAGCGATGGCAGTTCGTAAAGCGGGCGCTGATCGAGATGCGAGGTGTTGATCATCAGCCGCCGGAAATACCCAGAACCGGGCTGCCTGGGTCATAACGCCCGGTCGTATAGCCCTCTTCGATCGCACGCGGCACTTCGCGCACGCCATAGGTCAGGCGTGGCAGTTTGCCGATCACACGCGGCAATTCGCCATCGATCTTCTTGGCCAGAAAACTCGCTTTTTCCATCAGGGCCTGACGCGTGGTGACGTAGAAGCGCGGATCAGCCTTGATGGTAGCCACGAAGCTCTTGAAATCACCGTGAAAGCCGACAGCATCCATCTGGCTTTGCATGGCCTTGTGAATACGGGCGATTTCGGACTGCCCGAGCGCGAAGATCTGGTCGGGGGTGAGCGTCGTGGTGGTCTCGCTTTTCACGAGATAGGCGTAATAGGCGCGCCCATCTGGCAGTGACGATGCCCCGAGGGTGGTACGGCTGGCGGGCAGATATTCCGTTTCAAAAAACCGGGCCAGAGCCTGTTCGGCAGGCTTGATCTTTTCATGCACGATGCGCGCGCCCTCAGCACGCAGCGACTGGCGCAGGGCGACCGGCATGGTGGCAGGAAGCGTATCGAAAGGGCGCAGAGCCGGATTGTCGTTTTCCGGCAGCGCCGCCTGCGCCTTGACGGCACGTAGTGCAATCTCGGCAATCAGACGTGGCTGGACAAAATGCGTGGCGATGCCACGACGCATATTCTCGATCTGCTGTACGTCATAGGCCGGGATACGGTTCATGCGTGCCAGCCAGTGTCGGGCATCGGCCTCGCTGCGCAGTGGCGTGTTATCGGCCGCGTAGCCGATTTCCTGATAAAACCCTTCATCGCTTGTAAACGGCATGCGTGACGGGTCGAATTTCTGGCTCTCTATCGCCAGATCGTTTTCCCAGATCATCAGACGTGCATTGAGCCGCGCCTCTCCCTTGAGCGTGGCCAGGTCGAGACGCGCCAGACGGTCTTTGAACGCCAGTCTCTGCTTCAGACGCGCAGCCTCTGCGGCAGGGCTGTCATCGGGCCAGCGTTCTGCCGCATTCTGATCTCCACGCGACGCGGCCGAAACAGGATCGAGCGCCGCCGTGAAACGATCGTAATCGCTGACGAGTGAGCCGACATCATCGGCATGCGCCGAAAACGGCGCCAGAACCAGACCGACCCCCATGAGGAGAGCGACCCTGCGACCCGATAGGGATTTTTTCCTGAACTGCACGCGCATCCTGCCTCCTGAAAAAACAATTCGCAGGCATAACGACCCTTCAGCCGCCAGGCGTCAATGGATCGCATGGCAAAACGCCGCCGAACCAGCGCGTCAGCGCGTCATCCAGCCCAGCCCGATCATCGCCCTCTCCGGCCCAGGCGATGCAGCCATCGGGACGGATCAGCAAGGAAGTAGCGCCTTTGCTTTCGGCCTGCATGATGAGCGGGGGCAAATGATTGCCATGGAAAGATGCAGCGCCCTGTCCGTGCAGAAAAACTGCCTGACCGGCCACCATGAGATCGTAAAGTTGCCGCCCGTCAGAAAGCGGACGATCCGCTGCAAGCCGACCGATAGCGTCATGACCTCCCCCGAGCGCATAACGCAGCGTCAGCCCCTTTATCCTGCCGCTGAGGGTCGCACTCTCCGCCTCATCAGACAATTTTTCGGTCATAAGCGCACGCAACGCCCGCGATTGCGGGTCGGGGCGCATGAGCGCCGTCTGGGCCAGCGTATTGTCCAGGACCTCACGCGCAACAGGGCGCCGTTCGGCGTCGTAGCTATCCAGCAAAGTCTCAGGCATGCGCCCATCGATTACCGCAGCGAGCTTCCAGCCGAGATTGGCCGCATCGACGAGGCCCAGCCCCAGACCCTGCCCGCCGAAAGGGGGATGAATATGCGCGGCGTCTCCTGCGAGCATGAGTCGCTCCTTGCGATAGGTATCGACAAGCGCGTGCGATCGGTCCAGCACCGGCCGCCACGAAACGCGCCGAGCGGCACGGGGCGGCCGCAGACACGGACGAGCGCCGCCTCCACCTGCGATTGTGTGGGTTCGCGCAGCCCCTTCGGCGGTGGGCCGGAAAAATCGACCATAAACAACCTGCCGGGCACAGGGCCATAAGCCAGCACCCCGCCGGGTTGCATCTGCCAGCCCGGAGGCGGCGCCTGATCCGGCTCGGCGAAATCGACGAATACCTGATAGAAAGTGAGACTGGGGACCGTACCGGTAAAGGCGAACTGCCCCTGAGTGCGCAGAACGCTGCGCGCCCCGTCGCACCCGATTGCATAGCGGCAGGTGAGCGTGCCGTCGTGACCATTCGCATCGCAGAGCGTGAGCGTCACGGCCTCTTTGCCCGTCTGCACCTCCCTCACGACGCAGGGGCGCCTGAGCGGAATACCCCGCCTTCGCACCTCGTCGAGCAGAAATTCCTGCAGGAACCGCTGGTCGATCAGCCTCGTCGGTCGGGTCTGGTCGTTCGCCTGTGTGAGAAGCGGGATACCGCCAAAATGACCGGAAAAACGCGGCTTGCCCGCACCGCTTTCCCCCCAGCCGCCACGCGCCAGAAAAGGCGCCATCACGGCACGCGTCCGGGCCTCAAGCGCGTCGAGCTGGCTGGCGAAGCCGCGGCGCATCACGGCCTCCGCACCGAGCGGCCCAAGCGACAGCGCCTTTTGCACGGTCTCGGGCTCGGCCCGCGCCTCAAGAACCAGGCAATCCACACCCGCAATCGTCAGCTCGATTGCGAGCAGCAACCCGACCGGCCCGGCTCCGATAATAGCGACATCGATAGATTTCATAGACCGAATCCATAATTGTACTTGGTATAGTTTTCTGATAGGGTCAGCCCATGTCAATCGCAAAAGACCGTCACAGTCGTCGACGCCTGGCGACGCGCCAGAGAATTTCGAATATCGCCACGGCGCTTTTTGCCGAGCACGGCTTTGATCGCGTCACGATCGACGCCATTGCCGAGGCTGCCGATGTCGGACGCATGACTGTGTTCAACCATTTCGCTCGCAAGGAAGACCTGTTTTTCGACCGCGAGCCGGCAATACGGGCTATGCTGCGCGAAACGCTCGCCCAATCGGCACCTGACCATCCTTCGAGGCGCTAAGAAAGCGTGCGCATTGTCTCGTAGCTGAAAACGCACCGTTTCTGCATTTCGCCCCCCAAAGCCAGAGCTTCATTGCCACGCTGAGCGAAAGCGAAACGCTCAGAGCGCGGGCACGCGCCTGCGTGACGAGATCAGTGAGGACGTCGCACAGGGCACGGCTTCTGCGCTCGGCCTCGACCGGGTCGAACCGCGACTTCACCTCGCGGCCACGCTGCTCGTTGCCGGATGGGGCCGCGCTTATATCGAAGCGCAGAACTGCTTTGTCACGCGAAGCGCGAGCAGCAAGGCGCAATGCCTGTTTCTCGACCTGATCGATCTTGCGACAAAAGCCGCCCTTCTGGTGCTGGAAACGGCCTGAGCCTGCGACGCGGCCCCACGTGAACACGAGCCCGTCATGTCATTGAAACTTCACCCAATCGGCAAAAGGGCGCGTCTATTGCTCGGGGTTACTCAACCACTTCAGAAGACAGGGTGTCGTCATGCTTCTCCCCCGGCGCAGATTTCTTCGTTCAGCCGCGCTTACCGGTCTCGCCGCAGGCACGCTCGGTTTCAGCAGCCGCGCTCTGGCCCTGGTGCCGCAGCGCCCCACCCTGTTGCCTCATGACGATTTCACCTTTCTGTTTTTGACCGACACCCATATCCAGCCAGAGCTTGACGCCTCGAAAGGCTGCCTCGACTGCTTCACCCAGGCACGCACCCATAATGCCGACTTCACCCTTCAGGGTGGCGATCATGTTTTCGATGCGCTCGGTGTGCCGAAATCGCGCGCGATGAGCCTGATGGATCTGTACAAGCAGACGGCCGATACACTGGGCCATCAGGTGCATAACACCATGGGCAATCATGACTGCCTTGGTATCTATACCAAGAGCGGCATCGCGCCTTCCGACCCGCTCTATGGCAAGAAATATTACACCGATAATTTCGGCTCGCCCTATTATTCCTTCGACCATAAGGGCGTGCATTTCATCGTGCTCGACTCAATCGGCATCACACCCGACCGCGCCTATGAAGCTATATCGACCCGACGCAACTCGCCTGGCTGAGCCATGATCTGGCGTCGATGCCGATCGGCACGCCGGTGATTGTCTCGACCCATATTCCACTCGTGACAGCGGTTGAGGATTACGCTCCGCCTCCGGGCAAGCCGCCTGCCCATCAGGCACGCGCGTCAGGAATGCCTATCAGGTGCTGGATCTGTTCGACCATTACAACGTGATTGCGGTTTTTCAGGGCCATACCCATGTCTACGAAACCGTTACTTGGCATGGGATACCCTACATCACGGGCGGTGCCGTCTCGGGCAATTGGTGGCACGGCACGCGGCTCGGCACGCCTGAAGGCTATCTGAGCGTGCGCGTCGAAAAAGGCCGTGTCCTGCCCGATTATGTCACCTATGGCTTCAGGACCATCGATCCCAAGAACACCTGACCGGACAAGACTGAGCGTCCTGTCTCTGGACGGCGGGAGAGCAGCACGTTAAGGCCGATCCATGCGGCTTCTGCTCTTTCCCGCCCCGATCGCTATCGAGCTTGCGCCGACGCATCGTCATCGTGGCGGAGGCGCCGGCTGATGCGCATCGAGGAATTACCGTGGCGCTCGCCCGATGCTTTCATTGCGCATTATGGAGAGGAACCCTGGTCGGTCTTGCTCGATAGCGGCGGTCCGATCACTGAGCGCGCGCGCTGGTCATTTTTCTGCTGCCGCCCTTCTGCGCAGCTCACGGGCAAAGCGAAGAGTGACTGGGCGCGCCTTCACGATCTCATACCCCCCCGAAGCTTAGGCCATACGCTGCCCTTCAGCGGCGGCTGATCGGGCTGGCCAGCTATGAGGCTGGCCTTGCGCTTGAAGATGTCCCCTCACGCCACGCGTGCTTCATCCCCGATTTAAGTGTCGCGCGTTATGACGGCGTCTATGTATTCGACCGGCAGGAAAAGCGGCTTTTCTGGAGCAGCTATTGTGACGCGCCTCAACCTGTTGATTTGCCACAATGCTCAGCGCCTTCTGCCACACTTCCCACACTGGAATTCGTCCCCGATTTCGACCGCCGGGATTTCTGCGCAGCCGTGCGCGCCATCGTCTCTCGCATCGATAATGGCGAGCTGTTTCAGGCCAATCTGACAACGCAGTTTCGTGCCGGCACTGTGCCGGCTCTTGCGGCCAGCGCCATTTATCGTCGCCTGCGCCATGCCTCACCGGCACCTTTCGGGCTTATTTCAACACGCCCGATTTCGCCCTGCTGAGCGCCTCGGTTGAACGTTTCATCAGCATGGACGATCAGGGGCATATCGAAACGCGCCCGATCAAGGGCACCGCCCCGCTCGGCGCCGACGCCCGAGAAAATGCCCTGATCGCCGCGGCCCTGGAAGCGGATGAGAAGGAATATGCCGAGAACCTGATGATTACCGATCTCATGCGCAACGATATCGGTCGTGTGGCGCAAATGGGGTCGGTGAACGTGCCGACGCTCTGCACAGTAGAGCGTTTCGCTCATGTGCATCATCTTGTCTCCGCCGTGACGGGCCAGTTGAAAGGCGGCCTTACGGCGCTCGATCTGTTGCGCGCCACCCTGCCACCCGGCTCGGTAACCGGGGCCCCCAAGCACCAGGCGCTGAAGGTAATCGATGCGACAGAGCGCAGCGCGCGTGGCGCCTATTGCGGGTCGCTGTTCCGCATCGGTGCCGACGGCGCCCTCGATAGCAGCGTGATCATCCGCAGTCTGGTGCTCAAACCCGGCAGCCTGACCCTTGGGGCTGGATGCGGCATCACCACCCTGTCGGACCCCGAACGCGAATATGAGGAATTATGCCTCAAAGCCGCGCCTTTGCTGGGACTCTTCGGATCATGAAACACATCTGGCTCAATGACCGCCTGACGACGGCTGAAGCCGCCGCTATCGATTGTTCCGACCGAGGGTTTCTGCTGGGCGATGGCGTGTTCGAGACCATGCGGCTGCATGACGGCACCATCACCCGGCTGGACGCCCATCTAGGACGCCTCACCGAGGGGGCGAAGCTGCTTCAGATTCCCTTCCTCGGCGAGGACAGACTGCGCATGGCCCTCTCGAATCTGGTCGAGGCCAACGGGCTTGCATCGGGCTCGCTACGCCTCACTCTGAGCCGGGGCACAGGACCACGCGGCCTTCTGCCGCCTCCTTCACCCCGCCCGACGCTCCTGATCACTCAGGCCCTGCCCTCGCCCCCTCTCGGCCCCTGCCGCCTGCATGTCAGCCGGTATCGCCGTGACGGCGCTTCGCCTCTGAGCCGCATCAAGCACCTGAACTACCTGCCGCAAATCCTGTCGCGTCTCGAAGCCGATCAGGCAGGCTATGACGATGCCCTGCTTCTTTCTGTTGACGGGGTGCATGTCGCAGAGGCCAGCGCCTCTACTGATCGTGCTGAGCGACGGAAAACTCCACACACCTGCCTGCAGGACGGCGCCCTGGCTGGAATGGCCCGTGCACGCTCATCGAGACGGGACTTTGCAGCGAGGCGCGCCTCACTCTGGATGCGCTACGCCACGCAGGCGCTGCCTGGCTGGTCAACAGCCTTTCGGTGAGAGAGGTCAGCGCCCTTGAACTGGATCCATATCAGATACAGACATCTTGGACAGAGCGCCTGATAGACTGCATTTTCAAAGCCTCATAAACCATCGATTCTGGAATTACGGATATCGAGTCACCGAAGCAGGACATCGCATGAGCACCGTCATTCCTTCCTGGCAGATCCCTACCCGTCGAGCTGAGGTCATCCGCACCAGAAAATATGTGGCCGTGATCTGTCTGGAAACCTGGGGCGGGATGCATTTCTCCCGCTCGGGCTGGTCGACTTTCATTCCCCGCAAACAGGCCACGACGGAATGGATTGGAGCTAACCTCAAGAGGGCGTTGTATAGCAGTGAGGATTTCGGGGCGCATTTGCCTACGCCAATTCCAAGTGAAGTCTCTCGCCCAGCAAAGGACGAGTCAAACCAGAAGTCTCGTGAGTTCTGGCTGCGTATCCAGCAGGAATTTGGCTTCAAGGATAACCTGACGACAATGTCCAAATCGGCAGGTATTTATATCAACTGGCCGGAAGATCAGGGAGATCAGGTTGAAATGCTCTCTACGCGTGGTCGCGGTGGTGGCTTTTCCGCCTGGGGCACCAATGAGAATTTCGGCAAGGTTTTCCATGCCTCGATCAATCTGAGCGATCTCGAATTCGGCGAGGTTGCGGTGAAGGCTCTGGATCGCTGCAAACCGAATTACGCGTAAGGTGTAATGGTATTGGCGGAATCAATGGGGCTCTTACACTTTCAAAAGAAGGGTGAGCCATGCCAGGTGATCCTCCGCACAGAGCAATTGGGAACCTGCCGCAATTGGCGAATTCGACCAAGTGGTCTGGGTTTATTGGTTTCCATGAATTGAGCAGCCGCGCTCTAAAGAAAAATGTGAGTCGTCATCGTTGGAGGTGTCGATCGGCACGTCAGTCCGGGGCCACTCAATGAGCCTGGCTTCACAACACCGGCCCGATCATGGCCAACGTATTATGCCAGAGGCGACGAGACCACGGCCAGGCGCGCACGGCTTCGAGCGTGATTTCGGTTGAGGCATTCGTATAGCTTTGCTGGCGCTCCCGAATTTCGGCCGTGAACTCGCGATCGCTGAACAGGATATTATTCTCGAAATTGAGGTCGAAACTGCGTCGGTCGAGATTGGCCGAGCCGATCATGCCCATGCGCCCGTCAAGTGTGAGGGCCTTGGTGTGAAGCAATCCGAGAGGATACTCGAAAATACGTACCCCCGCTTCAAGCAGTTCTTCGTAATAGCTGCGGCTTGCCCCTGCAACGATCCATGAATCGTTACGCGTCGGGACTGTGAGGGTCACACGCACGCCGCGTCGGGCGGCAGCGCAGAGCGCAGCTGTATGGTTCATCCGGCACGTAATAGGGCGTGGTGACGGTCAGTTCTTCGGCAGAAGCGTTCATGAGCGACGTGAAGACTTCAGGCATCGCCGCATAACGCAAGGCAGCGCTCGTACCAATCACCTGGGCGACAAAGCCCTCCTGGTTTTCAACGACGGGAGCGGAGGCGAGAAGCGGGCCGAGATCCTCATCCGTATGCGCCATCCAGTCAGTGGCGAAGAGATGCTGGTTTTGCAGCACCACCGGTCCTTCGAAACGCGTCATCAGATCGACCCAGGCGCGAAACGCGCCTTGACCCGAAATTCCGGGTCGGCGCAGTTCTGGCTGCCGCAATAGGTCAGACGATTATCGATCACCACGATCTTGCGATGATTACGCATATCCATACGCCCATGGAGCGGCCAGGTGAGCATATTGCCCATGGGCATGGCCCGCACGAGATGGCGCCCGCCTGCTGCATTTTCTTCCATGAGGGATGAGCGATCAGGCGACGCGAACCGAGATCATCAGCCATGACGCGACAGGTCACACCGCGAGACGCGGCACGGCAGACGGCATCAATGATCTTGGTGCCGTTATGATCCGTCAGCCAGATATAAAAGCAGATATGCACATGGTCGCGCGCCGCATCGATATCGCGCACCATGGAATCGATGGCCGCGTTGGAATCAGGCATAAGCCGCGCCCGGTTTCCCGTTTCAGGCGGATAACCGCTGGCAGACTGGCCGACGCGAAACAGGGGCGCGAGACGCGGCGGCAGGTGATATTTGCCCTCGGCATCGATCAGGTCTTCGCTGCTCTTGCCCGGCACGTGCAGGGTTTTGCGCGCCTCGGTGATACGCGCCACGAGGCGGCGCCCCATATTGGTCTCGCCGAGCATGAGATAAGCGAGCGTTCCCAGAACAGGCAGGGCAGCGATGATCGCCACCCAGGCGACGCGAGACGCCGGCTGACGATGCGGGCGCAAGAGAGCGCGCCCGATGAACACCATCTGAACGACAAAGCTCAACAGGGCGCCTGTGAGACGCCAGCCTGTCATTTCCATAAAAGCAGACCCTTATCCTTGCGTCTCGCGCCGCAGGACGGCCTATTGCGCCGCAAGCTTGTCGGCTTTGTCAGGCAAAAGCCTGAAGCGCAGACGCATCACCGAGGCCCCCACATGGGCACCTGAAATATTCATCTTGAGGTCGAGCTTCACACCATACTGGTTTTCGAGCACGGCAGCCCCGACACCCGAACCGATGGCGGCGTCAGCCTTGACGGTCCAGTATGTGCCGTCGAACTGATCGAGCCGCGCGAGGTCCTTGACCGAGCCAGTACCTGTGACCGTGATGTAGCCGAGAGACGCGATACCACCCCCGCCAATCTCGAAGGAATATCCTTGCCATCGTGATGCAGGATGCCTTTGCCCCACTCATAGCCGAGCCCGCCCCCGACCTCTTTCAGCGTAAAGCTGATCGTCGATTCCGTGGTTGGCGTGGCCGCTGGCTTGGGGGACCGCGCAGACGTGCCGGGCACAGGCGGCTTGGCCGCCATACCCGACGCCGGATTTGTCGCAGCCAAAGCCGTCAGGGGAACGAGACAAAGCGGCAGCGACACGGCAAAAGCCGCAAAAGAACGTGGAAACATGACCTTCGCCTCCTTCTTGTTCGACCAGGCTTGCTGCTCAGACGCCAAAGCCCTGCATGAGTTGCCTGAAACATATCTTACGACGGAAACGAGGCCCTGCAAATCCGCAGTTTTTTGCCAGCCCGGTGATGAGCGCTGCAGGGCGACGAGACATGAAAAGACATTTTAAGAAAGAGAAGGGGAAACACTGATCACAGTTTCGAGTTCTTGAACCTGACCCTTGCTCATGGAACAGGCCGAACGTGACGAGAACCAGACCGATCGCTTACGCCCTGCGTCATCGCCGCCTGCTGGGGCTTTTTCCCATCCTGCTTCTACCCCTCCTGCTTCTGGGCGGATGTCAGGCCGACAACATCTCGTTTCTCGATCCGGCCGGGCCGATCGCAGCGCTTCAGAAACACTGGTTTTTGCTGCTCACGGGCGGCCTGCTTCTGGTCATTCTGCCTGTACTGGTCGGTGTGCCGCTCTGCCTGTGGCATTATCGCGCGTCCAACCGCAGGGCGCGCTTTCTGCCCGATTGGGACTTCGCCCTGCCACTGGAGTTTCTCGTCTGGGGCTTTCCCGCCGTCGTCGTGATTGCATTCTCGCTTCTGGTCTGGGGTCCTGAGCGACGTTTCAGCCCCGAACGCGCGATAGGAGATGCGCCGCCGCTGAGCATCGAGGTGGTCGCGCTGAACTGGAAATGGCTCTTCATCTACCCCGATGCCCATGTGGCGAGCCTCGATCATCTTGTGCTGCCACAAGGGCGTGAAGTCGAATTTCATCTGACTTCGGATGCCACGATGCAGTCTTTTCTGATCCCTTCGCTGGGTAGCCAGATCTATGCCATGGCGGGCATGACGACACGGCTCCATCTCGAAGCGGATCGTACCGGGCGCCTGCTCGGAGAGAACACGCAGTTCAACGGCATGGGCTTTCAGGATCAGAAATTTCCCGTCGATATCGTCTCACCCGATCACTTCGCACAATGGCTGATCAAGCGCGCGCGAGCGCACTGCGCCTCGACCCGGCCACGTGGGAGGTGCTGCGCAGACAGGAAAACGGTCGCCAATCAGCCCGGACGCTTCTGCATGACCCGAACGCCGCGATGCCTGTGTTCTCCTCCGTACCCGAGCATTTTTTTCAGGGTGTCGTCATGCGTGACGCCACCAATACGCCCACCCATTCCGGCTGATCGAGCCTGACCCTTCCGTCGCCGCTGCGACGCCAAAAAGACCGGAGATCAGCCTTGCGTCACTTCCTGCTCGGTTCGCTCGGCTATGACGCCTTGCCCTTTTACAGCCTGATAGCAACTTTAGCCGCTTCGATCGTCGTGCTGGGGGCCTTGGCCCTGCTGGTTTTCATCACTTGGCTGAAAGGGTGGCGCGCACTCTGGGCCGACTGGCTGACCAGCGTCGACCACAAGAAAATCGGCATCATGTATGTCGTGGTCTCTTTCGTCATGCTGGCACGCGCCGTGGTCGAGGCGGTCGTGATGCGCTCACAGCAGGCTGTAGCCTATCAGAATCCGGGGTTCATACCGCCCGAACATTTCGCGCAGCTTTTTACGACCCATGGCACGATCATGATTTTCTTCATGGCCATGCCCTTCCTTATCGGCGTCTATAATTTCGTATTGCCGCTTCAGATCGGCGCGAGAGACGTCTCTTTTCCTGTCATGAACTCGATCAGTCTTGGACTCACGAGCGCGGGTGCCGTGCTACTGATGATCTCGCTCTGCATCGGCAAATTCTCGACCGGAGGCTGGACAGGCTATCCGCCCTATACCGAACTGTCTTTCAGTCCCGGTGTGGGGGTAGATTACTGGATATGGGCGCTGACGCTCAGCTCAGTCGGCAACACCATGACCGGCATCAATTTCGCCGTCACAGTCTACAAGAAACGCGCACCGGGCATGACGCTTTTCAGAATGCCGCTTTTCGCCTGGACGGCGCTGTGCATCTCCATCCTGATGATTTTCGCCATGCCACCTCTGACCGTGGCGACGCTGATGCTGGCGATGGATCGCTATCTGGACATGCACTTCTTCACCAATGAGCTTGGTGGAAACATGATGAACTACATCAACATGTTCTGGCTGTTCGGCCATCCTGAGGTCTATATTCTGATCCTGCCCGCTTTCGGTGTCTATTCCGAGACCATCGCTACTTTTTCAAATAAGCGGCTCTACGGCTACACCTCGCTGGTCTGGGCGACCGTTTCAATTGCCGTTCTTTCCTTCACGGTCTGGCTGCACCACTTCTTCACCATGGGACAGGATGGCAATGTAAACGCCGTTTTCGGCATTGCCACCATGCTCATCGCCATTCCGACAGGGGTGAAAGTCTATGACTGGCTGCTGACGATGGTGCGCGGGCGCATCAGGATCAGCGTGCCCATGCTCTATGCCTGCGCCTTCATGATGCTGTTTGTGGTGGGCGGCGCGACCGGCGTGATGCTGGCCAATCCCGGGTTCGACTATCAGGTTCATAACACCCTGTTTCTGGTGGCCCATTTTCACAACATGCTCATTCCCGGCCTGCTTTTCGGCATGTTGAGCGCCTATCATTACTGGTTTCCGAAAGCCTTCGGATTTCGCCTTCATGAGGGTTGGGGTCGTGCCGTTTTCGGCTGCTGGGTGGGCGGCTTCATTCTGGCCTTCATGCCGCTTTATATCGTCGGTGCGCTGGGCATGCCCCGACGCAGCCAGGAATTTTTCGAAGCCGTCTATCGACCCTATCTCTGGGTAGCGCTTTGCGGTGCGTTTCTCGTGCTCGGCGCTCTGGCCTGCATGGTCATCCAGCTCTGGACCAGCATAAAGCAACGCAAGGCCCTTGCCGTCTCTGCCGGAGACCCTTGGAACGGTCGCACACTCGAATGGTCAGTCGCGGCCCCACCGCCTGAATATAATTTTGCATTGATCCCGAAGATCGACTGTGTCGATGCCTTTCATGAAGCAAAAAAACACCGCGATGCCTGGCGGGCGCCAGAGCACTATTACGATATCGAACTCCCCTCCAACACGTCTGTCGGCTTTGTCTGCTGCGTGGCGAGCGGTGTGTTCGGCTTTGCCCTCACCTGGCATATCTGGTGGGCCGTCATGCTGGGAGCGGGCGTGTTCTTCGGCGCAATCGTCCTGCGCAGTTTCAACCGCAACACAACCCATATCATCCCAGCTGCCGAGATCCGGGAGACCGAGGAGCGTTGGCTCCTCACGCTGCGCGAGACAGCTTTTATCGACAACGATGCGATGTTCACGACCGCCAACCACGGTCTGGTCAAGGAGCCGATCTGATGGCGCAAACCGTGCATGGCAAGGGGCCGAGCCATATCGGCATAAGGCTGAGCAACGCGGCTCCTGCCTCGCATCAGGAAGAAGCACGAACACAGGCCGAGGAAGCGCTTTTCGGCTTCTGGGTCTTCCTGATGAGCGATCTCATCATTTTCTCAATGTTATTCGTTACCTATGCAACGATGGGGCACTCCCTCGCGGGTGGTCCCGGTCCTCATGAGCTTTTCGACCTCTCCTCCGCCGCGTGGGAGACGGTTGCCCTGCTCGCGAGCAGCTTTACCTGCGGACTCGCTACGCTGGCCATGCGCTATGACCGCTCAGTGCCAAAAACGTTGTTCTGGTTCACTGTTACGCTGCTGCTGGGCCTCGTCTTTCTGTCTCTGGAACTGCATGATTTCATGAGTATGGCAGCCAAAAGCGGCGTGCCCTCACGCTCGGGCTGGCTTTCCGCAAGCTGGGCGCTGATCGGCACGCACGGGCTCCATGTCACGAGCGGCTGCATCTGGCTGCTGATCATGCTTGCCCAAACGCTCAAATTCGGGCTCGATCCGCTGGTGCAGACGCGCTTCATGCGTCTCGCCCTGTTCTGGCATTTTCTGGATATTGTCTGGATCGGCATTTTTTCGATCGTCTATCTGCTGGGAGTGCTGTCATGAGCGATCACCATGAATCCGAACGCCGACAGGAACTGCATGGCTATCTCATCGGTCTTGTGCTGGCCATACTCCTCTCTGCCCTGCCCTTCGGTGCTGTCATGCTGGGGTTGCTCCCGAAAACGTCCCTGTTCTGGCTGATCGGTCTTGCTGGGCTCTGCCAGGCCGCAGTGCATTTCAGGTTTTTTCTGCATATCGATCTGTCGCGCTCGCACCGCGACGACCTGCAGCTGATTCTGTTCTCCCTGCTGATCGTCGCGCTGATGGTGGGCGGCACACTCTGGGTGCTGGGCAACCAGAGACATATGATGGGATGAGGACCGCCTGACCCCGATTACAGGCAAGAATAAATGGTCCATGAAGCGGTTTACGACATACGTGGCCTCGCCATGTACCTCGGCTTTCGTGGCGGATAAACCTGGTTTGCTGACATATGGAAATCACGCAATTGCGCAGGAAAGAGACGACGAGCCTCGAACCTGACGCCAAGACCAGACCGCACATGAGTATCATCGGAGGCGGTATGACCCGGCGAAGCGGCCAATCCAGCGCCACCGCACCCGATCGATATTCAGGCTCAATTCAGAACTTGAAGCGCTGCCCAGATTTACCGGTATCTCGCAAATAAGGCCCCCCCGCTCGGACAGCAATGCTCAGCACAGCCGGAGTTTCTCCCTTACGCTCACCGAGCGACATCACGGCGTCGCCAGTCGTCCAGCGATACTCCGACGTTTCCAGCGGTGCCCAGCCTTCGATGTCCAGATCACGGAGGTGCTCTTCGAGACGCCTCGTCTCAGTCGCTGAATAAAGCGTTATCTCACCGACCAGAACACCGAGCGAACGCCTATCGTCGCAACAAGGCCCTTCGATATCGACAGGTCGAGCGACGCGTGAGGCGATCCGCACGTCAGTCACGTTCGGGGGGACAAGGAACATGGCATTGTGACCTGTTTTCCTCGCACAAAGGATACGCTCTCCGCCCGGCCCCACAAGATGAAGCCCCGGATCGTATTCCAGAACCGAATCGCGACGATTTTCAGTGTCATGGCCAATCCGTGCGATAACCCTGTCGTAAATCGGTGTAACGAAATCTCTGTCTGTTCGCAGTGGCGCTGCCGCATCACGTGCCCATTCGCGGCTATAGACCTTGACGCCAGAAACCCCGGAAGAATCCGTATTCTCGCCGTCGAAAAGCGTTTCGGACATCAGGCCGTTGGCACGAATAATGCCATGCTGCGCGCTCCCGATGTGAAAATAATCGTAGCTCTCGAGAGAGCGATCATAGGCAATACTCATCCCGTTGACGAGCATACGAACGGGTACAAACGCTTCGTTGAGATAAAGGCAATGCTCTGCGGTGACCAGCAGATCATGATAGGGCTGCCCCTGGCCGAAAGCGTGTGCTGCGATGCGTATAGGATAGCCCGCCCGATCGTCAGGCAGATCGCGCCGCACAGTGACACGCCCCCGGACCAGATGAATGACAGGTTCTGAACCCGCCATGCCATTTCGGTAGACCGTAACCAGATCACCCCTGGCGAATTCCTCTACTGCCCGCTCGCCGGTCTCCGTCCCGATCATCGATCCGGCAAGGAAACATGTAATGACCGTCGCTCCATTGATTGTCAGACTGCCACCTGAGACCACCACCGGATCCCTGAGCATTGCGCCATTTGACGCATAGATCAGTACGCCACTCGCAACCTCGGCCCCGTACAATGTCGCGCCGCTGGCGACGTTGATTGTGTCATTACCAAAACCTGAATTGTAGAAAATATCGTCGATGGACGTCGCACCTGCACTGATCGTCGTGACGAGGGAATTATAGGTGTTATCGATACTTGCACCGCCAGAGGAGAGGTAGAGATAACCGTTTGTAATTACAGAACTCAGCAGCGTGCCGCCCGACTGTACCGAGACCACGGGATATCCTCCCCTGTTCGATCCACTCACGCCGGAAGCTGTCGCACCGCTCATCACGATCAGCGTACCGCCACTCATCAGGACCGGGCCCTGACTCACAATCCTGCCACTCGAATAAACCGTCACGCCGCTCGAATTGACGGCTGACCACGTACCTTTGAGAACCGATACGTTACTCGTCGGCGTTGTCGTCAAGGGACGTGCGCTCCCATAATTGGCTAGTATGGTCGCCGACCCACCCGCACTGATTGACAGACTGCTCAGCGTCACGCCCGAGCTGACAAGCACCGATGCGCCAGACGCAACCTGCAGACCGACAACTGTCGCTCCCGAACTGATATAGGCAGACATGCCTGATGAGAGATGCGCGTTGCTGGCGACAGAGCCGGATGAGAACCTTACCGGGCTGTGATCGGCAGGAGACACCCAGTAAAATGTCTCGTTTAGCGACGTCGCCCCGGAATAATAATAACTCTCGGTCGACATCCCGCTGACATTGCTCGTGACAGCCCCACTATAGGCACGCAGATAACCATTTATGATGCTTGAATCGATTACCGAGCCTCCGGAAATGACTACCGTCGGATAACCACCAGAGGCAACAGCAGAGAGACCTGATACCGTGGCACCGCTTGAAACGGTGAGTGTTCCCCCGCCCGTGAACACAACGGCCCCGCTGATCGTCACTCCATTGCTGACATAAACGGTTTCACTGCCGTTATTACGGGCAACCCAGTTACCGCTGATCTGAGTTGCCATGACGACCTTTCACTCCACGTTCCATTCGAGCGCAGCTGCGATCGATCTCCATCTGGCCCTGTAGCAGAGGCTTTTCACCGCCTGCCAGCAGTATCATTCATGGGTGTAGACATCAGATGATCTGCGACGCAGATCAATTGGTAGCACTCTTTGACAGCCCGAAAGGATAAACAACGTTCAGTGTCAAAAAAGTTCGACCTCCCATGAGAAACCAGATTTTTGACCCGGATCTTTATCTTGCCAGCCTCCCTGATCTCCCGGCTGGTTTCTGAAACAAAGGCGCACAGCAGGACCGCCAACCCACTCACCTCGCGTTCCGCAAGCACCGCGTGATCATCAATCGGAGAACGTGACGATGCAATCCTTAGAGGCCATCGGATGACGGACCACGTGACTCTTGTCCGCGATAACGGTCAGGATGCCTCGGCTGTCGAAGCCTGAATCACCCACTCCGCCGCCCGGATGCCGTCTATACCGGCCGAAAGAATACCTCCGGCATATCCTGCCCCCTCTCCTGCGGGAAAGAGCCCTCCGACACCGGGGCTCTGGCCATCATGGCCACGTGGCATTCTGATGGGAGAGGACGTACGGGTCTCGACCCCGGTCAGCACCGCATCGCCCATTGAAAACCCCTTGAGCTTGCGCTCGAAAGCGGGAAGGGCCTCGCGGATCGCCTCGACCGCGAAATCAGGCAGACAGAGGGAAAGATCGGTTGGCGTAACGCCCGGCTTGTAGGAAGGCACGACATGACCGAGCGTCGTTGACGGACGCCCGGCCAGAAAATCTTCCACGCGCTGGGCCGGTGCCTTGTAGTCCCCCCCACCGGCCACGAAAGCCGCGCGCTCCCAATGACGCTGAAACGCCACGCCACCAAGCACATCGTCGGGGTAATCGCGCTCAGGCGATACATCGACCACGATGCCCGCATTCGCATTGCGCTCTGCGCGGGAATACTGGCTCATCCCATTGGTGACGACCTGATTGGGCTCGGACGTTGCTGCAACCACCGTACCCCCGGGGCACATACAGAAGGAATAGACAGCCCGACCGTTTTTGGCGTGATGAACCAGCTTGTAATCCGCAGCGCCCAGAAGCGGGTGGCCACCCTGGTCGCCGAACCTCGCACAATCGATGAGCGATTGCGGATGTTCGATACGCACGCCGATCGAGAATGGCTTGGGCACCATCGGCACCTCGGCATAACGCAGCATCTCGAAGGTGTCGCGCGCGCTGTGCCCCACAGCGAGAATGGCGTGATTTGTCTCAAGGGTCGTGCCATCCGACAGGATCAGCCCCTTCAGCCTGCGCGGTGTGCCATCAGTCACCAGACCGTCAACGCGAACGCCAAAGCGATAACTGCCCCCCAGACGCTCGATTTCGCTACGAATATGCTCGACCATCGAGACCAGGCGGAATGTGCCGATATGCGGCTTCGAGACGTAGAGAATTTCCTCTGGCGCACCGGCCTTGACGAATTCCTCCATGACCTTGCGACCGAGATGGCGCGGGTCGCTGACCCCGCTATAGAGCTTGCCATCGGAAAATGTCCCGGCACCACCCTCACCAAACTGCACGTTGCTTTCTGGCGTCAGTTCCGAGCGGCGCCACAAGGCAAAGGTGTCGACCGTGCGCTCGCGCACGATCTTGCCACGCTCGATCACGATGGGGCGCAGCCCCGCCTGCGCCAGAATGAGCGCTGCCATCACACCGCACGGCCCGGCGCCGATCACCACAGGACGCGGGGCGCCGGCCCCCTCCAACGTTACCGTCGGAAGAACATAAGAGGTATCGGGGGTCGGCATGACCGAGGGGGTGTTGTCATAGGCGGCGAGAATAGCCGCCTCATCATCAATCGTGCAGTCAACGCTATAGACCAGCACGATGCGACCGCGCTTGCGCGCATCATAGCCGCGACGGGCAATCGTAAAATCGCGCAGGGCCGTGCTCTCGATGTTCAGCCGGGCGATAATCGCCTCGCGCAGCGCATCGGACGAATGGTCGAGAGGAAGCCTGAGTTCGGTAAGCCGGATCATCCCGGCTGGAAGTCATGGAGCGAGGGGCTTTGTCAAGAAAAGAATGGCTCCCCTTGCTCCACGCCCCGTTCACAGAGCCGGACGCTGCGCTTCGGTGCGGTCACGAACAGCTTTGAATTCCGACCCCTGCTTCCAGCTCGGCCACATGCGCGAGAAAGCAAGGCTGCGTCCCACTTCGTAAAGCGCTGCCGCATCTTCTGCTGCTCCACCGAGATCCCAGCTCGCGCTCCAGGCATCGCAGCTGATGATAGCAGGCCATATAGCCTTCGAGCCACTTACGCCCGGCCGGTACGCCTCCCTTCACGAGGTCGGGATACCCAGCCAGATCCATGATCGGCAGCACTGGCACGCCAGCACGGGCGAAAGGCAGATGATCTGCCCGGTAAAACGCACCGCGCTCCGGCAGGGCCTCATTCTGGGTGATTCGTCCCTGAGAAGACGCAATGGTGGCAAAATCATCCTGCAGGCTGTTCTGCCCTGCCCCAACGATGAACGCATTATGCGACAGGCCGCCCATCTGCAAAACGTCGATGGTGAAATTGGCAACCGTCTTGTCGAGCGACACCAGCGGATGCTCGACATAGTAGGTCGAGCCCAGCAGGCCGCGCTCTTCTGCTGTCCAGGCGGCAAAGACGATCGTTCGCTCCGGGGCAGGACCTGCCTTGAACGCACGGGCGATTTCGAGCACCGCCGCAACCCCCGAGGCATCGTCGATCGCGCCATGGCGTATCATGGGTTCGCCATGAGGGCCCTTGCTTCTGCCGAACGCATCCCAATGGGCGCCATACATGATCGTTTCATCAGGGTGGGTCGTACCAGGCAGCTTCGCCAGAACGTTACGGCTCTGCAAATGGGTCGTGGTGACATCGAAGGTCGTCGCCATGGTCGTTTGAGGCAGTGTCACGGGCCGGAAATCGGGGCGGCGTGCTGCCTCGCTCAGCGCATCGAGGTCGAGCCCGGCACGGGCAAACAGATCATGGGCGGCCTTACCTTCGAGCCAGCCGTGAAACAGCAGGGAGTCCGGCTCGCCCTGCTTGGCGAGCGCAAAATTCTCTCCCCCCGGTGCGATCACTGTGCTCCAGGGATAGCTGGCTGCCTCGGTATCATGAACGATCAGAGCCCCGATCGCCCCCCGACGCGCAGCCTCTTCGAACTTATAGGTCCAGCGTCCGAAATAGGTCATGGTGCGACCACCGAACCTGCCCGACACGGCCTCACCGGGCTTCGCGCGGAAATCGGGATCGTTGATCAGAATGACGGCGATCTTGCCCTTGAGGTCGACGCCTTTGAAGTCGTCCCAGTCACGCGCAGGGGCATCCACACCGTATCCGACGAAAACCAGCTGGGCCTGGGGAATCTTGATCTGCGAAGATGGCGTGCTGGTCGTCAGATAGATTTCCTGCGACTGCCTGAAATCGAGCGGCTCGGACTGCCCCACATGAAAAAAAGCCTCCGATTCCGGCGCGATTTTTGTGTGAATCATCGGGACTTCCTGGGTCCAGCTCCCGTTTTCGCCAGCAGGCTGCAATCCGATCGCCTGAAACTGGGCCACCAGATAATTCACGGTCTTGATGGCACCGATCGATCCAGGCGCCCGCCCCTCGAAAGGGTCTGAGGCGAGGGTACGGATCACGTCAGACATGCGCGCCGGATTCATGGGGGCATAGACGAGAGGCTCAGCCGCCAGAGCGGAAGAGCCGAACAACCCGAGCACAGAAAGAACAGCAGCGGCTTGAATACGGGCTGATCGCATCGTTATTTCCCTGTCTTTGAAGAAATGGTGACGAAGCACCCGTTTTCTTGTCTTGTTTTGCGAGCGGGGGTGAAATGCCACCAATCGAGCGCCTCGCCCGTACGCGACTGATGAATGGCAGCTGAGAAAACGTCATGAACGCACGGATCGTGACGCAGGCCGGTCAGAACACACAGCCGCTCGTAAAGTATATCGGCGTCTGACGACGCAAGCTGCTCGCGCGTACGAATGCCCAGTAACTCCAGATCCTTGCGAGCCGCAGGCCCGACATGGCGCAAGCCGTCCAGACTCATCGCACAGCGCCTGGCTCTGGCGAGCGCTGGCCCTTACCTGCTGGGAGGGAATTCCCCACGCGGAGAATTGCACACTGTTTCATGGTCACCCTCCGAAAATCGCGAGAGCCGGAAACATTTGAGCAGGACAACACAGACTTCAAACCGAACCACCGATACTGCGGCGACGCTTGCGGTCGCCAGGATCGTTATGAAAACGTTAACTGGAGAGTGCCTGAGCACGATCCATGCATACCACTCCAGTAAGCACGATAATTCAATGACGAAATTGACGTTTTTGATGACAAACCCTTTCCAGACAGATTATCTCTCGCGCCTGTCCAAGTCTCTCATTGAAATAGACAAGACTTGTCAGAAATAATCGATAGCCTCTAAAAACGTTTTTCGATAAAATAGAAGAAATACTCTCCAGACCTGATAATTACTTGGAACTCCATGAAATTCCTTGAACGAGAATTCACGAAGCAGGAGCGTTCCCGGAAAACGCTTCATGTTGGCGTGCCGGGCGCCAATGCCGTATAGGATGCGGTCTGGCGACGATTTACCGAAAGCGACCCCATGGCCGAAACGCCCCGCGACCATGCCCATCATGCGGGTCATGATCCGCATACGACTCATCATGGCTGCACCCATGGTGAGTCGCACGATCACCCACACGACCACGACCACGACCACGACCACGACCACGATGATCATGGGCACAGTCATGACCATCATCACGGGCACGGGCATGTCCATGAGCCCGCCAGCTATGGCGCGGCGTTCCTGATTGGTGTCACGCTGAATGTCGCCTATATCGTCGCCGAGACGGTATGGGGCTCATGGCCCACTCGCTTTCCCTGCTCTCCGACGCGGGCCACAACCTGTCT
The DNA here is from genome assembly GCF_000614545.1 of Asaia platycodi JCM 25414. GTDB lineage: Bacteria > Pseudomonadota > Alphaproteobacteria > Acetobacterales > Acetobacteraceae > Asaia > Asaia platycodi. The sequence continues at coordinate 43,920 of NZ_BAKW01000014.1, read as the reverse complement.
GACGTGCTGGGACTGGGCGCGGCATGGCTGGCGCATAGCCTGGCCAAGCGTGCCCCTTCCGCACGTTTCACCTACGGGCTCAAACGCTCGACCATCCTCTCCGCACTCAGCAATGCTGTGCTTCTGCTTCTGGTCACAGGCGGCATCGTATGGGAGGCAATTACGCGCCTGCTCGACCCTGGGGAAGTAGCAGGCCGTGTCGTCATGCTGGTGGCGCTGGGGGGTATCGTCGTAAATGGCGGAACAGCCCTGCTGTTCATGCGTGGCGGCAAGGACGATCTCAATCTGCGCGGCGCCTTTCTGCATATGGCCGCCGATGCCGTCATGTCGCTTGCCGTCGTGATCACCGGTCTGGTCATCATGCTGACGGGCTGGACGATTCTAGACCCTATCGTCAGTCTGCTCGTTTGCGTTTCGATCATCTTCGGCACTTGGTCGTTGCTACGCGCGTCACTCGATATGGCGCTCGACGGCGTGCCGGAGCGGATAGACCTTGATCAGGTCGCGACTAGCCTGCGCGCCCTGCCTGGCGTCGAAGATCTGCATCATCTTCATGTCTGGCCCCTCAGCACGACCGACACCGCACTGACCGTGCATTTGGTCAGTGCGGCGCCTGCCGGAGGGCATGACGCGATCCTGCGCGAAGCGTCGGCCATGCTCGCCAAACGCTATCGCATCGGGCATGCCACTTTCCAGATCGAGACGCCGGGGAGCGCCTATCCCTGTGGTGCCTCTCCCTGCGGCAACGGCGCCTCATGCTGAAGCAGCCAGAAAAGATCGTGTTCGGCTGGGTCTCGCTGGTGGTCAGCCTGATCGCGCTTGCTCTTAAATATATTGCTTGGCGCGTAAGCGGCAGCGCGGCCCTGCTATCGGACGCGCTTGAAACCATCATCAACGTGGCCGCCGCCATCGGGGCGCTCTGGGCGCTGAGCGTCGCGCAACGCCCGGCTGACGACAATCACACCTACGGCCATGACAAGGCCGAATATCTCTCGGCCGTGACAGAAGCCGTGCTCGTGGTGCTGACAGCCATCGGCATCGCGTGGGTCGCCTGGAAAAGCTGGTTCGCGCCCAATGTCGACATCGCGCCTTGGCGCGGAATCCTGTTCAATGCGCTAGGTGGTGTGGTCAATCTGGTGTGGGGTCTCGTTCTGGTGCGTCAGGGCAGACTCAAACGCTCACCGGCTCTCACCGCCAACGGACGTCATGTCATTTCCGATGTCTGGACGACCGTGGTGCTCGTGATCGGCATCGCGCTCATACCCCTCACAGGCTTTACACGTCTGGACGCGCTGCTGTCTGCCCTCGTTGCCCTCAACGTCCTGCGCGTCGGCTTCGACATGATGAAGCATTCGATTGCCGGATTGATGGATGAAGCACCCGATTCGGACACGCTGCAGATGATCCGCGTCGTCATTTCCGAGCATGCGACCGGAGCAATTGAGGCGCATGATATAAGAGTGCGTACGGCAGGCAGTGTCAGCTTCATCGAGTTTCATCTGGTCGTGCCCGGCGCGATGAGCGTCTCTGAAGCGCATGATATCTGCGACCGCGTGGAGCACGCGCTCAGGCGGCATCTCGGCCGGGCGCTCATCCACATCCATGTCGAGCCGGAAGAAAAAGCCAAACAGACTGGCATCCCTGTGCTTGCCTAAAGCGAATTCTGCCAGGACCTCTACAAAAAAGCTTTTCTGACAAACCGGCCCTCTCATCCGTCGTTACGTTCTTTTCAGACGAGAGTTTCTTGACCTGTCGACCGGGGTGCTGGCAGGAGCCTCATACACCGGTCGGTGCCTCCCGATCCCCAGACAGGTGAGATTTCATGCGCCCAAGCACCGCTCTGCGGCAAAACAACCGTATCCTGCACCTTCGCCGTTCCGCACGCAGAACGACGTCGCAATGGCGTCGCACCCTCACCTACTGGCTCGGCGCCATTCTGGTGGGCGTCGTGGCTGTCGCTTTTGCCGGCACGGCTGACTGGGCAGCGCGCGCGCGCGGGCGCCTGCTGCACTGGGATCCCTACGTGATGCTTGTAGTTGTTCCCGCCGGGCTGGCCTTTTCGACCTGGGTGACACGACGCTTCTTTTCGGGCGCGCAGGGGAGCGGCATTCCCCAGACCATCGCAACACTGCACATCGAGAATTTCTCGATCGTCAATCGCGTGCTCTCCCTGAGGATCGCCTTTGCCAAGATCATTCTGACCTGCTTCGGCCTCATGGTTGGCGCCTCGATCGGTCGTGAAGGCCCGACCGTTCAGGTCGGTGCCGCGATCATGCACGGGTTCTCACGCCTGCTCGGCACGGCGAGCGTTTCGGCTCGACGCGGCGCCATTCTCGCAGGTGGCGCGGCAGGCGTCTCGGCCGCCTTCAACACCCCTCTTGCCGGGATCGTTTTTGCGATCGAGGAACTCTCGCATTCCTTCGAACAGAAGACCTCGGGCACGATGCTGACCGGCGTCGTGCTCTCGGGTGTGACCGCCATCGCACTGGTCGGCAATTATTCCTATTTCGGTCATACCGATGTCGACGTACCGCTGGGCACCGCCTGGATTGCGGTACTGACCTGCGGGATTGTTGGCGGCATTGCCGGCGGCAGTTTCTCTGCCCTTCTGATCCGTTTTTCCAAAGGGATACCGGGACGTATAGGCGCCATCATCAAGGCACGGCCAGTGGCTTTCGCCGCCCTTTGCGGCTTCGTCCTGGCGCTACTGGGTCTGGTGTCTCATGGCGCCACCTATGGCACGGGCTACATGCAGGCGCGCGCCATCATCGACGGGTCGGAGCATTATCCGGCGTCGTTCTTTGTATTGAAATTCATCGCTACCGTCGTGTCCTATTGCTCGGGCATTCCGGGCGGCCTGTTCGCTCCGTCACTCTCGGTCGGTGCGGGTATCGGCGGCTGGATCGAGCAGTATCTGCCGCATACCACGCCGGGTGCGGTCGTCCTTCTGGGCACGGTGGCCTATTTCTCGGCCGTGGTGCAGGCGCCGCTGACGGCGACGGTCATCGTGATGGAAATGTGCGACAACCAGCAGGTCACACTCGCCCTTATGGCGACCTCGTTTCTTGCCTTCGGTGTCTCGCGCATGATCTGCAAGCACGCGCTTTATGGCGCTCTGGCCGATCGCTTCATGGAGGCCGCCCATAGCGCTGCGCCGGCTCCCATATACACACGCTCTCCCGCAGCGCCTGCCACCGAGACGCTGGTGGAGCAGGTCGAGAAGAAGGACTGATCTTTCAAGCGGCGATATCTCTCCCCATATCGGGGTCATGATACCGCTTTCGATCCTCGACCTGTCCCTCATCCGCGATTCCGGCAGCGCCGCAGAAGCCCTGTCGGAATCGCGTCTCGTCGCACAAAAAGCCGAGTCCCTCGGCTTTCGACGCTACTGGGTTGCCGAGCATCACGGCATGCCCGGCATTGCCTCCGCAGCCACCTCTGTCGTGATCGGCGCTCTGGCCGCTGCAACCCGAAGCATTCGCGTCGGCGCCGGCGGTATTATGCTGCCGAACCACGCCCCGCTTCTAATTGCCGAACAATTCGGCACCCTTGACGCGCTCTATCCGGGCCGGATCGATCTCGGTCTCGGGCGTGCGCCAGGCTCCGACCAGCGGACACTGCGCGCTCTGCGTCGTAACCGCGACGGTGCTGAGCGTTTTCCGCAGGAAGTGCTCGAGCTTCTGGCCTATTTCGCTGGCGATGAAGCTCAGACGGGCATCACAGCCACCCCGGGCGCAGGGGCGGATATCCCCGTCTGGCTGTTGGGCTCGTCATTGTTTTCGGCAGAACTTGCCGCCGCCCTCGGCCTCCCCTTCGCTTTCGCCTCGCATTTCGCCCCCCAGATGATGGAGAAGCGATTGCGCTCTATCGCGACCGTTTTAACCCTTCGGAGCGGCTTGCGGCGCCCCATGTCATGCTCGCCATGAACATCGTCGCTGCAGATACGCACCAAGAAGCCGATTATCTCGCGACATCGCGCCGACTCTACATGGCTGCATTGCGTCAGGGTACACCGGGGCGCTTTCCCCATCCGGTTGCCACACAGGACCTCCCTTGGGGACCGGAGATCAGCCGTCAGTTCGACGAGGTGCTATCCACCAGCCTTGTCGGCACAATGAATGAGATTGCAGACGGCCTGAACCGTTTCGTCGAGCGCCATCGCCCCGACGAAATCATGATGGCACTACCGATTTATGACCTCGCTCCAAGACTGCACGCGCTCGATCTGGCGCGGGAAGCGGGCAGACGCGCAGGACTGACGCCATGATTGCAGAGCCTGGCAGCGACCATGACCGTCGATTTCGTCCATTTTCATGATGTGGTGAAGCGTCAGGTTCCGAGGTGCGAAGCAAACCGTCTGACAGCTTATCTTTCGGCCCAGTCTGACGGAACATAACCCGTCAGAGCTGCCTGCTTCTCCGTCAGGCTTGGCTCGAATTCCTGTATGACATACCGCGTCTTAGCAGCGATTGATCCAGATCAAAGATTAACCAGTCTTAATGAATCTCGCGACAAGGCGACGCCACATCAGGACAGATCGAAGGCCTTCATCTTGTCGCCCGCCAAGGCGCAAGCAGCGTGGACGATACCCAGATGGCTTAATCCCTGCGGCGTATTGCCGAGATAAGAGCCTGTCTGGGGGTCTATCATCTCGGCGATGATGCCCGTGTTTTTCGGCAGCGCATCAAGAAAATCGGCGAACAGCGCTTCGGCCTCTTTCTTCTCACCAAGCAAAGCCAGTGCCTCGACCATCCAGCACGAGCAGGCAAGGAAAGCGCCTTCTTCCTGCTGCATGCCACTGTAGCGGTAGAGAAAAGGCCCGCTTCCAAGTTCTTTGCGAATGGCATGAAGGGTCGCGCGCATCCGGTCGTCGCGGTCGAAGCCAAAAGGTATGGCGAGCGCGATAGAGGCATCGAGCGCGTCTGCACCGGGATAGAACAAATAGGCCTGACGTTTTTCCGACCAGCATTCACAATCGATCCATGCGACAATCCGTTCTTTCTCACGCGCCCAGCGTGGAGCGCGATCCTTGGCCAGATGTCCGCGCTCTGCCATCTGGCAGGCCCGATCAAGCGCCTGCCAGCAGCTGATTTTTGACATGGTATAATGCTGGTCTTCTGTCAGCTCCCAGATACCGGCATCTTTCTGACGCCAGTGATCGGCACAGCGATCTGCAAGATCGGTCAGCAGCTGGGCCGTTTTCTGATCGAGCAGATTGCCCCTGGAAACGAATAGCGCCGCCGTTTCAAAGATGTCGCCATAAATGCCGTGCTGATGCTGTTGCGAGGCCCGATTGCCGCTGACGACCGGCTTGATGCCGCGATAGCCCTCAACCTCGTCATAGCGCGTCTCATCTTCGACGCGTTGGCCGGAAAGCCCGTACATGACGAGCGGCCCCTCCTCTCCGAGATGATGCACCAGCCAGGCCAGCGCCGCCTTGACCTCTGCCACGGCGCCTAGACGCAGAAAGGCATTGGCCACATAAGCCGCGTCTCTTATCCAGGCGAAGCGATAATCCCAGTTCTTGCCGTCACGAAGGCGCTCGGGCAGCGACGTCGTAGCCGCCGCCGCGATGGCGCCACTCGACGAGTAGAGCAGAAGTTTCAGCGCAAGCGCGCTGCGACGCACCTGCTCCCGGTAAGGGCCGTCATAATGCAAGGCATTTGCAGTTGCGCCAGGCAGCGTCACTGGTCTCGATGCGCCCGTCAATCTCGTCGACACCGGGTACGGCGAGGGGCTCGTTTTCCGTCGCAACGAGCGCAATCAGGGCACGGGTCTTTTCCCCCACTACGAGTTCAGCCTCAATGGCCTCGTCCTCCTCTTTCAGAAGACGCATGCTGTCGGAATGCACCAGATGGGCCAGCACGGAGCCGACATGAAAGATCGTGCCGTTCTGGGTCGACTGGATCCAGGGAGCGACGGTGCCGCAGCGCGTGCCGAGACGAAAACGCACAATGAACGTCATCCGGCCCGAAACACCCTCGATCCTCCGGGCGAATTCCGTCCAGGGCAGCCGCCCGGCAAAAGTGCTGTTGAGTGAATCGGTTATGCGCGCCGAGCCATGTTCCGTCTCGATCAATGTCTCAAGGACATTGCTGTCCTGCCGATACTGTCGGATTGCCGTGAAAGCGCCGACAGGCCGTATCTGGAAAAAACCGCCAGCGCGGTGCAACAGACGATCGAACAGAGGGGGGGAATCGATATTGGGTACGCAAAGCCAGTCAACACTGCCGTCGGGTGCCAAAAGCGCCACACAGCGCCCGTCACCGAGGGCCGCGTAATCCTCGATAGGCCAGAAGCCGTCGAGCGGCCCTTCAGGCGAGAGCGCCCTGGCAAGGGCGGGTATCTTGTGCGTCATGGGCGCCTCTCTCGATCTGTCGGCTCAGCTTGCCGCCTTGGCCGATGCAACAGTCGAGAGAGGGGGCGGGTTGCGCCCGACAATTTTTCAGAAGATTTCTATATGGCTCTTGAAGCCAGAAGTGCCTGATTGTTGAGCTGCTTCTGGCCGCCTGGATTGAAATAATACTGGAAATCGGGCGCGAAGGTCACGCCGCGCAGAACATGAATCTGATAGGTCGCTTCAACCACATAGGCGCTGGTCTGGGGAAACAGTGAGCCATTGGGAATAGGCAGACCCTGCATGGCATAGAGTCGCTGTGAGCGTGTCAGATCGTCGGAAACATGCGTCCATGAGAAATTGACGCCAATGCCATCGAGCGGGCGCGATTTCCAGAAACCGCGATCGAGCACACCGATCGAGAGCTGATCCGCACGTGTCGCCGTCTGGGCCTTGTTGAAATAGGCCGCGCCGATCAGGGTGATACCGGCATCCGGTGCCTGACCGGGGTGATGATAGACCATCTGGTCAACCAACCCCCAGGCCGCCCAGGCACCATGCACGTTGCGCGCCTTGAGGCCGCTCAGGGCAAAGGGGTTGCCATTGCCGTCGTAATAATTGTCCTTGTGATCTGCCGTGTCATAGGCAAATCCCGCCTTGTAATGCCCTGACAGCGAATGATCATGACCAAAGCGCGGCTCCCAGATGAACTCGATCGGCATGGCCTCGCCATCGATCGTGGCACCGTTGAACTTGAAGCCGGTACGCATCTGGCGTTGCCGTAGATGGCCTGGGTCTGAGTGAAATAGACGCCGAACTGGAAAATCGTGTTGTCAGTGGGCCTCAGGCGAAAACGGGCCGCCCAGTTGGCATCGGGATAGGACGCGTGGGCCGTATTGTCGCTCGACGCTTTCGGGTTACCGCAGAACGCGTTGTTCATGAAGTTACAATAAAGCGGGTTCGCCGAGAAATCCGACAGGAAGGACATACGCCCCGCCGCCACATCGAGGCGATCGTTAAACAGTGATTCCTCGCCATAAGCATAGACCAGATGGACAACCACGTTGCCGCCACTGCCATAGATTTCCTGGCTCGGGTTCAGATTGTCGCCGAACATGCGGCTCGCGGGGATGCCATATCGGCCGACCATCACGTCATGGGTCGAAAATCCGGTCCAGCCCGCCAGACGCTCCCAGTCGATGTCGTTTTCCATCGAATACTGGCCCGTATTGCTCGCGCCCTGACGCAGGCCCAACCCCTTGGTCGGCGGCGTGATCATGCCCGACATTTCGTTGGTGTTATCGAGCAACACGGCAATGCCGTGCTCGCGCAGCCAGGCATTCACCCCCCAGGGATTGACGAAAATCGCTTCGGGTTTGGGCAGGGGCGCGACGGTCGTATCCTTGTGCAGATCCGACAGCGGTGTCTGAATTTGGGCGGAGGGCTGCTCACCCGCATCGACCGCCCCATGTTCGGCAGTCGCGACGGGTGTCGTAGCCGCTACCTGAGCAAGGGCTGAACCAGCCATGCATGGCACGGCAAGACAGACGGAAAACAGACGCAGGACGGAAGAGGACAATGGCTGACTCGAGCTCCCTGTGATCGAATGACCGTCTTTTAAGAAAACCGAAAGGTTTTTTGGACCCTGCCGGTCGTGTTTTTGTGCTGCCTGCGATGGGAATAAGCCATAGCCACCTAAAAAACACCGTTAAATCTGGCGTCAAGCAATCATGACAAATCATTTCAAAAAGGAGAATCCTATCATAATCGTGAATCCTCGACAGTGTTTCCGATCATCGGTCCCTCCACGCCGCGACGATTTGCGGGTCCGGTGGCCGCGGGAAGACGAAGTTGATCACCCAACATGTGTTCACAGAGGCGACGCCCGTTAGCCTGATATCTTTGCCGCACGGTCAGTCAGGCCGCGTTGATGGCCTGGCCGTCGACCGCTCATGGAGTGATCGCGGTCAAACCACTTACGTCTCGTCAGGAAGGACCATCGAGGGGATACCAGCATTGGGTGGGGAATGGGTGACGAGCACCTGGCCGACCCTCTTCTGACCGGCATGCGCGAAGCAAGTCCTACGCAGGGCGCAGCCCATACTCCAGACGACCACCTTACGCTACAGAGACTCGAATTCAGCCGTGACATTGTGGGGGACGGATTGCCTATCTCCGAGGATCAACCCGGCTGCGGTCATCCTTCAATCATATGAAGGCCGCGTGACAATGCTCTGAGAGACACTGCCCGCCCCCTGCAAACGCAAGAGGCAGGACAGCTATCAAACACTTACTCAAATCTTCGAAAAGCATTTAAAAAAGACGAGATATTACAGATCGTAGTTTACGCGGAAATAGTAATAGCCACCATTAATACCGAGCTGCGATGTGCTCATGTAATATTGCGGGGCACCGAGATAGCGATTTCCCTCAGGTACGCGTGTCGGATAGGCCGAGAAGATGTTGTTGCCGCCGATCGTGGCCGTCCAGCGCGGGGTGATGCGATAGCTGACATCCAGATTGGTCGTCCATTTCGGCTTGTTCTGGTATTCCAGAAAATGCGTCGTGCTGAACTGATAGGGGCCGGGTGCATAATAGGTGAGCTGGTTGGTGGTCTGGCCCCAGCGGATCTCATGCAGACCGACGAGCCATTTCGCATGGGTCCAGTTGCCACCGAAAATGATCTTGCTGCGCGGATAGGCCGTCGTCAGATAGGCGATCGAGCCGCGTTCAGCAACGGTGCACCGGTCAGCGGATTGCTGGCCTGATGAGACAGACGGGTGCGGTTGAGGTTGATCGCCGCATCCCAGTCGATACGCCCGAATGCGCCCAGCTTCGTCAGGTAGGTGACCGTGATATCCAGACCCTGCGTGCGCGTGCTGGCTACATTGCCGAACCAGTTGGCCGTGATCGCGCTCTGGTTCCAACTGCCGATATCCGAAGGCAAGGCAAAACCGTTGAGCTGCATGGCGTTGATGGCCGTCGCGCCCGAGATATTGCCCCCCGGCATGATCCGGTCGCGCATGTTGATCTGATAGATATCGGTCGTCACATGTAGATTGCGGATGGGCTCGACAATGAACCCGCCCTCAGCATTGGTCGAGCGCTCGGGCTTGAGACCAGACGACCCATTGGCAAGCGCACCGGGCGAGCCTGCACCGATCAGGCCACGCGCCGCAGTCGGCGAGATATTAAGCGCCGAATAGTATTTCTGAGCCAGAGTCGGCGCATGGAATCCATTGCTGATCGTGCCGCGCAGCGCAATCCGACGCGTGATGTCATAGCGCAGCGAGACCTTGCCGTTCTGGGTGTTGCCCACATCGGTATAATGCTCGTAGCGACCAGCCAGATCGAGCTGCAGCCCCTTGGCCAGATAGGTCGAGATATCGAGATAGCCGGCTGCGACATCGCGGCTGTAATTGCCTGCGTTGCCGGGATTGGTGCCAGCCAGCGCATCGGAGCCGTTACCGAAAAGCGAGTCAGGCGAGCCTGTCCCGACCGAATAGCCTTCATAGCGATAGGACGCGCCACCGGCGAAATTCACGCTATGCGGCCAGCCACTGAATTCGAATTTGCGGCTGAAATCGAAATCATTCGTCCATTGTTGATTATTGAATCCCTGCACATCGAACGAGGTGGGCGTGCGGCCCGTCGCCTTGTTGATGGAGAGATTGACCGAGTTGATCAGGCCGATATCGTCATAATCGCGGCCATAAACACTCGACACATCCCAGTGCCAGCCTCGGAAATCACCCTTCACACCGGCCTTTAGCTCGAAATCGTTTTCGTTGAGCGTTTCGACCGGCGAATAGCCCCAAGGGTAAATCGCCTTGTAGGCCGGATAGGCATTGAGCGACGAAGCCAGACGGTAGTTCTGATAGGATTCAGCATGGCGATGAGCATAGGTGCCCAGTGCATAAAGCTGGATGGTATCCGTCAGATCGTAGCCTGCATTGACCGCAACGCTTTCGCGCGTCTGCTCGGGCTGGCTGAGGATATTGTTCTGATAGGTGCCAGAACGGTTATCAGCAGCGCTGCGATAGGTGTGATCCTGATGCACGAAGTCGCCACTGACATGCACGAAGCCGCGCGAGCCGAGCGATGCGCCGCCATCCAGATAAACACCCTGCTGGAAGCCATCGCCCTCCGAGGTTATGCCGGTGATGTTCTGGGCGTGAAAGCCACTTGCCTGCTTCTTGAGGATGATATTCACGACACCGGCCACAGCATCCGACCCATACTGCCGAAGCGCCATCGCGCAGCACCTCGACATGGTCGATGGCCGACATCGGTATCATGTCGATATCCGACGCGGTCGACCCCTGCTGCGGGCCGGGATTGGAATAGATATTGGCCGTGTTGTGGCGACGCTTGCCATCGACCAGAACCAGCGTTTCGTTTGGGTTCAGGCCGCGAAGGCTGATCGTATCCGTCATGGCGCCCGCGTCGAAGCCGGCGGTCGGGGTGGTCAGCGAGGGCAGCAGCAGTGACAGCGCGTCGCGCAGCGTGCCCTGACCCGTGGCTGCAAGCTGCTTGTGCGAAATGATATCGAGCGGCGCGATGGAATCGCGTGCCTTCTTGCCGATCTCGCGCGTGCCAGTCACGACAATGGCTTCGCTGCCGCCCTCTGCATCGCCCGCAGTCACAGGCGCCGACTGGCGCGTGCGCAGCGCCTTGCTTCTGGCTGCAGGCGTGCTGGACCTGGCCGGCTGGGCTTTGCTCTGAGGCGCTTTGGCGGCGTCTTCAGTCGCGGCGCTCGCTGTTGTTTGCGCCAAAGCCTCGGCCCCGCCGGACATCAGGCACGTCGTGGCAATGAGGGACAAGATCCCCTTGCGTGCAACTGATGGCAGGAGAGACCGGGAGCGTACCAACATGATAAACCTTACCAATGATTCAGGATTGGCTTACTCCTCTTTGGTCTGTTGCATATTGTCAACGGAGTGGCTGCTTTTGCGCAACAAATGCCCCGTTCTTGTTGAAAAAATGCAACAGAATTGTTTCGCCCTGAGGCGGTGCACAGTCTTCCATTCGAAAATCCCGGTTTTCCGCAAGAGCTGCCATCACACGGAGCGGCCCGCCATGGGTGACGACCCGGCAGCACGCCGCCTTTTCCACAATATCGCGCCAGAAAGCGCTGACACGTGCGATGAGCGTCTCGACATTTTCTCCACCGCCGGGCCTGTAACGAAGCGGGTCAGAAGCCCAGTCATCGAGCGCCTCTCGCGAGATATCCGACCAGCTCTGTCCCTCCCAGGCGCCGAAATCTATTTCGAGCAGCCGCTCATCGGTCAGAACGGGCGCCTCCCCCGCCAGAAGCGCAGCAGCACACTGGCAACGTTGCGCGGGCGAGGCGTAAACAGTCCCCTGCCCGGTCCATCTCTCGACAAACGCCCCCCAACCCGGCGCGAGCGGCACATCCTGCCGCCCATAACACTGCCCGTCAGCCACGAGAACGGGAGGATGGCGCGCCAGCAGAACCGAAAAAGACGGCTCTATCGCCATCGCGAGAGCACATGAAAGAACGTGCCCGACACCAGACCGCGCTGCGCGCCCGCCACGCCGAGATCCTGACCTTCGCCGTCCTGCAGCCGCGCAAAAGGGACGTCGCTGCCAAGATCGATCACACTTGCATAATGAAATTCATGCCCGCGCAGCGTCGTGCCTCTCGGCCCCAGAATCGAATCCTGCAAAAGCTGTGCCTGACGATAGCCGAGCGCCATCTTGCGCTTCGCAAAAGACGTCTCGTGAGACAGAAGCCCGAGCATCTCATGAGTTTTGCCTGCGCTGTCTTCCAGTCCGGCCCCGAGAACCATGAAGCCACCGCATTCTCCATGGATTGGCCGCGTCAGAGCGAAATGGCGCATGCCCTCGCGAAACCGGCTGGCCGAGGCCAGGACAGCCGCATGCAGTTCAGGATACCCGCCCGGCAGCCAGCAGCAATCGGCATGCTCAGCAGGTTTTTCGTCGTGCAATGGCGAGAAAGGCAGGATCTCGGCCCCTGCAGCCTGCCATTCCTCGGCCAGATGAGCATAGAGAAATGAAAAGGCTGCATCATCGGCCAGTGCGATGCGCTGCCCCGGTGGCGGCACGAGACAGGCGCTTTCGGCGGCCATCGACGCGATCGGACGCGCAAGCGCGAAGATCGCGTCCAGATCGAGCTCCGCCTCGGCCTTATTGGCAAGACTCTCGAAAAAACCCGCCAGATCGCCGCGCTCACGCGCCTGAACGAGGCCCAAATGGCGTTCCGGGAGCAGGATCGACCGATCGCGCCGGAATACGCCACACAGAACCTGTTTCAGCGCAGCGCGACAGAGTTTTTCGTGACGATCGGAGGCAATGTTGTTCAGAATGACACCTGCAACAGTGACCTTCTCGTCCCATTGCGACAGCCCCTGCGCCACGGCCCCCACGCTCTGTCCCTGACCGCTCGCATCGAGCACCAGCAGCACGGGCATAGCGAAATGCGCGGCGATATCCGACGCCGCGCCGCGCTGCCCATCCGCCAAGGCCAGCCCGTCGAACAACCCCATAGAGGATTCCACGATCACCAGATCAACGCCCTCAGCCGCACGGGCGAGACGGAATTCCAGCGCGGGTCCGGACATGGCCCAGCTATCGAGATTGGCGCAGGGCGCGCCAGAGGCCTCGTGATGAAAGGCCGGGTCGATATAATCCGGCCCCGTCTTCAGCGCCCGCACCGCAACACCGCGACGCCGAAAGCGCTCAGAAGCGCCAGCGTCACGGTGGTTTTGCCCGAGCCCGAGCGGGGGGCGGCCACCATCAACACGCGACTCATGACGGGACTCTCTTCCTAGCGGGTGTCATGGCGCCAGTATCTGCACAACGGCATTGCGGCGCGACTGCCAACGTCCGCGATCGCGCAGGGAGGCGAAACGCCGTTTCATATCCGACAAGGCCTCGGGATTATGCGCCTCGAAAAATGCCATGCATTCCTCGTTTTCAAGCAAAGCCGCAAAAGCCAGATCGATCTGCCGATCGAGACGCGTCGGCAAGGTGGCCGCATAGGCCTCGAGCGCCATCACACCACGCGCCATTTCTGCCGCACCGCGATAGCCATGGCGCATCATGCCCGCAATCCAGCGCGGATTGGCCAGCCTGCCACGAGTGATGCGGGCGACTTCCTGTGCAACGTCGCGCAATCGCGGCGTTTCCGGCTGGCTGGTGTCGCCATGCAGCAGCTTTGGCTTGTTGCCCAGCAGCGCAGCCGCAGCGGCAAGCCCGCCCTCATGCGCGGCGGTATCGGCGCCTTCAAGCAGATCCGTCTCTACATGATCCTGGATATGCAGCACCATTTCGGCGCGCCCCAGACGGCGACGCAACCCCTCGGCATCGGCCACTGCTTCACGTCCGCCGCCATAGCTCCATTGCGAGCCATCGAGATAAAGCTGTCCCAGCTCGTCGCGCGTCTGCCAGCTACCCTCGGTCAGGACGGTCTCGATCCCGGTGCCATAAGCACCGGGCGCCGCCCCGAAAATACGGGAAGCGTCGGGGTCGTGGACGAGCGGATTCCAGGCCTCATCTTCCTCACGGGCCGCAACAGCACGTGCTGCCTGATCGAACAGATCGATCAGCCCCGGAAAGGCATCGCGGAACAGGCCGGAAATACGCAGGGTGACATCCACGCGGGGTCGGTCGAGAGTCGTCAGTGGTACGATCTCGAAGCCGGAAATCCGCCCGCTCGTTGCATCCCAGAGCGGCTGTACCCCCATGAGCAGAAAAGCCAGCGCCATGTCCTCTCCCCCGGTGCGCAGCGTGGCGCTACCCCAGAGATCGAGCACGAGATGGCGCAGATTATCGCCTTCTTCCTGCAAATGCCGTGTCAGCAGCAGATCGGCGGTCTTGTGCGCCAGAATCAGCGCGGCACGGCTGGGCAACATACGCGGATCGATGGTGGTGAGGTTGCGCCCCGTTGGCAGCACGTCCAGACGTCCGCGCGTAGGCGCCCCGGCAGGGCCGGGCGAAACGAAACGCCCATCGAGCGCCGCGAGAAGCGCCTGGTTTTCAGCTTGCGGACAAGCATCGAGGCGGGAAGTGACAATCTCGGGGGCCATATGCGCCGATTCCGCCAGCATCTCGACCAGCGCGCCATGGCGTGGTGACGGGCAGCCGAACACATGCAACCCGTCACGTATCTGAAGATCCTTCACATCGCAGAGATAGGCATCGAGACGCGCCAGAGCTTCGGCATCGTCGGTATCGCCGCCTGCGACACCGCTTTCTGCCAGCACACCGAGATCCGCAGCGCGATCGAGAATCTGACGACGCAGCAGCGCCCCACGGCGACGATCCAGCCCATCGGCTTCGGCATATTCATCGATCAGCCGTTCGAGATCGGCCATGGCGCTATCGAGCCCGGCGCGCTGCACGGGCGGTGTCATATGGCCGATCATGACCGCGCCCAATCGCCTCTTGGCCGCAGAAGCCTCACCCGGATTATTGACGATGAACGGATAAACGACAGGCATGCCGCCCAGCAGCACCGAAGGGGCGCAGCTTTCGGAGAGCGCCACGGATTTGCCCGGCAGCCATTCCAGCGTGCCATGCGTGCCCAGATGAATCATTGCCGAAATCGTGCGTTTCGCGCGCAGCCATAGATAGAAGCCGATATAGTCGTGGCAAGGGGGCACATCGGGTCGTGATATTGCGCCTTGCGCTCGCTTGCCTTGCCGCGCCCCGGTTGGAGCGCGACCACCAGCGCGTCCTGCTCCATGAACCGGGCGTCGACAGGCTGGTCGGGCTCGCCCCAGGCCGCGACCACTTTCTGGCGGAAAGCGTCGGGGAGGGTAGCGAATAAAAGGCGATATTTTGCCGCGTCGAGAATACGCTGCACTGGCGCCCGACATAGCGCCTCGGGCAAAGCTTCCGCCTCAACAGGCGCTATTGCATAACCTGCCTCATGCAGCAGGGTGGTAATTGCCGCAACGCTGGCAAAGCCATCCAGACCCACCGCATGGGCCGCCTGCCCTTCCGCACCGGGGTAATCGGACAGAACAAGTGCCAGACAACGGTCCGCAGGGTTCTGACGGGAGAGACGCAACCAGCCCTGCACCTGCTGCACCATGAGCGCGATGCCCGGCGCGTAAGCGACACGTCTGGCTGGAAGACCAGGCGCAGCCTCGTCGCGAAAGGAGATCGGATTACCGGTCAGTCGCCCGTCGAGTTCGGGCAAGACGCATTGCATGGCGAGATCGGATTGCGACAGCCCCCTGCCGGATTTCTCCCAGGCGGCACGCGTCGCGCTCGGTTGCAGGATCTGCACCACAGGCATCTGCGCCGCCTCAAGCACGGAAGGGGCGCCGTCATCGCCGCGCGAGGCAAAAAAAGTCGCATTCAGCACGATCTCCGGCGGCTCTTCCACCATCCAGCGATCGAGGAAAGGCAGGACATTCGGTGCCCTGAGCGACGCGACGTAAAGCAGGTCGACGCCGAAACCGGCTGCATGAAGCGCATCTGCCAGCGCATCGATGCCGCCCAGATCGGCGGCGAGCAGATGGGCGCGGTAAAACACCAGCAACACGCGCCCTGAACGCTCCGGGCCAAGGCGACGATACACACCTGCCGGTGGCAGGGCTTCCACCGCGGCGCCATCATCTTCACCCAGCCCGGCAAGCGCGGCCATGAGCGTCAAGGCACAGCGCAGATTACGCGCCCCGCCCTCACGAAACAGCCCGTCGAGACGCTCCCATTGCGCCGCCTCGACCGTGGACAGCGCCTTCAGCGCCGGGTTGGGCGTGGCCTCACCCGTTATGAAGGCCAGAGCAATGCCCCGCGCCCGACAAAGGGCGCGCAGCTCATCCACGCCGTAGCGCCAGTATTCCGTACCCCCCAGAAGGCGCACCAACACGCAACGGGCATGGGCAATCGTCTGTTCGAGATAGAGATCGACCGACATCGGATGACGCAGGCGCGAGAGCGTGGCCACGCGCAGGCTCGGGTCCTGCGCGGTGTGCACATCTTTCAGCCCAAGCAGATCGCTTTCGGAAAAAGACAGCAGAACGAGATCGGCAGGATCGTGACCGAGATCCTCGGCCATGGCCTGACCGTCCAGCTCATGCGATTCCCGAAAGAGAAGATGCATGGGTCAGCCTGCGTCGAAGCTGTTTTGCACCGCAACCGGATCAAGCCCGTGCAGCCCGATCACCACCAGTCTGCCTTCGCCTTTCGTGGCATTGCCCCATGGCTCGAAAGCATGGCGGACGCGACTACCGACTGCCTGCACGCCAAGCCGGAGGGTTTTTCCGGCGATGGGCGCATAGCCCTTCATGCGCAGCACGTCATGCGCCAGCGCCACACGCTCCAGACGGGCGTTGAAAGCCTCAACGCTTTCCTGCTCCCTCAACGATAGGACAAAACTCGTAAAATCGTCGTGCTCGTGCTCGTCTGCGCCATCGTGGTGAGACGGGCGGGCGGCCAGATCGTCTTCGGCAGCAGCCGACAGACCCAGCACGATGGCGGGATCGACCTGCCCTTCGCGAGCACGGATCACGCGCACGCGGCGCTGGCGGCCGGCAAGGGCTTCTTCCACCTCGGCCAGCGTCGCGTCATCTAGAAGATCGATCTTGTTCAGCACGACGAGATCGGCGGAATCCAGCTGATCTTCGTAAACCTCTTCAAGAGGATTGTCGTGGTCGAGCGACTCATCTTCCTCACGCTGCTTCGCGACCGCTTCCGGGTCATCGGCGAAGCGCCCGGCGGCCACGGCAGGGCCATCGACAACGGTGATGACGCCATCGACCGTCATGCGCGTGCGCACGCTCGGCCAGCCGAATGCCTTGAGCAGCGGCTTGGGCAAGGCAAGGCCCGATGTCTCGATCACGATATGCTCCGGCGGTTGCGGCCGATCGAGCAGCGCCTCCATGGTAGGGATAAAATCATCGGCCACGGTGCAGCACAGGCAACCATTGGTCAGTTCGACAATATCTCCTTCCGGGCAATTCGGAATGCTGCATCCACGCAGCGTCTCGCCATCGATACCAAGCGAGCCGAATTCGTTGACGACGATGGCGATGCGACGACCATTGGACTGCGCGATCAGATGGCGCAGCAGCGTGGTCTTTCCGGCGCCAAGAAAGCCGGTGATGATGGTGACGGGAATCTTGCTCATGAGACGCTTTCTGAAACGGCCTGTTGCGGGGCGGGCGGGCTGCCGTTCTGGCCGGGAAAACGCCCGAGAATGATATCACGCAGCGTATCAGGGCGCTTTGAGGGCATGACAGTGCCGGAAGCCGAGCGGCTATAGGCCTGCGCGTAGACGAGCAGATCGGACGCCAGAGCTGGGCTGAGACGGCCGAGCAGCCAGGACCACTTGCCGGGCATGGAGAGTGTTGCCGTGCAACCCTGCTGACAGGCGGCAAGACAACGCACCCCCTCTATACGCACCGAGCCCGGCTCTGCGAGTGCCGCCAGCGCGTCATGCAGGGCCTGACCGCCTGCGGCGCAGGTCTGGCAGACGTGGAAAACGGGTTGGGTCTGCGAACTCATGACATCCGGCTTCCCGCTCACCCCCGCAACGAGGGCCGAAAACAAGGCGCATAAATGACTGCCGGCGCAGGCACCGACCCGCCGCACTTGATGAAATGCGGTCTGTCACGATCCGGGCACCCCGCCGGTTCATGAAATCAGCGATCTGACGGCAGGTCTCCTGACTCGTGATGCCGGTCGCCCGATACCCAGCCCCCTTCCCGGAAAAATTCCAGTGGGATCGCGACAGGATTTTCACATCACCTACAGTTGCGGGGGCAGCGCGGGACTTAGGCCTTTCAGCCCGTACCCGCTTCCCTTTTCACCCCTTGCGAGGCACCGTCATTCCTACCCTAACAGGTTTCGCAAGCACTGTGCAAAACGACAAGATCAAGCGGCCGCTCTCAGAACGCAATCGAAGCATCTTGCTCTGCCAGGAAGACCGTACGAGGCGAATATGGACTCTAGTGAAAACTGAAATCCTTCGGGTGGTTCTCAAGGCTGCCGCTCAGCGCCGCGAAAAGAACAGTTTTACCATCGATAGATAACTCATCCGGAACATTGAACCAGGTAAGCGCCTGATTTTCACTGGTCGCATCATATTTCGAGAGAACTACCGACATCTCGTGTGTCTTGGGAGAAAAAAGCATAGCCACGCTTTCACTTGCGCAGTCATGTGGCTTGCATGAAGTCAAAACCAGATATTTTTTCAATCCGATCATGATCTCTCGACTTGGCGAGTCAGTTCCCCCTCTTTTTACCCAAGCTGGAAGATGGCGTGTCCCCACCATCTTCTGGAAATAGGATTGCGTCATACTGCCATTTGCCAGTTCGCTTATCGTAAGAGAGCCTTCCGCGTGCGCAGGCGCACCGAAAAATAAAAGGGTTACGGCAGACAGGAATGCCGCAGAATTTCTCTTGATCATTTTCTTCTCGTTATTCTGTAATTCAATTATCAACAACTGATCCGGATGATCGTCGAAGGACCTAGCCTGACCGATGCCGAGGCAGGCACTTCCTGTGTTTTTTTGCAGGATCATATACACAACGATGCTTACTGGCATTGAGACGGCCGAATGCCGCATGCATTACATGACGTGCCTCCAGATACGACGGAATGGCGTGAGCTTTTACCGTATTGGCCCAGGCATTGCCATTCGATCCAAGACCACACAGTAGAGCTATAAGAAAAAATTTTCCGATCTTGTTCATCTATAACCTCCGTCTGATATTTTATTGGACTGATACAGCTATATTTCCCTGGATCCGGAGAGGTATTCCAACATTACAGGTTTGGGTACCATACCCCCTCCCGTTCCCCAGATCAGATGTAAAGGAACGGTGTCATGCTGATCACGCGGCCGTTTCCGATCTCCGAACATTCCCGCATCCAGCGCCCTGTAAGGCCGATCATGCCAGCGAGCGCTGACGGCTCGAGGAAAATATTTTCTGTCTCGTACAGAGATATGAGAAGGTCATACAAAACCCGATCGTCAACGGTATAAATACCATCGAGAAGATGGCTCATCATCTGGCCAACAAAACCGGAAGGGCGCCCAACGGCAAGACCAGACGCTCCGGTTTTGTTATCCACGCCAATATCGTTCACGCAGATATCGTGATGCAATCCGGTATGCATACCCAAAAGCATGGACGGGGAATGAGTGGGTTCTGCCCAGAAACATTTGACGTAGTCCCCGAAAGCAAGCTTGAGCCCCAATGTTACGCCGCCCGGCGCGCCGCCGACACCGCACGGCAAGTAAACAAAGAGCGGATGTCGCTCGTCCACTGAATGTCCCCGTTGTGTCAGCTGCTCTTTCAGGCGAAGGCCAGCGACAGCGTAACCCAGAAACAATAACCGGGAATTTTCATCATCCACGAAATAGGAAGATGGTGCCTCCCCCGAAACACGCCGGCTTTCAGCTACCGCACTGCTATAATCCCCCGAATGTTCGATGATATTAACGCCGTGCTCGACGAGTAACGCTTTTTTCCAAGTGCTCGCCTCCTCAGACATGTGAACATTAACTTCGAATCCCACGGCTCGGCCTATTATCCCGATCGCCAGCCCGAGATTTCCCGTCGACGCCACCGCTATACTGTACGCAGAAAAGAAATCCCTGAATTTTTTAGTCGAGAAGATGCGATAATCATCGCCTTCAGATAATATTCCGGCACCCAACGCAAGACTCTCTGCATGAAAAAGGATCTCGTAAATACCACCTCGCGCTTTTATCGATCCTGCAATCGGTAGATGGCTATCCAGCTTCAGGAGAAGATGCCCCGGTATCTCCCTATCGGACAGTTTATCCATATGATTCTGCATGTTTTTCAGAGACACAATATCCGACTCAATGATTCCTCCCCTACTCATGGTGTCCGGGAAGTTTTCCGAGATATATCCAGAAAACTTTTCCATTCTTGCGCGGGCTTTCTCGACGTCCTGCATGGTAAATTCAACGCCGGATAATCCATCGCTCACAGAAAGCCTGCCGGGATTCTGCCAAAAAACCTCCTCATATCTCTGCATAGGCAATACAAGCGGATATTTTTTTTCAATATCAAGGAAATATTCATGAGACATGTGCGTATCCATCCAGATGCGATTGCCAGATAGCAATAAAACATCCTATTTTTATATAGGTATTTTGTAAGTTACTCGTTGGATTGCTCATGAATCCAGTCCAGAAATACTCTCAATCTGGCAGATCTTTCTACTTTTTTTTGGATATACTGCATAATAACCATAATTGCTTATACTCACAAAATCGCCAAACGGCGTAATCAGATCACCAGACGCAATCGAGGCACTGACAATACGTTCTCGCCCCATCGAAATACCGGCATGGTTGACCGCTGCGAGCGCGCATAGGCCCGCGTTGTCAAATTTCATTACGTGACGTGGTTCAGGCATTTGCAAAGACTTTGCTCTGAGCCATAATTGCCACTCTGCGTCTGACGTAGCGTTATCCCACGCCGCGGCGTCAAAGAGAATCGTACATTTGGATATCTCTTCGATACTTCCCGACAGGCACATTTCATTATAATATTTCAAGCTGCAAACTGGAGCCATACTTTCTTTCATGAACAGCTCGCTATTCATATCATAATATATACCGTCGGAATAAGTAAGGATAACATCGGATTCGTACCTGATGTCGTCAATAGGCGCGTTTCCTACCTTTATATCAAGCATGAGAGACGGGTTTTTACTTTGCAGCTTATGAATTCTCGGTATCAGCCAAAACCCTGCCAGTGACGGCCTTACATAAAGACGTAGACGCCCGGATACCTTGCTCAACGCGCTATCCTGGATGGCGCTGCCTATCTGCGTAAACGATATTTTCAGAACATCGAATATGCGTGACCCGTCTTCTGTCAGTTGAACCCGCCGCGGGTAGCGGTCGAAAAGCTTGATTTCGATCTCTCTCTCGAGATTCGAAATTCTGTGGCTCAAGGCGCTACTCGTCAGGCACAACTCATCTGCCGCCTGCTTAAAGCTCAGATACCGCGCCACCACGTAAAATGCGTATAGATTAGAGTATGTGGATATGCTTATGGGCCTTCCATCCAGTCGGTTTGAAATACTCGATCCATCCACCATCTTCGACCTCAATCAGATATTAATTATATTTCTAAAAAGTTGATTTACACGGGATGGTATTTTTCGACTGGTGTTTCAGCATCAATTGCGATTCAGGCGCCCGAGATCGCTGCCACCAACTGATAGATGACAATCGGAAGCATGGAAAAAAGTATTACCATGGATCCAAAGATAAAATACATGGCACCACTCCCCTTTCTCAATATGGAAAGATCGACCTCTTTTATAGAGTTAACAGTCAAAATAACATTTTTGAATATAGTATCCATTTTCAAGTTCCGTTTACTGACAGAAAAACCAGTACCCCAACTGGGATACATAAAAACAAAATCTTCATATCGATCTCCTACCTGGTCAGGATACAATTCCGAGTATTGGAGACAAGCGAGATTTTTAGAACATATGCGTGTGAAAATCTCACTCATCTCGTTCATGGCTCTGACGGAACAGGCCATCACAGGATGGCGATAGGCGTTACTCGAAAATTTATAAAGATACATCATATGAATGATTAATATCACAATGGTGATATTATCTTAAATATATATTGTCATATTTTATTTGATTGATATTACATTTTGCATTTTTTAATATTTTCGTAATATATTTCACTTATTTGTCGATAATTCTGCCTACTCTTGCTCCAAGGCGCGAGAGGCGCCGAGCAGAATGCTCGCACGAGTATCTGGCACCCTCTCCAACAAGATTTCTTGCGTGATCGCTACAGAAGGCTCCTTTCATCCGTCTTTGCAGAACCACGCAACATCGGTCGCTTTTCAGCCTCATCATTTCCTTTCCGGCCCTTTGCGCAGCACTGTCATACACGCCTTCGTCAGCCTGGTGGGTGCCACGCAAAGCATGCGGTAGCGTCGAGCATCGCATTATTTCCATCTTGAAACATCATGTCTGCCCCCGACATCATGACGACAAGAGCCCATGATACAAACGAGGGATGACCCCCATGCCACATCTTCTCGTCGTCGATGACGATCAGGACATCCTGACGCTGTTGACCAGCTTCCTGCGCAAGCACCAGTACCGTGTCTCTACGGCGGAAGATGGGGAGGCCATGTTCGCCCTGCTTGAGGCCCAGCCAGTCGATCTGGTGATTCTCGATATTATGCTCAGGAATGAAGACGGGTTCAGCCTCTGCCAGCGCCTACGTGCCACATCGCGCCTGCCTGTCATCATGCTCTCGGCCATGGCCGATCATACCGATCGCGTCGTGGGGCTGGAAATCGGCGCGGATGACTACCTGACCAAGCCTTTCGACCAGCGCGAATTGCTTGCGCGCGTCAAGGCTGTCCTGCGGCGCACCGCCGACCCCGTGGCCCCGACCTCTCCCTCGACACGGCCGGTTCTGTGTTTCGGGGGCTGGCAGCTCGATGTGGCCCGTCGCGAGTTGCGTTCGAGTGAAAATGCGCTTGTCATGTTGTCGGGCGGTGAATTCGACCTGCTGCTTTCTTTTGCCGAACATCCACAGCGTGTGCTCACGCGCGATCAGCTTATGGACATGGCACGCGGCCCCGATCATGCCGCTTTTGATCGCAGTATCGACGTGCAGGTCAGCCGCCTGCGCCACAAGCTTGAAAATGACCCCAAAAATCCGAGCCTCATCCGCACGGTACGCAATGGTGGTTACATGTTCGCCACCACGGTCAAACGCTCATGACGAAAAAACAGTTTCTTGACGACACGATCACGCGCCGTCTGATCGTGACCGTGGCCTTGGCCGCAGGCGTCACGCTGCTGCTGCTCGAACTCTTTTTCCTGTTCGGCGGGCGCTGGACCAAACCCGATATTCAGGAAACGGGCCTGCCCGGTCAGGTGGCCACCGTCATTCGCATGACAGAAGCCGCTCCTGCTGCCTCTCGCGCGGCCCTGGCTCAGGCGGCGGCAACCGATCAACTGCGTTTCGGATGGTATGCTCCCGGTTCGCCCATTGCCAAAGCCCTGCGCGAAGGCGAATACCGCGCCACCGAGATCGATCAGGCTGGGCCTTTCTCAAGCCCTATCTGGCCCGCCGCCCGGAAAAACTCGCCGTGTTTCAAGAAGATAATCCGGTCTCGCAGCTGCCCGGCCTGCCCTATGACCGCACAGTTTTTCATGATGCCTATTTCGCCGCTGTACAATTCGATGACGGAAGCTGGATTTTATGTGTCGCGCTTCAGCGTTTCTGGGGACTTTACGCTTTTGAACGCTTCTGCCTCGAAGCCATATTGCTGAGCCTCTGGATCATCGCGGTTTCGGCCATCGCATCGCGCCAGTTGTCACGCCCGATCGAGCATCTGGCTTATGGAGTACGCAATCTCGGAACTCAGCCCCGTCTCGTACCCTTGAGCGAATCAGGACCGCGTGAAATCAGGCTGGTAGCTGAAACGATCAACGCCATGCAGGCACAGATACGCAAATTCGTGACCGACCGCACAACCATGCTGGCTGCCATCTCTCACGATCTGCGTACTCCTCTCACGCGCATCCGCCTGCGCGGCGAATTCATCGACGATACGAGCCAGCAAAAATTGCTTTTCCGCGATGTCGACGAAATGCAGGCCATGATCGACGGGGCGCTGTCGTTTTTTCGCGATGATGCCGCGCGCGAGGAAAACACGATGTTCGATCTGTCAAACCTGCTCCAGACCATTGCTTACGATTACGGCGATCAGGGTCATGATGTGCGCTTCAGCGGGCCGGCGCGAACCGGATATAACGGGCCGCCCTACGCACTGCGACGCGTCTTCGCCAATCTTGTCGAAAATGCCATAAAATATGCCACACCGCCTGAAATAGTGCTGACCCCTGCCCCGGATGGCAGCGTAAAGATCATCGTCAGGATGATGGGCCAGGCCTGCCCGAGACGGCAGTGCACACGGTGTTCGAACCCTATTTCCGCCTCGATAAATCGCGCAATCGCCAGACAGGCGGTGTCGGGCTCGGCCTGACCTCCGCACGCAACATCATTCGCGCGCTGGGCGGCGATATCGCGATGCAGAACCGCGAACGCGGCGGGCTCGATGTTTGTGTTTCTCTGCCCGGATCGCGATGAATCGTCCTTTATTTCAGTCCGAACATAGTCGGGACATCACCCTGAAAAATCAGGACGGCAGAAAGGGCCGCGTCAGACGCAGCTCCATGCCGGGCTTCGTTTTCCCTCTTTCAGGAGAAGCCCGCCATGCCCCCTCATTTTTCACTTCTTGTCCGCCCGTCATCGCGAGGCTTCTTTTTGCCCCTTCTGCTGTCCTGCGCCGGGGTGCTGGCCCTCTCCGGGTGTGCGGGACAGAAAACGACCCAGACAGGCTTCATCGCCCCACAGACCTACGCACAGATGGTCCATCCCAAAGGGCACATGGACGATCTTGTCTATGTCGCGCCCGGATTGCAGCCGGGAGCATATCGTTATGCCGTGATCGACCCCGTTCTCTGGCATCCTGTCAACACGGCGCCGGTGCTGGAACCCGAAATTCAGGCACGTATGACGGAGGCTTTCGAAAGCGAACTGCGCAAGACACTGGGAGAGGATTTCAAAATTCTACCAGCAAGCCCGTTAGTCACAGCGCCTTCCGGCCCGTTTTCTGCTGGTAATTTCCCCCCGGGCACACTCAGGATCAGTGCGGCCATCACCAATCTGCGCCGCAGCAAGTGGTATTACAATGCTCTACCGATCGTAGCGGGCTTTGCCGCAGGGGCAGCGGGTGGCGGCTTGCCGCCCATTCCGCCCCCGGCACCTGGCGGCGCGAGCGAGGAATTGCTGGCAACCGACGCCGTGACCGGAGCGTCGGTTCTGGCCATTGCCACCTATAATAACGGCATGCCGTGGAACATGGTCGGGCAGTGGTTGCCCTACGCTCATGCACGACGTGCCTTCCATCTGGCGGCGCTGCTGATGAAAGAGGAAGTACACAAGACCGGGCTTGCCTCGGCCTCTCCTGCACAGCCCTCCTGGAAGAGCCCCACTTGAGCCCTCTCCGTCTCGCCTTGCGTCGGCACTGGCCCTTGCTCGGCCTGTTTGTCGACCGCCACGCTTTGATGGCCGTCGAGACCTGTCTCGCACTTATTTTCAGCCCCCGCCCCACTGCCGGCAAGCGCAACGGGCGGTAAAGGCGGGCGCTCAAACGCGGGATGGCCATCGGCAATAATGCAGGCCTCCTGGCCGGCACTCGCAATGTGAAAGATCGTTATCTACCGGCTAGGCACTGAATGCGGAAATGACGCGCTTTCGAGGCGCAACAGCCGAAAGCAGAACGAGGCTCATCTGATCAGGCATCACGCCGATCAAGGGAAAATCCTGCATATCGGGCAGGCGGTCAAGCGTCCTAGAGACAGGGCGTCAGACCTGTAAAGCCTTGCTATGACAGGCATAGCGACAAGTCGGCTTACGAAACGAAGACCCTCACTCTGGGTGAAGCCACGTCGATAACGACGCAAGGCCCGACGCTGCACGCAAGCGCCGCTCACCAGAAAAACACACCATCAATCACGTTTGCGAGATAGCGTGCATTCGTTATTTATAACATCTATATGAGATGATTATATCATAACGTGTGACGATTCGTGAGCGGCCCAGGCACCGCGAGACCTCACAAGACGCCCTGGAGGGACATTAGCCGTTTACCCGCCGATGAAGATCTTCATCCGGCTCGTTCTCTGTTCGTCATGCCACCGGATAGGACCGGTCAAACATGACGAAAATCCCCTATTTGCCCTTCGTAGGACAGCAAGAATGCGAAGGGCCATTGCCTGGACATTTCGCGCCATGACCAAAATCCGCACTGGACTTGCCTGCTTTACCCTGGCCACGACCTGTCTTTTCGGTCTCGTAACGCCCAACACCGCGACGGCTGAGGAAAAGCCGGTTGTCGGCATCGCGATGCCGACAAAATCCTCCGCACGCTGGATTGCGGATGGCAATAATATTGTCAAAGCCCTGCAAGCGCACGGTTATGGCACCGATCTGCAATATGCTGATGACGATGTCCCGAACCAGGTGTCGCAGATTGAAAACATGGTTTCCAAAGGCGACAAGGTGCTCGTGATTGCCGCAATCGATGGCACAACCCTTACGGACACGCTTCACAAGGCGGCCCAGCGCGGCGTCAAGGTTATTTCCTATGACCGCCTGATCCGTAACAGCCCCGATGTCAGCAATTATGCGACCTTCGACAATTTTCAGGTTGGTGTGTTGCAGGCCGGATCGCTCGTAAAGGCCCTGGGGCTTCCCGAGGCGAAGGGGCCATTCAATATCGAGCTTTTCAGCGGCTCGCTTGACGACAACAACGCCTATTTCTTCTTCAACGGTGCCATGTCGGTACTCAAGCCCTACCTTGATAGCGGCAAGCTGGTCATTCCCTCAGGCCAGAAATCGATGGAAAAAGTATCGACCATGCGCTGGGACGGCGCTACGGCACAGGCACGCATGGACAATATCCTCAGCGCCTATTATTCAGATCGTCACCTCGACGCCGTGCTCTCTCCCTATGATGGCATATCGATCGGAATCATCTCTTCTCTGAAAGGGGTGGGCTACGGCAGTGGCGATATCAAAATGGCCTATGTCAGCGGACAGGACTGTGAGATTCCTTCCGTCAAATCTATCATCGCAGGCGATCAGTACTCATCCATATTCAAGGATACGCGCAAGCTTGCCAGTGTCACTGTGGACATGATCGAAGCCATGCTCGCCGGCAAGACGGTGCCGGTAAATGACACGAAGTCTTATAATAATGGCAACAAGATCGTACCGACCTATCTGCTGACGCCGGTTGTGGTCACCAAGGCCAATATTCGCCCTGTTCTGATCGATAGCGGCTATTATACCGCAAGCCAGATCGAGTAGCGCCATGAACCCGATCCTTGAGATGCAGAACATCGCAAAACGCTTCGGACCCGTTACGGCACTGAGCGATGTTAGTTTTTCTGTCGAGCCGGGCGAGATACACGCGCTTTGCGGCGAGAACGGCGCCGGAAAATCGACGCTCATGAAAATCCTGAGCGGGGTCTATCCCGCCGCCAGTTTCGACGGCAGAATCGTCTTCGACGGTGAAGAACGGCGCTTTGCGGATATCAACAGCTCGGAAGCTCTCGGCATTATCATCATTCATCAGGAGCTGGCGCTTATCCCGCTTCTCTCGGTGCAGGAAAACATTTTCATCACCCACCCTCCCGGTCGTTACGGTGTGATCGACCGTGATGCTGCCAGAAAGCGTGCCCGCGACCTGATGCGTCAGGTCGGGCTGACCGAAGACCCCGAAACTTTGGTCACCCATCTCGGGGTCGCCAAGCAGCAACTGGTGGAAATTGCAAAGGCGCTTTCGAAAAAAGTGCGTCTGCTTATTCTCGACGAACCGACAGCCAGCCTGAATGAGCGCGACAGCGCGGCCCTGCTCGATCTGCTTCTGGCTTTCAAGGCAGAAGGGCTCTCTTCCATCCTGATCTCTCACAAGCTCAACGAGATCTCACGCGTTGCAGATCGCATCACCGTGCTACGCGACGGGCGTAGTGTTGGTACGATCGATTGTCGCAACGGCCCGGCGGATGAAGACGAGATCATCCGCCTGATGGTCAATCGCGATCTCGAACATCGCTATCCTGCCCATATGCCGCAGATAGGCGAGAAGCTGATGACGGTGGAAGACTGGTCGGCCTGGCATCCGCTTCACCCCGACAGACAGGTCATCCGTCATGTCAATTTCCATGTCAGCGCCGGTGAGATCGTCGGCATTGCGGGGTTGATGGGCGCGGGGCGCACCGAATTTGCCATGAGTCTGTTCGGCCGCTCCTACGGCACACGCATCAGCGGCCATGTGACCATGCGCGGCAAGCCCGTCGATGTCTCGACCGTCAGTCGCGCTATTGACGCTGGGCTCGCCTACGTAACCGAAGACCGCAAGGAGCTTGGGCTGCATCTGAACAATGAGATCCGTCATAATATCTCGCTGGCTGAATTACGCGGTATCGCGAAAAACGGCGTGATCGACGAGATTGCCGAATTGCGCATCGCGCAGGATTATCGCGACAAGATGCGCATCCGCTCGCCGAACGTACAGCAGGCAGCAGGCAAACTTTCGGGTGGCAATCAACAGAAAGTCGTGCTGTCGAAATGGCTCTTCACCAACCCCGATGTGCTCATTCTCGATGAGCCCACACGAGGGATCGATGTCGGGGCGAAGTACGAAATCTATGCTCTGATCCAGCAAATGGCGGATAGCGGCCGTGGCTGCGTGGTAATCTCTTCCGAAATGCCCGAACTGCTCGGCATCTGCGATCGAATCTGCGTCATGAATGAGGGGCGTTTCGTGGGCGAGTTCACCCGCGAGGAGGCCACGCAGGAAAAGATCATGCGCGCCATTATCCGCAGCACGAGCACGCCTCTTCCCATTTCCTCCATACCCAGCGACGCGACCAACCTCGCCATGGGAGTGTGACCTAGATGAGTGAACATGTTCTGACCCCCGGCGGGTATACACCCTCCGACAAAGACAAAGCTTCCGGCAACACCCCGAACGGCCAGACACCGGGTGGGAGCCATCTCGGCAGCGGCGCGATGGGCCGCTTCATACGCAATAATTTGCGCGATTATGGCATGTTCATCTCGCTTGTTGCGATCGGAGTGTTTTTCGAGATCATGACCAACGGGACATTGCTGCGCCCGCTCAACCTGACCAATCTGGTACTTCAGAACAGCTATATCGTGGTCATGGCGCTCGGCATGTTGCTGGTGATCGTGACGGGGCATATCGATCTGTCTGTCGGCTCCGTCGCCGGGTTTACCGGCGCTGTGGCCGCAGTTCTGATGGTCCAGTTACACTGCAATTTCGTGGTGACGACACTCACCTGCCTGGCGACAGGCGCGCTGATAGGCGCCGCACAAGGCTACTGGATCGCCTATTTCAAGATCCCGTCCTTTATCGTCACCCTGGCCGGTATGCTGGTGTTCAAGGGGCTGGCTCTGGCATTGCTGGGCGGACAGTCTCTCGGGCCGTTCTCGACCGTTTTCCAGAAGCTCTCATCGGGCTTCATACCGGAATTTCTGCCCAAGCTGGGTCATTATAATCCGACCTCGCTTCTGCTGGGCGTGGCGGTCGCAGGTGCCATGGTGGTGGCCTCACTACGCAGCCGGGCGCGGTATCAGCGCAGTGAGATCGAGGTCGAGCCGCTTCCGCTGTTCATCGGCAAGAACATCGCTGTGTTCGGCATTATCCTTTATCTCGCCACACTCATCGCCAGCTATCGCGGTCTGCCGAATGTGCTGATCATCATGGCGCTGCTTATCGGCATCTACAGTTTTGTCACCAGCCGCACGACCATAGGTCGCCAGATCTACGCCGTGGGCGGCAATGTACGCGCGGCCAAACTCTCGGGCATTCGCACCGAGCGCCTGACCTTTCTGACTTTCGTGAATATGGGTGTGCTCGCGGCGCTGGGTGGGTTGATTTTTGCCGCCCGCCTGAACACCGCCACCCCCAAGGCCGGGCTTGGATTCGAACTCGACGTGATTGCCGCCTGTTTTATCGGTGGGGCATCCGCCTATGGCGGCGTTGGACGCGTAGGGGGCGCCGTGATCGGTGCACTGATCATGGGACTGATGAACAACGGCATGTCCATTCTGGGCATTGGCATCGATTATCAGCAGGTCCTGAAGGGCCTCGTCCTGCTGGGGGCCGTTTGCGTGGATGTCTATAACCAGCGCAGGGCCTGACAAAGCGCAGCTTCATTTAGTTACCGCGCATTTGTCCCGTTTTACGCGCTCATCTCGCAATATGGGCGCGTTGAAGCAGGCAGGCTGGGCAGTCAGAAGCGATAGCCCAGACCCAGTTCAAGCACAGGATAGACCGGCAAGTTGATATCATGTGCGATGCGCCGCCGCTCTTTCTCGACATTCTGCGTGAAAGAGGGCAAGGTGGCGGCCGGGCCTTCGGCGGCCATCGAAACACGAGGGTCTCCCTCAGCAAGAATTCCCGCGTCAACAGAAAACACGATGTTACTCACGATACGACCCGCGTAGCCCACACCGACATAGGGCGCCACCTGATTGGGCAGGATTTTCAGAGCAACGCGCCCTGCATCCTGCACGCTGTAGATCGTGCGCCCGATGCGGGCATCGCCACGCGGCGTCGCATTGGCCGTAACGCGGTTGCCAACGCCGTAAACGCCGAGAGAAAGCCGAAAACCTGTTCCCAACGGATAGAAATCGGTAGTCAGCCCACCATTGAAAAACCGGAAAGAGCCTCCGAAATTGGCGTCCAGATCGTATCCGGTAGTCGGATTACCATCTGAAAAACGGTGATGATAAATCGAGGAATCATTATAGGTGAAAAAATTGATGTTTCCACGAAATCCCCAATGGGAATTCGGAATGCGCAGGCTCACCTCTGGCCCAATGCCAAGCGTGCCCACGCGAGCGGAAACTGTCGGCTCGTAGCTCATGGGCAGCGTCGCACCAAAAGTCGGGCTGAGCGCCGCGCTGACGGCAACAAAAGAGAAAACGGTAAACTTCGGAAGCCTTAGTGACACGTGAATGCGCCCTTGCGTTGCACCTCGCCGAAATAACGAGGGACGTCGGGACATTAATGAATCGTATCGATCCGGCAAGAAAATTAATGATAGTGTAACGAAATTTATGTCGAGCTGCCACGTGAGAAGCGTAGCTGATCACGCCATGCCATCATGAGCGGCACGATCACATTGAATAACGGACTAAACACGCGTTATCGAGTTCGAACGACGCTCCCCCTGCCTCAACACGCAGCAAGAGAGCCTCATGATGAGTCTTGGGCCGCCACAATTTATCCAGCCTACACAGAGGAAAATATCGATACAGCGGGCAGAGAACCCGCTATACAGAAAAGCATGCTGAAAACGACAACGACTCCGTCGCCATGTGACGAAAATTAACACTTCTTAAGAAAAACAACGTCAAAGCTGCCTGAGAATTACGTAAACCCGCCGAATGTCGATTAATGTTACCTTTAAAAAGACCAAAATAGTCCTTTTAAAGGATATGCGGGGTTGTGGGCTAAGCTGCGTATGATACAGAGTCAAAAGTCCCTGGAAATCTTACATTGCAGAGCATCATGCCGCATCCGATCGCACCAGACACGAATGCCCCCTCTTGCCGTGCGGCCGATATCCGTTCCGTTAAAAACTATCAATCTCCCAATCACCGGACCAGCATATTTCAGGCTGTCACGACCATCGGCGGGATGATGGCCTGCTATGCAGCGTTGTATCTGGGTGTTGCGCATGGCCTGTATCTCACTCTGATTCTGATGCCTCTGGCGAGTGGCCTGGCGATCCGTACCTTCACCTTGCAGCATGATTGCGGTCATGGCTCGCTGTTTCGCGCAGCCTGGGCCAACCGGCTTGTGGGGAGGCTCTGTTCCCTGCTGACATTCACACCATATGATCATTGGCGGCGGCATCATGCTGTGCATCATGGCGACTGGAACAATATCGAAAGCAGGGGGCGGTTGTCCGACATTTATTCGGACTGCACGACGGTCAAGGAATATTACGCGATGTCGGCACGGCAGCGCATTGCTTACCGGCTTTCGAAACACCCGGTGTTCACACTTCTGCTGATGCCCCCGGTTATCTTCTTTCTGGTTTATCGTATTCCTTTCGACACTCCCCGTTCCTGGTTAACGGAGCGATTGGGTGTGCATACGACCAATCTCTGCCTGGTCCTGATCTATGGCGCCCTGGCCTGGCATTTCGGTATTGCAACGACTATTCTTCTGACTTTGGGCGTCGTCTACCCGGCGGCTGTGATCGGCGTCGCCCTGTTTCTCGTCCAGCATAAATTCGAGGGCGTTCACTGGGAACGCACGGAGCACTGGAATTCTTTCGATGCCGCCCTCACGGGCTGCTCTTTTCTGAGGCTGCCGGGCTGGCTCAACTGGTTTTCCGGCAGTATCGGGCTGCACCACATTCATCATGCTGCACCCGGCATTCCCAATTATCGTCTGGCTGAATGCCACGAGGCCCATAGCGTCTTTGGTGACGTCAAGGTGCTGGGCCTGCGTGAGGCGTTTCAGGAGCTGTTCCGCCACACATTATGGGACGAAGCGGCATGTTGCATGGTACCGTTCTCGACAGCTCATCGCGCACGCCCATTGGTGCCGGTTTCCATCTGAGATCGGCGGCTGCGTCTCGGGAGTAAGGGCGCCCAGTCCTGAGTTTTCTCCATGAGCAGCCATGGTCGCTGAGCAGAAAGCGTCAATCACGCCCTGCGTAATGGGCCTAAATTCAACGCGCAGGCGAGCCTGCCCAGTTTTCTGCCGGTTGATCCTTCGACCCTGATCACGCCCTTCAACATATGACGCCCCCACTTGATGGCGATTTAGCCAGATACATGGGGACATATCAGAAGCAGCACTGATCCCATCGATCTGCTGCAAACCATTTGCGGCATCTACGCTGGTGCCGGTGCCGGTAACCGTCACGAACCAGCGCTGTAATTTAGCGTGAGGTTTTGCGCGTTAACCGCGCCCGTATTACTGAACCAGTCTCACGCAACAGGGCTCTGCCATTACCTTGGCAACACCAATTCATCCGGTTGAGGCCCGTCAAAATACTGGATGCGCTGACAACGATGTCGCCTCATTCTTTCTCCCTTACCGGGACAGGCACATTGCAGAGCGTCACGCCTCGGGCCGGACTCACGAAGAACGGATCACGCCGCCCTGCTCTGGCCGCGAGATATGCCCGAAAACTGGGGCTATCCGTACGCATGACCTGCACCCGTTTCTGTACGGTTTGCGGCAGATCGGCGGCGAGCGTCACACTCTGGATGAGAACATTCTGATGAGCATCGGTATAAAATCCGAGTGGTCCGTTACCGCGCGGCAACGCGCTCAGAAACTCCATACCCATGACCACGCGACCGATAACGGCGAGATTGCGATCAAGCTGTCTTGGCGCCTCTCCATTGACTACATAAAGCTCACGTCCGTCCCCCGTATCTGGGGGCATATCCCGGCCTACCCCCACCGCACCGTAACAGTGGGCAGGCCAGATTTGCGTGCCATCGCTCCCAACGGGCCATCCCGACGCGATCCCGGCTCCAGGCGCATACGCTTCGGGAAAACCCAGGGGCCTGTAATCGAGACTAGACAGAAGGCGCTCATACTCAGCCGGAGGATGGCTCACAAAACCCGCAGGCAATGAGGCAGTCTCGTCCTTCACGCGCCACTGGACGACGTAATTATCCTGCACACGAATAATAGCGCCTCCATCCCAGGCGTGGGCATGTGCAAGACGCACGACATTGGCCACATGCACCGGGGCGAATTCCGGAGCGAGTTCGATAACGACACGCGCCCCATTACCCAGCTTCATGATCAGGAGGCGATCAGGGGAGACGTTTTGCCACGCAGCATCAGGTGCCTGTTCGACGATCTCGGCCGGGCTCAGTGCGGGCGCCGCAACGGCAATTATCGGAAAAGAGAGGACGATAGAAGCAAGGAGAAAGCGCATAACCCAACAATGCCCACACGCAGAAGTTTTGCACAGAATTTTGGCGATGACAGACATATTTTCGCTGAATGATCCGATCGGAGGCGGCCTGACAAGCAAGAAGCCAGACTTGGTCTGAGTAACAGGCTTTCTAGACGCCCGTCTCTTCTCGTCGAGAGGCCAGAACATCCGGCAATCTTGTCTCGATCCAGTCCGCGAGTTCAGAGACCTTGCTGGCAGCTTCCTGCCCGAGCGGCGTGAGGCTGTATTCGACATGGGGAGGCACGACATTGAACGCCACGCGGTTCACCAGACCGTCCCCTTCGAGCCATCGCAGTGTCTGGGCCAGCATACGCTCACTGACGCCGCCGATCTGACGACGTAACTCACTGAAACGACGCGTACCGTCTTGCAGCACAATCAGTACCAGCACGCCCCAACGGCTGGTAATATGCTTCAGCACCTCACGGGACGGGCATTGGGCAATCAGCAGATCACCGCGACGAAGCCGAACAGAAAGCGGCTCTGGGGCCTCCTTCGGATAATTCTTCATACTTACATTCCCGTATGTACTTACCAAAAGTAAGCAATATTCCTAAGTCTGGCGCGTGACAATCACAGCCGGAATGAGGCAAAAATGACAATTGCGATTACCGGGGCGAGCGGTCAGCTCGGCCAGCTTGTGCTCAACAGACTAGCGGAACAAGAAAACGCAGAGCCGATCATTGCTCTCATGCGCACACCGACAGAGCCAGTCTTGAACACTATCGAGACGCGTCGCTTCGATTATAGCCAAATCGAAACGCTCATCCCCGGATTGACCGGGGTCGATACACTAATTCTGATTTCCTCGAGCGAGATCGGCCAGCGCGTTACCCAGCATCGCAACGTGATCGCTGCGGCGCAATCTGCCAATGTGAAACGTATTATCTATACGAGTGTGCTCCATGCCGATGTTTCGGCACTCTCGCTGGCTGATGAGCACCGCGCGACCGAAGCAGCATTACAGGCATCGGGTCTGTCTTTCACGATCTTGCGCAACGGCTGGTACACCGAGAACTATACCGCATCCGTCAAATCCGCTCTCGAGGGAGGTGCTTTTATCGGCAGTGCCGGTAAGGGCCTGATTTCATCTGCCTCCCGCGCGGACTATGCCGAAGCTCTGGCGATCACAGCGACAGCCTCTCGCCATAGCGGAAAAATATACGAACTCGCAGGGGATACTGCCTGGACATTGGCCGAGCTGGCCGCAGAGATCTCGCGGCAATCGGGCCAGCAAATTCCTTATCTGGATCTTGCTGAAAACGAATATGCGCAGGCGCTCGTCAAGTTCGGCCTGCCTGACGGGTTGGCGTCTGCCATCGCAAGCTGGGATAGTGCTGCATCACGTGGCGCTCTTTTCGATGACAGTCATCAACTCTCTGCCTTAATCGAGCGGCCTACGACGGGGCTCGCTGCAAGCGTCGCCTCGGCTCTGGCGTAATCTTACTGCGACCCGAACCCTCTCACGAGCCAACTCCGGAATTTTCGGAGTTGGCCTGTTTGTTATCCTTCAATGAAAATCACGTGCCTTGAGCCTTGGCGCGACTGTGCCCTCTTCTTCCTCTGATACGGCAATGTCATGCATCAGAGGGGTCAGGTCTTCCAGACGCTGCATCACGACATGGATTACCTCGCCTTCGCGTTGCAGCGTACCGTGACAGGCGACGGCGTTGACGCCGATCACAATGCGGCGCTGAGCTTCGGCACGGTCTTTCCAGATGATGAGATTGGCCGTGCCGGTTTCATCTTCCAGCGTCATGAACATCACGCCATGGGCCGTACCGGGGCGCTGACGCATCAGCACCAGACCCGGCACCACGACACGGCTGCCATCACGCAAGACGCGCAGATCAGCGCAGGTCACCATACCACGCTGCGCCAGACGCGGGCGGAGAAAGGCCATCGGATGCTGGCGCAGGGTCAGACCGA
Source organism: Asaia platycodi JCM 25414 (assembly GCF_000614545.1). Taxonomy (GTDB): domain Bacteria; phylum Pseudomonadota; class Alphaproteobacteria; order Acetobacterales; family Acetobacteraceae; genus Asaia; species Asaia platycodi. Next base: position 8,074 of record NZ_BAKW01000014.1, on the reverse strand, counting down.
GCGTGTTGTAATCTTCCACGACCTCGCGCCCTTCGCTCATGGGCCGTGGCGTATAATCGGGCTCGATCACCTCCGGGCCTGGGCGGTTCAGCTTGCGATCGGCGGCGGCAAAAAGCGGCAGCACCGTATCGGCCAGTCCCTTGATGGCCCAGAGCGCAGCACGCCGGTCGAGATTGAGCGAGCGAAAAGCATCGGCAGAAGCCAAGGCCTCAAGCGCGGAGACGGGAATATCGGCACGGCGCCAGACATCGTCCAGCGAATCATAAGCAGGAAAGCGATTGGCGATCAGTCTGGCAGCATGATCATTCGACAGGCCCTTGACCAGACGGAACCCCAGACGCACGGCGTGAGAACGCGTAGCAGACACGCTTTCCAGATGACAATCCCAGCGTGAGGCATTGATGTCGATAGCCCGCACATCGACGCCATGCTCGCGCGCATCGCGCACCACCTGCGCCGGAGCATAAAACCCCATTGGCTGGGAGTTGAGCAAAGCGGCGCAAAACACATCGGGATGATGGCATTTCAGATAATTCGAGACATAGGCGATCAGCGCAAAACTGGCCGCGTGACTCTCCGGGAAGCCATAGGAACCGAAACCCTCAAGCTGGCGGAATGTGCGCTCGGCAAAGTCGCGCTCATAATGATTGGCGACCATGCCCTCGATCAGCTTGGTCCTGAAATGCGAGACCCCGCCTGTGAACTTGAACGTCGCCATTGAACGCCGGAGCTGATCGGCCTCGCCGGGGGTGAAACCCGCACATTTGATAGCCACCTGCATGGCCTGCTCCTGAAAAAGCGGCACGCCAAGCGTTTTACCGAGAATCTGTTCGAGTTCCGGCTTGGGGTAATCCGGCAGTTCGATCCCCTCGCGACGACGCAGATAGGGATGCACCATGTCGCCCTGAATGGGACCGGGGCGAACAATCGCGACCTGCACCACAAGATCGTAGAATTTGCGTGGTTTGAGCCGCGGTAACATGGACATCTGGGCGCGGCTCTCGATCTGAAACGTCCCGAGCGTGTCGGCACGGCAGATCCTCTCATAGGTTTTTGGGTCATCGGGCGGGACGGAACTCATTTCCAGATGACGGATGCGATAGTCCTGCAGCATGTCGAAACCGCGACGCAGACAGCCGAGCATACCGAGCCCCAATACGTCGACCTTCATGAAACGCAGAATGTCGATATCGTCCTTGTCCCAGACGATAATCTGACGATCTTCCATGGCGGCGGGCTGAATAGGCACCAGCTCGTCCAGACGATCGCGCGTCAGAACGAAGCCGCCAGGATGGGTGCCAAGCTGTCGGGGAATTCCCACCAGCTCACCCGCCAGACGCAAGGTGAGCGCCAGAGCCCGGTCTGACAAAGAGAGATTCAACTCTGCCGCACGGGCCCTAAGCAGAACAGGATCACCCAGCGACGAGGCCAGATATTTCGATATCAGCCCGAGCACATCTTCAGAAAGGCCGAGCACCTTGCCGACGTCGCGCAACGCTCCTTTCGGGCGATAGCGCATGAGCGTGGCGCACAGAGCCGAATGGCTCCGCCCGTAACGGCGATAGATCCACTGAATGATCTCTTCGCGCCGATCGCTTTCGAAATCGACATCGATATCGGGTGGCTCGCGTCTTTCTACTGAAAGAAACCGCTCGAATAACAATCCCGACTGAATCGGATCGATGGCCGTAATGCCCAACACATAGCAAATGGCCGAATTGGCTGCCGATCCACGCCCCTGACAGACGATACCCAGCTCGCGCGCCTGATGCACGATGCTGTGTACGGTCAGAAAATAGGGCGCATAATCCAGGGAACCGACCAGATCGAGTTCATGCGCGATCTGCTTGTGAACGGCCTCTTTGACGCCAGCCGGATAGCGGCGTGGCAGGGCTTCGCGCACCAGGCGGGTCAGGGTCTGTTGGGGTGTTTCATCGGGACGATCGGTTTCCTGCGGATATTGATAACAGAGATCGTCCATCGAAAAACGACATTGCGCCTCGATTTCGGCAACACACGCCAAAGCAGCGGGAAAAGCCTCATACTGCGCTGCCAGCATGGCAGGCGCCTTGAGGGCGCGCGCTTCATGCAGTTCGCGACGCTCACCAAGCGCATCGAGCGTGCAATGCTCGCGAATGGCCGTCACCACATCCTGCAACACATGGCAGCGTGCCTCATGATACAGCACATCGCCGGTCACGACCGTCTCGATACCCGCTTCATGTGCCCACGACTGCACGGTGCACAGCCATTGAAGATCGGCAGGCTGGCTGCGTCGCGACAAGCCGCAATAGACGGGACTTTTCGTCGCCTGCCTCAGCCCTGCCAGACGCGCCAGCGCTGAAGAGATCTGCGCTTTGCCTCCTTCGGGCAGCATCACGCAGACCAGCCGGTCGCTTCCCTGTTCCAGATCCTGCCAGGTAAGGGAAAAAATCTCTCTCGGACCACGTCTATGGCCCAGCGTCAGCAGACGGCAAAGCTGCCCCCAACCTGCGTGATCTAGGGGATAAACCAGCAAAACGGTGCCGTCTGTCAGGTCAAGACGACAGCCCGGGATCAGCCTGACACCGCTTTGTTTCGCTGCATCATGCGCCCGCACCATACCCGCTACGGAATGGCGATCCGTCAGGGCCAGCGCCTTGTGTCCCTGCGCATGGGCAACAGAAAATAGATCATGCGGGGCGCTCACCCCACGCAGAAAGGAATAATAGGAGGTGACATGCAACGGCGTCGTCACGGCTTTTGATTCGCCTCATGAGGGTGCCCATGATGGCTGGTGTCGTGGGGGGGCACGGCCGCGCGTTTCATCAACACGAAGCCGCAGCGCGCCAGATGAGCGACCAGACGCGTGGCAACGAGACCCGCCATGAGTTCATCGGCATCATGCACGCGACGGCGCCCATCGAAACGCAGGGCATGGGTCAAGGCCTCGGCAATATCATTGGGTTCAGCAGCGCGCAGAACCTCGTCACGGGGCAGAAACTCCTCCGTCATCAGAATAAGCCGTGGACGAACCACGCCCCGTCGCCAGACCAGCGATGTGCCCCATCTCCGCTGCGAAACAGCCAGAAACGTTCACCGTTTTCGATTTCTACGATCCAGTAATCACGTATGGCTCCCGCCTGAGCTGCCTGCTGCCACCATGCCCCGTGCAGGCGCTCTGGCCCATCGGACCCGCGAACGGCGAGTGCCCTTCCCTGCCAGATGAAGCGCTGCGGACTGTCATCCTCTCCCAGATCGGGCGGGGCGATCGGGCGCGGCGGGGCGAATAGACGGGTGGGGCGCGGCCAGAGGGACACACCATGTGTAGTGCAGGGCGCTGCAAGACGCTGCTGGGCGGCTTCCGGAAAGGGCGCATGGGTCTCTCCCAGATAATAGACGCCCCGTAGCTCCGGCCTGTTGCGCAACCGTTCGGCCAGAATGCCCACCGCCTCGTCATTCATCCCGTGCGACGTACCCGCAAGATCGCCCCCTGCCATGGCAGAGGCCTGGCGCTCGGCACGATCGACCTGAAGACTCATGCATTCGATTCCGAAACCCGGGTCGATGGTCTCGATGCGTTCCTGTAACAGACGACACAGCCGCGCCGGGTCGTTTACCGGTTCGGATGTGCCGATGCGCACGGCCTGGATCCCCTCATCCACACGCTGACAGAACAGATCGACGCGACGTGCGCCCAGGCCCTTCTGCTGCAACAATCCTGCCATTTCCTCGATCAGCACCTGCATCACCAGCGCGATGCTTCCTGCCGTACCGATAGGTTCGACCAGATGGCGCTTCACATGAAGCGCAACCACAGGCTGTTCGAACAAAAGCGGCTCTTTCTGCCGGCCAAGCACGAAATCAAGCTGGCGCGCAGGCGCTGTACCGAAGCGCCGCGTCAAGGCAGCACGCGGGACCTCGCAGAGATCAGCAATACGGGTAATACCCAACACACGCAGCCGGTCGCATTCCTGAGCCTCAAGACGCAGGGCCTCGATCGGCAAGAAGCGCAAAGCCTGCCCAGCCTCTCCCTCGGAGACAACGGTCAGCCTATCCCGTCCGTAACGGGCCAGAGCATGAGCCGCACCGGCTGTTTCCGCCAAAGCCGCACGCACGTCATGGCCGCGCTCAGCCAGACGGTTTCTCACCGCTTCGAGCATGGCCATCTCGCCGCCGAACAGATGCGCACAGCCTGTCGTATCGATCCAGAGCCCGTCGGGCTGGTCGATGGCAACAAGAGGCGAAAAACAGCGGCACCACTCGGCCAGCTTCTGGAGGGCCAGGGCATCCTTCCTGGGCGCCACCTCTTCGGCCAGGAGATCCGGCACGAGACTGCGCGCCATAGCCAGAAACTGCCCTGCTGGATGCCGCCACATAAAGCCGCTTCGTTCGCCGCCACAATTTTCCGGCTCTGGCCTTCACGCCCGTACAATACCAGCGGCACGGCCGGATCGCCCTGTGGGTGTCTCTTTTGCCAGAGCGTCGTGCGCCAATGCGGTAGCCAGAGGGAGAGAAGACGGCGCGACATGATCCGTTCCGATCCTCCAGGAAAGGGATTCTCCACCACGGCAACGCAGCAAACTGAGTGAAAACGCCTCGGGGAAAGACAGTAGGGCACGGCGCCCGACCCTGATCGGATCGGAAGGAGCCGCACCAATACGCCAGCGCGTCCAGCAGGCACTTGGCGGCACGAAATGCTCATGACGATGCAGCAGAAATCCCGTCACCCCTGAGGCTTCGGCTGCCAAAACCAGGCGGCGCGAAGCCGTGAGAGAGAGCGGTTCGGCCAGATCGGCGACAACTGCTGTTATGCCCTTGCTGCGCAATACGTCTTCTACTGTGCCAGCCAGACGCGAGGGCTCGGCTTCGATGCAGAGCAGTCGCGCGGCGGACAGCCCGGCCTGGCACAGACCTGCCAGAACCACCTCCTCCCCCTGTGGGACCACCCAGACAACTGGTCCGGTGGCGCGCGCCAGAATCTGCGCGATAAACCGCGTAGGCCGCGCGCAGAGGCCCCGGTCATGCCCTTCCCCCAGAAATTCATGCACAACGCCTCGACGCAGCCCGCCCTTGAGCGCCTCGTCGACAGCAGGCAGCCCCGTCTCCAGATAAAGCATGGCAGAATTTTTCTGATAACGCTGCTCTATGCGCGCCACGCTATCGCGCAGCACAGCCATGCCCGGTCTCTCCTTCATGATGAGCCCTCCCTTCAATTTGGGCCGTATCATACGAACAAAACAAGAACAACTATCTTGTTTTTCGGACTTGAAGAGAATGAACACGAAAAGACAGGGGGCGAGGCATGGGTTATTTTTTGAAATCAGGGCTTTGCCTGATACCCACAAAGGAACGAAGTCCCTTTGGTCCCGTTTTTTTAATGTAACGGGGTAGAAAAAACCTGTTTTGGGCAAGGCTGTTAAGTCGCTATCGCGTTAGAAAAAAGGACCGGATTCGCGTGATTACCCTTTATCTCTGGGTCATTCTGAAACTCGTTATCGGGTTTGCCCTGATCATTTCCTATCTGAATGTCACCGGCCGCAATCAGATTGCCATGATGACCTCGGTCGATCTGGTAGGAAATTTCATTCTGGGCGGCGTGGTGGGCGGCATTCTCTATAACGACAAGCTGCCCATTCTGCATTACATCGCCCTGCTGATCCTCTGCATTGCTCTGATGGCGCTGTTCAATGCACTCTCACGCAAGATACCCGGCCTGCGCAAACGCACCATTGGCGAACCCATCACCATCATTCGCAACGGGCGCTTCCTGATCGAGAATTTCAAGGAAAACGCAAGCCGTATCGACATGAAGGACATCGCAACCGCCCTGCGCATGCAGAATATTTTCAGCTTCGACAATATCGATTTCGCCCAGATCGAGACGACGGGCCATGTCAGCGTCATCATGAAGGAAGAAGCCAAGAAGCCGTCACGCTTTCTGATCCATCGTGGCGAGGTTCTGGAAGCCGAACTCAAGATTCTCGAACGCGACGAGACATGGCTCAAAGCCGAGCTGGATTCAATGCAGCTGCACGATCTGGAAAATATCTTTCTGGCGGAATGGGTGGGCGATCACCTGCTTGTCGTCACTGCTGACGGTCAGGTGCATGGAAGCGCCTTGCCAGCCTGAATTGCCTCATTCTCACACCGAAGATCGGGCTCCCTCCTTTTGCGACAAAGACGTAAAGGGAGGGAAAATCACAAGATCCCTGCCGTCAGTCAGGATATGTCGTTCTCCTGCCGCGGCGTGATCCGGTTCCATGCATCCAGAGCCGCAATCTTGTAGGCTTCGGCGAGCGTGGGATAATTGAATGTCGCATCGATAAAGTAGTCGACTGTCCCCCCCAGATTGAGCACTGCCTGCCCGATATGGATGAGCTCAGTCGCCCCCTCACCAATGATATGCACACCCAGAAGCTTGCGATCCTCAAGAGAGATAATCATCTTGAGCATCCCGCCGCGTAATCCCATGATATTGCCACGCGACGTCTCACGAAGTCTGGCAATGCCACATTCATAAGCCAGCCCGGATTTTCTCACCTCTTCCTCACTCATGCCCACGGTCGATATTTCGGGCACAGAGTAGATTCCATAGGGAAAATACTGGGGTGTATGCGTTATTTCAAAAGCAAAGGCATGACAGGCCGCAAGCCGCCCCTGCTCCATGGAAGTGGATGCCAGTGAGGGAAAACCGATCACATCGCCCGCAGCGTAAATATGTGGAACATTTGTCTGGAAGGTCTTCGGATTGACTGAAAGACGCCCGCGCGCATCCGTCTCAAGCCCGCAAGCCTCCAGATTGAGCGCCCCAGTCGCCCCTGACCGCCCTCCTGTATAAAGAAGCATATCGCCCCGTACGCGGCGACCGCCTTCGAGGATAGCGACCGGTTGACCGGCTTCCATCTGGATCGCCTCAAGTTTCATTCCCAGTCTGAAACTGACGCCACGCTCTCGAAGCTGATGCATCAATTCAGCAATCAACTCACGATCGACAAAGTCGAGAACGTCTTCACGGGCATCGATAATGGTGACCCGAATATCCAGGGCACTGAATATCGTGGCATATTCCATGCCAATGACACCCGCTCCCACGACGATCAGGGAACGCGGCAGGCTATCCAGATGCACGATAGCATCGCTATCGAATATGATGCTGTCATCGAAAGGCACATGGTCTGGACGATGAGGTGTCGTGCCGACCGCAATCAGTATTTTCTCAGCCGAGACGACCGTGGCAGCACCCTCCTCTCCCAGAATCTCGATCCGGTGCGTATCGAGGAAGCGCGCCTGACCGTGCTGAACACGAACGGTGTTTCGAACAAACTGATGCTCGAGAACATCCACCTCGAATTCGAGCGTTTTTGAAAGCCGCATACGAAGATCATTCGCAGTGATCTCCGATCTGGCGCGATAGGACTCTCCATAGAACCCGCGCTCACGCCATCCAGTCAGATTGAGTACGGTTTCACGCAATGTTTTCGACGGGATGGTGCCTTTGTGAACGGAGACACCCCCGACACGAGCCTTCTGCTCGACAACCAGCACAGAGCGACCAAATTTGGCGGCCTGCACCGCGGCCCGTCGTCCCGCAGCCGCTGCCTATAACGACCAGATCGAAGTCATATTCGTTCGACATTACAGTCTCCCTGTTCCTGCCCATACATGCATCTCTCAGTCTGAAACGGGGCTGCTTATGGTTGTATGCATGGTCCGTTTACCGGACAAACGCGTCGGCAAGAAAAATTCAGGAGTGCGCGCAACTGGGAAACGTCATATTTTTAAGTACCTTACGGGAAAGCACCACATAATTGGCCAGATATATGCAATGACATGTATTGCTTGTGTCGGAGTCGTGATCTCGATCTGATGCGCGGTGAGACGCGCGCTATTGGCGCATATGTAAATGCCAGAATGATAGCGATCAGTCGCTATCGCTACCTTCTGCCGGTCCTGTTGTTCTGCATGCGGGAGGTCTTGTCTGACGCCATATGGTCGTGCCATCGGCTTCAGCCGAGCTGCCTTACTGGCCTGAGCGTGGGTTACTCGGCCTGATTTCGGGCTGACGATTAGCAGCTTATGGCTGATCCAAAGG
>NZ_BAKW01000015.1 GCF_000614545.1 Asaia platycodi JCM 25414 | reverse complement strand
CGCTGGGCAGAAACGCTGCGTGTGGCCGCTGGCACGGCCACCGGCGCCGCAGGAGAGACCGTTGCTGCGCTGCGTGTCGATACAGGCGCTGTGGCGCGCTTTGCCTTCTTGACCGCCTTGTGGGCGTGGGGAGCCTGCGTCGTGGCAGTCTGGGCAAAGGCACCCTGACCAATAGCCAGACCGGCACCCAGAGCGGATGCCAGCAGCAGCTTTCGTTTCGTTCCGATTGTCTTCATGTGTCCTCACCATCCATCAGGCGTTCTGATGTCAGAAAGATTTCACAATCGAAAACAGGTCTAGATCTTTATTGTTAATCCGAAACGGGAAACAGGACGGGTTGCGGAAAAGCCACATCGTTACTTACATATGACAGACTCTGACTTCAAAGAATATAATATGTCTTCAACAGATACATTTCGATATTCTCCGATCCAGTGAGGAAACAGACCTTACATTCGGCCATGATCCGCCATCGTTAAATTCACGGTAGTCCGACGACCTTCTCGAATCGCCTTGATATTGCACGACGATTTGTCACGACACGCCCTGTCCCAACCGGCCGATGACGTTCTGCGGGTCGGAAGTTGACGTTTGTTTCCGACAGAGACGCGTCAGTGAAATTTCCAGTAAATATAGAGCGCTCCAAGTATCGAAAAATATCAATCGGCTTAGAGCGACTGACCGCCGGACACTTCGATACGCTGCGCATTGACCCAGCGATTATCCTCCGACAGCAGTGAAGCGATCATCGGGCCGATATCTTCAGGCAGGCCGACACGGCCAAGAGCGGTATTCTGCGCGATATGTCGGGCGATCTCGGGATTGTCACGCACCATCCCACCAGAGAAATCGGTCTGAATGGCGCCCGGCGCGACGGTGTTGACCGTAATCCCCCTCGGCCCGAGTTCCTTGGCCATATAGCGCGTCATGGTCTCCACGGCTGCTTTCATGGACCCATAGACAATGCGTCCCGGATAGATGATGCGTGTCAGACCCGACGAGATGTTCACGATGCGCCCGCCATCGCGCAGCAGCGGCAAGAGTGCCTGGGTCAGAAAGAACGGCCCCTTGAGATGCTCGGCATAGATACGATCGAATTCTGCCTCGCCTGTATCGGTCAGCGTCCCGGTATGGGACGATCCGGCCATGTTCACCAGATAATCGACCTTCGCCAAGCCCCATCCGGCAAGCATCTCATTGACACTCTGCGCAAACGCCCCGAAAGAGCCGGTATCGGCGACATCGAGTTCGAGCGCCTGACCCGGCAGGCCTGCCTCATGCAGAATGGCAAGAACCTCTTCAGCTGCCTTGCGATTGCTCTTGTAGGTGAAGATAGCCCCGACGCCCCGCTGGGCAAGCGCCTCGACACTCGCCCGACCGAGGCCACGACTGCCACCAGTGATCACAGCGATTTTGCGTTTGCTGGTCATATCCGTCTCCTGGGTTTCAGATGGACACAGATCATCACGCAGGACCGCTTGCGATAAGACGCAGTTTCCTGTCAGGATTGTTCATCTTTACGGAATAATCCTCATGGACAGACTGGCTTCGCTCACCCTTTTCCTGCGCGTGGTCGAGCGCGGCAGCTTCACCGCAGCCGCTCATGATTGCGGGGTGTCGCGCCCCGCCGCGACCGCCGCCATTCAGGCGCTCGAGCAACGCCTCGGCACGAGATTGCTACACCGTTCGACGCGCCATGTTCAGCCGACGGAAGAGGGACGTCTCTATTATCAACGCTGCCAAAGCATCGTCGCTGCGTTGGAAGAAGCCGACAGCATGGTTGGCGGCGCGCTATCGGGCACGATACGCGTCGATACGATCGGCCATCTGGCGCGAACAATCCTTCTGCCCGCCCTCCCCGATTTTCTGTCACGCCACCCGGGGCTGAACGTGCATCTGGGCGAAGGCGAGAGGCTGGTCGATCTGCTGCGCGAAGGGGTGGATTGCGTCATACGGGGCGGCCCGCTGCCGGACAGCGACATGATCGCAAGACCGCTTGGCTTACTGCACGAAGCTACAGTAGCAAGCCCTGACTATCTGCAAAAACACGGCACGCCTCGTACGCCCGACGATCTGGATGGCCATCAGATGATCGCCTTCGTCTCCTCCCGAACGAAAGAGATCCTGCCGCTCGAGTTCTCGACCAAAGAGGGGCTGGTCGAACGGCTCATTCCGGCACGATTGCTCGTGTCGGGGGCCGAAACCTCTGCCGAAGCGGCACGGCTTGGGCTCGGCCTGGCTCAGGCGCCACGCTATCGCTTCGAAGCCGATCTAACTGCGGGCACATTGATCGAGGTTCTGGCCGAATACCCCCCGGCCCCTACGCCACTCACACTGCTCTATCCCAGCAATCGGCAAGTCGCCCTTCGCGTACGCGTGTTCATGACGTGGGCGCAGGAGCTGTTCTCCGCCTTCTTCAAGCAGCAAGCCCATCCCTTCATCGATGGATCAAAGCGCTGAGGCGGCCTCTCTGAGCAGCGCTTCGAAACGCTGCACCGGAAGTGAGACCGGAGCATCGATCATCGCAATCGCAAGAGCTGCTTTGGGTGCCGATCCGATGATCCGGTGATAACTGACGCCATCGGCATGGATCTGGCTCAGGCATTCCGGCACGATGGAAACGCCCAGCCCTGCCGCAACAAGCGACACGGTTGCGATGATCTGGGGGGCTGACTGGCCGATATGCGGCACAAAACCCGCCTGACCGCAGGCCATAATGATTGCGTCGTAAAATCCCGGCCCCAGTTCGCGCTCGAACAGGATCATGGGCTCGTCGCGCAAGGCCTCAAGACGAACGCCCTGCTTCGAGGCACTGACATGCCCTTTGGGCAGCGCGATAACCGTTGCTTCTTCGAGAAGGGGCCGCACGACAAGGTTCTGAACCGGCGCAGGCGGGCGCACGATCGCGATATCGATCCGGCGATCGTGCAGGGCATCGCATAGAGCGGGCGTATTGCTTTCTTCGAGCGTGATGATGATGTCGGGCCAGCGCTCCCGGAAAGCACGGATGACGCCTGGCACCAGAGGCAGCAGGGAGACTGCACCGGCCAGACCGATACGCAGCCTGCCCTGTTCGCCGCGGGACAAACCGCGAGCCAGAGACGTCACTTCGCGTTCGAGCCCGATCAGGACGCGTGCCCGCTCGACGAGGGCCGCACCGGCTTCGGTCGGAACCGCACCCGAGCGCGATCGCACGAACAGCACGAGACCAAGCTCACGCTCCATCGCCTTGATCTGCTGGCTGAGCGGAGGCTGCTCCATATGCAGCAATTCGGCGGCACGGGTGAAACTGCCCGCCTCGGCAATCGTCACGAGGTAACGCCAGCGTCGAAGGTCGATGATCATATCCCCAACGTATGGAAGAGGGCTCAAACATATATTGGACGAGCGGAAGGTCCAAGGACAAACTACGACATAATCGACACCCAGCTGAAGGATCGCAGGTCTCCATGAGCACGACTATCGGTGGTTATCTCGCAAAACGACTGACGCAGATCGGCATCTCTCATCATTTCGCGGTGGCGGGTGATTATAACCTCGTTCTCCTCGATCAGCTTCTTGCTCAGGACGGGCTCGAACAGGTTTATTGCTGTAACGAGCTGAATTGCGGCTTTGCCGCAGAGGGCTATGCGCGGGCCAGAGGGGCAGCCTGTGCCGTCGTGACCTTCAGCGTCGGAGCACTTTCGGCCATCAACGCACTGGGGGGCGCCCATGCCGAGAACCTGCCGGTCATCCTCGTTTCCGGTGCGCCGAACACGAATGACCATGGCACCGGGCGCATCCTGCATCACACGCTTGGCACATCCGATTACGGCTACCAGTATGAGATGGTGCGCCATGTCACCGTCGCTGCCGAGCGCGTCTTTTCGGCAGAAGACGCCCCGGCGAAAATCGATCGCGTGATCGAGCGCGCGCTGGCCCTGAGCAAGCCGGTCTACCTCGAAATCCCGTGCAATGTGGCTGATCTGGAATGCCCCGAACCCGGGCCCGCCGAGGCGCTACTCTCTCGCAGGCCGTCAGCGGGCAAAACGCTCGATCGGGCGATTGAAACGACCCTCGACTTCCTGAACGAGCGCGAACAGGTTGTCATTCTGATCGGCAGCAAGCTTCGGGCCGCGCATGGGCTCGACGCTGCGGTGAAACTTGCTGACCGCATGGGTTGCGCTGTCACGATCATGGCCGCAGCGAAGGGTTTCTTCCCTGAAGATCACCCTGCATATCGCGGCGTCTATTGGGGGAATGTCAGCTCCCCCGGCGCTGAGGCCCTGATCGACAACGCCGACGCCATTCTCTGCCTCGGCCCGGTTTTCAACGATTATTCGACCGTTGGCTGGCGGCAGGCATGGCCAAAAGGCGACAAGATGGTGAGGGTCGAGCCGGAAGAAGTGGTCGTCGCGGGGCAGAGTTTCGGCGGTGTCAGCCTGCTCGATTTCGTCACGGCACTGGGCGAGCAGGCGCCACGCCGCACAGGGAGCGCCGAGACACCCTCACTGGCCCCGCCAGAAGTCGCGCCTCTCCCTAACGGCTCCCGCCTGACGAATGATGAGATGATGCGCCAGATCGGCGCTCTGATGACCGCCGACACGACTCTGACGGCAGAAACCGGCGATAGCTGGTTCAATGCAGTGCGCCTCACCCTGCCTGCTCAGGCCCGTGTCGAACTCGAAATGCAATGGGGCCACATCGGCTGGTCTGTACCTCGGCGTTCGGCAACGCCACGGGCTCGCCCGAGAGGCAGCATATCGTGATGGTCGGCGATGGCTCGTTTCAGCTGACGGCGCAGGAGGTAGCGCAGATGATCCGCTACGAACTGCCCGTCATCATTTTCCTGATCAATAACCTGGGCTATGTCATCGAGATCAAGATCCATGACGGCCCGTACAACTACATCAAGAACTGGGACTATGCCGGGCTGATCGATGTGTTCAATGCAGGAGAAGGCCATGGTCTCGGGCTGAAAGCCACGACGCCTGGCGAACTCGCAGATGCGATCACGAAGGCCCGGCAGAACAGACGTGGTCCGACGCTGATCGAATGCAGCCTGGACCGGGAGGATTGCACCCATGATCTGGTCAATTGGGGGCGTGAAGTGGGCAAGACAAATGCGCGGCCGCCGGTCACGAACTGAGTTCTCTAGACGGGAAACCGGAGACGGACCATGACAGCAGCCCAACACGAGACCTGAGTATCTGGCGAGGGATTTGATGCGGCATCGGAGATGAGACGCCTGATTTCCGGCGCTGCGATTTTTCGTCCGGTGCTAGGGAAACATCATGCTCTTCTCTCCTCCCTCCCACGACACGCTCTACAAGGCCCTGATCGCGCGCGACCCCGCGCATGACGGCAAGATTTTTGTCTGTGTCGGCACGACAGGCATTTTCTGTCGCCTCACCTGTCCGGCCCGTAAGCCGCTCTCTGAAAACTGTGTTTTCAGATCAAGCGTCCGGGAATGTCTTGAGGCAGGGTTTCGTCCCTGCAAGCGCTGCCATCCGCTGCACAGTGCTGCAGAAGCGGACCCGATCGTCGGCAAGCTGCTCGGCTTGCTTGACGCCGAACCGGGACGGCGGTGGCGCGAAAGCGACATCGCCGCTCTTGGCTTCGACCTTTCCACGGTACGACGGAGCTTTAAACGCCATTTCGACATGACATTTCTCGATATGGCACGGCAATATCGACTGCGGGAAGGCTTTCTGACCCTTTCCGGCGGCGAGCGTGTGATCGAGGCACAGCTCGATTCAGGCTTCAGCTCCCCCAGCGCTTTCAGGGAGGCCTTTGCACGGCTTCTCGGCTGCGCCCCCGGCACGCTGAAACCAGGCGGCATGCTGCAGGCAAGCTGGATTCCGACCCCGCTGGGAGACATGATTGCCGTATCCAGCACGACCCATCTGCACCTGCTCGAATTCGTCGATCGCAAGGCACTCCCTGCCGAACTGGGGGCATTGCAAAAGGCGCTCAAGGCGCCTCTGGGCCTCGGCTCAACCGCCCCCGTCGCGCAGGCCCGGGACGAACTCACGGCCTATTTTTCAGGGAAATCCGCTGTTTTCCTGACCCCGCTTGCCGCGCAGGGAACAGACTTCACCCGCAAGGTGCATCGCGCCTTGTGCAGCATCCCGGCAGGGGAGACGCGCAGCTATGCCGATATCGCCGTGCAGATCGGTCAGCCCGGTGCTGTGCGCGCCGTTGCAAGGGCCAACGGCGCCAACCGGATCGCCCTGTTGATCCCGTGCCATCGTGTGATCGGTGCCGATGGCAGCCTGACAGGCTATGGCGGCGGGCTATGGCGTAAACAGCGTCTGATCGAAACCGAAAGACAGTTTTCGAACGCGCTGTAACCGGGCAAGGTCGACGCTGAATACTTGCGCCTGCCTCGCCTCTATATCGGGTATGTGATCCGAAGTGACGCCGATATACTTGCCCATTCTTTGACACTTCGTGCCAACCCTCATCATACTGACAGATACGGCAGCGTATCGTCCTGCTGAACACGCAAATGGACCGTGCTCACGATGTGGAATAATAACGTTACGGGTTTCCCGAAGCCCCCGGCGAATATCTCGCCCAGACTACTCAAATATGGCGGGCTCGTAGTGGGTGCCATTCTGGTGGTCGCCATACTCAATCCGTTCTATCAGATCACGTCGGGTTATTGCGGCATTCTGACGAATTTCGGCTCCGTCCAGCCGGCGGCGCTGGAGCCGGGTCTGCACATTGCCCTACCCGTCTATCAGAAAATCGTTCTGGTCTCGACGCAGCCCCAGACCATCACGTCACATGAACAGGCCGCGACCCATGACCTTCAGGATGTACGCACCTCCGTCTCCGTGACATTCCACATCGAGCCCGCCGATGCGCCCGGCTTCTACCGCGACTTCCGTACCCTCGATACGCTGGCCCATCGCATTATCGAACCCACGGTCTCAAACGACGTGAAGGCGATCACAGCCAATTACAATGCTGAAGAACTGATCACAAAGCGCGATCTCGTTGACGGGCAGATCAAGGATCTGATTATCCGCTCCCTACAGCCCTATCATCTGACCATTCATTCTGTGAACACGGCAAACTTCGCTTTCTCGACCGCCTATGCGCAGGCTATCGAGTCCAAGCAAGTAGCGCAGCAGCAGGCGCTTCAGGCGCAGTACACCCTGCAACAGACGCAGATTTCGGCGCAGGCGCAGGTGGTGCAGGCCAAGGCCCAGGCCGATGCCGCTGTCGCGACGGCGCAGGGACAGGCGCAGGCATTGCTCGTCACATCTCAGGCTCAGGCAAAAGCAAACGCGCTGGTTTCCCAGTCTCTGACGCCGTCCCTTCTGCAACAAAAGGCGCTCGATCGCTGGTCGGGTACGATGCCCGTCTATCTCAGCGCCGGAGCCCCCCTGCCCTTTATCGGCACGATGAGCGCCGCCGAGAAGTAAGACTTCACTCGCCTCGCATCCTGAACCCGCTCTGCGACCGGCAACGCGGTTCAGTCGACAATCGGAAGCCTCGAACCCGCGCCTCCAAACGCCGTCATCAGGCCCTATGACCGCAGGACGTTTCATCTCGTAAAGACGTCACGATTCGCTATCCCCCACCACCCCGTCGACCGCGTTTCAACCACCTTGCGCGCTCCGGCATATCCACCTGGCGCAGCTGTCTGCTACGGCATTGCGTAGCTTCAGACCGGCACGGCATTTTGCCGCCAAACTGCGAAGCAGAACGGAGCGCCGCTTCGAAGAGCGTCCTTCCGGGCAAAGCGGTGCTGCTTGAGGCGGCGCCGTACGATCTTTATTTCTCGAGCCAAAGCAACACACCACCTCCTCGCCCCCGACAGGCGGCGAGCCGCACCGCTCCAGCACATCTGCGACATTGCCTCGGACTGCGTCACGCGTGAATTTTATCCCCTCGCTTGCACCACTAGACGTCTCCCCTCTCTCGCGTCACAGACACAAAAAAACCGCCCCGTCTTTCGACAGGGCGGCTCTTTCGTAACCTTGATGGTAAGGCGCTGGATCAGAAATCCATATCGCCCATGCCACCCATGCCACCCGGGCCACCGGCCGGAGCGGCCTTCTTCTCGGGCTTCTCGGCAACCATGGCTTCCGTCGTGATCAGCAGGCCGGCAACCGAAGCTGCATCCTGAAGAGCCGTGCGGACAACCTTGGTCGGATCGATGATGCCAGCGGCAACCAGATCCTTGTATTCGGCATTCTGCGCGTCGAAGCCGTGCGTGTATTCGGCGATTTCGAGCACCTTGCCAGCGATGACGGCACCGTCTTCACCAGCGTTGAACGCGATCTGGCGCAGGGGAGCCTGAAGAGCCTTGCGGATGATTTCCGCACCGACGCGCTGGTCGTCGTTCGCGAAAGACAGGTCCTTCAGGGCAACGGAAGCGCGGGCAAGAGCCGTGCCACCACCCGGAACGATGCCTTCTTCGACAGCAGCGCGGGTTGCGTGCAGGGCGTCGTCAACGCGATCCTTGCGCTCCTTCACCTCAACTTCGGTGCTGCCACCGACGCGGATGACGGCGACGCCACCGGCCAGCTTGGCAAGACGCTCTTGGAGCTTCTCACGGTCGTAGTCAGAGGTGGTTTCCTCAATCTGCGCGCGGATCTGTGCACAACGGCCCTTGATGTCGTCCGTGTTACCGGCGCCTTCAACGATCGTGGTGTTTTCCTTCTCGATATGCACCTTCTTGGCGCGACCGAGCATGTCGAGTGTCACGGTCTCGAGCTTGATGCCGATGTCTTCGCTGATGACCTGGCCACCCGTCAGGATAGCGATGTCTTCCAGCATGGCCTTGCGACGATCACCGAAGCAGGAGCCTTGACAGCAGCAATCTTCAGGCCACCGCGCAGCTTGTTGACGACCAGCGTAGCAAGCGCTTCGCCATCGACGTCTTCAGCGATGATCATGAGCGGACGACCGGACTGCACAACGCTTTCGAGCAGCGGCAGCATCGGCTGCAGCGAGGAGAGCTTCTTCTCGTGGATCAGGATATAGGGGTTATCCAGATCGGCGAGCATCTTCTCGGCGTTGGTCACGAAATACGGCGAGATGTAGCCGCGATCGAACTGCATGCCCTCGACAACGTCGAGCTCGGTGTGCAGGCCCTTGGCTTCTTCAACCGTGATCACGCCCTCGGAACCGACCTTCTGCATGGCCTGCGAGATCATCTCGCCGATTTCATGCTCGCCGTTTGCCGAGATCGTGCCGACCTGTGCCGTTTCGGCGGGGGTCGTGATCTTGCGCGTGTTGGCCTTCAGCTCGGCCACAACGGCCAGAACAGCCTTGTCGATGCCGCGCTTCAGATCCATCGGGTTCATGCCAGCGGCAACAGCCTTGGCGCCCTCACGGATAATAGCCTGAGCCAGAACGGTTGCGGTGGTCGTGCCATCGCCAGCCGTGTCGTTGGTCTTCGAGGCCACTTCGCGCACCATCTGGGCGCCCATGTTCTCGAACTTGTCAGCCAGTTCGATTTCCTTGGCGACGGAAACGCCGTCCTTGGTGATGCGCGGTGCGCCGAAGCTCTTGTCCAGAACAACGTTGCGACCCTTCGGGCCCAGCGTGACCTTCACCGCGTCAGCGAGGATATCAACGCCGCGCAGCATGCGCTGGCGTGCATCGGCACCGAATCTTACGTCTTTGGCAGCCATATTCTTATCTCCAGTAGAGGTTCAGTTTGCGACGATGGGGAGGCTGGAAATCAGCCGATCACACCCATGATGTCGCTTTCCTTCATGATCAGCAGCTCTTCGCCGTTGATCTTCACCTCGGTGCCGGACCATTTGCCGAACAGCACGCGGTCGCCAGCCTTGACGTCCAGTGCCACAACCTGACCCTGCTCATTCCGTGCGCCGGAACCAACGGAGACGATTTCGCCTTCCATGGGCTTTTCCTTGGCGGTGTCGGGGATGATGATGCCACCGGCCGTCTTCTGCTCGCCCTCAAGGCGACGAACGACGACACGGTCATGCAAAGGCCGAAAATTTGTCATAATGGATCGCTCCACTTTTCTCTGAAGGCGGCGTCCTTGCTTGAAAGCAACGCCGCCGGTTTGCGCGCCCGCTGAGCCGCAGCGCGTTAGCACTCCCGATGCGAGAGTGCCAAAGACGTAGGAGAGCCTTCGTCGATCGTCAAGTGTCCTCCGTCAGCGACGTATCACTTTTCATCGAAGCATCACTTGCAGGCTTTGCAGCCTCCAGTCTTGCGCCATCAAGATCACGTGACAGGCGGGTGTTCTCTGCCTCGGACTTGCGTCGGTCACCTTTACTTCGTCCGAACAACGCCCGGTTTTCCTCTGCCCGGCGGGCATCCATCTCACGAGCCAGACGTTTACGCACACGACGCAGATTGACGATTTCGGTCATGGTGATCGTTTGTCCTGTCTTTGAACGAACAAGAAAGAAGGAGGGTCGTTCCATGGGACGCCTGATATCCCTAACCGCCTCGGACACCCATCATTTTTCTGCCTACGAGGCGGGAGAGCCTTCTGCCAGGCACGCATTGGTGGTGGTGCAGGAGATTTTTGGCTTGACAGACCACATACGCGCCGTCTGCGACGAACTGGCAACCCGGCATGGTTATCACGTCATCGCGCCGGCCCTTTTCGACAGGGCAAAACGCGACGCTATCCTACCTTATGATGGTGACGGCATGAAGGCGGGCCTCGACCTCCGCGCCCAAATCAGTCCGGATGAGCTGCTCGCAGACGTTACTGCCGGTGCCCATGCCCTCAACAGACATGGCCACCAGAAAATCGGTATTCTTGGTTTTTGCTGGGGCGGACTCGTGGCATGGGAAGCTGCAACGCGTATTCGTGAGTTCGCGGCAGCGGCGGCGTGGTATGGCGGCGGTATTGCAGCGGTCAGCCATGAAAAGCCCCACTGCCCTGTCCAGCTACATTTCGGCGGCGAGGACGACCATATCCCCCATACCGATATAAACATCATTCGCGAAAACCGGCCTGAGGTGGAAATCTTTGTCTACGACGAAGCCGGACACGGTTTCGGCTGTGACGAACGCCCCAGCTTCAACAAGAGCGCCCGTGACATCGCCCACGAGCGCAGCATGGCGTTCTTCGCCTCCCATCTTTGAAAACGGAAGATAGAATAATGTCTGATGTCAAAAACCCCATCAATCCGTTGATCAACAGCCCCGAGCGCGATGCCCGCATCGCTGCAAAGGCCCGTGAACTCTGGGAAGCCGACGGCAAGCCGGGCTGCGGCACCGACGCCTATCTGGAGAACGCATCTGAGATCGTCGGCATGGAGGAACACCCCCATTCCGGGGAAATACCGGTCGACACCCTGCCTGAGGCGCAGTTCGCCGATGTTCAGGTCGAGAACGCCGAAATCCAGAAAAATCTTGGTGAATTCCCGGAGAGACAGACTGACCAGGGCGATCGCGATCATTTCCCGGAAAAGGACAATAAATCGTCCTGAAAAACTGGCGAAGGCAGCGCGGTTCGCCCGCTTGTGCCTTCGCCATTACCGTTCAGCGCAGAACGCGACCGGCCACGGCATCGAGCTTGGCGAGAAGCCTGCCGTCGCGCGCGCCAGGCGCTGTGATGATGGCGTGATCGAGAGCACGTTCGGCGCCTGACGGGCAAAGCCCACGCTTCCTGCCGAGCTCAGGATGATTGCCTTGACCAGAGCGCGCGCCTTGGCTGCGTTCTGCGTCATGACCGCAACCACAGCGTCAACCGTGACAGAGTCATGGTCGTCGTGCCAGCAATCGTAATCGGTCACCATGGCGATGCTGGCATAGCACATTTCGGCCTCACGGGCGAGCTTTGCCTCGGGCATATTGGTCATGCCGATCACAGAGCAGCCCCATTGACGGTAAAGCTCGCTCTCGGCGCGGGTCGAGAACTGAGGGCCTTCCATCACGAGATAGGTGCCGCCGCGCATCATATCCACGCCGATCTTTTCCGCCTGTTCAGCAATCACATCACCCATGCGTGCCGAAACCGGGTCGGCCATACCGACATGCGCCACGCAACCACGGCCGAAAAAGGTCTTTTCCCGGGCAAATGAGCGATCGATGAACTGATCGACCAGTAGAAACTTGCCGGGGGGAAGATCCTCGCGCAGCGACCCAACAGCGGAAAGCGAGACGATATCCGTCACACCGGAACGCTTGAGCGCATCGATGTTGCGCGGAAATTCAGTTCCGAGGGCGGGATCGGATGGCCACGTCCGTGACGCGGCAGGAAGACGCAGCGCACACCGTTCAGACGACCGAAAAGCAATTCGTCGGAAGGGTCGCCCCAAGGGGTTTCCACCCGGCGCCATTCCTTCTCTTCCAGCCCGTCGATATCATAGAGGCCAGAACCGCCAATAAGGCCGATTACGGGCTCGATCGTCACGTCTTCAGTCATGCAAAGCTGCCTTCTCGCATTGTCGCCAACAGAGTGCTCAGGAACACCAGTTTGACGCGCTTCGCAACCTGTCAGTGTTTTCATGCGGGCTCTGATGGTTTCAATCGACCCATTTTGCTATAGGCTGCCTCACTCAGGCTGGCGGAAGACCGGCTGGAACAGAATGTGGAGCTTGCGATGAGCGAGACCTTGGATCCGAAGACATTCGGCACCCTCATTCGTGATCATGTGCCCCATGACTCTTTCAAAGAGACAGCGCGGCACTGGTTCGAGACCCTGCGCGACAGGATCTGCGCCTCCTACGAGGCGATCGAAGACGAGGCAGTCGCGAAGAACTCCCCCGTGCTGCGCGACAAGACCAAGGCAGGTCGCTTCGAACGCACAGCCTGGGACAGGAGCGAAGACAGCAGCGGCAACCTTCATGCAGCGGTGTCATGTCGGTCATGCGCGGCCGCGTGTTCGAGAAAGTCGGCGTCAATGTCTCAACGGTCTGGGGGGAGTTTTCACCCGAGTTCCGCAAGAACATGCCCGGCGCCGACGTCGATCCGCGCTTTTTCGCCACCGGCATTTCGCTGGTCGCCCATCCGTGCAACCCGCATGTGAGCGCTGCGCATTTCAATACGCGCATGATCATCACGAGCAGTGGCTGGTTTGGCGGCGGTGGTGACATCACGCCGATCTTTCCCGATAGCGAAGCGGCCAAGGCGGACGCTGCGGATTTCCACGATACCTTCCGTGATGCATGTATGCGTCACGACCCCACCTACTACGAGCGGTTCAAGGCTTGGTGTGACGAGTATTTCTACCTCCCGCACCGGGATGAACCACGCGGACTGGGAGGGATTTTTTACGACCACTTCAGCAGCGGCGACGTGCAAAAGGATTTTGCCTTCACGAAAGACGTAGGGCTCGCTTTCTTTGAGGCTTACCCGCGCGCCGTGCGCTCACGCATGATGCAGCCCTGGACCGACGCCGAGCGCGACGCGCAACTCATTCGCAGGGGGCGTTATGTCGAGTTCAATCTCATCCATGATCGTGGTACGGTATTTGGGCTGAAGACCGGCGGCAACACTGAAGCCATTCTGATGAGCATGCCTCCAGAGGTGAAATGGCCCTGATCGCGGGGTCACTATTTAGCCGTATTCGTCTGGCTTAAGGCGCAAGCCGGACGATCTGGCGGTGAAGGGAAAGAAGTGCGGACCAAGATAATGCCTTTCATGGCCAGGCAATCAATGACGCGTCGCACGCTTCTCTCCGCCCTTGCTGCCTTTAACCTGGCTGCGATCTGCCCCGCCCGCGCCTGGGAGGACGATGAACGGGCCGAGGGCTCTTCCTCCCTCATCGGCTCCCCCAAACTCATCGTCGGTGGCGGCCCGGATTCACTGCCTGGCCAGGTCGCTCCCATCCTTGCAGCGGCACTCGCCAGAGGTCTCGCAACCCCCTCGCCCATCGCGACCCATTACGATCTGGGGCGAGACGGTGTGACTGCTGCCAATCTCTTCGACACGGTGAGCCCAGAGGCCGATGGTGGCACAACCATCCTCGCGCCCGGAGCTGCCCTGATCGCCTCACTCTCCGGCGATAGTCGGGTCCATTTCGATTTTTCCCGCTGGGCCGCCCTCATCATGGCCCGCCGCCCCGTTGTCACGATTGCTCGCGCCGAATTACATCGCACGATCAGATCGCGGCTGAGCGGCCTGTTTCATGATCGCCCTGTGCGACTTGCGGTGTCCCATGCGACCGGTGTGGAACTGACGAGCCTTCTCGGCCTCTCTCTTCTGGGTCTGCACCCGCTGCCTGTCCCCGGCTATGGAACCAAAGAGGCGGCCCTCGATGCGC
This sequence comes from Asaia platycodi JCM 25414, assembly GCF_000614545.1. Classification (GTDB taxonomy): domain Bacteria; phylum Pseudomonadota; class Alphaproteobacteria; order Acetobacterales; family Acetobacteraceae; genus Asaia; species Asaia platycodi. Next base: position 74,236 of record NZ_BAKW01000015.1, on the reverse strand, counting down.
TCAAAAATGGGCAGGTGGATGCCGTTCAGCTTACCCCGGGCCCGGATGACGACCTGTCGGCTGATATCGCCTCGGCGCCTCAGGGCATAAAACCAATCTTCTATTCCGGCCCCGTGATACCCGGCGTACCCGACTTCGAAGCCACTTACCAGATGGCTCGCGGTCATGCACCGAGCGGCGCTTTGTATCAGTCATGGCTCTCCGTCGCCAATGCCGCTGCGTCTGCGCTGGTCCTGGCCCTTCCCATGCTCACCCCGCCTCTGGCGGTGGCGCGCTGGCGCCATGCGGCTCAGGAGGCGGTCGTCGACCCGACACTCAAGAAGTGGAATGACGCCCAGCATCTGACGATCACAGCCGGTGCCGATGCGGCCCCCCTTCTCAACCAGCTGGAGCCGGACCTGACGGCGCTGCTGGCACTGCGTCGGTGGATCAACAATAACCAGCCAAGATGGCGTCAGGGCCAGGAAACCCGCCCGACCTGAGCAGACAAGGATCTCTCAAACCCTGTTACGGGCCCTGAGCAGAATGCGTACGGCGCCCTTGTTCTTCTTGTGGGTATGAACGACCGCGAGAATAAGGGGACGCAAATCACCGCGCTCGAGCCAGTGAGGGAGTTCCTGACGGATGACGCCTCCCTCCTGCCCGCTCCCCAGCCCGGTGATGACTTCGACACAGCGTATGCCCTGCGCACTGCATGCGTGCATAAAATGGTGAAGCTTGTAGAAGGCATCCTGCGCAAAATGCCCATGAAGATCGAGACGCTTCTGGGGCTTCATTTTGCCACTGGCAAGAGCATTCCATGACGTCGTATCGAGGCCAGGCTGACGACCATTGATCTCAAGCCGATCCTGAATTCGGGCGGGCCGCGCAGGGATAGCGGTAGACCGGAGAACCTCTTTCACACGAATGATCTTCGGCAGGTCTGCCTCATCCCCGGAATCAGCTGGCGGCGGAGCAGTGGGCAGACTAGCCGTAACCGACTGCGCCTTACTCGTCTTCTTACGCGAAGACACAATCTGACGCCCCCGCATCGGCAGGATCGTGCGAGCAAAAGCCTTCCAGAGACTTTCCTCGTCAGCACTCAGATCGCGTCGGGCCACGGTTCCTCCCTACCAAAGCATGTCAGAACCCAATCCAACGCTCTTATTGTGCCTCAGGCGCCTGCAGGGGTGGCTCCGCAACAACCTGCTGGAGCGGCACACCCTGATATTTGCCGGTCAGTGTTTTGAGAAACGCGACAATATCCTCTACGTCGCGCTTGGAAAGATCGGGGTAAGGCGTCTGGTAACGCGCCATCAGACGCACTGCTTCATCAAGAGTTGCCGCGCTGCCATCGTGAAAATACGGCGCCGTAAGCGCGATATTACGCAGATTTGGCACCTTGAACCTTTGATGGTCTTCAACGGCATGTGTGAAGCCCTCGCGACCGGAATCGACAGCGGTCAAACCGGTTTTGCGCTCGGTGAAATAGGGTCCTTCGAGACCCATGACCTCATAGGCATCGCCGCCGACGGCCACGCCGCTATGACAGCCAGAGCACCCGATGGCCTTGAAACGCTCATAGCCCCGCTTTTCCTGCGCCGTGATCGCGTTGTTGTCGCCTTTCAGATAAAGATCGAAGGGGCTGTCGGGCGTAATGAGGGTCTTCTCGTATTCCGCGATCGCGTTTGTCACCGACTTCTGGTTGACCGCATCCGCCCCGTAGAGACTGGCGAAAGCCGTGTGATATTCCGGGACGCAGCGATGATCGCGGCCACGCTCTCCCAATCATGTGCGCCCATCTCGACAGGGTTCGTCACCGGTCCGGCAGCCTGAGCGGCAAGATCCGCCGCACGTCCGTTCCAGAACTGAGCGATGCTGAAAACGGCATTATAGACCGTCGGCACGTTGATAGGACCCTTTTGTCCGCTGATACCAGTGGCCGTGACGAGATTATCGACACCGCCCTTGTCGAGCCCATGACAGCTCGCACAGTTCATCTTGCCATCGCCTGACAGGCGACGGTCAAAAAAGAGCTGACGACCCAGTTCGGCCTTCGTCCAGTCTACAGGGACATTCTCCGGGATAGGCTGGATGACCTCCCCCGCAAACTGCGGAGCCACGCCGGGAGTCGCGTAGTAACGCCGGCGCTGATCGGCAATCCAGGCGAGTACGTCGCTACGGGATTTTTCGGTCATGTAGGCGTGAGGATGCATTAACAAATAGGCTGCCGGCGGCATCCGGTTTTGCTGAATAACCTCTTCGATGCGAGAAAGCTGCTCGACCGAGGGCGGCTTGCCAGCCTGAAAAGCGGCTATGACCGGATCGATACGGAAATGGCGCTGCCCTGCAACCAGATCGCGCTTCATGATCTGATTGGCAAAAGGCAATTTGAAATAAAATGGCAGATCGGAGGTGCGCGTGTGACAATAGTCGCAACGCGTTTCTCTAAGGGCGTTAAACGCAGCAAGTGCCTTTGGATCATGCCACGTAGCACTGTTTGTCGGCAGTCGCGGCGCACCCTGATGATCGAACCGGGTCAGATAGGCGATTGTCCCGCCGTAGACGAGCGCACCCGCCAACATCAGCCCCATAATTCCGTTTTTTACGAGGCTTTTCTTATGGGCGGCCTTGGACAACCGTTCTTCTCCTTTTCGTGAACGCAAGTGACCGCATTGTGTCGCTCAATACGGGCCGTGTCAAAACGATGTTATCGATCAGACTGAAAGGTTTTTCCTATACAAACGCCAATGAGCGACATGGTGTCCTGCGCGACAGCTTCTACTCAGTCGTTCCCGACAGCCCCGGAGCAATCACCAATATCCGCTTCGTCCTGTATACTCTGGCGTAAACGCCTGCGGGCAACGGCCACGTAACGGGTGTCGATATCGATCCCCACACCCTGCACGCCAAGCTCCTGTGCCGCGACGAGGCTGGTTCCTGTTCCCATGAACGGATCAAGGAGCACCGTTTTCTCATCGTAGCCGTGAAGGGTCATGCAGGCGGTGGGCAGTGCGACGGGAAAAGTGCCCGGATGCAGAAATTTCTCGCGTTTGTGCCGCACGGTTTCATACGGAATAAACCACGTGTTCCCGCGACAGCGCCTGTCCACAGCGTGACGCCGACGCGAAATATTCGTCTTGTCGGTAAAAGGAACACCGGCAGCCAGACGCTGCAATCTGACATCGCCTCTATGGGTCAGATGAAAGACATGCTCATGATTATGGTTGATGAAGCGTGTCGAGTTGACCGGTTTGAAGTGGCCATAGGTCTTTTCCTCAATCGAAACCGACTTGATCCAGACGATATGGTTTTGCAGGACAAACAGGTCACGCAGCCGGGTGATGAGTTCAAAGGGCAACCAGGGCTGTGAGGATGACCCGGCGATATTGAGAAAAAACGACCCGTCGGGCTTCAGCAGCCTCGCAATCTGGATGCAGACCGTCTGCATCCAGCCGATATAATCCTGCTCGGCCAGGCTGTCTTTGTAGGTCCGGTAGGCAATGCCTATATTATAGGGCGGCGAGGTAACGACGATATCGACCGATGCACTTTCCATGCGACGCATGACATTCATGGCGTCGCCCCTTATCAGGGCATGACGACCTATCGCTTCTCGCCTCGCCCTGATTTTTTCCTGCGTCATCAGGCTGGCGGGTGTGGCAACAGAACGATCATGCGGCCATGGCTGCGCATTTTTCCTGCGAGATGCTCGGCCTCTTCGCCCCAGCCGGTGAACAGATCGGCATGATCGGCTCCCTTGATGTCACTCCCCACATCCTGACCAAAGGTGAGATGCGTCCAGTGCCCCTCGCCACCATTTGCCTGAGGCAGATGCGTATCGACCCAGATCGGCACCCCCATCGGAAGCACGCTACGATCGATGGCAACTGACCGACCCGGCGTGAGCGGCACACCCATTGCGCCAGGCGCCCCACGATCCAGCGGGATTGTGTCGACACGCTTGAAGAACACGTAATCGGGGTTCTGCTCCATCACTTCCTGCGCCTTATCCGGATACGCGGCGAGCCAGTTCTTGAGGCTTTGCAACGAAACATCCTCGGCAGCCATCTCGCCGCGACTGACAAGGACGCGGCCAATCGGCACGTAAGGCGCGCCATTCTTGGCCGCAAAGCCGACGCGGCGTGCCGAACCATCGGTCATGACGAGACGGCCGGAGCCCTGGATTTGCAGAAAAAACAGATCTTCAGGTGAACGCAGCCAGGCGATTTCGAGCCCACGCCCGGACAACGCCCCATGATCGATTTCAGCCCGCGTATAATAGGGAACAAATTTTCCATCCTCCCATCGTCCTGTGACCCAGTCACCTGCCGTATCCTTGGTGTGGATCAGATCGGCAGGCTGGGCATAAAGCGGCGTCTGGAAAGCGTCTGTCCTGACGGGCGATGCATAGATCTGGGGCTCGTAATAGCCGGTGAACAGGGCATCATTCGAGACGAGATAGGGGGCGAACCACTGCTCGAAATAGCCGCGGGCCGCTTCACGGGCATTGCCGACGCTCTGGAGCGCCGTACAAGCCCCCTGCCACTCGCCGGCAATGCTTCCATTAGGGATCGTGCCGGCAACGCCCCCGAGATGCGTTTCAGGGGGCAGACGCATCAAACGCTGACATTCGGTGCGGAGCAGCGGCAACAACGTCTCTGGGGCTTCCGCCGACCAGCCATCGAGCATGCTGTAGGTAAGCGGCGTGAGCTGAAGAGAGGCTTCCGGCTGCGGTTCAGCGCAGGAAGCAAGAAAGGCAAGACTGAGCCCAAGGGAGAGACGAGAAACTATGTTCATGGCAAACCGAGTTTATCGTGCGCCCCGCGAGACGCAGCTTTTTGAAGCGAGGTCAGATTGCGCTCAAGCGCCCTGACGGCAGAATGTCAGGCGGCGCGCGCCGCAGCCAGATGCCAGGTCGAAGGAGGCAGGTCGTGACCGCTTTCGCTTTCGAACTGCCATAGATCCGAAAACTCCGTGACTGACTCAGTGCCGATCAAGGCTGGCCATCGACGTCGTTGAGAATGCTGATCTGACGCGACACGATCTGCACATCAATCCGGGCTTTTTCATGACCGTTGATACGGCTGAAAAACGCGTCGACAATTGCCAGACTGTTGATCCCCACAATCTCGGTACGCTGCTTTTGCTGCGCCGCCTCACGGGCAATGATAGCCGCCTCGAACCCGACAAACGCTTCCGGGCTGAGATATGTACGCAGCGCGTTACGATCACCCTCTGCAAAGGCGGCCACGACAGCGCGAAACGCCTTCTGTGCATTTTGCAGAAACGTGTCCGACTTGAAGCCAGGCTGCGACACGGCAATCTCGCCCAGGATCTGACCAACGCGCGTGCCAGGCTGCGGAATATCGAAGCGCGCGCTGGGCTCCTCGATCACAGGCTGAGGGGCATCGGCTTTCTCCTGCCCACGCGGCATGGGCACAGACCCCGCAGCCTGTGGTCCCCCGATATCGACACGCCGACCGAGCACGGCGCGAAGCCGCCAGACCAGCACGAGACTCAACAACGCAAAGATGACGATGTCGTACGGAATGTTCTCTAGAAAGGACATCAGGGTTTCAGCTTCTTGCTATTCTTGATCTCGACGGGCATGGACCTTGGTAAAGCGGCTTCTCCGGCCACACAACACCTTCGCGCGCGTTCGGACCCAGATCATGGTCACAATCGTGCAGGAATTGACGAAGAGTTGGCGTGTGAGGGGGATCATGCTACCGGCTTGAAGGCACGAAATGCAGTCGATTTCGGCTGTGTGTAATACGACTCTGATTGCGAGGCTCCATGTCCGATACCGCCCAGAACCCGGCAACCGAGCAGGGCAACCCGCCTGCCCTGCCCCTGTCGGTCAACCTGCAATACACCAAGGATCTCTCGTTCGAGGTTCCGGCAGGTGCCGCAATTTTCGCAACCCTTCGCTCGGCACCGCAGATCTCCGTCAATATCGATGTGCAGGCTAATCGTCTCGAAGAGGCACAGCCGGTTTTCGAAGTCGCACTGGCGATCCGCGCCGAAGCTACGGAATCACCTGAAACCGAAGGTGGCCAGCCCGGCCGCACGGTATTCATCGCCGAGCTGACCTACGCCGCCATCGTCACCCTGACCGATGCCCCGGCGGAGCTCGTCGAGCCGATCCTGCTCGTCGAAGTACCCCGCCTGATCTTCTTATGTGCGGAGCATCATCAGCGACGTTACGCGTGACGGCGGCTTCCCACCGATCGTGCTGCAGCCGATCGATTTCGTTGCACTGTGGCAGGCCAAACGCGCCCAGCAGTTCCCCGAGACCGCAGGCAACGCCTGAAACGACTTGCACTGCCGAACCTGCGTTCGGCAGTGCGCTCGTTAAAAGTCTTAGCACAAAGGAAGTGTCTGACCGAGCCAGACGCTCGCCCACATGACTCATATCGAGCAAAATCTTAGCGTCAGCCGGTTCCGTCCAGCTCAGCTCCTTCCTATGGCGCTAGCATCGCGCTGTCGCTCAACTAGCAATATCGCCACCCGTCAGAGCCAGAGCCCGGTTACGCAGAGCGGGCCGCTTGAGGCGCCAGCGCTTCGCAAGAAATAGGCATTATCAAGCTGCGACCACAAAGCTTTTTTGATGGCTCAACCGACCTTGCATTCAAAGCACCGGTGGAGCTGCCCGCCTCTTATCGGGCCGGGTAGGGGCAAGACAGAGAACACAATTCAGAAAGCAGTTAGCGTGCGTACGCTGCTGCCATAATCGCGGGGCTCATCAACGTTCCAATCAACTGATTAAGCTTGTAGAAACGATTGATTTTGGCATTCGCAATGAGGATGACGTCTTTCGTCTTCATCGGGATTTCCTGAGCCAGGAAGTAATTATTCGGCTCCATCATATCGAGCTTGTAGACAACTGGAACACCAAGAGGGGTCGCTGGGGTCTTGATGCCGAGACGTTGGGCCACAACTGTGTCTTCAAACCGGAAAAGAAAAGCTGCATTGGGATCTGCACGATTATCGTTCGGTCCGCCAACACGTGCAAGAGCTTCTGCGAAAGACACTCTGGGCGATTTGAATGGTGTCTCGGTCGCTTCCTTACCTGCGGCGCCGAACACAGTATAGCTTCTCGGCTGATAGATGACATGAATCCTGTCACCGGGCCGCGCACGAATATCTTCATGCGGTACTGTTTCAAGAGTGCCCAGATCGGTAGCTCCGGTCCGTTCGCCTCTCACAAGCTGAACATGTGTATCTTCAGGCGGGTAGATTGCACCGCCCGAAATCGCCACCAGATCCGACAGGCGCTCCTGAGCAGTGCTCAGAACGACTCTTCCGGGTTTGTGAACTTCACCTGATACGATAACAGTGTTGGCAATATCACTCGAAATACGGACCATGACCTGCGGATTTTGCGATTTACTCAGCAGGCTTTGGCGAATGTTTTCTGCGAGAGCCTGCGGCGTTAGCCCCGCTGCACGCAGTCGCCCGACATAAGGGATAACGATCGTCCCATCTGATTCGACCTGGGTCGGTGGCAGGCTTTGATTGCTCACAGCGGTTGACGGTCCAGACGAGGAAGTCGCCTCCGCCCCAGCGGCAGCGGAGCTCCCACTGGCGCTGAACAGACCTGCGCCCAGTTCAAAAACCGTGATGGTCAGCATATCGCCAGCGCCAATCCGATCATTATGCGCGATCGGATTATCTGAACTATCGAGGCTCGAGATGAGGGGTGGCACTTCCGAAGCCAGCATGGAAGCAATTTGAGGTGTAACAGACAGGATCTCGAACTGAAGCGGATTATGCGCAGGGTCCTTTTCCGCTTTCAGGACGCCTTGCTCGGTTGGACCGCTATCGGGAATGGCACTGCACGCGTTCAACGCCAGCATCGACACGCAGGTGGCGCCAGCGAAGAGCTTCCTCATGCCGCGTGCAAGACCATGGCGGCGCAAAGTAAATCCAGAATGCATTAGCCGTCAGGCCTTTCGATGAAGCGCAGAAGTATAGAGAATATCAAGACGTTCGCGATAGGAAGCGATGTTGAAACGTTCAGCCTGCTGTCTGCCCGCCACAGCGAGGCGACCGCACAGGGCATCGTCCTGGTCCAGTTGGAAAATGGCCGCGGCAATTGCGTCCACGTCATAAGCATCGGTTTGCAGGGCTGCGTCTCCGCCGATTTCGGGCAGGGCGCCCTCACGTGAAATCAGGCTGGCACACCAAAATTCATAGCTTCCAGCACAGGCAGGCCAAACCCCTCGCATAGCGATGGAAATAACACCGCTCGCGCAAGACGCAACAGCGAAAACAGCGTACGCTCCGGCAGATAGTCAATGCTAACGATACGTCCAGCAGCAATTCCACGCTCGAGATAACGCAGTTCCCTCTCCGATTTCCAGGCCATGGCGCCAACCAGTACCAGCCGTCGCGAACAGCCTGACGCGAGAAATCCTTCTATCAGCCTGCCGATATTCTTCTTTGGCTCCAGCGACCCGAAAAACATGAAGTAGCTGGCAGGCTCGAGGCCGAAATCCGCCATTATTTCGGCTTCGCATTGTTCTCTAGTGCGGGCAAGAATGTGCGAGGCAGTCCGAAAAGACTGATAGGTATTATGAAGCTTGCCTTCAACAGAGGGAAAAAAGGAGAGGATATCCTTCTTAGACGCCTCGGACACGGTACAGAGAGTATCTGCATTCTTACAGACAGCGTCGATCAGGCGATGGTAATAAGGCTTGTCGTCAAGCGTCGTATACGGCAGCCGCAAAGGAACGAGGTCGTGCAGTGTATAAATGTTGGCTGCACCCTCGAGCCGCACCGGCAAGGGATATGTCCAGTGCATGACCGCTGGTGGTGCCTTCATACGGATAGACGTCATCCGGCCGGTCCGTCTGAAATGTCTGGCAGCACGTTGGAACAGGTTTTCTGCATTGAACAGCCGATCAAACACCGGCAACCGGTCGCCAAATGGGCGCAGATCGACGCGCCCGGATATTTCCATTTCATGGACTCGGGGCACGCGAAGATCTGCCTTACGATCTCTTATCCACCTCTTTGAAAAAGGCGTCGCGCGACGCGATGGCTCGGCATGGTCGAGACGATCAAAGAAACGCACCTCGCGCAGTTCATCGGATGAACTGCTCAAAACATCAAGACCATAAAGGACATCAACCGGGTGCCCCATTTCCATGAGGACATGGCTGAGCGTACGCGCATAAGTGGCGACCCCGGTACCTTTTCCGAGGCTGAGATTGAACCCGTCGATACCAACTCGGAACGCGGAAGGGGTTGTCACAGATGTCATGCTTCCTGCTCGGCTCAAGGTTGGCCGTGTATAAAGACAAAATAGGATTCAGGTCAAAATCAATGCCCGGTGATGTCGGAGTAGAAAGATCCTAGCCGCTCTGCATAAGCCTTCAGTGTGAATGCCCGTGAACGCGCGTAACCGGCTTCTACGAGCCTGCTTGCAAGTGCATCGTCACTCCCTACTTTTGAAAGAGCATGCGCGAGAGCCGCAACATTGAACGGATCAACCAGATAGGCGCTGCCGCCCGCTATCTCTTCTGTCGCATGCCCCAGACTGGTAATGACAGGGGTCCCGAGGGTCATCGCCTCAGCGATCGGCAGCCCGAAACCCTCAGCAAGAGACGGGAAAAACACGCAACGTGCCTCCTGAATGGCGCGAACCAGAGAAGCGCGGCTGCACCAAGGCAAGATCTGCACGCGTTCCGGAGCTGGATGCTCCGCCAGAGCCGCCATCTCCTCTGCAGCGCCGAAACCCTGCTTGCCAATCAGGACGAGGGAGCGATGCGACCCGGAAAGACCATGGGCTCTGATCATGCGACCGATATTCTTGCGTCGCTCGAGAAGACCGAAATAGAGGAAACTGCCTGGCGGGCATATCCCAACCTCGCGGCGCGCTTCGGCCAGAAGCGACGGCGAAAAAGACACAGGCTGCGACAGGTTCACGACCTTGCTAGCCGGATAAGCCAGATGCTCGATAATATCGTTACGAACCGCGTTGGACACGGTCACGATCGCCGCAGCGGCATCGCCGCACCGCTTGAGACGACGAAGCATGCGGCTCGCACTCGAACCACACAGCTCGGGCTGCAGCAAAGGTATCAGGTCGTGCATTGTCACGACATTCGGGATCTCAGGCCACATGATCGGGAGAGGACAAGTCCAGTGCATGATCACGGGCGGCCTGGCATGAGTGACGTAAAGCGGTCGTTCGCTCAGCCGGAGGCGATCTCTTACCTCAGCGGCACGATAGAGATCCCTGCCCGTATAACCATCAATGGCGCTCCTGAGCGGACACTCAGAACGCAGACTTCGGACCAGCCTGGAAAGACGCGAACCCAAGGCATGATTACCTGCATGCTGAGCTGCATCATCATGCAGCCATTGGGGCGGGAGACCGACCAGACGGCACGCCTCGGCAAGCAGGGTGGCATAAGTCGCAATACCCGTCCCACCCGGGCGTCCGGTATTGCGGGTATCAATTCCTACACCCATCTTCAGGACGAGCGGCGGGACTTCGTGTGAAAAATCGAGTCCCAGAACGTCGTGCTTACCGCGAAATTCTTATCAGGCACCGAATAGTGGTGGATGAGATGATGTCTTTTCAGACGGAGAAAGGGGCTCCAGGTAAAGCCCCATTGATGGCAGGCGTAATGAACCAGATCGTAAAAAACGTATCCCACCAAGAACCCACCGAAATAAGCCGTGCCTACCTTGCCGGCCAAAGTGTATGAAGCCCACCATAGCAGAACTGCGATGGGTATCGTCACGACCAAGGGCATCATGTTTCGTAGCTTGTCCTTCGGCAATTCATGATGATTGCCATGGATCAGAAAGACAAATTTCCGTCCGATTTCAGACGAGAATCTGAAATGAAACAGGAAACGGTGAGCCAGATACTCGGTGAGCGTCCAGGCAAGGAAACCCACGACATAAGCGAACACTAGGCCGGTTAGAGACTGAGGCAGAGCCTCGACAAGCAGAGCGATGATGAAGCCAGTCCAGACCGGCAGGTACACGTAGATCGGCATATAAGTCAGGGACTCGAGCCAAGCATTTTTGAAAAGTCTAACAGTCATGCCTGGATCCCTTCTGCGATGGGTCTCTCCTCAATGGAACAGCTTTCTTCTTCGGCCTGCGAACGAACACAGCATCGTTTATTCTGCTGCTCGAGGCAACCGTCAACACGGCAATCAAGAACCCGAAGACCAAAAACTTGACAGAAATAAATAGAAAGCATGACGAAACGAGAAAGACGGATTCTAAGCGTTGCGCCCTGTTTCCAATCAGCGTCGACTTTTCGTCTCAGCTGCGCCTAAAAAGCCCTTTGCTCTTTCTGACCGCAGAGCCAAGCAGCTTCGCTGTCCCTGAGCGAAACCAGACCCTACTTCTCGACTAAAGGGAGGGCCGACTTCTCTGCCACCAAACCGCAAAGGCAGACCTGGTCGGCGATCCTCTCACATCGATTCTCGTCAGGGCGGCACGGCGCTTTTGCCCGAAAAAATGTGAATGGATATCTAGTAAGAAGAACACAAGCCCTTACCAGCTCGATCGAAAGAGCATTCTGGCGCTCACTTCCTGATCGCGGCTACGGCCCGGGCTCCGCCAAGGCTCGGAGCTGACCGGTATCGTGCCCGCGCAACGTTTGTTCTTCCTACGCCTTGCCGGAGAATTGCTGATAGTCTTTTGAAAGACGCCCTCACCCGTGGGTCGAGTTGCCCAAAGTTACGAGCGAACAAACAGAAAGCATCTTTCAACAAGACCGATTATGTTCGAAATCGAACAGCAGGGCTATCAGGCAGTTACGTCTGAATTCCTTCTGATGGGAAAGGTTTTAGTTTTACATGAAGATTGCAGAGTGGATGGCGCAATCCGGTGTCGCCTTCGGCACGAGTGGCGCCCGAGGCCTGGTCACAGCGATGACAGACGCGGTTTGTTACGCGTATACGGTGGGGTATCTCAAACATCTGAGCTCGGTTGGAGAGTTCGCGCCGGGCGTTGCTGTGGCCATTGCCGGCGATTTGCGTCCTAGCACGCCCCGCATCATGCGCGCCTGCGTTGCTGCAGTAATTCAGATGAAGGGTGAGGCAGTTTTCTGCGGCCAGGTTCCGACACCCGCCCTGTGTCGCCATGCGTTTTCCCAAGGCATTCCTTCTCTCATGGTGACCGGCAGTCATATTCCATCTGACCGCAACGGCATCAAATTCAACCGCGCCCATGGTGAGTTTCTAAAGCCCGACGAAACGGCGATGCGCGAGCAGGACGTCGATCTGCCTGCAGGATGGTTCGATACAGCCGGCACCCTAATCGCCGATATCACTCCCCCTGAGGCTTTCGATGTCGTACCGGACTACGTCACGCGTTACAGAGAATTCTTCGGACCCGAGGCACTCTCCGGCCTCAAACTGGGTATTTATCAGCACTCGGCTGTCGGACGAGACGTCCTGGCGCAAATCGTTACGGCACTCGGCGGCCTAGCGGTACCCTTGGGACGTTCCGACATTTTCATTCCGGTCGACACCGAAGCCGTGCGCCCGGAGGATGAAACGCTCGCGCGCGTGTGGAGTGCACAACACACGCTAGACGCCATTCTGACCACCGATGGCGACTCAGATCGCCCATTATTGGCAGATGAAGCCGGAAACTGGCTAAGAGGCGATGTCCTTGGTATCGTGACCGCGCAGTTTCTGGGCGCTGCTTCCGTCACTACGCCCGTGAGCAGTAACACGGCTCTTGAAAAATCGGGGTTCGCTCAAGAGGTTCACCGCACACGAATCGGCTCACCATTTGTGGTGGAGAGCATGACGCAAGCCGCACTCATGGGGGTTGTTCCCTCGGTTGGATACGAGGCGAATGGTGGATTTCTACTTGCAAGCCCGGTGACACTCGAAGGGCGCATGATACCTTCCTTGCCGACGCGAGACGCAGTACTTCCCATGCTGTGCGCCCTGGTGAGTGCGCGTCAGTCCGGGTGCACGCTTGGCGTCCTGATACGCAAATTACCGCCGCGTTTCACCCTGAGCGACCGCCTCGCAGAAATTCCAACCGTCATAAGCCAGGCAAAGATTGAAACTCTTCGCGCCGCGCCCGAAGAAGTCGCAAAATCTCTGGGTTTTCTGACTGCTTGCGGTCCTTTGTTGCTTGTCGATGAGACGGACGGTGTGCGCATGACTTTCGAAAATGGCGAGAATATTCATCTACGCCCATCGGGCAATGCTCCTGAACTTCGCGTCTATGTAGAAGCGGACACTCAAGAGCGCGCCGGGGAGTTGCTCGCTATCGGACTAGCTGCTGTCAGTTCGTGGAAACAAGATTGACCTCTGCGAACATCCGGGCCTTCACCGGCCCGGATGACGCTGGGCGACGAAGCTCTCTATATGGCCGAGAGCAATCCCGACACTTTCTGGCCAGTCGATAAATCTTCGAACGGGTGGGACCGAGTTGTGAGCTTCATCTATTGTCATTCTCGTCAATAATATGATCTGGCGCATCCAATTCAAACCATCGAGTGGATCAATATAGTGCGCGGCATCTCCGCCAATTTCACGGAAGACAGGGATATCGGAGCACAGCACTGGGGTACCTAGCGCAAGGGCTTCAGCCAGAGGAAGCCCGAACCCCTCCGTGAATGACGGAAACAGTAGCGCATGAGCCCCACGCAACAGCCTGACAACTTCAGTATCGGGCAAAGAATTATACTCTTGTACGCTCCCCTTCAGGCTCGGACAACGCTCAAGCATATCTAGGACCTGCTCATTTTCCCAACCACGTTTACCAACAATGATCAGCCTCGGCGCCGCATCCCCATGGATTTCAATGAGTCTCCGCCAGATATTGAGTAGTAGAAGATGGTTTTTCCGTGCCTCGATCGTGCTTAAATAGATGAAATAAGGTTTTTGGGTCGCTCGATCTTGTGATGAGACATCATCCTCAAGGGCTTTAAGATTGACGCCGTGCGGAACCGGCCAGACAGGTAGATTCTTCCTGTCTGCGGAAATGATGTGGTGCTCCAGCGAGGCGCGTACGGCGCGCGATGGTGTCAAAACCGCATCTGCATAACGCAATACTGTATCTATACGCCGCTTGTGACGTTCAAATTCTCTCGGCCGAGAATATTCAGGATACTCGAGCGGAATCAAATCATGCACCATCGGTACGAATATAGTGCTTGGCCGACGCTTTATTGCGGTCTCGATCACTGCAGGCCTTACAAGATGGTGATGAGAGACATGAAGGTAGACACGCGCCTGAGATGCCGCGGGTTGCCTTGCGTCTCTTCGCACCAGCCTCGGCATGAGGAGGCGAGCCCGCAGACGCGAGGCTAATCGCGATACCGCCGTTTCGGTACCCGTGCCCCGGTCCCAAAAATTGCCTATTGCAGTGATAAAGTCACTAGCTTCAAAAAACGGCAAAGCAGAAAATCGCCCCAAAGGATGCATTGCCGCAAGTTCAAGTCGCTCTGGTGCCTCCTGCAGTAGATATCGAGCGTATTCCAGTTCAACACGGTCGATCCCGGTAGGAACCAGTGCCTTGGAGCGCGACAGTAACCTGGAGATATCGAGCGTGTAGAAAGGCCGCGTTGGCGCGAGAAAAGAACTCATGTCGGCAATTGTCGCGTTACCGGGATGACATTCTTCAACTGGCTGGGATTATGCGCAAGCTCACGTCTCAGCGCCTCTCTGCGTTGCATCTCAGCGCGTGAAGCCGCAGCAAAATCAAGCGGGCTATGATTCGTCAGACGCTCAATTGCGCTATCAACGAGTTTGTCGATCCCCTCATCCGAAAAGAACCCCCCCGGAATCAAGCAGCGATCTATGAGTACACGACGATAAGCCGTGAAAATGGCACGATCCGGCTTACCAGGATCGCCCCAGAATTCCTCCAGCGTCCCCTGAAAGGTGATTCCAGGCAGGCTGTAGACTGCGTCACCCAATGTAATGACTGGCTTGCCCTCCGCCAGAGCCAGGGTGCCGGTCGTGCTATTGATCGTAATGACACCCATCGCGCGACGCACCAGTTCAGCTATGTCACCGGTTTCGAAGTAATCCACCCGATCCGCAACACCATAGGCTGCCGCCTGCAAGGCCACTTCGTTCCGCCAGTTGCGAATGTTGTTATCAAGCGGATGCTCTTTGATGGCCAGACGCAGGCCATGCGGGGCGTGTGCAGCAAATGAGGCGATAACCGCGCGAATGGCCTCCGCCATACCGCTGAAGCTGGAGTGCAGGCGTACCTGGGCATCCGCGTCCAGTTGCAGCGGGAACAGCATGAACGGCGCCTCTGCCTGCCGTAGCTTTTCCAGTGTATCCTGCGTTCGCTGAGCGCGTTCTTTCTTTGCGAGAAGCTTGCGAAGCCATCCCATCCCTTCCGTCAGGGGATGCCAGGGCCTGTAATTATCCCAGTGTCGGTAATACCAGCGTGAGAGAAGATCAGCCGTATTATACGCCAGCCCCTGGAGCGCTCTCGTCCTGAATGATGAGGGCACAGGGTGATGCTCAGGCGCAGGCGGAAGTTCCTGGGCTCGCTGCAAATAATATTGAGGGTCTCTAGGGAGGCTGGAATTGCCGTTGACGCCACCAAGCTCCAACGTCACCCAATCGGGGCGGATGTAGCCTTCTTCGAAAACATGTACTGGGATATGCAAGCGACTGCACACGGCTATCGCGGCACTATGCAACGGGCGACAGTCTCCGAAGAGCAACACGTCCGTGATCTCTCGTGTGGCAATAATCTGAGCCAGCGCATCGGGCCACTCATTAGGCCGCCCCGTGAAGTCAATTCCATTAGGCAAACGCCAAAACAAACGGTCTCCGCCGTTGAAATTGACCTTCCACACGCCGTAGCCATCGTCGCGTAGCGCCTTGCCGATCTTCCCGAAAAACGGTCCCATCAATCCTTGCAGGAGAAGGACATTGCGCTGAACACGCGGCGCAGCCTCTTGTTCGGCCACCTTTGGCAATTTCGCGGCGCTTTTCACAGTCTCAGTCTCGTTCACTCAAGGTCCCCGGCTTCGGAAAAGGAGACGAGACACATCCTGGAAGCCTTTTCTGGTCATTTTCGACATAACTCCCTGATATCGTCGCAAGCGCATCAGAAGCCCCGGACGCCACAATTCCGAAATCGGAAAACGTGAGATAAGTGTTTCGGGCCCGCATGGCAGTCGGTTAATGGGTCAATATAGCGCGGGTAAAGCAGCAATGTGGCAGCAACAAGCTGCTCCCTGTTAAGTTGCCTCGTCCGACGCGTAACCGGCTCGTGATCACGGGTAAGACCCCAACCTGCGTAGAAGGGCTGTCCGTAAGTAGTCACAGGCTTGCAACGCATGAGCGCTTCAAATCCGGCAAGCGATGTCAGGGTATGCACCTCATCGACCGCATCGAGCAGAGGCGCCATCGCGCTTTCCCTGCAGATCCGATCGGCAAACTCTAAAATCACGGAATCCGCGATCGCGCCCTTGCGATGACCGGCATCGACGTCAGGGTGGGGTCGATACACGATAAAGGCCTCAGGCTCTGATTCCCGGACGCGTCTCAGCAATTCGAGATTACCTCCCACACTTGCCCCCCCGAGAAGAACCGAAAGATCGTCAGCAACCTGCCCCGGCACGAGAATGACCTTGCGCCCTTTCGGCGCTTCGAGACTGGGGCTGGCGCCGCCATGAGCGTATTTGGACACAGCCAGGGTGACGATGGTCTCTATGAGACGCCCCGCTCGAGTCTGCAGATCAGGCCCGAGAGGGTGTGTGGCGAGAATTGACTCGAGATCACTCGGCGTTCGTGGGTCATAATAGACGCCCAGACGATCAACAATAATCGATGCAGGTGGAAGCATTCCGCTCCCCAGACCTGCGGAACGAATAAAGCCGTCTTCGACGCGATAAAGAGGAAGATGTGTAGACCTCGCAGCAGTTTCGAGCCCTCGCGGCATTCTGGTAGACCAGACTGCAATGCCGCCCCTGCCCCGGCGCGCGGCGGTAACGATCACCTTCGCGCTTCGTCTGAAGACAGGCTTTGGACGCCGGGAATCTGCGGTGGAGAAGAACTCGCCGATCCTTTTCCGTTTCCACCAAGCCATGCCGGAACAGACCGCTATCTCACGATTCTGCCGCAATATGTTTCGCCACTCAATCAGAAGCGTTGAAGCCGCTTCAACCGGAAAAGGCGCACCAGTATAAGGGCACTGATAATGCGTATAATCCAGAAGAAGCGCTACAGCTTTACCATGCGCATCAGGGTCGGGAAAATCGGGCCAGCCTCCCGACCGGCTCACGTTCCAGAGCGTCAGGCCGGACAAAGCCGCCAGCGCGACCAGGGACGAAACGATGCCAGCAAGCACAAACACTTCCTGTGCCGCACCCAGTAGAGATGACGGATTGACCGGCAGACACACGGCGGCGCCGCCTTCGACCACGACACGCTCACGCAATTTGCGCCAGTGCGGCGCAGTGTCTGGCAAAACCAGCAGTAAATCACCGGCCGGGCGACGGACTTTTACCGCGGCCCATAGAATCTCAGCGTCTTGCAGATTGCCAGGCGCACAAACGAGACATCTGCGTCGCACGGGTGAGTCGGGAGCCCAGAACGTTCCTCCGATTTGCTCCTGCAAAACGATTTGAACGATAGGGTCGTTAAGGCGATCGACCGGTCGTGGAACGATGTCGTTCCAGAGGCAATCGTTCTTACCCAGAACAGGCAGACGCGCGGCAAAAGGAGGAACCGACAGCAGGGCGGGAGCCAAACTCATATCCATGAGAGCTTTCGCATCTGCTCGGATCGCCCCTGGTCGACCGGAATGTTTCAGAAACTCGAACAGAGAACGACGCCCACAAAACGATATGCAAGG
Organism: Asaia platycodi JCM 25414; assembly: GCF_000614545.1. Lineage (GTDB taxonomy): Bacteria > Pseudomonadota > Alphaproteobacteria > Acetobacterales > Acetobacteraceae > Asaia > Asaia platycodi. The sequence goes on along the minus strand of NZ_BAKW01000015.1, from coordinate 56,425 downwards.
ATAGCCCCCGCACGCTTGTCAGGTGAGGGCTGAGCTGTCAACACGAGAGCCAACCGATAAGAGTGACAATGCAACCTGAACCGAATTCCATTTTCTTCCCGTTCGAGACCCAGAAACTACCCTCATCGACTTGGATAAAAGGCGGCGTGCGCTCTTTTTTTCCAGAGGGCACCTTGCCGTGATCCTGCTCCTGAGCACGTTTTTCGCCGTTCTGGTCATAGCCTCGTCACTCGATCGCATGGCACAGCCCAATAAATACCCAACGCATCGTTCAACGTTTCTTCGGGCGCGCGCGATGGGGCTACCGTTCAGAGTGCTTCCACTCCTGCTGATATTTGGATGCGCTCTTGCTGTGACCGGGCGGGTACTCGGTGCGGGTGTGCTCAGCATCGTCGCAATAGCTCTTCTTGTTCTTGGCTCGAATCTCAAACGCGGCCTGCTCGACGAGCCACTGCTGTTCAGCGATGCCGTGTTGGTAAAAGCATGCTTCCAGCATCCGCGCTTCTATGTTGATGCCCTGCCTCTTCCCGCTCGCGTCGCAGTTCTGTCAGGACTATCGGCAACCGTTCTGACCGTGGGAGCCCTCTTCGTTTACGACCTCACGCATCTGACGCGTGCCGGTGGTTCGACCCTTTTACTGCGTATCATCGGTCTCTTATTCGGTGTCAGTTCGTTACTTCTTTTACATGAACTTGCACGCACGTCCCTGCCCCGCCGCCTCATGCCCCTGCCTGATTACAACGCTGCGATGCCGACGCACGGGTTTCTGGCGACAACGTCAATCAGCTGGTTACTCTGGCTGCAGGATCGGCACCGTCCCCTCTCGTCGCACAGCCGGGCAGCGCGGAGAGAACCGCCGCGGGAGAAAGCCCCGATCGTCGTCGTCATACAATGCGAGTCCTTCGCCGATCCGACGACTCTCATGCCAGCGAACGCGGGTCTGTCGCCCTTACCCAAGCTGGAGCAGCTACGCCAAACAGCACGACACTATGGCCGCCTGCATATGTCGGGCTTTGGCGCTTACACGATGCGTACGGAATACGGGGTACTCTTTGGCCATGAAGAGACCGAACTGGGCTTCAGACGCTTCGATCCCTATCTGAGTGCGCACTCGCATTTTCAAGATGCGCTTCCGAAAAGGCTCGAATCCCTCTTTGAAAACAGGATCTTCGTGCATCCTCACGACATGAGGTTTTACGCACGCGACCGACTTATGCCAGCCAGTGGTTTCACAACGCTGGTCGGGGCTAACGAATTCGAAGGCAAGGCAAAATGTGGGCCGCATATAAGCGACAGAAGCCTCGGGGAGCAACTCGTTGGCCTGATCGAAAATGCTATCCGCAACAATCAGAGCACCTTCATCTTCGCGGTTACCATAGAAAATCACGGGCCATGGCTGGAGGGTTGTCGGCCTATCTGGACCACGTAGCGCATGGGGACGCTCTTCTCGGCGTAATTCATGACGCTCTGGCGAAATGCGGACATCCTGCACTTCTAGCCTTTTATGGCGATCATCGCCCCACCATTCCGAACGCGGTCAGGCCCGGCAATGGAAGGCATACACCGTTTCTTATCTGCGAATTCGGGGGGGAATTTCAACGCCGCAATCCGAGCAGGACCTCACACCAGCGGGGCTCCATCATGCCATTTTCGAGGCAATCCTGCGCATGCCAGCAGATAGCGATGACGCGTCTCACCGCTCTGAATAATACCCAGCGCCCTGCCCAAGACATGAGAAGGTCTTCGAGTCACATTGCTAATAGGCCTATACGATCTGCTTACGGTCTGGCTCACTTTGGGTCTGCAAGATATCGGTTTCAGGAAACAGGTATGGCGCGGGGGGGATCTTACGGATCAGGAATGGGTATTGATCGTCCCGATTTTACCACCCGAACGCCGGTATTAGGTTCGACCGGTCTGAGATAATCCCCAGTTTCTCAATGGTATGCTGCATGCTACGCGAACTGGCTGCCCGTGGCGGGATATGCATGAGCGCTACGGTAAGTAGAACGCAGCCTGTGTCCGGTTCCGGCATTGGACTGAACAAGACGCCACGCTGCCAACACTGGCAGAGCAGGGGCTGAAACGATGACCGGCAGCACATGATCGCCGGCACCGTGATCAAAGCCCAGTCATAGGCTACAGGCGCAAGCATGGGGCTGGCTCGGAGGATTTTGGTAGATCACGCGGCGGCTTGACGGGCGAAGTCCACACGTGATGTGAAAATCAGGGACGTTCTTTCGGCTTTGCCTTCACAGGAGGCCAGGTTCCAGACCACAAAGCTAAAGACCTCTTGATGTCGTTGCCCCTTCCGGTGCCAGAGCCGCGCTGGCTGCTCGAGCTTCTGTCAACGCCACCTCGAGTCAGTTCATATATTCATCAATGATTGCCACAAGTCTACGCAAATATTGAGAACAAAACCCTGCCCAGACTGCATCCATGGAACCGTATACAGCCAGTTCGCAACAGATGACGGAAGGCTTAATTATTCGAACCGTGCCCAGCGCTTTGGAGCAGACATTGTCTTATAATCACCCAAAACCATAATCAATCTGGCAAAATAGGCCGACAGAATTTGTTTCCAAGCAATCCGCAGCGTCAATCTGATCGGTGACCGGGAGTCAGGCCGTAACGAAATTCCGCCGTCCGATGCTTCACCAGGCAGTAAATTAAAAAATCTTTCGGGTGATTAAAGTCGAGTATGCTTAGCGCGCCACTCGCCAAATCTTCTGATAACCCTCATACAATATTTCGGCATTAACTGCGGACATAAACTTGTCCACAATCAGCCTTTACCTCCAGGGCCAAGAGGAGACACATTGAAATCATCTATACACAGTATCGTGCCAGGGCCGATGAGGTTTTTGGCTGCCATTACCTCCATCGCGTGATGGATAGCGCTAGGCATGGGGTCGGCCAGATCGAGATCGAACGAGTCAAGATAGATGAGAGAAGCCGTCTGCTTTGTCCGCGCACCTATTGCAGCGAGGGCAGCGACTGAGTCATTCAATATTGTGCTCGTAACGCTGCTGCATGCCCGCCTGGCGCTGTCTATACTCATCGGGTTTATATCAATGGTTGTAACACTACCGTTCTTCGCGCGAGCATACCAGTCGAATTGAAATGTACTCTGACCATCTCCCTCCCAATTTTCAGGAATTCGCAGACACCCTGTCTCAATGATGAAGGGGTTACTGCAGTGATCCAGTGCGTCGAAGATCACTGAAAACCCGTCTGCTCTTTTTCCAAGGAGAGGTTTGATATATCTCTCAAAAGCAACGCTGAATTGATATTTTTCGGCATCCCTTGGGAGGCCGACATAGTCAAAATCAGCTTGTCGCCCAAGCAATATCGCGGGCTTGGGTCCTTGCCAATTTCAACATAGTCTCGACGTCGGAGCCCGTCGAGATCTCTCGAACAATATCATCCAGCGCCTCTGGATTTTCTCTTAGGCGTTTGGCTATTCCGACTGCTCGCCCCCCCGACAACCTGTCGAGTAGCGGCTCAATGACGTCAAATTCTGACTTCTTCTTTTCTCTTTTTACATTAGTATTTTTTTTTATATCCGTATTCTTTTCCGTCATAGTTCCCACATCTTTCCTCAACGAACTGGAGAAAACTTGGCTAATTCTCATATTCTCAGAAGCAATTTTTCCCGTGTCGATCCCATGCTAAAAGCCCAGAGTGACAGAGGCACTCCAGAGGCAAAAGAGTTACCTTAAGCAAGCTTATGTTATCCCCGAAAATCCAGATCGTTCCAGCGGCCACATATGCGGAAAAGGCATTGAATATGACCACGGCATCCGCAGTAGGCGTACAACCCAGGATAAAAACCCCCAAAATTTGTCGACTTTATTACAATAATTGAGTACTATAGAAAAAAGATAAACTACATTACAATCAGAATATCAAATAATATTTCCACTTTTAATAAAAACCAGAAACATAAATAGATGAGCGAGCCGCATTTATCAGCGGAGACACCACGTTCGGAGTCTGGCAGACCTTCGAAGTGGTCGTCGCGACGACGTGAGTGCTAAACCTCGAAGTAAACTCGCTTCTCTGATTCTTTGCGAATTCGGAGAGCATGCGCAACGCGAGACCGACAAGTTCATAGTGCTGCCATAATGACTCATGACGTATTTTCACGATTTTATGGCGGAGAGGGTGGGATTCGAACCCACGGTACGCTTACACGCACGGCGGTTTTCAAGACCGCTGCCTTCAACCACTCGGCCACCTCTCCCGCAACGCTCGAGGGAGCACCCCTGCGGCAAGAGCCGCTTCTTTGCCCTGTTTCAGAGAGCGTTGCAAGAGGGGACATTTCCGCGAGCATCCTCACAAAGGCTCCATTCCACTTCACCCCAGAAGATGAAATTTGTAAATCAGTCCCCAGAGTGTCGCTATGAGAAGTACGCCCACGGCGAGACACGGCAGAATGATCGATAACAGGAAGCTGCTCACGGTCTGAGACGGCTCTGCAATACCGGCCTGCCTCTCTAGTTCAGAAGCCTTATCATCAGCATTGAACCAGGCATCATCTTCTTTTGTCATGTGTGCCGTACCCCTGCTGCGACATTGACTCGAAATAAACAGGTTTTAGCCGCCAGAACCAGACACCTTATTCTGGCCAGCCTGATTCAACGCAATCTGCCCCGCTGCGACGATCTCGGTCAGCGGCCAGCGAGGCCGTGGTGCTGCCGGGATACCATCTTCCATCGCCTGAGCAGCATCCTGATAAGACCGAACTGTCTCGATTGCTGCCCACCCCACCATCACCGCATTATCGGTGCATAGACGCAAAGGCGGGGCCTCGAAGGGAATACCTGCCTGAGTGGAGACTTCCTCCAACGCCTTGCGGATCGTTTCATTCGCGGCAACACCCCCGGCAACGACAAGGCTTCTGGCATCGGGAAGCAGCGCCAGAGCATGACGCGCCCGATCAGCCATCACATCGCAAACACATTGCTGAAAACTGGCTGCAATATCGGCGGCGAAAACGCGGGGAAGCGCCGCCATACCGTAAGAAGCGATCTGTCGCGCCACTGCCGTCTTGAGCCCGGAGAATGAAAAGTCGCAGCCCTCGCGCCCCATCAGAGGTCGAGGCAGGGCGACAGCGTCAGCGCGCCCCTCCCTCGCCAGCTTTTCGAGCGCAGGCCCGCCCGGCCATCCAAGACCAAGCATCTTGGCGACCTTGTCAAAAGCCTCACCCGCCGCATCGTCGATCGTACCGCCGAGCTTCTCATATATGCCGACGCCGTGCACAGCGACGCACTGGCAATGTCCACCCGAGACGAGAAGTAAAAGATACGGAAATTTAATCTCATCACCTGCCACGCCAGGCAGGCGGGCGGTCAGCGCATGGGCCTCGATATGATTGACGGCAACAAACGGCCGATCTTTGGCGATAGCGAGCCCTTTTGCGTAATTGCTCCCCACGATCAGGCCGCCAATCAGCCCTGGCCCGGTACACGCGGCAAAGGCCCCGATCTCGTCGAGAGTCAGGCCTGATTTATCCAATGTTTCCGCCACGATTCCGGGAAGAAGAGCCAGATGAGCCCGCGCGGCTATTTCAGGCACCACCCCCCCGAGTGCTGCATGACCTGACTGGGTGTGAACCGTCTCGGCCAAAATAGCCCCGTCCGGGCTCAGGATGGCGCAAGCCGTCTCGTCGCAACTCGTTTCGATCGCGAGAATGGGAGAGGTTAAGGAAAAAATTGCCATATCTCCTGATAACGCGATGGAACGCATGAGGCGAGCCGTCTCTTTTCACGGATCACGCGGTGGAGTAGCAAGATCAGCCATGAAACAGATGACGATGCCCGAAGCGCTCATGTCCCAGAGCCTGCAATTACAACAGGTCGCTGCCGAAGCCATGCGCCGTCAGGCCTCGCCTCATCCGCCCACCTCACGTCACTCCCTGCCACTACGCGTCGGCACGCGCGGATCGCCACTGGCTTTGGTCCAGACGCGCGCCTTTCTGACGCGTCTGACACGCTTCTGCCCGCTTCTGCGCGACATGGGCGCGTTTCAGGAGCACCCGATCAACACGACGGGCGATCAGGTGCAGTCTCGTCTGCTCGCTGAGATCGGGGGCAAGGGGTTGTTCGCAAAGGAGATCCATGAGGCGCTTCTGGCACGGCAGATCGATTTTGCCGTTCACAGCCTCAAGGATCTTGAAACCACCCTTCCCGCCGGTCTGACGCTTGCCTGCACACTCAAACGCGAAGATGCGCGTGACGTGCTGATCCTGAGCCCGGCCCTGCGTGAGAAGGCGAAAGCACTCGTGGCCGAAGGTCATTCGCCGCTCGACGCCCTGCCCTTCGGAGCCCGTATCGGCTGCGCCTCGGTCAGACGTCAGGCCCAGCTGCTCCATCGCCGCCCTGACCTGCGCTTTGGCCTGCTGCGTGGGAATGTGCAGACCCGTCTCGACAAGCTGGCAGGCGGTGCCTGCGACGCGACCCTGCTTGCTCTGGCCGGTCTGCGCCGGCTGGGCATGGAAGACCGGGCCGATCTTGTTCTCGAGGCCGATTTCATGATTCCTGCCGCTGGTCAGGGCATTGTCGGCGTAACCGTGCGTGAGGAAGATCGCGAATTGCTCGATCTGCTTTCCGCTATAGAGGACCCTGAGGCCCGCGCTGTCGCCACGGCAGAACGTGCCTTGCTGGAAGTACTCGATGGCTCATGCCGAACGCCTATCGGCGGCTATGCGCGCCTGCGCAAGAAGGCACAACCGGGCGGCCGGGGGCATTTCGGCGATCGCGAGCTTGTCCTGACCGGGCTCGTCGCACGAGAAAACGGCTCGTTCCATCTACAGCGCGAAATCTGTGGTGAACCGACCGAGGCGCTGCGCCTGGGGCGTGAGCTCGGCCTCTCCCTGCGCGCCGATTCCCCTGACGATATCTTTCAGGACCATGGCTGACCTCTTACGCCGCACGGTTCTGGTCACGCGCCCCGAGCCGGGGCTGAGCGATACCGGACTCGCCCTGGAACGTCTCGGTTGGGAGCCCTGTCTCGCTCCGATGCTCCGGGTTCACTCCCTGCCAATGAAGCCGACAGGAGTGGTAGACCGCGTCATCGTGACGAGTGGCCAGAGTCTTGAGGCGCTGCGCGCCGCCCTGCCCCCGGCGACTCCGATTACCGCTGTCGGCGCCCGCACGGCCGAACGCGCCAGAACGCTCGGTTTCACCATGGTGGATTACGCCAACGGCACGGCGCAGTCTCTCGTAGGTCATCTCGGCAGAGCCGACAGGCGCAACAGAGTGCTGCTCGCCACCGGTCAAAAACTTGGTGGCGACCTCGCGGCGCAGCTCAGGATGAATGGCTGGCATGTTACACGCCGCGTCGTGTATCGCGCTGAAGCGACGGGAACTCTCGCGCCGACCGCACGCAGCCTGATCGAACAGGAGCGCGTCGCCGCCATCCTCTTCTATTCCGCTGCCACGGCGCGCGCTTTTCTCGACGCTTTCGGCGAGAAGCGTGGCCTGTTAGGTTCGGTTCGCGCGCTGGCGCTCTCTCCCTCTATCGGCAAGACGCTCGGCGCAGCCCCTTTTGGCGAGATCGCCATCGCTCCCCGCCCTGAACAACAAGCCCTTCTCGCTCTTCTCGGCCCTCTTCCGACAAGCGACACAGACACAGCACGGAGGCAGATCGCGCCTTGAACTACCGCCACGCCTATCACGCGGGCAATTTTGCCGACATGATGAAGCACGGGTTACTACTCGTGATCCTGCGCCACCTTCTGCGCAAACCAGCTGGGTTCTGCGTGCTCGATACGCATTCCGGCTGCGGTGTCTACGACCTCGATTCCGCCGAGGCCCAGAAAACCGGCGAATGGCGCGAAGGGATCGGACGGTTCGAGACATTACCGGAAGGTCCGGAAGAGCTGGTGGATTACCTGACAAGCATTCAGACGCTCGGTGCGCCTGCCTGCTATCCCGGGTCACCAAGCCTCATCGCCTCGGTGCTGCGCGCCCAGGACCGGCTGATCTGCTGCGAACTGCATCCTGAGGATGCTGCGACGCTCAGGCGTAATTTCCGCCATCAGAGTCAGGTCGCGGTGCATGAACGCGACGGGTACGGCGCGCTCAGGGCCTTTCTGCCGCCGCGCGACCTCAAGCGTGGCCTTGTCCTGATCGACCCGCCTTTCGAACAGGGTGATGAATTCGCCAGACTGGCCGAGGCCATCCAGACCAGTCGCAAGCTCTTCCCGATGGGCATTATCGCGGCATGGTACCCCATCAAGCATCGGGCGCCGGTCCGGCAGTTTCACGACGCGCTGCGCGATGCCGGGCTGCGCGACCTGCTGGATTGCAGCCTGCTGTTGCGCACGCCCACCGATCCGACGCGTCTTAATGGCTGTGGGCTTCTGGTGGCTTCCCCCCCTTATCGCTTCGAAGAACAGGCGAGAGCCCTCCTCGATGCTCTCATGCCGGTGCTCGCACCGAGTGGCGAAGGCAGCGTCGAAATCAGACGGATCGTGGAGGAATAATGTCGCTCAAAGCTCCCCATATCGCCGTTATCGGAGCCGGGGCCTGGGGCATCGCCCTTGCCTGCGCAGCGTCCAGAGCCGGGGCACGCGTGTCGCTCTGGTCGCGTTCGCCAGTTGCCGCTGGGTGCCGCACCCTGCCTCGCCTTCCCGCCGTGACACTGCCCGACGCGGTCGATATCGTCTCGACGCTTCCTGAGCAGGTCGATCTCACGCTTGTGGTGGTGCCTATGCAGACCCTGCGAGAGATCGCACCGAAACTGCCTGGCAACTCGCCGCTCATTGCCTGCTGCAAGGGGTTGGAACTCGGAACGGGCGCCCTGCCGCTGGACATCCTCGCCGAAACGCAGCCGGGACGCCTATGCGCCGTTCTTTCAGGGCCAAATTTCGCTATCGAGGTCGCCAATGGAGCACCGGCTGCGGCAACAATCGCCGCAGCGTCGCTCGACGATGCCCATCGTTATGTTTCGATGCTTTCCTCCTCTCACTTCAGGCTCTATGCGAGCGACGATCCGACCGGCGTGCAGATTGCCGGCGCTGCAAAGAATGTCGTGGCCATCGGAGCTGGCATCGCAATCGGGGCCGGGCTGGGCGAAAATGCCCGCGCCGCACTCATCACCCGCGCCATCGTCGAAATCGGGCGCCTCGCTGCCGCCTTGGGTGGGCGCGCCGCCACGATTGCCGGACTCAGCGGTCTGGGCGATCTCATCCTGACCTGCACTGGTGCGGGCTCGCGCAATTACAGCCTCGGGCTCGAACTCGGTCAGGGCGCGAGCCTTGCCGATATCCTGAGAACACGCAGTACCGTCGCCGAAGGCGTTGCGACCGCACCAGCCTCGCCGCCACTGCCAGAAAGCTCGGAATTTCCATGCCGATCGTCGAGACCGTCTCCGCCTTTCTGGACGGCGCCATAGACCTCGGTCGGGCAAGGCGATTGCTCCTCGAACGGCCGATCACGGTCGAATAACAAGAAGCCGAAAAGGACAAGATCATGTGGATGCGCAATGAGGCCATGCGCCGTTTCGTAAGCCGGAACCGTTTCGTGCGATTCCTCACCTTCGGGGTGCATAGCGCCATGCAGATGCGTCTTCTGAGCGGGCACAAGCATCCGGTGACCTTGCGACGTCTTAGCAAGGCACGCGCGGGCACAGACTCCCTGCTCAGCAGCGACGAGGCGTTCGTACTGCATGAGCTGGCTCAGGCCCAATCTGTCTATGAGGGCGATCTGGCCGAATTCGGCGTCTATCGCGGCGCGTCGGCGGAACTGCTCTGCATGGTCAAAGCACATCGCACGCTGAATCTCTTCGACACGTTTGAAGGCCTGCCTGACCCTAAGGGCAAGGAGGGCAAGGTTTTCGTCAAAGGCGAATTCTGCGGCACGCTTGAGAGCGTCAAACGCAAGCTGTCCGGTTATGAAAATGTCGCTTTCCATCCGGGCTTTTTTCCGGATTCAGCCGCCGGTCTGAGGAATGAGCGATACAGCTTCGTCCATCTCGACGTCGATCTCTATGAGGCGACTTTGGCAGGGCTCGCCTATTTCTATCCACGCATGATTCCTGGCGGCATTATCCTGACCCATGACTATTCGATCATCGACGGTGTGTCTCAGGCCTTCGCGGAATTTCTGGCAGACAAACCGGAGCATGTCATCGAACTCCCGACCACACAGGCGATGATCATACGAAGCGCACAGGCGGCCTCCTGACCGCATTGCCTTCATCCGCCTGCGTATGCCGTAGCAGGCGCCCCCGCACGACGCGGACAATGCCATCTCATCCGAGCCAGCGCCTCAGCAGACGCGGCCAGAAAAAGGGGGCGCGACCGTCATGCCCGAAATAGGCCAGACGGGCCTCGTGGAGGTGAATACGGCCGAAGACTTCGACCCGTATCAGAAGCAGCATGATAACGGCCCCTGCAAAGGGGCCGCATAGATACACCCAGAAATCCTGCCAGGCGCCGGAGAACAGGGCCGGACCGACGCTGCGGGCGAGATTGGTGCTGTCACCTGAAAGCCAGGCCTCGAAAGGGTTGAGCACGAAAAATACCGGCCCTGTGACCCAGGCGGCAAAGGGGCGTAGCAGCGGGCGGGCGCCGCAGGTCAGCACCACAGCGACCAGAATGGCGGTGGTGCTGATCTCACCCACAAAAGCCCACCAGGCTGGCACGAGAGGCGACGGCATGGTGGCTGCAAAATGATCGGCGAGACACCATCTCCCCCAATGGGGCCAGATCAGACCACTTGCGGCAACGATCCCGGCACCGAAAACAGCACCTGAAAGCTGCGCGAACATATAGAAGAGCGTATCGGTCACCGAGAGCCGGTTACCGAGGCAAAAGGCGAGACTGATCGAGGGGCTCATATGCGCGCCGCTCACGCGCCCGAAAGGTGAGAGCGCCGCCAGCGTTGCGCTCAAACCAAAAGCAAGGCCTTCAAGCGCCGTCAGAAGATTGGGCCACTGCACCAACGCTCTTGCGATCGGGCTGAGAGGGGACCCGATGGCGACATCGGTGCAGATGCCACCGATCAGCAGCAGGGCGGTTGCCCAGAATTCGCAGACATAGAGCCTCGGGTGAAGGGCATGTCCCGGCGCCGGACGGCCTGAAAGCGGCCTGTCCTCGGGGTGAGGATAGAGGTCATGCGGCGCCTGTTCAGCTACCGAGCGTTCACCCATGACCCTGCCCCACTCCTGTCCGATACCATATATCGCGCCGGTAACCCGTTCGATCGGCGCTCGCAGTAACTGAACAAGCAGGCGTCAGGCTGCAACAAACAGCCCCGTGATGGCCGCGCTCATGAGGTTGGATAACGTGCCTGCAATCACGCAACGCGACGCGATTGTGGCGATCTCAGCGCGACGGTCGGGCGCGACACTGCCGAACCCGCCGATCAGGATGCCAACGCTTGAGAAATTGGAAAAGCCGCAGAGTGCGACAGAAACGATCGCCAGATCGTGCCCGGAAAGCGTGTGGGCATGGATGAGCGGCGAGAGACCCACGTAGGCGACGAATTCATTGAACGCGATCTTCTGTCCCAGAAAGCCGCCGATCAAAAACGATTCCGACCATGGGATACCGATCAGCCAGGCCAGCGGCGCCATTAGTGTACCGAGAACGGTAGAGAGACTGAGCCCCGGGAGATGCACCACGCACCCAACCCATGAAGCATGCCATCGAGCAGCGCCGTGATTCCCACAAACGCAACCAGCACGGCGCCGACCGCGAAAGCGACACGGGCCCCGCTCATGGCGCCCTCTGCAAGCGCATCGAAAACGCCACTTGTTTCCAGCTCAGCCTTGGGCATGGGGTCATGCCCGGCATGAGAGTCTTCAGGCGTCGGCCAGAGCAATTTGGAAAAAAGCAGACCGCCCGGAATGGCCATGAATGATGCTGCCAGCAGGTAATGCATTGGCACACCGAGCCCTGCATAACCGGCCAGAACCGAGCCCGAGACCGAGGCCGTGCCCGAGCTCATGATGGTGAACAGCTCCGATCGTTGCAACTTGCTCAGATAGGGGCGCAGAACGACTGGCATCTCGCTCTGACCGAGAAAGACGGTCATGACGGCAGAAAAGGATTCTAGCGCGGTCGTGCCAAGCAAATGACGCAGCCCCTGCCCCACGGCACGCGCCAGGGCCTGCATCACCCCCCAATGATAGAGCAGGGCGATGATGGCTGAGACATAAACAATGGCGGGCAGCACCTGAAACGCGAAGACAAAGCTCTCCTGACCGAAAAGCGTCTCCATTTTCGGGCTGACCAATCCGCCGAACAGAAAATGCGTGCCGACCTGGCCATAGGCCAGAACTTCCCCCACCCCTTCTGCGAGTATACCGAAAACCCGGCGTCCCCAAGGGACGAAAAGCGCCAGCGCGCCGATCGCGCATTGCAGCGCCAGCGCTATCGCCACCTGGCGGTAATTGATGGCTTTGCGGTTACTAGACAGCAAAACACCCAGCGCCACGAGCACCGCAATACCGATCAAACCGCGCAGCGACATCAACGCGCCTTCACTCTCTGACTTTTTCGTCGCAGGCACTTCTTCCTGCACAGAAATGTCTTTTTTTAACAACGCGCTGGGAGGTCATCTCCCTCGCGAGAGAGACGTACCGCCGGCGAAACGGAAAGACGCACTCTGTCGAGATGCTTGCGTAGTGTCTAGTGGAAAGCCACATTGAAAAAACGGCTCACGACACGATGCGACGGATTATTATGACCAGCAGCTTCTACGATCTAGACATACCGGCCCTTTGTGGCGAACCGATCTCAATGGCCGAGTTCAAGGGCAAGGTGGTCCTGATCGCCAATACGGCGTCCAAATGCGGCTTTACGCCACAATACGAAGGACTTCAGCATCTCTGGAGCCATTATGGTAAGAACGGCTTAGTCGTACTCGGCGTGCCGAGCAACGATTTCGGGCAGCAGGAGCCAGGCACGGCGAGCGAGATCCAGACCAGTTGCTCGCGCAATTATGGGGTGAGCTTCCCTATGGCCGCCAAATCCCATGTGAAGGGCAAGGAGGCTGTTCCCCTTTTCCGCTGGCTCGCGGCGCAGGGGGGCATGCTCTCCCTGCCGCGCTGGAATTTCTACAAATACGTCGTTTCGCGCGAGGGCAAACTTGTAAACTGGTTCACCCCCCTCACCTCCCCCGACTCAGGCCGGATGAAGGCCTCTGTCAAGCGCGCTATGATGGATCGTTAATTACTTTGTGTCTGATCTGATCAGCCTGACGCTCTAGCGCGAGCTTAAGGCCGAAAGCCACGAAAATACCGCCTGTCGCGCGATCGAGCGTCTTGACGATAACCGGACGCGACAGGAAGGCACCGAGAGGCGCTGTCATAACAATGAGCAGGGAGAACCAGCTAAGCGTCAGCAGCACCTGGATGCCCGCGAGCAGCAGGGAGAACGTCACCACATTCGCTTCGTGCGGGATGAATTGCGGCAGGAACGTTATGAAGAAAATGCCTACCTTGGGGTTCAGCAGATTGGTCAGCAGCCCCTGACGGAAGCATTGGGCGCCCGACAGGCGATTGACCCGTGTGCCTGCTTCGACCGCATGACCCACATGACGGGGCCGCAGCAGAAGGCGCAGTCCGATCCAGAACAGATAAAGCGCGCCGACCCATTTGACGATCAGAAAGCCGATCGTCGACGCCGCAAGCAGAGCGGTGAGGCCGAAAGCCGCACCCAGCCCCCAGACGAATAGCCCGAGTGTGATACCGAGCGCGGCGCAAAACCCGGTACGCACACCCGATACGGTGCTCGTGCGCAGGACGAAGGCCGTATCGAGCCCCGGCACCAGAGTGAAGACACCCGCCGCGAGGATGAAACTCGTCAGTGAGAGAATGATTGCTCATAGCCGTGTGCCTCGATAGTTCTTTTGCAAGGAGCTTACCGTGCGCTTTCGACCGAACGAAACACGACCCGCGCCCGCATTTACAGGCACGAAGACGCGCGCGCCCGACGCGGCAAGCGCCCTGACATAAGGCTTTCTGCCAGAGACCCGCTTGGATCGCAATTTCCGTGAAGAGGCCAGACCGGGTGCGCATCATGAGGGGGGTGGCCTCGATGAGCATGCCCGAAAGCACAGTTACACCCGGATTATTCGGTAAAACCCCACCGTGCAGCCCGGACACAAGAAAGAGAGACGCAAATCCGCCATAATCTGCCTTGTTTTATAACTGCCTGACGACGCGCGGTTTTCCGAGCTGCGGACTCGTCTTCCCAATATGCGACAAGCTTTCGCTCGCCCATGGCACATTACCCCGCATGCGTCTAAACAGGCGCGTTCCTGATGTTTGTTTTTCGACTGGAAGCCCGGAATGCTCCGTAACCTGATCACCGTTGGTGGTTGGACCATGCTGTCACGTGTCCTCGGCCTGGTGCGCGACCAGCTTCTTGCAGCGTTTCTCGGTGCCGGTCCGGTTCAGGACGCCTATCAGATTGCGTTCCGCCTGCCGAACATGTTTCGCCGTCTCTTCGGTGAGGGTGCCTTCAACGCCGCGTTCGTCCCGCTTTTCACCGAGCGCCTGACGACCAGGGGCGAAGAGGATGCCACGCGGTTCGCCTCTCAGGCGCTGGGCTGCCTGAGCGCCTGGCTGCTCGGCGTGACGATACTGGGCGAAGTTTTCATGCCCTGGATCATCGAGCTGATCGCACCGGGTTTCGATCACGGCGGCGGGCGTTTCGAGCTGGCGGTTCGCCTGACGCGCATTACCTTTCCCTATCTCATTCTGATCTGCACGGCGGCTCTCGTCGCCGGGGTGCTGAACGGCTTGCATCGATTCTCGATGGCTGCAGGCGCTTACGTCTCATTTAATATCGTCGGCATCGCCGCCATTCTGCTCGGTGCGCTCGTCTTTAAGGACACAGCAACCTGGACAGCGATAGGCATCACTGTTTCCGGTTTCGTCCAGCTTGGATTGCTTCTCTGGTCGGTCAGGCGGGCGGGCATGCATCTTTCCCTGCCCAAGCCGCGCCTGACACCCGAGATGCGCGATATGCTGCGTCGTCTATGGCCCGGTCTTCTCGGCTCGGGCGCGACACAGCTCAATCTGACCGTCGATACGCTCATCTCGACGCTTCTGCCGGCGGGTTCGATCTCGTGGCTCTATTTTGCCGATCGCGTCAATCAGCTGCCCCTCGGCGTTCTGGGTGCCGCCGCAGGGACGACGCTGCTGCCGGTTCTGACGCGTCATGCCGCTGCGCGTGACACTGCGGGTGGCCAGCAAACGCTCAACCGCGCCATCGACTACGCGGCAATCCTCACTTTTCCAGCCTGTTTCGGCCTTCTGGCGCTTGCCCCGGAAATCATGGCGACACTTTTCGGCTACGGCAAATTCACCACAGAAGATGCGCTGTTCTCGTCGCAGTCGCTACGCGCCTACGCGCTTGGCCTGCCTGCCTTCATCATGATCAAGGTGCTGTCTCCCGGGTTTTTCGCCCATGGAGACACCAAGACCCCGGTCAGGATTGGGTTCATCACCATTGCCCTCAATCTCGCGCTCAACCTGATGCTCTATCGCCCACTCGCCCATGTCGGGCCACCGCTGGCCAGCACGATTGCCGCTCTCGTCAATCTCGGCTTTCTGGCTGTCATCCTGCATCGACGCGATGTGTTCAGCCCCGATCGAGCCTTATGCAGCGCCTGCTTCGCATAGTGGCAGCGTCGTTGCTGATGGCCGTCGTGACCCTCACACTCACGCGCCTCATCGCACCGGGTCTCGTGATGTGGCACGGGGTGATCAGGGCCGCCATGCTCGGTCTGCTGATGGGACTTGCCGGCGTCATTTATGTAGCGGCGCTCTGGGCGTTGGGTGTTGCCCATCCCGAACGCCTGCTGCGCCGCCTGCTCCGGCGTAAGCACGCCTCGCAACCATGACGCCGCGTTCATAAGCGCCAATTTCCTGACCGACGCGTCAAGCGTTGCGAAATTATCATGGCTCGAGCGGCATTGCCGCCCGTATCGTGACAGGGTGTTCACAGGCGGGCGCGGGGCCGCTAGAATTCCGTTCATGTGGCGAGCTTCCCCCTCATGACGACCCCGGAGATTACCGGCATCATTCCATCTGCCGAGGGCGCAACCCCGGCGATGGCGCAGTGGTTCGCGCTCAAGGCGCAGGAACCCGATGCCCTTCTGTTTTTCCGTATGGGCGATTTCTACGAGCTGTTCTTTGCCGATGCCGAGACTGCTGCCATGGCGCTCGATATCAGCCTCACCACGCGCGGCAAGCATAACGAGACCCCTATTCCGATGTGCGGCGTGCCGGTGGCCGCTGCTCCGGCCTACCTGGCAAGACTGATCCGTCGCGGCTTTCGCGTTGCCGTGGCCGAACAGACCGAGCAGGCCCGAAAACCGGGAGAGGCGCCACAGAAAGGCCCACTCGCACGCGCCATCGTGCGTCTGGTGACCCCGGGCACATTGACCGAAGAAGAACTTCTCGAAGCAGGCCGTCAGAACCTGCTTCTTGCTCTGGCAACCCCCACAAAAAAAATGCGCGGGTCGACACCTTGCGGTGCGGCCTGGATCGATATTTCGACCGGCTCGTTCGAGACGGCGTCGTTTTCCCATGAGCAGATCGAGGAATTACTCGCGCGGCTCGATCCGTCAGAAATCCTTGCCGATCCTGCGCTCGTGCCAGATCCATTCTCCGCTCGTGTGGCGCCCAGCATCACCCTACCCGGGCTGGAAACAGCCCGCTCTCGCATGGCACAGGCTTTCGATGTCGCGCAGATCAGCATTCTGGGGGATTTTACCGACGAGGAAATCCGCGCCGGGGCGCTTATTCTCGACTATGTCAGGCGCAGCCAAGCCGGTGCGATGCCGCGCATCGCACGCCCTTTGCGTCAGGACGATTCGGAAACACTCGGCCTCGATCCGGCGACACGTGCCAGTCTCGATCTGATCCAGGCGCGCGACGGCACGACCACCCATACGCTTTTCGCCTCGGTCGATCGCTGCGTAAGTGCGGCTGGCCAGCGGCTTCTGGCGCAATGGATTGCGGCCCCTTCGACCGATCTCGCGCTCATTCAGGGGCGTCAGGCCGCGTGGGGGTGGATTACACAGCAGCCAGGGCTGATCGAAACCCTCACACCACTTCTCAAGAAAGCCCCGGATCTTGCCCGCGCCCTCGGTCGCCTCTCGACCGGTCGCGGCCTGCCGCGCGATCTGGCGTCGACGCGCGATCTGCTTCAGGCAGCCGATGCCCTGGTAGCCGTTCTGGAGCCGATCTGCACCGATTCCACACCGTCCCTGATCCGCTCGCTCTTTGCCGGTCTTTACGGCAGGGCCGATGCGCTGCTGAACACGCTGGAAAAGGCACTCGCCGAAAGCCTGCCTGCCCGCATCGAGGATGGCGGCACCATCGCAACCGGCTTCGATGCCGATCTCGACCGCTATCGTGGTCTGCGCGACGACAGCAAGCGCACGCTTGCTGCGATGCAGCAGCGCTATGCCGAGCAGTTCAATGTCGCAACGCTCAAGATCAAGCATCACGCGCAGCTCGGCTACATCATCGAAACCTCTGCACTGCACGGGACGAAACTGCGCGACCGGCCCGAACTCTCCTTTCGTCAGGGCACGGCCAATTTGGTACGTTTCACGACAGACGAACTGCTCGAACTCGATCGCGCTATTCTCGAAGCCGCCGACCGGGCAGCGGCGACCGAAAGGCGTCTGTTCGCGGCCCTCGTTACCGAGACCATCTCGCATCCCGCCCTGCCCGAACTGGCCACGCTCTTCGCCATGGCCGACGTGCTGACCGGCTGTGCAAAACTGGCACAGGGCGGTGCCTGGTGTAGCCCACAGATAACGCAGGACCAGGAATTCGAACTCAAATCCTGCCGGCATCCCGTCGTGGAGGCGGCTCTCGGTCGCGCGACACGTTTCATTCCCAATGATTGTCATCTTCCCCCGTCACAGCGGGTCATGCTGCTGACGGGCCCGAACATGGCAGGTAAATCGACCTTTCTGCGCCAGACGGCACTGGCGGTTATTCTGGCTCAGGCAGGACTACCCGTTCCGGCCGAAAAAGCCCGAATCGGTATCGTGGACCGATTGTTTTCCCGCGTGGGCGCCGCCGATGATCTCGCTCGTGGCCGCTCGACCTTCATGGTCGAAATGACCGAAACAGCTGCCATTCTGCGCCAGGCCGGACCGCGCTCTCTCGTTGTGGTCGATGAAATCGGCCGTGGCACCTCCACACTTGATGGGCTCGCCATTGCCTGGGCCACGCTCGAGGCATTGCACTCCCAGCTCGGGTCGCGAACAATCTTTGCGACCCATTTTCATGAACTCTGCAGCCTGTCTGATTCGATGCCGCGCCTGACGCCCTACACGATGGCCGTGCGCGAATGGCAGGGTGATGTCGTTTTCCAGCACGAGGTCCGCAAGGGCTCGGCCAGGAAGAGCTGGGGCGTGCATGTCGCCCAGCTTGCCGGTGTGCCCATGCAGGTCGTACAGCGTGCGACGCGTCTGCTTGCAGCGCTCGAACGCGATCAGGGCCGCAGCGTGCCGCAACTGCCTCTGTTCAAAACCGCCGCGCCCGAATGTGACGAGCCTGACAAGCTGCGCGAGGCACTCGAAGCGATCGACCCTGACTCACTCTCGCCCAAGGCAGCGCTCGAAGCACTTTATACGCTGCGTAAACTTGCGCTTGAAACAAAGAACGATTTGACCTGATGATGGTCATTCCCGGTTTTCTGCAACGCCCCCATAGTTACGGATCTTAATGCGCGACCCGATCTCCCTCCAAGAAACCGACATGCAGGCCGCCCTTGCCAAAGCCCTCGACCGGGCACGTCAGGCAGATGGCACTGTTTCGCGCGAGGATGCCGTCAGTCTTTTCCGCCGCCATATCGGGCGTCACCAGGGCGAGATCCGTCGTCTGTTCGAGGGGCGCCAGCTCAAGGGCATCGCGGCAGCCTCGACGCTGGCGCAGTTGATGGACGGCGCCATAGCGAGCCTGTTCTCTCTGGCACGCATCATGACCGGGGCGCCGGAAGCAGGGCTGTGTCTTTGCGCCACCGGAGGATTCGGGGCAGGGCTGCTGGCCCCATACAGTGATATCGATCTCCTGTTTCTGACCAGCGAGAGCCCGGCTCCGGAGACCACCGCGCAGGTGGAATACATGCTCTATTTCCTGTGGGATCTGGGCGTGAGGGTGGGCCATGCCACAAGGTCGATCGACGACTGTCTGGAAGCTTCGCGAGAAGACCTGACCATTCGCACCACGCTGCTCGATGCGCGACGTATCGTGGGCGATAACACGCTCTTTGGCGATTTCGGCATCCGGTTCAGCAAACGGGAGGAAGGGGCTCTCTCGTTCATCCATGACAAGATCGATGAGCGTGAGAAACGTCACAAACGTTTCGGCGACAATCCTTATATGGTCGAGCCGAATATCAAGGAAGGGCGCGGCGGCCTGCGCGACCTCCAGACCCTGAACTGGATGACCAGGGTTCTGCAAGACAATGACGGCCTCAATCCGGCCTCGACACTCAAACCCCACGAACCTGCCTTTACCACGCTCGGTCTCCTGACCGAACAGGAAGCCAACCGCGCCAGACGCGCCTGGAACTTCCTCTGGACCATCAGGCTCCATCTTCATTACATCGCTGGTCGCGCCGATGAGCGCCTCGCCTTTGACGTGCAACCCGTCATCGGCGGTCGCATGGGCTATGCGGGACATGGGCGCCAGCAGGGCGTCGAACGCTTCATGCGCCATTATTTCCTCACCACGCGTGAGGTGATGCGCCTGAGCCGCATCCTCGAGCCCAGCATCATGCAGCGCCTGCAGGGCCCCATTCGCGAAGCCGCCTATCGTGGCCCCGGTCTGAGCACCGACGATGCGCGTCACTTTCGCCTGATCAACGAGCAGATTGCCCCCGCCGATACGGCGTGCTTCGACAGCGAGCCGCGCCTGATGGTGAAGATGCTCGATGTCGCTTTTCGCGAAAATCTGGTGCTGCACCCGACAGCCATCCAGCAACTCATTCGCAACGAGCGCCGCATCGCCTCGCTGCGCGATGACCCGCTCACTATGCAGGTCTTTCTCGCCCTGCTGATGCAGCCCACGGAAATGAACCGCGAGCATGCGCGCCCGAGTGGGGCGGATTGGCTGACCATTCTCAACGATGCCGGTTTCCTGGGCGCGCTGTTGCCAGACTGGTCACGCATCGTCGGCCAGATGCAGTTCGACACCTATCATATCTATACGGTCGACGAGCACAATATCGAGGCTGTGCGAATGCTGGGCTGGATCGAGGCCGGCGCGATGGCCGATGAGATCCCGCTCGTCTATGAACTGGCACGCGACATGCAATCGCGCCGCGCCATGTATGTCGCGACACTGCTTCATGACATCGCCAAGGGGCGCGGGGGCGATCACTCTGTTTTGGGTGCCGAAGTCGCCCAGCAGGTCTGCCCGCAACTCGGTCTGGATGCCGAAGAAACCGAGACGGTTTCCTGGCTTATCCTGCATCACCTTCTGCTCAGCCAGACGGCCTTCCGCCGTGATATCGACGATCCTCGCACCATTCTCGACCTTGCCGATATCATCCAGTCGCCGGAGCGCCTGCGCCTGCTCCTGCTGCTGACCATTGCCGATATGCGGGCAGTCAGCCCCAATGTCTGGAATGCCTGGAAAGCAACGCTGCTGCGTGAACTCTATTCCCGCGTGGCCGAAGTGCTCGAAGGCGGCCTTGCGGCAACCGAACGCGACGAGCGCGTCAGCCACGCCAAGGAGCTGGTGCGCGACGGTCTCGTGCAGCAAGGTGTTGCAGACGAACAGGCCGATCATTTTCTGTCGCTCGGCTATGCGGGGTACTGGCTCGGCTTCGACGCCGACACCCATATCCGCCACGCGCGCCTGGTGCTGGATTCCGAAGTGCATTCGGCCCCGCTGACGATCGAGGCCACGCCCATCCCTCAGCGCGACGTGACAGAGATCACGATTTTCAGCGCCGATCATTCCGGACTTTTCTCCCAGATCGCCGGCGGGCTCGCCGTCGCTGGCGCTTCCATTGTGGATGCGCGCATCCACACGCTCAGCGACGGCATGGCTCTCGACACGTTCTGGGTGCAGGACGGTAATGGCCGCGCTTTCGAGACGCCGTTGCAGCTTGCCCGCCTCAACAGTCTGATCGAGCAAGCTCTCTTGAGCCGCCTCGCCATCGGCGAAGAACTGGACCGCCTGTCAGATCAGCGCACGGCGCGGCGCATGCGTGCCATTCACGTGCCATCGCGAGTTGTCATCGATAATCGCGCCTCCGAGCGGCACACAATCATTGAGATCAACGGGCGCGATCGTCCTGGTCTGCTTTATGACATTACCCGCACCATCAGCGAGCAGTCATTGCAGATCTCTTCAGCGCATATCACCACCTATGGCATGCGCGCCGTCGACGTCTTTTATGTGCGCGATCTGGTTGGGCTGAAGGTAACATCAGAGAGCCGCATGGCCGAAATCCGTACCGCACTCATTGCCACGCTGAGCGGGGGCGACACCAACCACCCGTCAAAGCCCGTCGCAGCCTGATCTTGCGTGCAACGCCTCTGCGACGCGGGCGATAACAGGGGGCCATGCCTGAGCCGGAGGTAAGAGCCCCTCTGGCCTGAAGACACGCATTGTTCGATACCAGTCAGGCCCCTGCCAGCGCCAGTCGCCGCCCTCACGGTCGAGCAACCACAGCGGCACGCCCATCGCGCCTGCCAGATGGGCCAGCATCGTGTCGACACCTATCACGATCTCACAGCGTGACATGGCGCGCGCCGTGTCGATGAGTGTTGCCCCCACCCCCTGCGCCATCCCCTCAGGGGCATCGCCTTGCTGAAAATTGACAAAATCCAGACCTGGCACAGTCAGGAGCGGCGCAAGACAATCGTGCGTGAGAGACCGCCTTGCATCGAAGCGATAGCTCGCGCTGCCCGCGCGGAAAATTCCGATCCGTCCGGGCTCCCGGACGCCGCCAAAATCGAGATAAGACGCAGGATCGATCCGCGTCACGCCCAGAAGCGCGGGCAGGCTGAGCAGTGAGCAACCGAGCTGAGCCTCGCCCTCGAGCCGCACCCTTTGCGATTGCAGCAACGGCGTCATTGAAGGCATGAAATCAAGCAGCGGCCTGATCTGTTCGGGCAGCGCGAGCACTAGCGGGGCACGCCGTGCGGCCTCCGGTACGAAACGCAGAAACTGGATCATGTCGCCCAGCCCCTGCTCCGCCTCGACCCGCACGCGCAGTTCCGTAACCTCGCCCTGCCAGGGTGTCGCGAAGGGCTTCAGGCCCAGCACCTCTCGGCGCGATTCGAAATGCTTGAAACCTTCGGCAAAATTACCTGAAGCAAGATCGATCATGGAAAGATTGAAGCGCGCCTGCGCCGCCAGCGCGCCACCACACTGCATCGCGCTGAGAAACACGGTTTTTGCCTCTTCCTGTCTGCCGCTCTCGGCCAGAAGCGTCGCCCGGTTGACCGCTATAACGTGATCGTCCGGCGCATGCGCGACCGCTTGGGCAAAAGCCGTGTCGGCCTCGGCAAAAAGACCCAGTGCCTGACATACCAATCCAAGATTATTGAGTGTCTGCGCGCTCGGGCTGGCCAGAGCCGCGGCCCGTTCGAGAGCATCATGAGCGGCCCCCATATCTCCCTTTTCGAAATGGGCAGCACCGAGATTGGCGTAAGCCATCGCGTCACGAGGACAGAGCGCTGCAAGAACTTCGAAGGTTTCGACCGCGGCAGCGAAGCGGCGCTCTGTCATCAGAAACGTGCCATGACGCATCAGAAGCGGCACCGGCTCTGCTGCGAGTGACAGGGCTTCGGCAAAGACAGAGGCTGCCTCCTTCTCCAGATCGCTTCGGTAAAGCAGTTCGGAGAGAAACGCCTTGGCCCTGAACTCGCGGGGTTCGAGCAGCAGCACGACGCGACAGGCTGCTATCGCCTCACGCAGATGCCCGGCTTCATCGAGAGCTGCCGCAAGCGTCAGATGAAACTGGGCCTTTTCGCGATCATCTGCGGCAAGGGTGAGTGCCTGCGCCACGGAAGCAATGGCGAGGCGTGGTTGATCCGTATGGCGGGCGACGCAAGCCAGACCGTGCCAGGCCGCCCCGCAATGGGGCGCCTCAGCCAGCACGGCCCTGAAGAGAGCCTCCGCCCTCACGGAGTCGCCTCCTGCGAGATAGGCCAGAGCGGTATCGATGCGCGAGGTGTAGACGGTCATCTGCCAATCATGACGGCTCGCGGAGCAGCTATCAACCGAGCGGGATCTCGCCCGTATTCAAAGAACCAGACCAAAGCGGGGGCCGATCCATGTGACGATCAGGTAGAGTGCAATTGTCAGCAGACAGCCCAGCCCCAATGCGGGCCAGAAGCCAACGCCAAGGCGCAGCAATGCCGGAATGAGCAGAAACATCGGTAGTGAAGGCAGCACATACCAGAACGTCGCCCCGGCATGATTGGCCATGTTTTCCGCGTCAGGCTTTTCAGCCCAGAGCCAGATCATGCCCATAACCGATACCAGCGGCAGCGACGCAATCAACGCGCCGAAACCCGGATACCGACGCGCCAATGTAGAGGCGACTGCGATCATCACCCCCGAGACGGCCGATTTGAAAACAAGGGCGAGCATGGCGGACCTCGCATGAGGGAGAAGAGAGGAAACGGCCCCGCCCCCCACGCAAGGATCGGCAAAGCGTTCAAAAACAGCACCGGGAAGTGCGGTCAATCTTGCACGGGGTCCGAATGGGCTTACAAGGAGGCATGGTCGCTTTTTTTCCCAAGCTGCGTTGGTCCGCCTGCAGCATGATGGCGCTTGCAGTCGCCATGACATTGCGCCCTGCCCCCGCGCAGGCTGCCCATGAACGCCCATGGCTTGCCGACACCGACGCGGCACGGATCGCTCGGACCATAAATCTGCCGGGCAAGGCTTTCTGGCGTCAGGCACTGCCGTTGGCCGATAGCAGCGTGATACTCTTGCGCGAGCCCGGCGCGGACGACAACGCCCCGTTTCTGGCTCGACTGGCACCTGACGCCAGCACGACCACGCCGCTCGTACCGGTCTGGAGCGATACAGCCGACAAGACGCGCGGTTCAGCCGGTTTCGCGCCCTCCGCCCTTGCCTGCGATGAAAATGGCGCCCTTTGGATGATCGATCGGGCCACATCCGGGTTCCCGCCTCGCCTGATCCACCTCGACCCGGTTTCGGGCAAGGTTCTCTCAGAGCAGAACCTGCCCCCCGAGGGCATTACGAAAACCACCGCTTTCACCGCTCTCGCCGTTCATGCCCAGACAGCCTATCTGGCCGATGAGGGCGGGGTAGCGCTCACCATGATCGATATGGCGCGCCATCAGGCCACACGCTTCTTCGCAGGCTACCCGACGTCACGCGGTCATCTACCGCTCTCGATCGACCATCACGCGGTCATGGGTGCTGATGGCCATCCTCTTACACGCGATATCGCCTATCTTGCGCTCGAAACCAACGGCAAGTGGCTTTACGAGCAGGCTCCGACCGGTCCGATCTATCGCCTCTCTACCGACCTGCTGACCGACCCCTCGGTCACCCCTTCGGAACAGATGGAAGGCGTGACGCAATGGCGCGGCACACCGACCGTGGGCGGTATGACGCTGGATGACAAAGCGACGCTCTATCTGACAGATATCGATAATGGCAGGCTTCTGAGCTTCGACACGGCGCGTCACCCCCATATCCTGCTGGTTGCTCCCCAACTCGTTCAGGCAGGCAGTCCGGGCTGGGCAAGATCTGCCGGTCACAATGACAGGTCCGGGCAGATCTGGGTGCCGGCAGGTCATACGCTTCTGCGTATCGACCTGCCCTGAGCTGCGCCCATGACACCCCTCGCCTTTCCCGCCCTATCGCGTCATTCTTCCCATTCGTGTTTCTGAACCATGAAGGCTAACATGCTGTACCGTTCCACTCGCGGCGATGCGCGCCCGCGCTCCTTCTCGGACATTCTGCTGGCCGGTCTGGCGGAAGATGGTGGGCTGTACATGCCTGAAACCTGGCCGCGCTTCACCCCCGATGAATGGCGCGCCATGCGCAGCCTCTCCTACCCCGATCTGGCTGCGAAAATCCTGTCGGTCTTCGCAGCAGGCAGCATCGATCTGCCAACTGCAACGGCTTTGCGCCAAGGCCTATGCAGGGTTTTCCCACGCAGCCATCGCGCCGCTGGTCGAGGTCGAAAATGGACTGTTCTCGATGGAACTGTTCCACGGCCCAACGCTCGCCTTCAAGGACATGGCGATGCAGTTGCTGGGCCAGCTCTTCGAGCATGTGCTGACCGAACGCAACCAGCGCGTCACCATTGTCGGCGCGACCTCGGGCGATACGGGCTCTGCGGCAATCGAGGCCTTCCGTGGCAGCCCGCATCTTTCGGTGGCGATCCTGCATCCGATGGGACGCACTTCAGACGTGCAGCGTCGCCAGATGACGACGGTCAAGGATGACAACATCCTGAACATCGCCGTCGAAGGCACGTTCGACGATTGTCAGGACATGGTGAAGGCGATGTTCGCCGATACGCCCTTCCGCGATGAAATCGGACTTTCGGCGGTCAATTCCATCAACTGGGCCCGCATCGCAGCGCAGATCCCCTATTACGTGCGCGCCGCCCTGATGATGGGCGCACCCGACCGCGAAATTTCCTTTGCCGTGCCGACAGGCAATTTCGGCAATGTGCTTGCCGCTTGGGCCGCCAGCCAGATGGGCCTTCCGGTGCGTCGCCTGTGCATCGGCTCGAACCGCAACGATATCCTTACGCGCTTTCTGACCAGCAATGACATGTCGATGCGCGCCGTAGAGCCCAGCCTGTCACCGTCGATGGATATTCAGGTTTCGTCGAATTTCGAGCGTCTGCTTTTCGAAATGCTCGACCGTGACCCGCAAGCCTGTCGCGATACGATGCTCGGCTTCCGCCAGACAGGGCGCATGAGCGTCGCTCCGGCGGTCTGGACACGCGCCAATGACTGCTTTGGCGCCCTGATGCTCGATGATGAGGCGACGCTGGCCGAAATGAAGTCGCTCCATGACAATTCTGGCTATCTTGCCGACCCGCATACAGCCATCGGCCTCGCTGCGGGGCGCAAGGCTCAGGAGCCGGGCATTCCAATGATCGTCGCTGCCACAGCGCACCCGGCCAAATTCCCCGATGCCGTGCGCAAGGCGACCAGCATCGACCCTGCATTGCCGCCCCATCTGGCCGATCTGTTCTCGCGCGAAGAGCGCTACGAGACGCTCGCCAATGAGCTGAACATCATTGAAGACGCCGTGCGCCGCCACATCAAGCTCATACGCGCACCGCCTGAACCCGACCAAATCGTGGGAGGGGGCTAGGATTCTCCCCCTCGACACGCCATCTCTGGTCAGATCCCGCTTTCTGTTTTCAGGACCATCACCGCTCGATGACCGATCCGATCACCGTTACCACCCTTCCCAATGGCCTTACCGTCGTGACCGAAAGGATGGAACGCGTCGAAACCGTTTCCTTCGGCGCCTATGTCGCCACCGGCACGCGTAATGAAACCGCCGAAGAAAACGGCGTTTCGCATTTTCTCGAACATATGGCCTTCAAGGGCACGAAGCGCCGCAGCGCGGCGCGCATCGCGGAAGAAATCGAGAATGTCGGCGGCCACATCAACGCCTATACGGCGCGTGAGCAGACGGCCTATTACGTCAAATTGCTGAAGGAAGACCTGCCGCTGGGCATCGATATCATCGGCGATATCCTGACCCACAGCACGTTTCTGGAACAGGAAGTCGAGCGTGAGCGCGGCGTGATCCTGCAGGAAATCGGTCAGGCCAATGACACGCCTGACGACATCATTTTCGATAATTTTCAGGAAACGGCGTTTCGCGATCAGCCCATGGGCCGCCCGACACTGGGCACCGAGGGCCTCATCGCAACGATGAAGCGCGAAACCATGATGCGTTACATGCAGACGCATTATACTACGCGCAACATGGTAATCGCTGCTGCTGGCAATCTGCATCACGAGCAGGTGCTCGACCTTGTGCAGGATCATTTCCGCGATCTGCCAGACCATCAGCAGCCCGAACGCGAAGGCTGCACCTATCTTGGCGGTGAACATCGCGAATCCCGCGATCTCGATCAGGCCCATCTGGTGCTCGGCTTCCCGTCGGTCAGTTATAACGACCCGGCCTATCATGCGGTCATGCTGCTTTCGACCGTGTTGGGGGGCGGCATGTCATCGCGCTGTTCCAGGAAATTCGCGAGAAGCGCGGTCTGGTCTATTCGGTCTATTCCTTCGCGCTGCCTTTCCTCGATAGCGGCCTGTTCGGTATCTACGCTGGCACAGGCGAGCAGGAAGCCGCCGAGCTGGTTCCGGTCATGCTCGACGAACTTCGGCGCCTGTCCGACGGCATCAGCGCCGAGGAAATCGCCCGTGCCGTGCGCAGGTGAAATCGTCATTGCTGATGTCGCTGGAAAGCACTGGCAGCCGCTGCGAGCAGATCGCCCGCCAGATGCAGCTTTTCGGGCGCATTATCGACACCAGCGAAACGGTCGCCAAGATCGACGCTGTCGATGAAGCTGCCATGATCCGCGCTGCCGAAACCCTGTTCCGCGCCCGCCCGACCCTGGCCACGATAGGCCCGGTCGGCGCCATTCCGTCTTTCGACGCCATCAGCCAGAGGCTTGTTGCATGAGCAAGAATCAGGAGCGCCTTTCCCAACTGCTCGACGCAGCAAAACGCGCCGGGGCCGATCGGGCCGATGCGCTTCTGGTAGCCTCGCGCTCGGTGTCGGCCATGTGCCGCCGTGGCGTACCCGAAGGGCTGGAGCATTCTGAGACCATTCAGCTCGGTCTACGCGTATTTATAGGCAAGCGTGCGGCGAATGTTTCCGCTACGGCACTTGACCCGAGCCGTTTCGGCGCGCTGGCTGAACAAGCTGTCGCCATGGCACGCGTCGTCCCGGAAGACGCCCATACGAGCCTTGTCGAGCCGGACCAGCAGGGCATCTACGACATCGGCTCGCTCGACCTTGTCGATCCTGGAGAAGCCCCTAACCTCGAAACGCTCCTTGCAAGGGCGCGCGAAGCCGAGGATATTGCGCTGGCTTTTCCCGGCATCACCAATAGCAACGGTGCCTCGGCAGGCTATGGTCGCGTCGAGATAGCACTAGCCGAAAGCGGCGGTTTCTCCGGCCGATACGCTCAGACCAGCCATAGTAATGGCATCAGCGTACTGGCAGGCGACGGGCCGAGCATGCAACGCGATTATGCCGGTCACAGCACCCGACATCTGATCGATCTTGAGTCAGCCGGAAATCTTGGCCGCGAGGCCGCACAGCGCGCTCTGGCCCGCATGAATCCCACCAAACCACGCACGGGTGCATTTCCGGTCGTATTCGACCGTCGCGTATCGGCGAGCCTGCTAGGTCATCTCGCGGGGGCCATCAATGGCGCCTCTATCGCTCGAGGCACGTCTTTTCTCTCCGCTCATCGCGGCAAGCGTATCCTGCCCGAGACTCTGAGCGTCATCGACGACCCTACGCGCCCGCGCGGTCTACGTTCGAAGCCTTTCGACGCTGAGGGCTTTCTGACTGCCCCGTTTGCGTTCGTTCAGGACGGCATGCTGCAGGACTGGATACTCGATAGCCGCTCGGCAATGCAGCTTGGCCTGACCAATAACGGAAGAGCTTCGCGAGGCGTTGGCGGGCCACCCTCTCCCTCGGTCAGCAATTTCTTTCTCACCGGTGGTACAGGGTCTCGTGAAGCTCTGCTCTCCGATATTGTCGAAGGCATCTATGTTACCGAGATGATGGGTTCATCCATCAACGGGCTGACCGGCGATTACAGTCGGGGTGCCTCCGGCTACATGATCCGCAACGGTCGACTTGCCGAAGCCGTCGCAGAGCTGACCATTGCGGGTAATCTCGTCGATATGTTCGCCTCGCTGCGCGCGGCGGATGATCTTGAATTCCGCCACGGCGTTGACGCCCCGACACTCAGAATTGACACAATGAGCGTTGCAGGAAGCTGAAACGTTTCCGGTTCGGCCACAACGGACTGAACCCGCAATGGGCTCACAAGGAGTTTTCATGTCCCGCCCCATTTTCCGTGCCTCCCTCCTGCTCCTGGCTCTGGCCCCGCTTCTGGCAGCCCCTGCCGACGCACGGCCAGGCGGCGGACGCTCCATGGGGAGCCGAGGCAGCCGCACCCTATTCACCCCCGCCCATGACGCAGACCGCACCTTATGCTGCGCGCCCGATGGAGCGCAGTTACGCCCCGACGACGCCTTCGCCGGGGATGAATGCGCCGTTTTCACGCCCGATGGGGCAGCCCGGCTTTGCCCAGCGTCGGCCTTTCATGACCGGCTTCATGGGCGGCCTGATCGGGGCTGGTCTGTTCGGGATGCTGTCCGGCCATGGTTTCTTCGGCGGCGGTGGCGGCGGCTTCCTGTCCTTCATCGGATTGCTGTTTCAGATCGCGATTTTCGGCTTCCTGATCGTCATGGTTCTGCGCTGGCTTGGTAATCGTCGTAACGGTGCGTCCGGAGCACCACAGCGCCCGGGCTTCTCAGGCGGTGCCGGAACGCCTGCCGTAACGCTGAACAACAGCGATTATCAGAATTTCCAGCAACTGTTGCTGGATATCCAGGCGGCCTGGAGCGCACAGAACATGCGCGCGCTGGCCACCATGGCCACGCCTGAGATGGTGTCTTACTTCAACGAACAGCTGGCCGATTATGCCAGCCGTGGCGCACGCAATATCGTCTCTGACGTGCAGTTCATGCGTGGGGACCTGTCTGAAGCCTGGCGAGAAGGCAACATGACCTACGCCACAGTCGCCATGCAGTACTCGCTGTACGACGTGACGACTGACTCCTTTGGCAACGTCATCGATGGCAGCAAGACCGAACGTCAGGCTGTCACCGAACTCTGGACGTTCGTACGCGCCGACGGTCGCGGCAACTGGATCCTGTCTGCCATCCAGCAGGTCGGCTGATATCAGGCGGGGCGAGGCCTGACGCCCGCCCCCTTTAGTTCCGGCTCGCATCTTCGTCATGCAAGCTGACTATTTGTCCGCACCCCTGCTTGGTGCGGCTATCATGGGCCTTTCCGCTACGGGCAGTTTTTGTACGAATGCCCCAGCGGCGATCATGGTTTCCACCCCAGACAGACGTGAAACGGTTAGGCAGTGCGGCGGCCGTGCGGTGGCCCGTCCTGTCTCTTGTTCCAAGACAAAACACGGCACGGGGATATTGTGGCTCGGGTATGCGCTTTAGCGGAAAAATAGGGGCCTGCACGAAAGGTTCAAACCGCAGGCCAGGCAGCAACGACGCACAGACTTACCTAAGCCCCGTCAATGATCCACCATCAAGACGCTCTAATCGGTGTACCTTACAGACCGATCACCCGGTTACAGACGCAGATAGGTCAGGGCGAAGAGCGAGATCATCACCAGAGAGAGCCCGCCGAGCAAACCCAGAATGCGCCCCTGACGCTTCGAAGCGACCTCTTGATTGTTCATGGGAAAAGCACCCGGTCGATCAGCAGCTGAAAACAGGAAGAACAGATAAGCCAGGGAATACCGAAAAGCGTAACGCGCCGGCTTGTCCGCGGTGAGACTGACACCCTGCGCATCCTGTTTGTCCAAAAGCACGCGCAGAGCGAAATAGATGAACCCCAGTCCGAGCAGCGTGGCGCTGACCGTGTAGATCATGCCGCAAAGATGCAGAAAGGACGGCACCAGTGAGACTGCCATCAGAATAAACGTGTAGACGACAACATTCCAACGCGTATGACGCGCGCCCTTGACCACAGGCAGCATGGGAATGCCTGCCTTGGTGTAATCCTTGCAGGCGTAGAGCGAGAGCGACCAGAAATGCGGGGGTGTCCAGAGAAATACGATCGCGAACATGACAACGGGCAGAACGCTCATCGACCCAGTCGCTGCGGCCCAGCCGATCATGGGCGGGAAGGCGCCAGCCGCCCCGCCGATCACAATGTTCTGCGGCGTGCTGCGCTTGAGCCACATGGTGTAGATCACGGCGTAAAAGAAAATCGAAAATGCCAGAATCCCGGCAGCCAATGCATTGCTGGCGAGCCAAAGCAACGCGACCGAAGCCAGCGACAACACGATGCCATAGATCAGCGCACCATCGGCATCCATACGCGAGTCAGGAATGGGCCGCACGGCTGTGCGCTTCATGATCGCGTCGATATCGCGGTCATACCACATATTGATGGCACCAGCCGCCCCGGCCCCGACGCAAATGCAGAGCATATCGATCAGCCCGAGCGGAACGGAAGGCCACACAGGGGCCACTGCCATACCGGCCACGCCGGTGAACACCACCAGCGAAATAACACGCGGCTTGAGCAGGGCAAGCCAGTCCTTGAGCGTGGCGCCTTCTTCCTTGTCGAAACTGCGCTGCGTGTCAGAAAGGCTCTGAGTGGCGCTCATGAGAAATCGGCCTTGACGACTGACGCCTCAGACAGAGCCTGCCGTGGCATAAGCGCCCGTGCGCCGAGGGCTGCGACACAGAAGAGCGAAACGATCATGCCGATCTCACCGCAGCGCTGAAGCGAGGGCAAAAGGGGCATCATGGCCAAAGCCGATACACCCATGGCAACCAGATGCACACGACCGAGCCAATGCGGCGCAGCTATCGACGGAATCTGCTCCTGCCAGCGATAATAGCAGCCGAAGAGTGCGAAAACGGCACCAAACAGCATCGCCGAATGGAAGGCCTCGGGCCGTGTAGGAAAGAGACTCAGAACCCAGCCGGCAGAGAGCATTAGCAAGGCCGGGAAGCTCCAGGAGAGAGCGGCCGTCAGGGCGAAACTGCGACGCCACAGCGAGGCACAGATCAGCGCCATGATACCGAAAGATGGCAGCGCCACGCCGATGCCCAGCAGCCAGTCATCGGAAAGACCTGGCACGGTAATGCCATGCGCCCAGACAATCGGCACCACCAGACCAGGTACGGCCATCAGCGCGGGCAGCGTGATCTTGAGGCGCGTGGAGTGAAACGCGACCAGATTGGCGATGGCCCCAAGAGCGAGCTGCACCACCAGCGCGAGCACAGGCACCTGCAATTTGGAAAGCCAGTATTGCACACTGGCAAAAGACGCATGGCCCGCAACCAGGTCGTGAAGAAGCCCTGCCATGAAGACAGGCGCCACGACAATCAGGCCGAGAGACGCCAGAAGCTGCGACCACGCGAAAGGAGAGAGATCCCGAAAGCGCACAACACGGCATTCGAGGCATTTGACAATGGTGGAAAGGGCCAGGAGCGTCGTGCCCAAGCCCCACAAAGTGAGCGCCGTGACAAAGGCGACTGACTCACGCGCCCCGCAAATGGCACTGAGCGCGCCGACAAAAAGCATCAGGAAAGCAAGACGATCGAAGCGCACCATCAGGCCCGGCAGGTCGTCAATTCGCCGGGAAGAACCAGGCGACCCATCCCGCCTAGAAAAGCGGGAATGAGCACGAAAAGATCGAGAAGCAGGCCGTGACTCAGAGCGTGGAAAGGGCCTGCGTTTTGCGACACAACCCCCAGAAATCCGCCGGCAAGCCCGCAGAGAAGAGAGAGGCCGAGAAAGGCGGCGCCGTCGGCGCGAAACTTTACGCCGTGAGAGCCTCTGGTGATCGACTGGTGTAACAAGCCCGGTTCCTCATGCAGTCCTGAAGGCCCCGACCGCAAAACGGTCTCGGGGGACCCCGTCGTCAAGGCCAGTCTGGTGTGAACTGTCGGCACGTACGTGTCAGGCAACCAGGGCCGTCTCTTCCTTACTATCCCTCTCGAGCGGCAATGTCACGAGTGTAAACAGCCCTGCGGGAGGCACGGGCGTGATCAGGGCACGGCTGAGATCTTCGGGAGGAAGCAGCGATTCCATGGCGAAATCGGGGTGCCAGCCCAGCGAACGCGAGGCCCGTGCCATACCGCGTTCGACGGCCAGACGCACGCCGCCCGTAGCCAGAAAATGATTGACGAACAGGATATGACCGCCAGGCTTGACCACGCGCTTGAGTTCGCCAAGCAGGCGGCGGGGGCTCGGCACGACGGAAGCCACGAACATCGCGACCGCAATATCGAAGCTGCCGGCCTCGAAGCTCGTCGCCTCGGCATCCATTTCCAGCAAATCATCGACATTGCCGAGCTGCTGGTTGATCACGCGATGACGGGCACGTTCGAGCATCGCCTCGGACAGGTCGATCCCCGTGATATGCTTGTCACGGTTATAATGCGGCAGCGCAAGACCGGTGCCGACACCAACCTCAAGAACGCGCTGACCCGGCAGGGCATTGACGGCCGCTACGGCACGACGACGGCCGAAGGCCGAGATTCCGCCGAATACGGAGTCGTAAACCCTCGCCCAGCGCCGATAGGCCGCGCGCACCGCGTCGGCATCGAGAGCGGAACGTGGCCGGGGATGGGTGTCATCCATGGAGGCGATAGGGTCGATCAAGGGGTCCGGTCGTGTCATCAGGCTTCGTTCGTCTGGTCGCGCAAAATCATAAGTTCCGTCCTGATACCTGCTTGAAACCCGTGCTTTCGGCCAGGGCATTCGACATCTCGCCTGATGATCAGACAGCATGACAGGCATCGTCTTGCTCAATCGCTCTTAGCCCATCTCGCCAAGACTGGCGAGGGGCGGTTTGCATTTCGTCATGTCACGAGGCAAATGGAGCAGATACAGAAAAGCTGCTCAAGCAGATATATATGGAGGGAGGCGCAAAATGTCGCTCATGAATATAAGCCTCTTCATTCTGGCTTTCGGTCTGTGGGCGTCGATTTTCCTCGTGCGCTTCAAAGGGGACATACGTGAATGGTATGTGAACCGTTACGGCCCCGAGCAGCCACCCAAAGTCCCCGAAACCGGCTTACCTGACGTGCCACTCCCCTTTCGTTACGAGCCCCCTGCCCCGCCCGCAGACGAAGCAGAGGTCCAGAAAGACTGATGCTGCGCAGTGACTTGCGCTTAGTCACCTCAGCCGATCCGCTCTTCAATCGCATCCCAGACCAGCCCGGCGCTGTTCATGTCATTGAAGCGATCCAGCTCCTGAAGCCCGGTGGGTGACGTGACGTTGATTTCGGTGAGCCAGTCGCCGATCACGTCGATACCGACGAAGATCAGTCCGTTGTCACGCAGATGTGACCCTATACGCTCGCAGATATCTTCATCGCGCTTCGTCAACGCCACGGCCTCGGCCCTGCCGCCTACATGCATGTTCGAACGTGCCTCACCTGTTGCAGGCACGCGATTGATGGCGCCGACCGGTTTCCCATCGACGAGGATGATACGCTTGTCGCCCTTCCGTACCAGCGGTTCGTAACGCTGGATCATGAGCGGCTCACGCGAACGGCTGAAATGCAGTTCGAGAAGCGAGGCGAAATTCTCATCTCCCTCGCGGATGCGAAAGATCCCGGCGCCGCCATTGCCATAAAGTGGCTTGAGAATGACATCTCCATGGCGGACACGGAATTCAGCCAGTGCCTCACGATCCCAGGTAACGAGGGTGGGGGGCATCAGATCAGGATAATGCGTGACCAGAAGCTTTTCCGGCGCGTCACGCACCGATTTGGGGTCGTTGACCACCAGAGATTTGCCGGGTCCGACACCATGCACATGCTCGAGCATATGGGTGGCCGTGATATAGCCCATGTCGAAAGGCGGATCCTGACGCATCAGCACAGCATCAGTCGTACCAAGATCAAGACGCGCCTCTTCACCAAAGCTTGCATGCCCTCCCTGGACGCGACGCACCTTGACCGAACGCGCCCGCGCGGAGAGGCGGCCCACGCCCATTTCGGCACCGCCCTCGCCCAGACAGAGAGACTCGACCGGATAAACGAAAAGCTCATGTCCGCGGCGCTGCGCCTCAAGCATCAGGCGAAAGTCGAATCTCCGTTGATATTGACGTGTTCGAGCGGGTCCATCTGAACGGCAATTCTGAGCGCCATCAACTTTGTCCTTTCGGTCCTGAAAATCTTGTCTGAGGCGTCTCGGCATTCCGCCCCGACATCCCATGATCTGGGCAATCCAAGGCTCAAGCTCTAGCAGAGCCCCCGTGTGTTTCCTATGTCGGATCGGCCCCGCAATGCTTCCGTCGCGCCAGCGAGACTGGCTAGGGGTAGGTAATGGAAAGCACTTCCAGCATCACCGGCCCGCTCGGCGTTTGCAGACTGACTCATCACCTACCCGACTACGCATGAGCGCCCGCGCCACCGGTGAGACCAGACTGATTTCACGGCGTGTCAGATCAGCCTCATCGCAACCGACAATAGTGATCTCGTGCGTCAGGTCGTCCTCATCGACATAGGAAACGCTTGCACCGAAAAACACACGGTCGCGTGTCGTCTGGGCGGCGGGGTCGATCACCAACGCATGTTCGAGACGCTTGCTGAGAAAACGCGCCCGCCGATCGATCTCACGCAGCGACGCTTGCCATAGAGATAATCGCCATTTTCCGATCGATCGCCATTGCCCGCTGCCCATGAGACGATCTCGACAATCTTTGGTCGCTCCACCTGCATCAGCTCACGCAATTCCTCGCGCATGCGCGAGCGCCTTGGGGGGTAAGATAAAGCGCTAGCGACGTCTGGGGCGACTCAGCCACGCAATTCTCGCAATCTGTAATGGATAATGCCCGAGATGTTCGCGCCGGGCGCCAACACATGCACACCATTCTCCAGCAAAGCCGGATGATTGACGCCGTTATTCATGTTACTGACTGCCTCGACCGCCACAAAAGGCTTCTCGGGCGCCGTGAAGACCACAAGATGCTGGAATACTGGATTCGCCTCTATCGTCATTTCATAGCCCGCTGACGGATACGCCAGCCTCGCCTTTCCGCCCCATCCGGCAAAACAGTTATCGAGACGCGTCTCCCCGACGCGACGGGCCTCGGCAAAACTCCAGCCACCCTCGCAGGGCGTCTGGCTAGTCGGCAGCATATCAGATCCGTTCTCCCAAACGGAATTGGCCGCAAACTGCATGGTCATGTCGTCGCTTCTGGCAAAGAACGGGTGAAAACCCATCCCTACCGGCTGAGCGCGAATGTCGCGATTGGCGATAAGCATCTCCACGCTCAACCCATCCCGGTGCAGCACGAAAGACAGAACGGCACGATAGGCGAACGGCCATTGAGCCGGATCGTCAGCCTTGGCCGGATCATGATCGAGATAGACGACGGCACGTTCGGCATCGTGCTGGGCAACCTGCCATTCGCGTTCCCAGCCATTGCCATGAATCGCATTGGGCTCGGCGCCGAAATTCTGCGCCAGAGTGTAATCGACCCCCTCGAAGGAAAATCGTCCCCCACCGATACGGTTCGAGAACGGCACCAGAGGATATCCCGCAACCGGCGTGTTCTTCTGCGCCGCCAGATTGGGGTCGGCAGTCGGCACCAGTAGATCGCGCCCGCGCAGCCGCCAGAAAGCGACACTAGCGCCAAGGGCTGGCAGCAATCCGAGATGGGCCTCGCCCAGCTTGAGGTCGATCATCCTGCTTTCCTCCTGCCGCCGCCCCGCTTTTTCGCCGGGTCGTAGCCACCACCGCCCGGCCCGAGCGGTCGTGGCGTCTTGTCCTTGCTTTTGAAAGAGCTACGCCCCGCCGTCGAACTCGGCAAGGGCGGGGGCTCAAGCCCAAGATCGATCGCCTCAAGACGCTTGATCTCATCGCGCAGTCGCGCTGCCTGCTCGAAATCGAGATCGGCAGCTGCAGCACGCATCCGCTTCTCCAGATCCTGAATCGAGGCGCCGAGCGATTTGCCGACGAATTCCTGGGTGTCACCCGCTGCATCCGGCCCGACGGTCACGTAATCCTGCTCGAACACCGAAGAGAGTGCATCGCCGATACGCGAACGCACCGTCTGCGGCGTGATGCCATGGGCTTCGTTGAAGGCAATCTGACGGGCGCGGCGACGGGCCGTCTCGTCAATGGCGAATTCGAGCGAGCCGGTCATTTTATCGGCATAGAGCATCACACGCCCATCGACGTTACGCGCTGCGCGCCCGATCGTCTGGATGAGCGAGGTGCGACTACGCAGGAAGCCTTCCTTATCGGCGTCGAGAATGGCAACTAGCGCGCATTCCGGAATATCAAGCCCCTCACGCAGCAGGTTGATGCCCACCAGCACATCGAAAGCGCCGAGACGCAGATCGCGGATGATCTCGATGCGCTCGAGTGTATCGACGTCAGAATGCAGATAGCGCACCTTGATTCCGGCCTCGCCGAGATATTCTGTGAGATCTTCGGCCATACGTTTGGTGAGCGTCGTCACCAGAACACGCCCCCCGGCAGCAATCGTATCGCGCGCCTCTGCAAGAAGATCGTCCACCTGCCTTCGACCGGGCGCACGATGGTCACAGGATCGATCAACCCCGTCGGACGGATGATCTGCTCGGCGAACACGCCGCTCGTACGCGCCATCTCCCATGGCCCCGGCGTTGCTGAGACAAACACGCTCTGCGGGCGCAGCGCCTCCCATTCCTCGAACTTCAGGGGGCGGTTATCGAGACAGGAGGGCAGACGGAAGCCATATTCCGACAGCACTGACTTGCGCGCATGGTCACCACGCGCCATGCCGCCGATCTGCGGCACGGTGACATGACTTTCATCGACGATCAGCAAGGCATCTTCAGGCAGATATTCGAATAGGGTCGGCGGCGGATCGCCCGGCCCGCGACCGGAAAGATAGCGCGAATAGTTCTCGATTCCCTTGCAGGCGCCCGTGGTCTCGATCATCTCCAGATCGAAAATGGTGCGCTGCTGGAGCCGTTCGGCTTCGAGCAACTTTCCTGCAGCATTCAGCTCATCCAAACGCTGACGCAGCTCCGCCTTGATGCCGATCATCGCCTGATTGAGCGTCGGACGCGGCGTCACGTAATGCGAGTTGGCGTAAACGCTGATCTCGGACAGCTCGGCCGTCTTGTTGCCGGTGAGCGGATCGAACTCGATGATCGCCTCGATCTCGTCGCCGAAGAGCGAGACGCGCCAGGCACGATCCTCGTTCTGAACCGGGAAGATATCGATCTGCTCGCCGCGCACCCGGAAGGTGCCGCGCTCGAACGCTGCGTCATTGCGGCGATATTGCAATTCGACTAGCGCCTTAATGAGTCGATCGCGATCGATGCTACCTCCGGTCTCGAGCCTGACCACCATGCGCGAATAGGTTTCGACCGAGCCGATACCGTAAATACACGATACCGACGCGACGATGATGACGTCATTGCGCTCAAGCAAAGCCTGCGTCGCCGAGTGACGCATGCGATCGATCTGCTCGTTGATCTGACTGTCTTTTTCAATATAGGTATCAGAACGCGGGACATAGGCCTCGGCTGGTAATAATCGTAGTAGGATACGAAATATTCCACCGCGTTATCGGGAAAGAACTGCTTCATTTCTCCGTAGAGCTGAGCGGCAAGCGTCTTGTTGGGCGCAAGAATCAAGGTAGGCTTCTGCGTTGCCTCGATGACTTTTGCCATGGTGAAGGTCTTGCCCGAGCCAGTCACACCAAGCAGCACCTGATCGACCTCGCCATCGCCGACACCGCGCACCAGTTCGGCAATAGCAGTCGGCTGATCGCCTGCCGGATCGTAATCAGACTTGACCACCATGCGGCGCAGCTTCTCCTTGACCGGCTGACGCTCGGGCCTGAACCCTACGAGCCTGTGTTCGGGGATTGCTTCCATTGTGGATCGTGATGCTGTCGCCATGGCTGGGAAATGGGCTTTCAAGAGCGTCGTCGCAAGTGCAGGATTGTAGGCTTCAACGCAGCATGACAGACAGGGGTTCATGATGCATGTCGCGCTCAACTCGCCCCGCCACCGCCAGATCGTCGCGCTAGTTCAGGCGCATGGTTTCATGTCCAACGAGGATCTTGCCCAGCGCTTGGCGTCACGGTGCAGACGATACGGCGTGACCTCAACGCCCTCGCTGAGAGCGGTCATGTCGCCCGCTATCACGGTGGCGCCAGCCCGACTTCATCGACGGAGAATATCGCCTATGGTGAGCGACAGACGCTGCATTCCCGCGCCAAAGACGCCATTGGCGCCTGCGCTGCGGCACTCATTCCCGATGGCAGCTCTCTTTTCATCAATATCGGCACCACCACCGAAGCCTTCGCCCGCGCTCTGACCGGCCATCGCGATCTGCATGTCATCACCAATAATCTGCATGTCGCCGTCGCTCTGTCGCCAAGACGCGATTTTCGCACTGTTCTGGCCGGGGGGCTGGTGCGCCCTCAGGACGGAGGCATTATCGGCGCCGGCGCCACGGAATCCCTCTCCGGCTTTCGCGCAGATTTCGGTGTGATCGGCATCAGCGGTGTGGAAGAAGATGGCACGCTGCTCGATTTCGATCTCGACGAAATCCAGTGCGCACGGGCGATCATGCGTCACGCTAGACGGGTCATTCTTCTGGCAGATCATACCAAATTCACTCGCAAGCCCGTAGGGCGTGTCGGCGACCTGACCATGATCGACGATTTCGTCACAGATCGGATGCCATCCGCAGAATTTCGAACACAGCTCAGCAGCGCCAATGTGACGCTGCATGTGATAGAAAACACATAACAGGCAACATTTAACACAAGGACGTTATCAATAACGTTTTATGTTCGTTTTCTTTCGTTTTTGTTCTACCAAGATCTTCGTAGTCGCTTTTACCGAAGGTCTCTTTTCATGACGGCTCCCGCAGATTCAAATCAGGCCGAAGGCGCTTACGATCTCCTGATCGTAGGCGGTGGTATCAACGGAGCAGGCATTGCCCGCGATGCGTCAGGACGCGGTCTCAAGGTTCTTCTGGTAGAGAAAGACGATCTCGCCAGCCACACCTCGTCTGCCAGCACCAAGCTCATCCATGGCGGGCTGCGCTATCTCGAATATTACGAGTTTCGTCTCGTGCGTGAGGCACTGAACGAACGCGAACGCCTCATGAAAATTGCGCCGCACATCATCTGGCCGATGCGCTTCATTCTGCCGCACTCAGCCATTCTCCGCCCCGCCTGGCTCCTGCGCACCGGACTCTTTCTCTACGACAATCTCTGCCGGACGATGACACTGCCCAAAACGCGCAGCCTGCGCCTGCAAAACGAAGCCGCGGGCCGCGTACTGCGCCCCGACTACGTGCGAGGCTTCGAATATTCCGACGGCTGGGTACAGGACAGCCGCCTTGTCGTGCTGAACGCACAGGATGCCGCCCGTCGCGGCGCGGCAATCTGCACACGCACCAGACTGACGAGTGCCGAACGCCACCCCGACCACTGGGTGGCAACTCTGGAAGACACCCAGACCGGCGAAGCACGACAGGTTACCGCACGCGCCTTGATCAATGCTGCGGGTCCTTGGGTGGCAGAATTACTGAAAGACAGACTGTCGATCGACAGCCGCAATCATGTGCGGCTCGTGAAAGGCAGCCATATCGTCGTGCCGAGCAATTCGATACCGAGCAGGCCTATATCCTGCAAAATCCCGACAGACGTATCGTCTTTGCCATTCCCTACGAGAAAGAGTTCACCCTCATCGGCACGACGGATATTCCGTGGGATCAGGACCCCGGTTCGGTAAGCATCAGCCTGACGAAATTACCTATCTCTGCGAAAGCGTGAACCGCTATTTCAAACGCTCGATCACCCCGGAAGATGTCGTCTGGAGCTATGCAGCGTCCGCCCGCTCTATGACGATCATTCAGGCAGTGCGTCTGCGGTCACACGCGATTACCGCCTCGATATCGACCACAGCGCGGCTCCCGTATTGTCTGTCTTCGGCGGCAAGATCACGACTTATCGTAAACTGGCAGAGCACGCCCTCGAAAAACTCGCGCCTCATCTCAAGGGGCTGAAAACGACCTCATGGACGGCTGAGGCGCCGCTGCCGGGCGGTGATTTCAAACGCTCCGATTTCGACAAACGCGTCGGAGCGCTCCAGCGCCGCGTGGCGGGCCTCTCGCAACAGACGGCCACACGCCTGGTGCGCAATTACGGCACGCTGGTCGAGACGCTCATGCTGTCGAAAGAAAGCGAAGGTGCCCCGCTGGGCGCACTCATCGGTGCCGATCTTCATGAAGGTGAGGTCGATTACCTCATGGCGCATGAATGGGCCCGGAGCGCCGACGATATTTTATGGCGCCGCTCAAAACTCGGCCTGCGCTTTGGTCCTGAAGCACTAGCAAAATTGCAGGATTACATGGCTCGCCGCCTTCAGAAGAACGCCTCAGGCCAAAAAACCGACGACAAAGAGGTCGCCTGACCTCACCCGCCCCCTCCCCCTTCAACTCTGGCTGACGGACAAACTCTCATGTCAGAAAGAAAACGCTATCTCGGCGAGCTGATTGCCGAATTCATCGCCGTCATGATCATCATCATTTTCGGCGACAGCGTCGCGGCGATGATCGTCCTTTACGATCCCAACCCTTATCAGAACGCCTATTGGGGCGTGGCCATTGTCTGGGGGCTTGGCGTTACATTCGCCATCTATGCCACGGGGGCGGTCAGCGGCACCCACGCCAACCCAGCGGTCACCCTGGCTCTCGCGCTTTATCGCGGGTTCTCATGGAAGAAGGTTCTGCCTTACTGCGCGGCTCAGGTTCTGGGCGGCATTGCCGGGGCGGCGGTGGTCTATCTCAATTTTCACCCCGTCATCGACCATTACAACCTGATCCATCACTTCACCCGTGCGGGCGATGGCGGCGCGGCGGGTGTGTTCTTCACCCATCCGGGCCTTGCCGTGACGGCCATGCATTCCTTCGTGGTGCAGATCGTGCTGACAGGTGTGCTGGTCTTCGGCATTTTCGCCATTACCTGCCAGTATAACACCATGGCCCCGCAGGCGAATTCCGGCGCTCTCATCATCGGGCTTCTTGTCGCTGCTATCGGCGCGTCATCCGGCTTTCTGGATGCCTGGGCCATCAATCCGGCGCGCGATTTCGGCCCGCGTACCTTCGCGTTTTTCGCTGGTTGGGGCGCCTCGGCCTTTCCGTCCCCGCAGCATTACTGGTGGGTGCCGATTGCAGGCCCGCTGGTGGGTGGCGTGATCGGTGCAGGCATCTATCAATTCACGCTGCGCCCCTTCATGCCGAATTATACTGCAGACCTACCTGTCTCCCCCGTCCCGGAACGGTCGCCAGTCTCTTCAGTCCAGCCAGGCGCCGAGCCGATCTACATGGCCGCAAACAGCGCCACCCCCACGCCCTGAATCCACCGACGGATCACCATACCGTTTCATTATCCCTGCGCATCCCACGGATGCCGGGTGGAGTTTCAACAGATGACCCAGAAAACCCATATCCTCGCCATCGATCAGGGCACGACCTCGACACGCAGCATCGTTTTCGACAACAAGGCAAAATCCCTTTCCCTGTCGCGACGCGAATTTACCCAGCATTATCCGGCTCCGGGTTGGGTCGAGCATGATGTCGAGGATATCTGGCGCGACGCCCTCGAAACGGCACGTGAAGCCATTGCTGAATCTGGCGGCATAGAGAAAATCGCAGGCCTCGGCATCACGAGCCAACGCGAAACCGTCGTGCTGTGGGAGCGCGCCACCGGCAAGCCGGTGCATCGCGCCATCGTCTGGCAGGACCGTCGTACGGCCCCTTTCTGCGCCGAACTCAAACGCGATGGTGCCGAAGAAATCCTTCGCGCCAAGACCGGCCTGCTGCTCGACCCCTATTTCTCTGCCAGCAAGATCACATGGCTGCTCGATAACGTCACCGGGCTCCGCGACCGTGCCGAAGCGGGTGAGCTGGCCATGGGCACGATCGACAGCTTCCTGCTCTGGCGCCTCACCGGCGGCAAGGTTCATGCAACCGATGTCACCAATGCCAGCCGCACGGCCCTGTTCAACATCCATACCCAGGAATGGGACGCCGATCTTCTCGCGCTGTTCCGCGTCCCGGCGGCCCTGCTGCCGAAGCTTTGCGATAATAGTGGGCAACTCGGCATGACGGCGCCAGAGCTTTTCGGCGTGTCCATTCCCATTGGCGGCATGGCAGGCGATCAACACGCAGCCCTCGTCGGGCAGGCCTGCTTCGAACCTGGCATGGCAAAAGCAACCTATGGAACCGGTTGCTTCATGCTCCTCAACACCGGAGACAAGCCTGTCACCTCGCATCATCGCCTGCTCACGACCATCGGCTATCGCATCAACGGCAAGACGATCTATGCGCTCGAGGCTCCATTTTCGTGGCGGGTGCCGCCATCAAATGGCTTCGCGACGGGCTGCATCTCATCACCCACGCCTCGCAGACCGATGACATGGCGACACGCGTACCCGACAGTCACGGTGTCTATATGGTGCCAGGCTTTGTGGGCCTTGGCGCGCCGCATTGGGACCCTGAGGCCCGTGGGTTGATCTGCGGTCTTACTCTGGGTTCGACTGAAGCGCATATCGCCAGAGCCGCGCTGGAATCCGTCGCCTATCAGACCTTCGATCTGGCTCATGCCATGCGTGAAGATGGGGCGATGCAAGCCCAGACCCTGCGTATCGATGGGGGCATGTCGGCCAATGACTGGTTCTCCCAGTTCCTGGCCAATATCCTCGACACCCAGGTGCAGCGCCCGTCCGACCTCGAGACCACGGCTCTAGGCGCCGCCTTCCTGGCCGGTCTGGCAACGGGTGTCTGGAACTCGCTCGATGAGATCGCCACGATCTGGAAGCAGGAACGGCTTTTCGAACCAAAAATCGAGCCGACACTTCGCCTCGAACTCCTGCGCGGTTGGCAGGACGCGGTGCGGCGCACGCTGACACCTCAAACAAACTAACCAAGCCGGCGTCAGAAGGACATTTTTCTGGCGCCGTGGGGGTTCGCTATCATCGGGGCAGAAACGGCTGCCTTCTATGCCCGCAATTATTGCGAAGCAGTTACAGGATCACGCAGCTCGAAAAAACCATTCACTTCCCAGTTTGAAGCGTCATTTCCGCTTACGAGGGAGGTCAATGCGAAGCGAGAACTCGCGGTCAAATCCCCGTCTGTCTTCATAGCTCTGAACGGAGAGCGCTAGTTACGGCGGCTCGGTCAGACAGCAGAATTGTCGAAGTTCGGGCATCCCGGCCTTGAAATAGGCAACGGATTTTCTTATTTCGATATTAATCGAAATAAGAAAAGGATTCCCCATCATGACACGCGCAATTCTCTTGGCACCGCCGGGCGGCTTCGATCGGGTCTCTGTCACTCAGCTCGAGACACGCTCGCCGGGTCCAGACGAGATCCGGGTTCGCTTCATGCCTCATCGCTCAATTATCACGATTATGCGGTCGTGAGCGGCATGTGGGGGCCCTCTTCGCCGC
Organism: Asaia platycodi JCM 25414; assembly: GCF_000614545.1. Lineage (GTDB taxonomy): Bacteria > Pseudomonadota > Alphaproteobacteria > Acetobacterales > Acetobacteraceae > Asaia > Asaia platycodi. The sequence continues at coordinate 12,170 of NZ_BAKW01000015.1, read as the reverse complement.
GTATCCCCATGGCAGATGGTGCCGGGGAAGTCGTTGAGACCGGGTCGAATGTAACCGAATTCAAAGCAGGCGACCACGTCGTCAGCACTTTTTTTCCGAGCTGGCTCTCGGGGCGGTCCGAAGTCATCGGCTTTGCAACCGTCCCGGGCGACGGTGTTGATGGGTATGCCCGTGAAGAAATCACGACGGCAGCAACATCGTTCACCCTGGCACCCAGGAACTGGACCCATGCAGAGGCCGCAACGCTGACCACGGCGGGTTTGACAGCCTGGCGCTCGTTGTTTGTGGACGATCATATCACCCCGTCCAGCACGGTTCTGGTGCAGGGCACCGGTGGCGTGTCGATTTTTGCCCTGCAATTCGCCAAGATGGCCGGTGCGACGGTTATTGCAACATCGTCCAGCGACGAAAAACTGGCACGGCTGCGCGACCTCGGCGCCGATCATCTGATCAATTACCGCAGCAACCCGGAATGGGGCCGCACCGCCTGGGACATCACCGACGGGCGTGGTGTCGATCATATCATCGAGGTCGGCGGCGCCGCATCGCTCGCCCAGTCGATGGAAGCGGTGCGCGTCGGCGGTCATATCGCCACGATAGGCATTCTAAGCGGCGTCTCGGCGCAGCTCGAACTCGTGCCCATGCTGCTCAAGCAGTTCCGCCTGCAAGGCGTGCTGGTTGGCAGCCGGGAGAACCAGATCGATATGGTACGCGCGATGAATGCCAGCAGCATGCGCCCGGTTCTCGATCGCTCTTTCGGGCTGGAAGAAATCGTCGAGGCGTTCCGCCATCAGGAAAGCAACCGGCATTTCGGCAAGATCTGCCTCGAATTCTGACCCTCTTCTCGAACCTCGAAAAGATCGCTGGGCAGATTCTCTGCGCTGACCCAGCAGCCCCCCCCTGTGTCGCCTGATAAAGTCAGATCCGGTCGGGTCGCCTTGTCATAGGGTGCACCTCTTCGCTGCGCCGCCACATAAGTGGCTCACGAGGCTAAAGCGCGAGGGGGGGCTATATACGGCGATTATACGGGGCACGGGAGGCGAGCAGGGGCGAAGATTGCAATTTGGTGCGTATTCGAAAGACCCAGGCCTCGCTACCGAACAGGTCCTGCTTGAAAGATGCTGGCGTTTCTACCGCACAGGCAAAGCAGGGTCGGTGCGACGGTCGCGCTGTTTCTTACGCGCTCCTGCATGTTTTAACGCGCTCGCCCTGCGAGGTTGCAAAAGAAATGCCGCCTACCCGGTGTAGAGAAACACCTGAAAACTTCGCGCATCACCGCATTCGTCGCTTCTTTCCGAAATGATCAATTGCCTGTGACTGCAACAATCACCATCGATGTTAAATCGACCGTGTAAATAGTATGGTCAGCCGATTGGTTTTGTTGATCGGGGGATGCCGTTTTAGCAGTTCACAACGCACGATAACTCTGGTTACATTTTTTTAATGAGGCGACCCATGACGCCGCCTCATTATCATCAACTACTTTTCGCGTGCGATTTCTGGTTTTGCGCCGGCGGTTCCCAGGCAATACTGCCGATGGAATTGGCGCGGCTCATCCAGACGAACAGTGAGACGAGCCTAGCCCATGAGTCAGACAGACGCCCCAGGCGCCCGCCCTTCGCCCCTTTCGCGCCGCTCGGCGCTCGGTATCGGTTTAGCCGCCATGGGAGGCGCGGTTCTTGCCTCAGCCGGGGCCCGAGCCGCTGGTCAGGACGAGGCCATTGCCCCGCCCAGCGTCGTCAGCACGCCTGCTCGTGTCTGGGGTCCGGATGCGCCCGTCGCCTTCACGCCGGACCCGGATATCATTTTCTACGACCCGTCATTCTCGACCGTCATTCTCGATAATGCCCCGCTGGTTCAGGCCTGGAAAGGCCGTACGCTGTGGTTCGAAGGCCCTGCCTGGTCGAGCGATGGACGTTTTCTGATCGTCAGCGACGTGATGGGCAGCACGCAATATCGCTATCTGCCGGAAGAGCGCTCGATGAGTGTGTTCCGCAAGGAGAGCTATCACTCCAACGGCAACACCTTTGATCATGACGGACGCCTCATCACCTGCGAACACGGTATGCGACGCGTGATCCGATGGGAGCATGACGGGCGTTGCACGATCCTCGCCGAAAGCTTCGAGGGTAAGCGTCTGAACTCACCCAACGATATCGTGGTCGATGCGCAGGGCGGCATCTGGTTTACCGACCCGCCTTACGGTGACCGTCTCTGGGAGGGGCACCCCGATGCGCCGGTCGATGGCAATCCCGGCAAAGGCAATCTGACGTGGAATCTCGACCTCGAAGCCACGGAGCAGATTGGCGGGCTGCATAATCAGCAGACGCATGTTTTCCATCTCGACCCGCAGACGCTGAAACTCACCAGCGTTCTGACCGGTGCCGATCTGGCAGGCCCGAACGGGCTGTGTTTCTCGCCCGATCAGAAGACGCTTTACATCGTTTCGAGCGAAAAGGGCGCCGCCAGCCCCAAGGGCGGCGGGTTCCGCAATATCTACGCGTTTGACGTGCAGAATGGTGCGCTGACGAACCAGCGGGTCTTTGCCGACATGATGCTCGGCGGTCACAAACTCATGCCCGATGGGATCAAGGCAGACAGGCTTGGCAATCTCTGGGTGGCCGCCAATGGTCCACTAGGGCTCTGCGGGGTGTTCGTCTACAATCCGGCAGGCAAGATGATCGGGCGGCTGCGCCTGCCACGCAGCGTGTCCAATCTGACTTTTGGCGGCACGCAGCGCGATCGCCTTTTCATGTGCGCCGAAAATACGATCTTCACTCTCGATGTCGCGACACAAGGGGCCGGACTATCATGAAAAAGCTGCTTACTGCTCTTCTTGCCTCTGCGAGCCTTGCCGCTCCGGCTTTTGCGGCTGCACCGCCCCAGCCTGTCTCCACTGCGATTACGACGCAGCCCACGCTCGAAGTCGTCAAACGCTTCCCGGCAGATTTCAACATGATCGGCGTCGGCGTCTCCCGTTCGGGCATCGTCTATGCCTCGGCACCGGCGACGATGAAGCGCTATAGCGCCAGCGTAGTGCGCATCGACCCGAAAACCGGCGCACTGATCCCCTTCCCCGACAAGAACTGGAATCGCTTCGAGAATAATCCGACCGATCGCGAACTCTGGGTATCGGTTCCTGCGCTCTGGGTCGATGATCAGAATCATCTCTGGGTGCTGGATTCTTCTCTCCCCTTGGTCGATCAGAAGGTACTGCCGCCAAAACTTGCCGAATTCGACGCGGAAACGGGACGGCTGATCCAGATCTATCATTTCGGGCCGGATATCACCCCCGCCGACTCCCTCAATGATGTGCGCGTCGATACGCGCACGCGTACCGCCTATATTACGAATGAGTGGGGCCGCGGCGGCCTTGTGGTGATGGATCTCGATACGGGCGCCTATCGTCTGGTGCTGGCCAACACACGTTCCGGCGTGGCAGACCCGGACCAGCATCTGCATATCTATGGCGAACTCGCCCGCAAGAAAGATGGCAGCCTGCCCGTCACGCAGGATGACGGCATAGCCCTCTCCCCCGACCGTGCATGGCTGTATTATCGCCCGCTTACCGACCATCATTACTGGCGCATCGCAACCGCCGATCTGCTCAATGCCCATCTGACCGACGCCGAGCTGGACAAGAAGGCGCAGTATCTCGGCCAGTCTGTCATGAGCGGCGGGATCGAAATGGATGCCTGCAACCGGCTCTGGGTCGGTGATATCGAAAATCACGGGCTCTATGCCCTGACTTTTCCCGAAGGCGCGAAGACACCCGAGACACAGAAGGTTTACTACAATCCTGATGTGCTTGACTGGGCAGATGGCTTCGCGATTGCCAATAACTGGCTCTACATCTCCGATTCACGTCTCGACGAGATCGTGTTCAAAAACAGCCGGCCTCTGCGCGGCACGACCACGATCTATCGCCTTTCTCTTCCACCCTGCCCGACCAAGAAAAAATGACATTCATCAAGAACAAAACGGACAAGGCCTTGCTCCTTCCCGCCCTCTGGGCGGGATTTATCGGAGGAAATCTTTCCAGCTTCGTCAAATGGGGCACAGAAGTTCCCTTGCCGCCCCGCACGCCAGATCGCGTCAGCCCGCCGGCACAGATGCTTCGCGATTTCGGGATCAATGTCGACCATTTCGCCTATGTCTATTCCGGTCATATCGTACCGGGCGGCGTCCTGATGGTGCATCATCTGTTTTCGATCTTTTTCGCCCTGATGTATTGCTTACTCTGGATACGTTTCCCGCGCATCTCGATGGGACAGGGCGTAGTATTCGGTCTGATCGTGACGGTCGTATTCCACGGTATGGTGCTACCGGCGGGGCACTGGGCACCGGCCTTGTGGAACCTCCCGCGCGCCGAGATTTTCTCCGAGACGATCGGCCATATGCTGTGGGCCTGGGTCATCGAGCTTATGCGTCGCGAGTTGATGCCTAAACCCGCAACGCAGCTCAGACCTGCATCAATCTGATAGCCGTCATCCGCCCGCTCGAAGCCGGGCGGTTCTTGGGGCTCGCAACTTAAAGCACGAGACCCATGCGTTGATGCTCGATGGGGCCCTTGAAGAAAACGGCCCCCACAGGCTCATCCCGAACTTGCTGTAAAAGCCAAGCGCGCTGCTTCGGGCGTCGAGTTCCAGACGTTGCCCCCCGAGCGCGCGACAGGTCTCTATCGCCTCACGCATCAGTTGCGCCCCGATCCCATTCCCCTGCCACTCTGCCGCCACGGCAAATTTACGCAGCTGAATCAGACCAGGATCAATCGGGCAGAGTGAGAGGCAGCCAACCAGCGTTTCGCCCCGAAACGCGCCCAGATGGGTCGCTTCTGGGTCCTGGGGCACTCGGCATTCCTCTTCTGTCAGGCTGGGCCAGAGAATTTCACGACGCAACGGAAGACAGGCTTCGGTCGTGATCCGCGCGATATGGATGTGCTCTATCATGATGCTCTCTCCTCAACTCGCAGCAATCGAAGGGGCTTGTGATGCGCCTTCTGCGTGGCCCATGCCTTCACTGCCGCAGCTCATGCAGAACCGATTGAATGCGAGATTGCGCGTCTGACAGATTCCGCAATGCTCGTAGAGTGTCAGGCCGCAATGAACGCAGAAATTTGTCTCCAGCCCCTCGGCCAGAACGAGCGGGCGATCGCAATCAGGGCAGAATTTACGGTCGATCCTGGCATAGGCCTGCTCACGATTTACCCGCTGGCGCCGCTCCTTTTCCGATTCCGCTTCAGCAAGTCGTCTGCGGGCCAGATAAGCCTGCATGTTCCGGATCAGCACCACACAGACCAGAATGGTCAGCAGTGCGCCGACCCCGTACCGGATATAGCCACCATAACTCGGCAGATAAGGCACAAGCTCAACGAAGAATGCATAGAGCGAGGCAAGGACAAATCCACGATAGAGCGGCCAGTAAGCCGTCTGGCGCTGACGCAGGACAAGCCAGGCAGAAATCAGCAAAAGCGGCAGCGTGAACGCCAGACGCAGCAGGAACACATGGAGCTGCGCCTTGAACACGAGGCGCTCATAGATCGGACGATAGGAGTCTCTGGCCGCCTCACGCTCATCATTGAGCGCGCTGCGCGCATGGTCGTTATCGACCTGCCGTCGGTCGAGATCCTCGACACGCTGTTCTGCTTCATGGGCCGCATTCTGGAGACTCTCCAGTGCCTGGGTGCGGGCCAGCAACTCGCTGTCCTGACGCGGATCGGTGGTAGCCCTGCGTGTATCGACCAGGCCTGGAAACTGTCTTTGGCGTTGCTGGCCGCACTGCGTGCAGCATCGAGCCTGATCTTGTCGATGTCACGCTCGGCTTCGATTGCCCGCTGCGTGTTCAGAAGCGCGGCTTTTCGCCGCTGCATATCGGCAGGATAAGTCGGCTCATAAGCCACCTGCTCGTTATTGCGAGGCAAATCGTCGATAACCAGCCCGCCCAGCCCAACGAGGAATACAGCAAAGACTGCCGACACGCCCCACATCGCCAGCGCGTAGAGGCGCTCGGGCAATCTGTTTCCTTTTTTCATTATGAAATCCCGCGCAAAGATACTGATACGGGCGAGCCGCGTCATCTGAGGGAAGCGCGATCGACGCATTGCGTCAAATTGCAGCCTCGTGATCGCAATTGCACAACGCCCAACGAGCCCGTATCAACGCCTCCTTCTCCCGATGTTCCAGAGGTTCCATGATCCGTCTTGATTCGATCAGCAAGCAGAACGGCCAGCGCGTCATTTTTATCGAGACGAGCGCGGCCATCCAGAAAGGCGAAAAGATCGGTCTCGTCGGCCCTAATGGCGCGGGCAAGACGACACTTTTCCGGCTGATCACCAAGCAGGAAACCCCTGACGAGGGCCAGGTTTTTCAGGATCGTGGCATCACCATCGGTTTTTTCAGCCAGGATGTCGGCGAGATGAACGGACGCTCCGTCGTGGCGGAAGTCATGGACGGTGCAGGTGCAGTCGCCGAAATTGCCAGCGAACTCGCCCAGTTGGAGGCCGATCTCTGCGACCCTGACAAGATGGATCAGATGGAGGGCCATTCTCGAACGCTTCGGCGACGTTCAGGCGCGTTTCGAAGAGCTTGGTGGCTATGGGCTGGACAGCAAAGCGCGTGAGGTGCTGCACGGGCTGGGCTTTTCACAGGAAATGATGTCGGGCGATGTCGGGCTTCTCTCGGGCGGGTGGAAAATGCGCGTGGCTCTGGCACGCATCCTGCTCATGCAACCCGACGTCATGCTGCTCGATGAGCCGAGCAACCATCTCGATCTCGAAAGTCTGATCTGGCTGGAACAGTTTCTGCGGAATTACGACGGCGCCCTGCTCATGACGTCGCATGATCGCGCTTTCATGAATCGCGTGGTCAACAAGATACTGGAAATCGACGGTGGAACGCTGACGAGCTTCTCGGGCGATTATGAATTCTACGAGCAGCAGCGCGCGCTGAACGAGAAGCAGCAGCAGGCGCAATTCGACCGTCAACAGGCGATGCTGGCGAAGGAAATCGCCTTTATCGAACGCTTCAAGGCACGCGCGTCACACGCAGCTCAAGTGCAGAGCCGCGTGAAGAAACTCGACAAGATCGACCGTGTCGAGCCGCCGCGTCGCCGTCAGACCTTGTCTTTCGATTTCGCTCCGGCACCGCGCTCCGGCGATTCCGTGGCGCTGCTCAAGCAGGTCAGCAAAGCTTATGGATCGCGCACCATCTATGACGGCCTCGATCTGCAGATCCGTCGACAGGAGCGTTGCTGCATTCTGGGCGTCAACGGCGCTGGCAAATCCACCCTGCTCAAGCTGATCGCCGGAGTGAGCGAGCCGGACACGGGCAGTGTCACCATCGGTGCCAGTGTGAAAATGGGCTATTTTGCCCAGCATGCCATGGATCTTCTGGATGGCAACCGCACGATTTTCGAAACGCTGGAGCACGAATTCCCGCTTGCTGCTCAAGGATCGCTTCGTGCGCTGGCCGGTGGCTTCGGCTTCTCGGGCGATGACGTCGATAAATATGTCAGCGTGCTCTCAGGCGGCGAAAAAGCGCGTCTGGTCATGGCACTGATGCTCTATAATCCGCCGAATTTCCTGGTTCTCGACGAGCCGACCAACCATCTGGATATCGACACGAAAGAGATGCTCATTCGTGCCCTCGCCGACTACGAGGGCACCATGCTTTTCGTCTCGCATGATCGTCACTTCCTAGGCGCGCTCTCGAACCGCGTGCTTGAAGTCACGCCGGAGGGCCTGCATCGCTACGAGGGCGGCTATCACGAATATGTGGCTGCCACGGGTCAGGAAGCCCCCGGCCTGCACGTTTGATCTCATCTCTCCGGCCTGCTGCGATGCCCCATGGCACACAGGCCGGGTCTCTCCACCCTTCTTGCGATGGGGGTTCTCTTGCACCGTTTGTTCTCCGGGCTCTTTGCCACCAGCACCGTGTTTTTAGCTGTCTCGCAGGCTCTCGCTTCCGGACCATCGCCGGCGCAGCCCGCCTCTGACAGCCCCGCCTTCGTCGCCGAAGATCCTGCACTTGCGGCATTGATCGGTCGTGCTGCCCCCGGATTGCGGTTCACAACACTCGACGGGCATCCGATCGACCTCGGCGCGCTATACGGCCACAAGCCGGTCTATCTGAAGCTATGGGCGACCTATTGCATTCCCTGTCGCACCCAGATGCCCGGTTATGAGGCACTTTACCGGAAATACGGCGAACGCATTGCCTTCGTGGCTGTCGATATCGGCTTTGGCGAAAAGCAGGAGAAAGTTGCTTCATTCGTTACGCGCGCCGGGTTGACCATGCCAGTCGTGATCGATGATGGACGGCTGAGCAACTGGTTGCAGATCAAGGCCACCCCTTTGCATGTGCTGATCGATCGCGAGGGCCGCGTCGCGTATGCAGGGCATCAGGACGGGCCTGCCCTGCATGCGGCGCTCGACCGCCTCACACAGTCTGCACCAACAACCGGGCACATTGCTCCCTCGGATCCCAAACAGCAGACCGCGCTCAAGATCGGCGAAAGCATTCCATCTTTCGCAGAGACCACGGCTTCCGGCCCTCTGCCCCCCGTACGGGCTCATCTCAAACAGGCTGTTCTTTTTACGGCGCGTGGTGCGAATCCTATCTGAAAGATCTTGAGCCACACACGGCCCGGAACTGTGCCGCCTTTCGCGCCATCGCCCAGCGCAGCGCCTCGACCTACGCGATGCAGTGGACCGCCATGGCGAGCCGCCTCTGGACCGAAGACAGCGATCTTCCGCCTTTCCAGAAACTGCTCGGCCCCGATATCGGACTAGCTCTGGACAAAAATGCCTCGATCTTCTCGCGTTTCGGCGTAAGGCAGATCCCCGCTATCGCCCTGATCGATTCAAGCGGTCATCTGCGCGAGATGATCGGCGCGGATGACACGCATGTGGAAGAGAAGATAACGGCCTTCGCAAAAGCGCCCTGACCCGAAGGGTGACCAAGGCTTAGTCTTGGTCACCCCAGCGCCACCGGAAACCGCCTTCTGTACGGGCCCTGCACAGGGCAAGGAAAATAGCGGCCGCGCATAAATCGATGAGTAGTGAAACGATCATTGCCATGACCCTGTAAGACGGCGCGAATAAGGGAACACAGAAGCCCGGTGCTATCAGCACGAAAAGCAGTAATCCGAGCGCGAACCACCCCTGCCATGCAATCGGAAGCCCGGCGCCATAGCCGTAGCGCTTGGCCCTGAACCAGGGCGCGTCACGATCATCGTTCATGCGTCTTCTCTTTGTCGATCCATTGGGCCCAACCTCAGACAACTTTCGCCTTATGCAGTTCTGCACTTTCTGATGGAACGAACGTAATCATCGCGGAAGGTAGCCGCCATCGCAAAATCGCACCTCTGAGTAAGGCGCTTGCAACAATAGGCGATTCTAAAATTCGATTTCTGTTCAATTTTGCATGAAGCATTTCTTGTCGAGTTAAGTCTGACTTTTTCTATGTGCAGTAGCGATGGCCGTCTTTTTGAGGAGTTGGCCGTATGCAGCAACCGGGCCTGGCTGACACGTTCTCCGAGCACATGCCCGACAATGTTGAGCGAGACCCTCCGGGTGATGAGAGCGGTAGAAAAGAATGATAAAGTTCAAAGACTTATAGGATAAATCACTACAATATTTATACTTTTATGATTATACACGGAATATTTCGGTATAATATCACATATTTATCATTATTTATAAGAAAAATAGAAAACAATAAGATATTTTATTTATATAGAACATGGGTTATCACTATTTTAACAGAACTCTTCAGGAACATGATCGTGTACCGAAACAAAATGAACAGAACATCGATTGTAGCCTGTGCCAGATGGGAGTCGGACCATATACAGGAATGGGTGATGTATCATCTGTTCCTGGGATTTGATCATATATACCTCTATTGCAATGACGATGATCCAAAAGACATGTACAAAGAGGTAGCTATTTTCTGCCGGGAGGCGAATCCGAAGGTAACTTTTCTTCATTACCCATTTCAGGGCGAACAGTGGAAAATGTACATCCATTTCCTCGAGAATTTTAAGGGGAACAGCGAGAACCTATGCTTTCTCGATGTCGATGAATTCGTAACAATAAAAAAACATCATAATATAAACGACTATATTCATGACATGAATAAGTCCGATTGGGACGTTATATTTTTCAACTGGGTCAATTTTGGCAATAATGGACTGAAGGAACGACAGGCAGGTAACGTTCTGGATCTCTATACAAAGAGATCAGAAAATATTTCGCATCTTACCAAAGTTATTGTCAGATCTGATTCTATAAATGTTGACTTCATGAAGAAAAATCCATGTCCATTCTGGCATGGACTCAGTTCCAACACTTACAATGTATTCAATTACAATCTCAAGAATGTCACCTCTTTTGGCAGCGACTTCCCGACTTTCTATGAATCATGGTGGGGGTTACATCACGCCGATGAAAGCTCACCAGAAATTCGTGAACTGGAGGCCAAGGTCTTCAACACGGCCTATGTTTCCCACTTTTTCATGAAATCGGAAGCTGACGCCGAGAGGCGTATCCAGAGAGGCACATCGGGCAATTTCTCGAATCAGAGCGACTGGTCATCCAGAACCGGGTCAAAGGGCGGCATCGGGGCGTTTCTCGAGAAGTTCAATGCCGTTGAAGACTTCACACTCAGAGATCGGTGGCAAGGATTCTTCGTTCCCCGGCCCGAAGAGTACTTCATCCGCCCGAGTAGAGATCTTCTCATATCCGAAGCCTGCCATTGCACGCAGAGTTCAACATCTGACTGGTCACGGGGCGGAGACGCCGAGCATGACGCCTCCAATGTGGTCGATCTACCGCAAATGGGCAACATAAAAACCATACGGATCATGAAGAGCAGCCATGGTGGCAGATCGATCTGGGACAACAGGAACCCGTCAGTGAGATCAGGTTTTATCACAGACTCGAACGGGAACACGAACTCAAGAATTACACGATCAGCTACTCAAGAAACGGTGCCGATTGGCACAGTATCGTTCAGGGCAAGAACGCCCCTTTCGGCGGTATCGATGGCCGTCCATTGATACTCGACGGTCTCAAGGCAAATTGTCGTTATGTACGCTTCCAGCTGGACGAACCTGGTTACATCCATTTTGATCGGGTCGAAGTCTACAGACCACGCTAAGTCCAATGCAGCAGCTTTTCTCTGGTGATCGATCGTCCTGTCGTCGGCGGTCGGTCACTGCATGCGGGGTTCACGGATCATCAGTGCCACCTCATGATCCCAAACACTCAAATCCGCAGTCTAGACCAGCTCGGTAGCTCGTGTTTCTGCGCGCTGCTACCGACAATGGCTTCGGATCGGGCAGGATTCACTTTCCGTCGGCCGCTCATCAAGACAGAGGGGCTTTACCGGTAGTGAAATCCGAATGCCTGTGGGTGAAGACGCATGGCAAGGCGGGTCAGCCAGGTACGATACGGGGCTACGAGAGAGAGGATCTGGCCAAAACCCCATTCCAGATCTTTTTCATCAGGATCGCTGACGCCTCGCTGATGGATCACATAGCCAAGCCAGTGCGTCGATACGATGAAGATATTGGCAACCAGACCCGGTATCGCCTCATCGCCGATGGTCAGCGCTCTTATGCGTTTCATTTGCTTGATCAGTGCAGTCACCCGGGCCGAGAGAACCAGGTTAAGGTTCATAGCCTGAGGTTGCAGCGCAGGAGCGAGACGAAACAGCGCATTTCCATCGCGCAGCAGCGCACGGTAATGCCAGCTCAAACCGCACCAGTCACGCAAAAGCGATACGCCTTGCGCCACGCCACCCACCAGCTCGGTTCGCGGCGCGATTGTCTCTGCCTCTGGCAACTCGACGAAGAGCGTCTGGGCAGCTTCAGCAAACTGGGCAAACAGCGCTTCGATCAGTTGAGCCTTGGTCTTGAAGTAATAATAAAGATTGCCCTCGTTGATCTCGCAACGCGCGGCCAGCTCACGTGTGGTCAGACGGTCAAATCCTACTTCGTTCGCGAAAAGCCGCGCCTGATCAAGGATTCGTGATCGGGTTGAGTCGGGTCGGGGCATGTTCACACTCGCAATCTAAGGTATTCACCTTATATAACTTAAGGTGTTGACCTTAGATATCGGAGTTCCCCCGCGATGTCAGCCCTCCTGAACAAGTTCGCCACCCTGCCTT
>NZ_BAKW01000016.1 GCF_000614545.1 Asaia platycodi JCM 25414 | reverse complement strand
CGCTCATGCCGCTCATGCCGCTCATGCCGCTCATGCCGCTCATGCCGCTCATGCCGCTCATGCCAGCATGCGCGTCCATACGACCCATACCCATATCCACCATGCTGCGCACAGGGCGTGGTCCATTGGCGGAATCGGGCCCGCCATACCTTTTCGAGGGGCAAGGGTGCCGCGCGCAAAGCCGGTGCGATCTTCAGACTGGACGAAAATGGTCCAGGCGCGCCCGTCTTCAGGCTGGACGATCACGTCATAGGTCTCCGCGGGAGCAATGCGGAATTCCTCTACCGAAACCGGCTCAACATCCTGACCGTCGGCGGAGATGACTGAAAAAGAAAGGCCAGGAATGCGGAAATCGAACAGCGTCATGGCCGAAGCATTGATCACCCGCAGACGAATGCGCTCGCCCGGCGCAAACACGCCGGTCCAGTTTGCGTCGGGCGATTGTCCGTTGATCAGATAGGTGTAGATCACCCCGCTGACATCGGCGATGTCCGTGGCCGCCATGCGCATGTGGGACCACATCAGGCGATTATCGATGGCGCTGCCCAGCCCGTTTTCCCGCGCTTCATGAAAAAGCGACGCAACGGTACGCTGGCGGAAATTATAATAATCGTCCTGCTGTTTCAGATTGCTGATGATGTCATGCGGTGCGACGTCACTCCAGTCAGAGAGCACCATCACATAGTCGCGGTCGTATTGATGGACAGGCGCCCCCATGGGGTCGATCACCAGCGCACCGAATAATCCCTGAGCCTCCTGCATGCCTGAATGGCTGTGATACCAATAGGTGCCTGACTGCTTCACCGGGAATCGATAGGTGAAGCGCCCTTTCGCAGGCACGCCAGCAAAGCTCACGCCCGGCACACCGTCCATATTGGCCGGGAGCCTGATGCCATGCCAGTGGATCGACGTTGGCTCATTGAGGCGGTTGATCACATCAAGCGTCATCTCATCGCCCTCGCGCCAGCGCAGCGTGGGCGCTGGCACGCTGCCATTGACCGTGAAGCTGCGGCCAACGCGTGAGCCTATCGCCCAAGGGGACGTATCGATTGTGAGTGCATAACGGGATGCGGAGGAGAGCGGTATCGCAGACGCCTCGCCATCAGCCGAGAGAGGCGCGTCGGGGGTTGCTTTTGCACAGGCGGCAAGGCCAAGACCGGTGAGCCCCGTGACAAAATGCCGACGAGAAAGACCAGCCCCGGAACGGGGACGAGTGATCATGAAACAGGACCTGAACGAACGAGACAAGAGATGGCAGGGCGCGACGGCGCCGGGGCCATAACGGAGTCAGAGCGTCAGGAAAACTGTTCTCGGCGGTCTCAGATCGGGTGGTGTTCTGCGCTCAGCGAGGGCAGGGAGAGGGGCGGCCTCAAAACGGGCCACATCGCTCAATCCCGGAGTTGAAAGCGCTACACTGACGGGCGCATCGAAGCTGGAAAGACAGGAGGGGCTGGGGAGGCAGCTCCCACAACCATGGCCATGACCGTGATGAGGCACCGGCGCGTCATGATGCGCGTTGCACCCGGTCTGCGACGAGGCCATCTGCGCCTGGAGCACTGACACCATGGGCGCGCAGTCAGTCTCGCTCGCCTGAACGGGCGTGACGCCGCGCAGAACAAGAAAGAAGGTCATCACAAGGACGATCCAGAAAGGACGGCGCGGACGGAGCATAAGCCTCATATCGCAGTGGAGCTGCGCCAGTCTCTCAGAGCTGCGAGTTGATTGCAACGGGTTTGATGCCTAACTAAAGGTTCTGGTGGCGAAGCTGAGGAAAACATCATGAGTGACACACTGCATTTCAGGGTCGAAGGCATGTCCTGCGGCGGGTGCTCAAGCAAACTCGAAAAGAACCTGACAGAAGTTCCCGGTGTCGAGGCGGTCAGGGCCAGTCATGAGACCGGAATGGTTGACGTCACCCTGGGCGCCCAGCCTGTGCCGAAAAGCGTTATCGAGACGGTTATCGAGGAAAGTGGCTTTGACGTGGTTCGAGCCTGACTCTTCGCTCTTGTTGGTCTGCATACGGGCGCCATGCCCGAAATGCAGATTTGCTTCCTGCCTGACGTAAACCGGGGCTTCAGTGCATGTCTGTCCAGACTCTCGATCTTGAAGTGACGGGTATGAGTTGTGCTGCCTGCGCGGCGCGGCTCGAAAAACTGCTCAACCGTCAGGCGGGTCTGGAAGCCGCTGTCAATTTTGCCTCTTCGCGCGCCGTCATCACGCGCGGGGAGGGCGCGCCTGATCTCTCTGCCATCGAGAAACTGGTCGAAAAAACCGGGTTTGGGCTCGCGCATCGCGAGATAGCGCTCTCTGTATCTGGCATGAGCTGCGCGGCCTGCTCGGCGCGCATCGAGAAAATTCTCAATCGCCTTCCCGGTGTCACGGCATCGGTCAATCTCGCGACCGAGCAGGCACACATACAGACCATCGTTGGCTCCGCCGACGAAACCGCTCTGATACGGACGATCGAAAAAGCCGGTTTTTCAGCGACCCCTATGCAGGAGCAGGCGCCGCCCCATAAAGACGCATCGGAGCAGCGCCGCGCCCTCGTCGATGTGCTGATTACGGCATTGTTCTGCCTGCCCTTCCTTGCCGAGATGACCGGCATGGCGTTTGGGTGGCACGACCTGATCCCTCTCTGGCTGCAAGTCATCAGCGCTTCGGTTGTGCAGATCTATTCCGCCCGTCATTTCTATCGCAGTGCCTGGCATGCTCTGCGCACGGGCACTGCCAATATGAACGTGCTGGTTTGTCTGGGCACGAGCATTGCCTACGGGTTCAGTCTGATCGTCACCGTTTTCGCCATTGATTTGCCAGTCTACTTCGAGGCGAGTGCTTTCGTGATCCTGCTGGTCTCCCTCGGGCGGCTGCTCGAGCGCGCGCGCGCCATAGAGCAGCCGCAGGCTGGAGGCTTTGCTCACTCTCAAACCCGAAACCGCAAATCGGGTAGAGGGAGAAGGAATTGTCACCTGTCCGGTCGCCGCCCTGCGGCTGGGGGACGTGTTTCTGCTGCGTCCCGGCGAGGTCGTGCCGGTCGATGGCGAGGTCATCGATGGTGAAACCGAAATCAATGAATCGATGCTGACAGGTGAGGCGAACCCGGTTCTGCGTCGAAGCGGCGATACGATTTATGCAGGTACGCTGAATACGACAGGGGTCCTGCGCGCGCGCGCAACGTCACTCGGCGCTGATACGGCGCTTGCCCGCATCGTGGCTCTCGTATCCCGGGCCCAGGGCTCCAAAGCGCCGATACAGCGATTGGCCGACCGGGTGTCGGCGGTCTTTGTGCCCGCGATCATCGCGATTGCTTTGCTGACCTTTTTCATTGGCTGGGCGGTGACCGGAAGTGCAAGTTGGAGTCTTGTCTCTGCCATCTCCGTTCTCGTCATTGCCTGCCCTTGTTCTCTGGGTCTTGCGACCCCCACAGCTCTTATGGTTGGTACCGGAAAAGCGGCCTCGGCTGGAATTCTTTTCCGTAACGCCGAGGCATTGGAGAGAGCCTGCCGTCTGACGGTACTGGCTTTTGACAAGACGGGCACCATAACGCTGGGAGAACCCAGCGTTCATGATGTTTTGCCAGCCGCTGGCATGACGACTGATGCCCTTCTCGGGCTTGCTGCCGCCCTTGAGGTGAACTCCGAACATCCTCTTGGGCGGGCGATCGTCGGCGAGGCCAGGGCGAGGGGCGTCGCGCATGATATGATTTTCGAGCGCTTCCGTGCCGTGCCGGGAAAAGGGTTGGAAGCCTGGCAGGGAGAGGCGCGCTATCTGATCGGTACGCGAGAATATCTTTGTTCGGAACAGATCGATGTTGCGAGTATCAGTGCGCGTGTTTCTGCGGCTACACAGGCTTTCGTCGCGCGTAACGACCTCTGTCTTGGCGTAGTCACCCTGACCGACCGGATACGTCCGGAAGCCGCTGCGATCATAAGCTGGCTTCACGCATGTAATATCCGCTCCGTCATGTTGACGGGAGACAGCCAGATCATGGCCGAGGCGATTGCGTCCGAGGTGGGTATCGATCAGGTCTCTGCGGCACTCAGGCCGGAAGGCAAGGTTTCTGCCATTGAGGCCCTGCGCGGACCGGGGCAGATAATCGGCATGACGGGCGACGGTATCAACGATGCTCCGGCACTGGCCGCAGCCGATATCAGTATCGCTATCGGATCGGGCTCAGCCGCAGCGCTTGAGACAGCCGATCTGGTCCTGATGACCGCCGATCTGCGTGCCATACAGGATGCACTCTCGCTCTCAAGAGCAACGGTGAGAAAGATAAAGCAGAATCTCGGCTTTGCTTTCGGCTATAATCTGGCTGCCATTCCTCTGGCGGCCTGCGGCTTTCTCAGCCCCGCGATTGCGGGAGGCGCAATGGCACTCAGCTCCGTGTCGGTGGTGACAAATTCGCTCTTGCTCAATCGGTGGCGCTCGCAACGCACGGCGCTCGATGCCTCTCGCAAGGCGTAAAATGCCAGATGTAGCGAGATGCCTCTCTGCCTGAGCTTCGTTAGAACCGGTGCGCGTGGAATAGCAAAATCATAGCGCCAATTTCGATCACGAAAAAACCAAGAAAAGCAAAGCTTGCGAGCCTCGTCTTTGGGGTGGTTCGCGCATCGAACGGATAGGGTTTGTTCGTGAGCGCCCATGACAGCGTTCCGAGCCACCCGGCCCAGGTGAATCCTGTGACAAGGTTGCAGAGAAACAATCGACGCCAATAGGCTCTGCGCAGCAGCACGGCGATAATACTTGGCAGGGCGTATGCAATTACGCCAAAGGCGCCGATCAGAGCATAGATCTTCATGATTCACCGCAAACCGAGAGCTGTTTCTGGATCCGTCACCATTAATGTTACGATAAAGAAACAGGACCTGAGAGTAAACCATGGGAGCGCGAGCCGATCAGCTCGGGGAGCCAGCGGAGCGACGAGCCGAGGATTCATCTCGCGGGCGTCCCTCACTCACCCGTCTTCGAGCGCAGATCCGATTGCCAGACAGAGGCACTTTCCAGTCCTTTATCAAGGTCGGGATAAAACAAGCACACGACCGCAATGATTTTTCGTATTTCTGTCTTATGCCTAGATTTTTGGTAAGCATCGTTAACTATTGTTGCGATTCTACAACATGAATGTCGCATTGTGGCGATTCTTTTCAAATTTGTAACCTGGTTCATTGCAAATCATGGCGTGTTTCTGCAACGAAACCGTATCGGAACATTGTTTCCTCATCTCTCTCTTGGGTGACTTTCTGCATGAAGTGCCATTCGATCCTTGCAAGGGTTCTCGGTGCCACCGTTCTCACGTCGTCATGGTGCGGCGTTCCTGCAGCGATGGCGGCTAGCCAGACGCATAAGCATGCGACACATCGCGCAGCCAGCACTGCTAAGCCTGCTGTCAAGCAGAGTGTGGTTGCGACCGATGGCAGCCGTGCGGCCATTCCGACCTCTGCCCCTGCGGCCAAGCCGGCCAGTCGCGCGCGCGTGCTTTCTACCGCCATGACCGATGGCGGTAGCGAGAATATCGTCGTCACGGGATCGATGCTGCGCAGCTCGAATAATCAGAACGCCAATCCGGTGCAGATCGTCACGGCCAAGCAGATCCAGCAGACGGCAGCAACAACGCTGGGCGATTATCTGCAGCGCCTTCCCTCGATCGGAAATTCCGGCGCATCCAATACCCAGACGAACGGCTTTGGCGGTGTTTCCTGTACGGATATCCGCAATCTGAGCTCGAAGCGCGTTCTGGTTCTGATCGACGGCAAGCGTGTGGCGCAGGATCCAGGCGCGGCCTGTGTCGATCTCAATACCATTCCGATCGAGCAGATCGCGAGTGTAGAAATCCTGAAAGACGGCGGCTCGGAGCTTTACGGCGCCGATGCCGTCTCGGGCGTCGTCAACATCAAGCTGCGTCATGATTTGACCACCGGTGGCATGACCATTCGTGGCGGTATTACCGATCAGGGCGATTCACGTACGGGTCTGATCTCGGGCTACAAGGGTTGGAACTTCGATCACGACAAGGGCAACATCACGCTTTCGGGTCAGTACCTCACTCAGGGGCCGGTGATGCAGCGAGACCGTGACTGGTCACGCCTCGTTCAGGCTTCGAACGATCCCGGCGTGCCGCCGATATACGGCTCGGGCTACGCAGCCAATACGCGCGTTCTGAGCGGCCCGGGCGCCGGGCTGATTTCGAATAACGATGGGTCAAGCTTCTCGAAATACACGGCGGCCAACCGCTACAATTACGGCAATGACCAGAGCCTGACGAATTATGTGCAGAACTCTGTTCTCTCGGGCGACGCGCATTACAAGTTCAGCGACCACTTCAATCTCTACGCCAATGTCCGATATGCGCATAAGACGGCGGCCGCCTCACTGGCGCCATCGCCCGTTGCTGGGTCGATCTATCCGTCGCAGCTTTCCAATCCGCTGACGCTTCCTGCCGGGGCGCCCTATAACCCGTTCAGCGTCGATACGATCGTGCAGAAGCGCTATACCGATCTTGGGAACCGTCGACAGGAATATGCGACCGATAACCTCCAGATTACCGGTGGCATGAACGGTCTGATTACCCATAACTGGTATTACGATGCTTCGATGGGCTACGGCGTAAGTCAGGCACGTTATGACACCAATAATATGGGTAATTATCGCCATATCCTGCAGGAATACGGCATCCGACAGACCGATCCGACCGATGCCAGCAGCGGCGTGGTCTACGATCCTTCGGTGTGTCAGGCTGCCGCCGGATGCACGCTGCAAAGCCCGTTCGCTCCGATGTCGCAGCAGGGCGCGTCCTACGCCAAGTTCAACCAGCACGATCATTCGCAATACATGATCCGCGATTTCAATCTGCGTGTGAATAACGACAAAGTCGTCAAGATGCCTTACCAGCATGGTGGCGATCTGGGTCTCGCGTTCGGTCTTGAACACCGCAGCGAGCAGCTCAGCTATGCGCCCGATCCGCTTGCCGTGAACGGTGACACGACGGGCAACACCCAGTCCTATACAGGTGGTGGCTTCAACGCGACCGAGATTTATGGCGAGGCCAAGCTGCCGCTGTTGCGCGATGCATTTCTTGCCAAGGATCTGACCGTCGACGCCCAGGGGCGCTGGTCGCATTACAACACCTTCGGCAATACCCAGAACTGGAAGGTCGGCATCAACTGGGCGCCGATCCGCGATATCCGCTTCCGTGCGACTCTCGGTACTTCCTATCGCCAGCCTAACGTTTATGAGCTCTACCAGGGCCAGTCGCTGGGCTATGCAGCGGCAAACGATCCCTGCTCGGGAGCGACCAGCCCGACTGTAGTTGCCAACTGCATGAAGCAAGGGATCAACCCAGCCACGTTCGAGGTGGCCAACTCGGGGCAGGTGCCTTCCATCAGCGGCGGCAACAAGAATCTGCGCCCTGAGACGGGACGTACCTATACCGTCGGCACGGTCATCACGCCGCGCTGGATCCCCAATCTGTCAGCGTCGGTTGAATACTGGCATTACACGATCAAGAATGCGATCAGCGCCGTCTCCGCGCAATATGTCCTTGATTCCTGCTACAGTGGTTCAGCTCCGCAATATTGCGCCGATGTCGTGCGGTCTTCGAACCAGCAGATCAATTACGTCAGCACGCTCTACGACAATCTGGGTGGACTCAAGACGTCGGGCATCGACTTCGATCTCGACTATCGCTTCCGCATCAATCATGCGAACACGCTGACGCTCTCGAACAACCTTCAGCAAATCGTTTCCTATCTTCAGCAGAATGAGCCGGGCGGATCGTGGTATAACTACGCCGGGCGTCTGTTCTTCCAGGGATCGTCAGCGGTGGGCATGCCTAACGGTATTCCTCGTGTCGCCAACTACACGACCGCGTCGTGGCAGCATAATGCCTTCACCTTTACCTACATGCTCCATTACACGGGCGGGATGGTATGGAACGATATGTCGGAGGATCTGACGCCCAAAACGGGCGGGCAGTGGCGTACACCTGGAATTTTCACGCATGACGTGACGGTCAATTACCGTTGGAACAAGTGGAACTTCGAGGGCGGTGTAAACAACATTCTCGACAAGAATCCGCCATTTGTTTTCGATACTGCGACGAACACGGCCAATGCCATCTATTCCAGCGCCATGATCGGGCGCTACGTCTTCCTTCAGGTCAACCGGACGTTCTGAACCGCAAGACGCGTTTCCTGACCCGGGGGAGGCGTACCGGTCAGGGCTTTGCCGCCGATGGTGGGCGGCACAACGCTCGACGATATGGTCTCTAATGGGTGATGAGCGTCAGGGAGAGCACTCCACCAGCCGGGGAGAGCTTGACGGCGCAATCGTCAAATCCCGGCGGCCCGAAGCTCACCTTGGGATCGCGTGAAAAGCCGATCGGCTCCTTGGGGATGCCAATGAAAGATCTGTCGAGCCTGGCGTTGGCATTGCGGTCCTGAAATGCCTGCACCGCGTAGATACCCTCAGGAATATCTGCAAAGGTAACACTGACTCTCGGCGCGACGGCTTTCGTCTCCGCGTGATAGCGACAGCTTGGCTTGAGAAACTCGTCTTCTGTGCAGATCGCAACGCGGATCGTGCCGCTATCGTCAGGCACGTTTTCGATGACGGCCGTCACAGGGCCGGCAATCGCGGGCAGTGGTGCAAGCATGAGGGCCAGGGTTGCGCCACCCAGCAAGCGGAGAGAGAAACCGGGCTCATGTCTCATAAAGACGTCCTTTCCAGGTAACGGGGCGGCCAGTCACGTGGCGCAGACGCGCATGAAACTGGATCCAGAGCAGAAGAAACGTTCCAATGGGGCTAAGCAACACGGTCAGCAGGCCCTGACGGCAGCGTAAAGCCACGAGCAGCCTCAAGGCGAGGCTCGCCATCCGGGCGAAGCGTATCAAGGGGCTGGCGCGCAGAAGGAAGGGCAGGATATGCCCCCCGGCGAGAAGCGTGGTCCAGACAGGCAGAGCCACGGGCCCCGCAAGGCCCTCGACGGCGTTCTTCATTAGCCCGGCATAGACCTCGCCTGCGTTGCGATACATCCGGCACTGCGCGAGATCGGTCGCATCGATCAGCTTCGTGCAAAAGCCTTGCTGACGAAGTGAGCGGGCCAACGCCAGGCCATCATGCAGTCGCGAACTGATGGCCTCATGCCCCCCGGCATCGCGATAGGCCTGCGCCCTAACCATGACGAGCTGTCCACAAGCTGCAGCGAGGCCCGCTGAGCGGCCCTTGTCGATCGGTAGAGGAAGATAACCGAATAGCAGAACGTTGATGAATGGCAGAAGCAGCCACTCGAAAAACGAATGCGTTTCCTGACGCGGTACGCCGCTGACGAGGGAGATCGTCTTCTGTTCCTGAACCAGGGTCATCAGGCGCGAAACAGCATCAGGCGCGAGACGGACATCGGCATCGAGAAAAAGCAACCAGTCATGTCGGGCATGGCCAGCAAGCTGGGCGCAGGCATGAGTTTTTCCACACCAGCCGGGAGGCAGTTCCTTGCCGGAAACGATCCTTACTCTCTCATCACGGACTTCACGGATTATGGCAACCGTATCGTCAGATGAATGGTCATCAAGGACGATGATCTCGCGCACTTCAGGCCCATTGGCCAGAACTGAGTCCAATGCCTCTCTGATCTGAGCCGCCTCGTTGCGGACCGGGATGAGAACGGAAACACCCTCTTCCCCAAGAGGCGCTTTGCGTGGAGCGCGGGATAGAGCACGCAGGTTGAACAGTCCCAGTACGAGGGGTAACACGGCAAGAGCGGTGATTGCCGTCTCTGCGCGATGGCGGGCTTTGCCTTCAGTTCTGGGCATGGCGGGGCTCATGACGTTGTTTCTTCACCAGCGCGACGAGACGCTGTAAGGGACCGTAGAGCCCACCCATCCCCGTCTGGCCGTCAAGCAGCATCTTGAACGCATCGTCCTGTTTCATGATGACTTGCCTTGCGAGATCGTCACAGACTGTCTCGAGTTCTCGGGCAAGGTCTGCGATCAAGACCTGACTGGTTTGCGAGCGGTTTTGTACCGGTCGCCCGAGCCGTATCGCGATGTCGGGTCTGCTCTCGGTGCCGAAAGCGTAATCGAGCGCCACAGGGACAACCAGAGCCTGTGGGTTGCGCCGCACGATATGTGCAAGGCCGGGCTGAAGGGTCAAAGGTCGCGCGCGCATATCGGTAAATGCACCCTGAGCGGTGACCCAGAACGCTCCCCCGGCGTGCAGGACGGTATTTGAGGCCTCCAGGAGCTGGCGGATGGAGCGCGGAGACGTTGCATCCAGTGGGAGAAACCCGGCCTTCTGAAGGAGGGGATAATTTTTGACTGCCTGAGCGTCGATAGGGCCAAACCCGGGCCGATCGGGCATGAAGTGCTGCTGGATCACCGAGAAGATGGCCGGGTCCCACCAGGAGGGATGATTGGCATAGAGGATAACACCCTGTCCCTGGTGGAGCTGCGGAAAATCTCCACTGACCCGGATCCGGTTGAAACTCTTCTTAACGCGATGGCGCAGCGCTCGCGCTATCCAATGCGCCAGAAATGGCGACCGCTCACAGGCCCGCGCCGGATCAGACGGTACGGGCAAGGGCTGGCTTCGTGCTCTTATGGCGATCCTGATCGAGCAATCGGCGGCGATCCATCCTGACATGAGCGCCATCGGCATGCCGGGGCCGGGATGGGCGCTGCCGCCGGCCAGATAGAGACCAGCGAGATCGCGGGAACGATTGGCCGGTTTGAACCCACCAGCCAGTCGCCCATGGCTGGCAAGACCGTAGATTGCGCCAGCCTGCGGCGAATACCGCGTGTGAATATCCATAGGCGTCAGATGATGTTCGGTCACGATGCGGGATTCGAGATCGGGCATCCCGCCCGCTTTCTTGAGCTTGTCGAAAATGATCTGACGATAACCGGGGAACATCTCGGCCCAGTTCTGACCGGGGCGAAGATAGGGTGTATGCACCAGAACATAAAGTGCCTCGCCACCCGGAGGCGCCGTCTCGGGTTCTGTGCGGGCGGGTGCGGCAAGATAACAGGTCGGGTCGGGTGCGGGGCGACCGTGCTTGTAGATCGCCTCGAATTCTTCTTCGGCATCGCGGGAGAAGACAAAATTATGATGCGCGAGATGGTCGTAAGCCCTATCGAGGCCCAGATAGAGCACAACTCCCGAGCAGGCGGGTTCACGATGTTTCCACTGCCTCATGAATCGGCGATAGGCCTGCGGGGCAGCCTTGCGGTCGATCAGTTCGCGCATCGTGCGCACGCTGTCCATGTTCGAGATGACAGCCGACGCTGCAAGGGTGTCGCCCTGATCCGTGACGACGCCACGCACCTTGCGGGAGTCGTGCAGAATGCGCGTTACGCGACAATTGGTGCGGAACTCGACGCCATTCTCCTCTGCGAGTTTTCTCAGAGCCTGCGGTACCGCGCGTGTCCCGCCTATCGGATACCAGATTCCTTCATCCACCTGCATATGGGCGATACCCGTCAATACGGCAGGGGCCTGAAGCGGGTTGGAGCCGACATATTGCGTGAAATGATCGAAAACCTGCACGGCTTGCGGGTTGGCGATACGCTTGCGAATTTCAGAGCCCAGCGTGGCATGCATGCGCAAGGCAAGCACGTCGCGCATGGTTGCAGGAGACATTGTTTCCCCAATGTTAAGTGTGTCTCGCAAGCCGCCGACCGATTTCCAGAAAACGAAGCGTCGGGATATGTCGTGCAGCTTCTCGCTCATGGCCAGAAGATCCTCGTAGCCCTTGCCGTCACCCTTGTGACGTTTCTCGAGCTCTGCCGCCATGAGCGCAATATCCTCGACGAGATCGAGTGGCGGACCGTTATCGAAAAAACACCGCCATTGCGGGTCGAGACGATGCAGATCGAGACGCTCATCCATCCGCAATCCGCTCTCGCCGAAGATCCGTTTCAGTACGGAGGGGAGGGTAAGAATGGTCGGCCCCATATCGAAGCGAAACCCATCCTGACGCCATTCTGCGGCCTTGCCTCCCGTCCAGTCATTGGCCTCACAGACCACAACCTTATGGCCCCGTGCGCTGAGTGTGCAGGCAGCGGCAAGCCCGCCCAGCCCGGCGCCGATGATCACGGTGGGTGCGGAAGAAGTCGTCATGGCAGTGTTCTCCGCATCGGCGCTCATCCGCGCGAGCATTCAGGCATCAGGGCAATACCGGAAGCCGGGATTTCGGGTAGGGTGGCCGGTCTTCTTGCAAGGTCCTTGATCAAAAGGTCGGCGCTGATGCGTGCCCCTTCGAAGATGACCGGCAACCCGCTGCCGGGATGAGTGCCGCCACCTGCGAGATAGACACCTTCGACATCCTCGAAACGATTATGCGGCCTGAGATGCAGCATCTGGCCCAGAGAATGCGCCAGGTTGAATACCGCGCCGCGATGGACATCGTGCTCTTCCTGCCAGTCTTGTGGCGTTACGACTTTCTCGACCATGATCCGGCTTTCGATGTCGCCGAACCCGGCATCCTCAAGACGCTTGAAAACGATCTGTCGCGCCTTCGCTATCGTCTCTTGGCTCCAGTCAAGACCCCCCTCACGCAGATTGCCGACAGGCATCAGCACATAGAGTGCCGTACAGCCTTCAGGCGCTAGGCAGGGTCTGTGACGCAGGCATTCTGAACGTAAAGCGAGGCATGGGACGAGATCTGTTTGCCTTCTTCGATCTCGGCAAAATTGTTCTCATAATCGCTCGAAAGAAAGATCGTGTGATGCGCTTTCTCGGGCAGGGTGCCGCGCAGACCGAGATACATCATGAATGTCGAGCAGGAATATTTCTTGCTGGCCAGCTTAGCGTTGCTCCATTTGCGTCGCGAGGCGTCGGGAAGCAGGCCCTGGATGGTGCGGGCAAAATCGCCATTGACTACCACCGCGTCAACGGGTTGCACCCCTTCGGCTGTCTTGATGCCAACCGCCTTGCCATCTCTCGTCTCGATCGTTTCGACGGCCTCGCCAAGCTTGATCGTCACACCAAGCTCTCGGCAGCCTTTTGCATCGCCGCCATGACTGCGCCCGTACCGCCGGTAGGGTGATAGATCCCGAATTCATGTTCCATATAGCTCAGGATCGTGAAAAGAGAGGGGCATCTATAGGGCGACATACCCAGATATTTGCTCTGAAAAGAGAAGGCGAGGCGTGTGCGTGGGTCCTTGAAATACCGCGAAAGATCCTTGTCGATGGACGACAGTGGAGAGAGCACGGGAAGGGCCTTCAGCATGTCCGTCTTGAGCAGATCGAGCCAGGAGTTGAACGGGCGCTGAAGCGGGGCGATGAAGCGCGCAAATTTGCCTTTGTTATCGTCAAGAAAACGCCTGACGTTCCTGGCGTCGGCCTCTGAAATCTTGCCGATTTCCGCCTCTAATCGAGACGGATCGGTTGTCAGCGCCAGGCGAGGGCCGTTTTCGAAAACGAGATCGTAGAGATGATTGAGTCGCGTCAGCTCGACCATGCTGTCGAACGCGAAGCCGCATCTGGAAAAGATCTCGCGAATGATTTCAGGATAGAGAAAGAAGGTAGGACCGGTGTCAAAACAGAACCCATCCAGTTCGAGACAGGAAGACCGCCCGCCGATCTTGGGGCTTTTCTCGTAAAGCGTGACCTCGGCCCCGGCATGCGCCAGCAGCATTGCCGAAGCGAGTCCTCCGGGACCTCCACCGATGACTGCAATCTGTCTGGACGCAACGCTGTGTGTAGCGGGAGACGGCTTGGGAAGGAGCGGCGGGGCCATAAGGCAGGAGATCCTTCCTGTTGGACAAGCTAGTCCATAATATTTCGGTTTGAAAATAATACCGCGCCCTGCCGACAGTGCAACACTCATCTGATCCTGAATGTGGCAGGAACGTGAAATCTGATCAGACGGCATAAACGGATCGTGATCGCTTCGGTTTCAAACCCTAGCGGGAATATCTCGCATGCCAGTGTCTGACACGGCCTAGCAGATGAAATGCCCCTGATCGGCGCGTCGAAATTGAAACCGGCCGCGTCATCGACAGCAGCCCCTCTCGCCCGCGCGTAACGCCATAGCCGCTCGCTTTCGCCCCTCCGAAGGGAAGGCGTGGGTCTGCGGTCGGGACAATCAGATCGTTGATCGTGATCGACCCAGCCGGGATCTGCCTCGCCAGCGTCCGCGCTGCCTTCTCCTCACCGAAGATGCTGGCGCCCAGTGCGTGTCTTGAACGGGTTTCGATCCGAACTGCCTCTGCCATGTCAGACACCCCGATCAGGGAGAGCCAAGGGGCAAACAGATCGACATCGGCAAGCTTTGCCTTATCGGCATCGAGGAGCAGAATGGTGGCGGGCCCCATCCGCCTGATATCTCCGCCTGATTGCTCGACTGTACGCACAAGCTGATCCAACTCCGGACAGGGCTTTGGCTGCAACCCTGCGGAGGATTGTCTAAAATTCAGGGAGAGCCGCGCCTCAAGCGCGTCACGATGCGTCTTGTGCACAAAAACACGGCGTGGAGCGATGCAGGTGGAACCCTGTTTGAGCGTTAATCCGAAATGCAAGGCGCGCGCGACCAGAGACAAATCGCTCGAGGGGAGAACGAAGACGGGATCGGCTCCTGAGAGTTCCATGATCGTCGACGTCAGCGTGCTTGCAGCGGCAAGCGCGACTTTTTTCCCAGTCTGTTCGGAGCCTGTCAGAACAATCAGATCGTATCCCGCTGCGCTCGCTTCCGGCCCCGCATCTTCGGGGAGGATCTCGATAATGCCTTCGGGGAAGCCCGCGCGGGTAAGGAGGGATGCAAAACGAAGGAGAAGCGCAGAGCGGCCTGGCGCAGGTTTGAGCCCAACTGCATTGCCAGCAATCAGTGCCTGAAGCGCCTGTATCGCGCCGAGCATGAGGGGATAATTTCCTGGCGCAAGGATCAGTACCGCGCCCAGGGGTTTTCTCACCACCCTGCTTCGGATGCCCCAGAGCCAAAATGGCCTTCCAAGCAAAGGGAGAGAGACGGGTTTCAGAACGCTGCGAGCCTCACGCGCCAGAAAGCCCGTCGCGGCAAGCAGAGGTAAAATCTCGGCAGTCATGACGTCTATGGCGGCATGATCGGGAACGAGAGCGATCAGGCTCCGTATTTCAAGGCGCAGGATTCTGCGAAAACGGCGCAATAGCTTGAGGCGATCGCCCAATCCTGTCGCAGCCCACCCGGCCTGTCTGTCACGAAGCCCCGCGAGCTGCATCCCGGCTCGAGAAAGAGGGTGTTCATGAGTGGGAGACGGCGCCTGTTCCGGCGAGACATCGTCGAGTTGATCATCCGCCACAGCTTGCCCCCATCGTCGCCTGCCCAGAACCCTTATCGTGGATAACGGTTCCAATCGGGACATGCATAATTCTGAAAGCATGCTATCCCGACTTACATCACCCCGCAGGATGCACCGCCGCTCCATGGCGGCAGTGCATCCATGGCGTTACATCGCGGACTCGAACACGCCCACGATCTCGGCGAGCGTTGCCTTGCGCGGATTGGTAAGCATGCAGACATCTTTCCGGGCGTGTTCGGCCATGATCTTGTGGTCTTCGGCCTTGACGCCGAGCACCGTGAGCCCGGCAGGGATACCCACAGATTTAGACAGGAGGGCGATCGCGTCGATGGCCGCCTCAGCGGCTTCATCGCGGCTCATCAGATCGGTTGGCACACCCAGCAGGCGAGCGATGCGTGCATAACGGTCTGCCGCAGCGATAAGGTTGAAACGGCAGACATGCGGCAGGAGCACCGCATTACACACGCCGTGAGGCAGATTATAGAATCCCCCAACTGATGCGCCATGGCATGCACATAGCCCAACGACGCATTATTGAAGGCCATGCCCGCAAGATATTGCGCGTAGCACATGGCAACCCGGGCTTCCATGTTCTCCCCATTACCCACGGCCTTTGCCAGATTATCGGCGATCAGGGTTATGGCTTTTTCGGCGCAGGCATCAGTAATCGGGGTCGCCGCTGTCGAAACGTAGGCCTCAATGGCGTGGGTAAGCGCGTCCATGCCCGTTGCAGCGGTGAGGGCGGGCGGCATGGCGACCATGAGATTGGGGTCGTCGATGGCGATCATTGGCGTGCAGCGCCAATCGACAATCGCCATTTTTACGTGCGTTTCGGAGTTCGTTATGATGCAGAACCGCGTCATCTCCGACGCGGTGCCTGCCGTTGTGTTAATGGCGATAAGCGGTGTCATGGGGACTTTGGACTTATCGAGCCCTTCGTAATCACGAATATTGCCGCCGCCTGCGGTCACGAGACCGATCCCCTTCGCGCAATCATGGGCTGAGCCACCACCGAGCGAAACGATGAAATCGCAGTTCTTGTCCTGAAAGATTTTCACGCCGTCATGCACGTTGACATCGGTCGGGTTGGGCTCAGCTCCGGCGTAAATGACTGTTTCGAGCCCGTCTTCAAGCAGATAACCCGAGATCGTGTCGGCGACCCCAAGCTTCTTCATGCCCGCATCGGTTACGATCAGGGCCTTTTTTGCCCCAAGCGCTTGGCGCGGTCGCCAGCCTGTCTGGCGCAGCCAGGACCGATGAGCGTGACGCAGGGAATGAAGAAACTATCGGTGTGATCTGCAAGAGCGATATGCGCCATGATAGGTGTCCTCTCGTTAAACTACGCTTTCGGGCAGCCCGCGCCATGCACGACGATCACCCGTCCGCGTATTGAACGCGCGAAATTGGCTGGACAATCAAGAATATTCCGATCAATAAAACTCGATCAGAATATAGGTTATATTTTGATTTGAAGAATAAATACAAAATAGATATTATTGTTCTATAATCTATCTGAAATCAGTACCTGTCAGGTTCTCAATAAGTCCAGGATCTGCCTTGGTGGAAGAACTTTGCGGGGGCAGGAGGGGGCGGCGCCTGTTTTGCCGTAGGCCTCATTTTATGGGTAAAGAATGGCTACTCTCGCAGCAAAAAACGAGTGCGGTCGGTGTCGCTGCCGCGCTTTCAGACGGGATGCGTTGTCGCGATGACCCGCAACGTGCTTCACTTGGCGGGCGGCGTGCTTTCGACCTGAACACAAATTCTGGCAGCCGGAATGTCACTGTCGATCAGGGCGTGACGCCTGATGTGCAAATCAGATGGAACCGGATATTGTCGAGTCCAAGCGCACGGAAACTTCTATTTTATGTTGACGGTTTCGATGAGCATCACAGCGGGCTCGTCGCCTTACCCGCAAAGCGCCCCTTTGGTGAGGCTACTCAGGACGAGGAACAGGGAACCTAAGTAAGGGAGAGAGCTGGCTCTCTCCCTTTTCGTCTCAGAGTGCGGCGAGCAGCGCCTTGGTTAGCTCTGCCGTGCCGGTTTCGCCGCCGAGGTCGCGTGTGCGCACGCCGTCGATGCGGATCACGCGATCAATGGCGTTATCGACGCGTGTCGACAGATCCTGACGCCCTACATGGGCCAGCATCATGCTCGCTGCCATCAGCATGGCGAGCGGGTTGGCTACGCCCTTGCCTGCGATATCGGGCGCCGAACCATGCACCGCCTCGAAAATGGCAGCATCGGGACCGATATTGGCGCCAGGAGCCATGCCCAGACCGCCGACCAGACCTGCGGTCAGATCGGAAAGGATATCGCCGAAGAGGTTTGTGGTGACGATCACGTCATACTGCCACGGATCGGTCACGAGCTGCATGGCGCAGGCATCGACGATACGCTCATCGACGGCCACCTTGCCTTCATATTCCTTGGCAATCTTGCGCCCTTCCTCAAGGAAGATGCCGCTGAAGATCTTGAGAATATTGGCCTTGTGAACCAGCGTGACCTTCTTGCGGCCATTGGCGACGGCGTAATCGAACGCGAAGCGCACGATACGGGCGCATTCGCGGCGCGAGTTGAAACCGGCGCCATAAGCCAGACCCTTCGGATCGTCACCATCGGGCAGGTAATGCTCCATGGCGGCATAAAGCCCTTCGATGTTCTCACGCACGACAACCAGATCGACCTTGTCGAAGCGCCCGCCCGGCACAACCGTGCGCGTCGGGCGCAGATTGGCGTAGAGACCGAATTCCTGACGCATCGTCACGTTGACCGACTTGAATCCGGCGCCGACAGGGGTTGTCAGCGGGCCCTTGAGCGCGAGACCGGTCTTGCGAATGCTGTCGAGCGTAGGCTGCGGCAGGGGCGCTCCGAATTTTTCGATTGCACCGAGCCCACCCGATTGATGGTCCCACTCGAAAGGCGCCCCGATTTTCGTCAGGATCTCGACAACCGAAGCGGTGATCTCGGGACCGATACCGTCGCCTTCGATAAGGGTCGCGGGGATCATGTGATCAGCCATTCTGTCTTTCCTTTGTCAGTTCGTAATCGGCGCACAGGCGGTGGTGAGCCAGTTCCTGTCCGTGTCGTCCAGTAGTGGCCCGATGCGCGAGAGCGTATCCTCATGATAGGCATTCAGCCAGCGCAGCTCTTCGGGTTCCAGTAACGATGCCATGATCAGGGTACGATCAAAGGGCGCAAAGCCCAGAACTTCGAACTCCAGAAACTGTATTTTCGCTTCAAGCGGTGCAGGGCGCACCAGAAGCAGGTTTTCAAGGCGGATACCATATTCACCCGGCAGGTAGTAGCCAGGTTCATCCGACAGGATCATGCCAGCTTCAAGCCCGACCGGACGGGCCACAGAGCTGATATTCTGCGGTCCTTCATGCACCGAAAGATAGCTGCCGATTCCATGGCCCGTGCCGTGATCGTAATCGAGGCCGGCCTGCCAGAGCGCATAACGAGCCAGCGCATCGAGGCGGTGCCCTGTCGTGCCGGCAGGAAAACGCGCGCGGGCGAGAGTGATATTGCCCTTGAGTACGCGGGTGAAGGCTTCGCAGAGCGACGCAGGCGGTGTACCGGGACCGTTCCAGATCGTCCGCGTCACATCGGTCGTGCCTGCGCTGTACTGGCCTCCGCTATCGATCAGATAAACCTGATTGGCCTCCAGCACACGATCTTCGCCCGGCAATGCGCGGTAATGCGGCAGGGCGGCATTCGGCCCGACTGCCGAAATCGCGGGGAAGCTTTCGCCATGATAATCGGGCGATGCCGCCCTGAGCCCATCAAGGATCTCGGCAAGTTCGGTCTCGCGAAGCCCCGTGCTTCATGACTGACAAAACGTAGAAAACGGCATAGCGCGGCGGAATCGGTCAGATGCACCTTGCGGGCACCGTTCTGCTCGGTCTCATTCTTGCAGGCGCGCGGCAGGGCGCAGAGATCGGCGCCACGCGCGAGCTTCGCCCCGGCATCGGAAAGTTTCTGGATGAACCACAGCCCGGTCTGTGCCGGATCGAAGCGCACTACCTGACCGCTCAGCGCTGCGAGACGTTCAGGCAGATCGTGGGGTGGCAGGACAGAGACATTGCGGAAGGAAATGGCGGCGTCGGCACTGACCCGGCTGATATCGACAAAAACCTCGAGTGAGGCATCGTGATGAAGAATGCCAAAGGCGAGAATGACCGGCGTATGAGGCACGTCATCGCCACGGATGTTCAGAAGCCAGGCAAGCGAGGTCGGGTCACAGACAAGCATCGCTCCCTGACCGGCCTTACGCAGAGCGCCGCCAATCTTGCGACGCTTCGAGAGGCTGTCTTCTCCGCTGAATGAAATTTCCTGAAACCTCACCTCGCTTTCGGGTGGGGTGGGTTTGTCTGTCCAGGCCGCATCAATAGGGTTCCGGGCAAGCGCGACAAATTCGTGATCCGGACCGATCAGCGCATTCAGTTGCACCTCACTGACCAGCTTAGGATCATAGCCGATCTTCAGTCCCTTACCATTGACCGCGAGCCAGGCAGCAGGCGGTTCGTTGGTGATGTGAAGGCATTCCCACTGGCTGGCATTCACCTGATCGCGCAGCTGGCTAGTGTAGCGCCCGTCAGAAAACACCGCCGCCTCGTCGCCCAGCAGAATGGCCATACCTGCAGAACCGGTGAACCCGGTCAGCCAGGCAAGACGCTCTGCATAAGGGGCGACATATTCGCCCATGAATTCATCGCCGCGCGGCAGAACAAACCCGTCAACATGGCTTGCTAGAAGCTCCTTCCTGACAAGGGCCTGGCGATTGGCAAGAGGAATGAGGCTCATCGCATGATCTTTCAAACTGGGAGCAGAATTCAGCGGCTCTCGAAGAGCCGATACATGAAAACAAGATCGAGCCAGCGTCCGAACTTCCGGCCCATCTCGGGAAGAGGCGTGCTCTCGCTGAACCCCGCTGCGCGATGAAGCGCGATCGAGGCCGTATTGCTGGCCGTGATGGCGCCGATCAGCACATGCATGCCGGATTTATTGGCATGACGGACCATCTCATCGAGAAGAATACGCCCGATTCCGCGACGCTGGGCGTTTCGGGAAACATATACGGAATGCTCGACCGTCTGCGCATAGCCCTCATACGCACGAAAAGGCCCATATGAGGCAAAGCCGAGAATTGCGTCGCCCTCGACTGCGACAACGACAGGGAAGTTCTTTGCCTGCCGATCGGTCATCCAGTCACGGCGTTCTTCCAGCGTACGGGGCGAGGTGGCCCAGATCGCCTCAGACGTGGCGATCGCGTCATTAGTGATCGCCAGGATTTCTGGCAGATCGGCCTCGGTCGCGTCGCGCAGCTCAATCACGGCGACGCAGAACCAGCGTGGACCATTCGCCCTCATAATACTGCTTTTCCAGCACCAGACCCTGACGTCTGTGTGCAGCCATCACCATGCGCGCCTGAGTGGTTAAAAGGCCGGCAAGAATGACCGTGCCGCCCGGTGCGAGATGGGTTGCAAGTGAGCGTGCCATTTTGCAAAGCGGACGGGCGAGAATATTGGCAAAGACGAGATCGTATGGGGCCTTGGCGCGCACGGCCGGGGTGAGCCAGCCATTGCCGAGGCGCGCATCGATCAGCGGACCGATGACATTCAGCTTGGCGTTGCTTGCAGCTACCCTTACAGACCAAGGTTCGATATCGACAGCCAGAACGCGCTTGTGAAAAAGCTGCGCCGCGGCCATGGCGAGAATGCCGGAGCCGCAGCCCATATCGAGAATGCGTGCCGGCTTGCGCCAGGCCATGTCTTCCAGCGCTCGAAGACAGCCTCGTGTCGACCCGTGTTCACCCGAACCGAATGCAATGCCCGCATCGAGCGTGATCGTCAGGCGGTCGCGCTTGTGGCTGGGGGCGAGATGGGTGCCACGAATGGCGAAACGCTTGCCGACATCCTGCTGCGGAAATGCCTCATAGGTGCGCGCCAGCCAGCCTTCTGCTTCGGTGCGTTCGCGGGTGAGTTCAGCGTCGACCCCTGTCATCAGGCGTGCGAGCGTCAGGGCACGTGCGAGTTCCTCTTCGCCATGGCCGACATCCTTCACGCCTTCGACGCGCCAGATATTCTGGTCTTCATTGGCTTCGAAGATACCGACCGTGGTGCAGACGGTCAGCATCGCCTGCTCGAAAAGCGGCACGGCCTCATCGGCAACAGTGACTGAAATGGTTTCAAGCGCCGAAGCGTGTCGTCTGGATGCGCTCACGAGACCTGTTCCACAAAATGCGCCATGATGCGTTTTTCGCCTGCCTTTTCGAAGTTGATATGCAGCCGGTCAGATTCGACGGCCAAGACGGTGCCATACCCGAATTTCTGATGAAACACGCGGGCGCCAATGGCAATTCCGTGTGAAGCATCCGGCACGATATCGGTTACGCGCGGGGTCGGGCGGCCATAGCTACCTCTTGCGCTCGTCAGCGGCCCGGACGCGAAGATTGAGCTCTGCGCCGCCAGCTGGCGGCGTTCCTGCATGGCCTGACCGCTATGTTCGACCGTATCGGACGGAATTTCATCGATGAAGCGGCTCGGCATGGAATCCTGCCAGTTGGCGTAGATACGCCGACGGGCCGCATGAAGAATCACGGCCCGCTTGCGGGCGCGAGTGATGCCGACATAAGCCAGACGACGCTCTTCCTCCAGACTTTTGAGGCCGCCCTCGTCGAGACTGCGCTGGGACGGGAAAACGCCTTCCTCCCATCCAGGCAGGAAGACGGTATCGAATTCCAGCCCCTTGGCGCCGTGCAGCGTCATCAGGCTCACCGTATCGACGTTGGCCTTGTCCTCGGTCTCGGTCACGAGGGCGACGTGTTCGAGAAAGCCTTCGAGTGTCCCGAAATCGCCGATGGCTCGGAGCAGCTCCTTGATATTATCGAGCCTGCCCGGAGCCTCAGGCGTCTTGTCGTCGCGCCACATCTGCAGATAACCGCTGTCTTCAAGCAATTGCTCGGTAGCTACGACATGGCCCTCGCTCTCGCGTGTCTCACGCGCACGCTGGAAGGCATCCATCAATCCTGCCAGAGCTTCACGCCCTTTACCCTTCACGAGCCCGGTTTCGAGGGCGTGGACAACGCCGACGCTGAGAGGCGCATTAAGGGTGCGGGCTTCGTGATGCAGCTTCTGTAGCCCTGCCGCTCCCACGCCACGCTTCGGAACATTGATGATGCGTTCGAAAGCCAGATCGTCAGCCGGCTGCGCCAGAACGCGCATATAGGCCATGGCATCGCGAATTTCGGCACGTTCGTAAAAGCGCAAACCGCCGACTACGCGATAAGGCAGGCCCAGCGTCAGAAACCGCTCTTCGAAGGGGCGGGTCTGGAAACCCGCCCGCATCAATAAGGCAATTTGCGAGAGTGGGTGACCCTCTGTGCGCAGACGCTCTATCGCCCCAGCGGCGATACGGGCCTCCTCGTCGGAATCCCATACGCTGATGATCTGTACTTTTTCGCCCTGGGCATCCTCGCGTCCTGGACGCAAAGTCTTGCCGAGGCGACCCGAATTATGGGCGATCAGCCTGAAGCGGCGGCGAGGATCTGGGCTGTAGAGCGGTAATTGCGCTCCAGTCTGACAACCTTGGCGCCTGGGAAATCCTTCTCGAAGCGGAGGATGTTCTCGATTTCAGCCCCACGCCAAGAATAGATCGATTGATCGTCATCACCCACGCAGGCGATGTTCGACGGACCATGCTCGCGCTTGGCCAGAAGCCTGAGCCACAGATACTGGATTGTATTGGTATCCTGATACTCATCGACCAGAATATAGCGAAAGAGGCGATGATACTGAGCAGCACATCGGGCTGGGTGCGCAGAATTTCCAGGGTATGCAGCATCAGATCGCCGAAATCGCAGGCATTTACAGCCTTGAGACGGTCCTGATAGGCGGCGTAAAGCTTGCGTGCATGGCCGCCTGCGAAATCAGTATCTTCGGCAGGGGTGACCTGCTCGGGCGTCAGGCCGCGATCCTTCCAGCGCTGGAAAATGCCGAGCAAGACTTGAGGCGGCCAGCGTTTCGTATCGAGGCGAAAGGGCTCCATGATCTGTCGTACAAGGCGGATCTGGTCATCCGTGTCGAGAATGGTGAATCCCGTTGATAGCCCGACATATTCCGCGTGTCGGCGAAGCATCCGTGCACAGAGCGCATGAAACGTGCCCAGCCACAGACCGTCTGCTGTCTCACCCAGCAGGGCACCCACGCGCTCGCGCATTTCACGAGCGGCCTTGTTGGTGAAGGTGACAGCCAGGATCTGATAGGGCCGTGCGCGTCCCTCGAGAAGAATATGAGCAAAGCGTGTCGTCAGAACACGCGTCTTGCCGGTTCCTGCCCCGGCCAGAATGAGAAGCGGCCCTTCGGTAGTCTCGATGGCCTCACGCTGCTCGGGGTTGAGACGGTCGAGATACTCGGGGGATGAGGGTGAGATGAGGGATTGCGTCACCTGATCGATATAGAATGTAATGGCGCGATGGCCAAACCCTCTTTTCCGCTTCCCGAGAAGAACCTGCTCAAGGGCACAGGCCCGCAGGGCCATCGAGAACGTATGCGCCACCGGGTTCTGACGAACGGCGCCGAGACACTCGCAGATTACGAAGTTCTGGAGATGCTACTGTATTACAGCATTCCCAGGAGGGACACGAAGCCACTCGCCAAAGCTTTGCTGCATCGCTTCGGAAGCCTTGCTGCCGTCTTCAACGCGCCGGGAAAGGACCTGCGGGCGATGGGGGTGAGCGAGCAGGCCGTCCTGCTGTTGAAATTTCCTCCGGTCGTATCGGAAAGGCTTGCCCTCGCTGAAGAGCGGCTCAGGCCGAAGCTGGGGAGTTGGGATCAGCTTTGTGCCTATCTTTCGCGTAGCATGGTCAGTGCCGTGCCGGAGCAGTTTCGACTGCTTTATCTTGATAACCGTAACCGCCTTCTGGCCGATGAACCTGTTGACGATTTTACCTCGACCGCTCCAATTTTCAGGCGAGGGCTGGCGCTACAGGCTGTGGCGCTGATCGGTATTCAGAAGACCCTGGCCAGTTTTCATGCGACAACCTCGCCGCTGAAGTTTTTCGCGCAAAGATTGAGTGAGGAGGCAGGTGCCCTCTCGATGATCGTGCATGACGTGGTGGTCGTTTCCGACAGGCGTTCTCCCCTCAGTCTCAGACAGAAGGGATTGTTCTGAGGAACTCTCGAACTCAGGTGCGCGAAAGCGCCATGAGCTGGGCTTCTAGTGCGGGCGCAAGGGCATCGGGCGATTTAACCAGGAGGTCGGCACCCGCTTCAGTGAGTTCCGCCTCGCCGCCATAGCCCCACAAGACGCCAATCCCGCGCATCCTGTTGGCATGCGCGCCCGAAATGTCGAAGCGACGATCGCCAATCATCAGGGTACGAGAAGCGTTCAGTCCTTCCTGGGCAATAATACGCGCAATCATCTCAGGCTTTTCCCCGCCACTATCGTCATCTGCTGCTCCGTGGATGCGATCGAAACACCGATCAAGACCATGACCCGCCAGAATCGACCGTGCCAACGTTGCTGGCTTCGACGTCGCCGTGAAGATTCTGATGGGAGAACGCGCCAGGATTTCAAGCAATCCAGTCATGTCGGGGAATACAGGGGTCTGAAAGCGCCCGGAGTCGTCATAAAAGCGTCTGTAGAGTGTGATCGCCTCATCGACGTGTGTCGCCGTAAAATCCGATGACCTCAGCCATGAGCTCGGCGAGTGGTGGCCCGACGACCCATGTCAGATCGATCGTCTTGTCTGGCACGTGGCCCAGTGACGAGACGACCGCATGAAGAGTTTCGATAATACCAATGCGTGAGTCGATAATAGTTCCGTCAAGATCAAATAAAATAGAATGTTCACTCGTAAATTTCTCGAAAGTCGACATAGTATTCCCTGTAGATTTCAACGGGGGAGAGGTTGAAAGAAAGAAATCTCAATAAAGTTGCAATTAGCCAGGAGCTGGAACCTGATAATGGCGTATCAGAGCTTCTTCCGGCAGGTTGGGCCGAGATTCCCCATCGAGCTGTAGTCTCCGGTCATGGACGTGTATTGGCAGATGACGTGCTGTTGCGCCTCTTCTGTGAGGCCGTTTCTGTACCGATGGAGCGTCGTCAGCCGATGGTCGATGCGTTTCTTATCCGTTTTGGCTCTCTCGCTGCCGCTTTTGCCTCGGACGAAAAGGCATTGAGCGGCCTCATGCATATAGAGCCACATATTCGCACGGCGCTGCACCTCGTTCATGATGCGGCGATGAGGGTCAGTCGTGCCCGTCTTGGGCGAGATGATATTTTCACCAATCGTAAACTCATGCTCGACTATCTGATTTCCCGGCTGGCACGCGAGCCGATAGAGCAGTTCCGTATCCTGTTCCTCAACGACAGGAATCGCCTTCTGGCCGACGAAGCGCAGACCCGTGGCACCGTGAACCACACGCCGGTCTACCCGCGGGAGGTGGCGCGACGCGCTATGGAACTTGGTGCGAAAAGCATCATTCTGGTCCACAATCATCCGAGTGGCGATCCGACCCCGTCTGACGGGGATATCGCCATGACCCATGATGCCCAGAGAGCGGCAGCGCTCATCGGGGTGCGCGTTGCCGATCATATTATTATCGGCAACGGCGCCTATGTGAGTTTCAGCGATTTAGGCCTCTTGAAGGTCTTTCAGGGTTGACTCGAAACGGGCCGAGACACCGTAAGGACCGGGCAGGGCACCCAATGGAAACAGGGCGTTGACATGCCCCATTTTCCGCCCGGGGCGGCACTCGCTTTTGCCATAAAGATGCAGCGCCAGCCCTGAGCGGTCGAGCACGGCCTCGCAAAGTCCCATTCCCTCAGGACCGACAAGGTTTTTCATGACCGCATCGCTGTGACGAAACGGGTCGGGCAAAGGTAAATCGGCAATGGCGCGGATATGCATTTCGAACTGGTCGATCAGGCAGGCATCCATGGTCCAGTGGCCGGAATTATGTGGGCGTGGCGCGATCTCGTTAACAAGAAGCGTGCCCTTTGCCGACACAAACATCTCGACGCCGAGAATGCCTATCAAGCCAATCGTTTCGGCAATCCGACGGGCGAGGGCTTCGGCTTCCTCCGCAAGCGCCACAGGGATTCGGGCTGGCGCGAGACTCACATCGAGGATGCCGTCACGATGCTGGTTCTCAGTCACGCTGAAGCAGCGCACGTCCCCGCTCGCACTGCGTGCGACCATCACGCTCAATTCACGTTCGAAATCGACGAATCCCTCCGCAATGAGCGGGTAGGGAAGATCCGCTTCGAGGGCTGCAAGGGTCTCGGCATCCGTTACGCGGAACTGTCCCTTGCCGTCATAGCCAAAACGGGTGGTCTTCAGCAGGAATGGGAAACCAAGTTCGGCTGCTGCATCGCCGAGATGTGTTTCGTCCGGCACGGAAACCCAGGGGGCGACAGGTATTTCCTGCTCACCAAGAAAGGTCTTTTCCAGAATGCGGTCCTGGCTGATGGCCAGAATGCGACCGGCAGGATGAACAGGGCAGAGCGACGCAAGAAGCTCAAGACCATCGGACGAGATGTTCTCGAATTCGAATGTAATCACATCGACGCTCTCGGCAAAGCGGCGCAGAACCACCTCGTCGTCATAGGCGCCAATTGTGACACTGCGCGCTGTGTCCTGAGCTGGCGGGTCATTCTCCGCGCTCAGAATATGAACCTGATAGCCGAGGCGCGACGCCGCGACCGCCGACATGCGCCCAAGCTGGCCACCACCGATGATCCCGATCGTTGCCCCTGCAGGCAGCGCAGAACGGCTCATGATTCGGGGGTGTCGGCCACGGAAGCCGTCTGCATAGCGCGCCATGTGTCGAGACGTGCCTGCACGCCCTCATCGTTGAGAGAGAGGATAGAAGCCGCAAGGAGAGCTGCGTTGATCGCGCCGGCCTTGCCTATGGCGAGTGTGCCCACAGGCACACCGCCAGGCATCTGCACGATGGACAGAAGCGAATCCATGCCTTGAGCGCGTGCGATTCAACGGGCACGCCCAGAACGGGGAGAGTTGTCCAGGCTGACACCATGCCAGGCAGATGCGCAGCACCACCAGCACCGGCAATGATGACCTGCAAGCCGCGGCCACGGGCTGAACGCGCATAATCGGCAAGGCGGTCAGGGGTACGATGGGCGGAAACGATGCGTGTCTCGAAGCTGATATCGAGTTCGGCCAGCTTCTCGGCCGCAAAATTCATCGTCGTCCAGTCCGACTGGCTGCCCATGATGATGCCCACCCTGGGGGTCTGGGCCGCATCCGTCGATTGACGATAGAGGTCGAGTTCTTCGCTCATTCAGGCAATATCATCCGGTATCAGGCGGTTCTCGATGAAGTTGATCTCGTCCTTGAGGACGAGCTTGCGCTTCTTGAGCCGCTGTAATTGCAGCTGATTAAGAGGATGCTGCACCAGCCTGTCTATCACCGTATCGAGGTCGCGGTGCTCGCTACGGAGCTCATGCAAACGGCGAAGCATGACTTCATGATCAACGAGCATCGTTCTCTTTCCGCTTGAATGACAGGCGCCAACCCCAAAAGCCTACAACAGGGTTGGCGGCTGGTGCCATCTCTTCTTAGTTCTGACCGTCGCCGAAGTCTGACAATTCCGCGACGACGGGCACAGTATGCCCTTCACGGGCAAGGCGCTCATTGGCAGACTGCACGGCGGCGTTCAGATCGGTCTGGCTGCACAGACCCAGGATCACCGGATCGCGCGGCTTGATGTTGGCACTGTTCCAATGCTGGCGATCACGCACCTTGGCAATGGTGTCTTTCGTGGTGCCAAGAAGCTTGATGACCTGCAGTTCGGAAAGCTGCGGGAACTGGCGGATCACAAAGGCAATGGCATCCGGGCGGTCATTACGACGAGCGATGGGCGTGTAACGTGCGCCCTTGGCGCGACGCGCGACCGGGTTGGCCTTTGCAGAGAGCTTCAGGCGAAGATCGGGGTTGCCCTCGCAGCGCGTAATCTGCTCCTGCGTCAGCTGGTTGTTCTTGACCGGGTCATAGCCATTGATGCCAGCAGCGACTTCACCATCGGCAATGGCCTGCACCTCGAGCGGATGCATACCACAGAACTCGGCGATCTGAGTGAAGGTGAGGGCGGTCTTGTCGATCAGCCACACAGCGGTGGCTTTCGGCATAAGCGGCAAGGTCATCTCGGTCTATCCTGCGTGAGGAGCGTCGCTCCAGCAGGCACCGATCGAAATGTGACGCCCCGGCGGGCCGGGGTGATCTGCACGGCACCTGCTGGATGCATTGCAAAGTCTGCGCTGATATGGTCTGCGAAACGCGGAAGGGTCAAGCCCTTCCGCGTCAAAATGGGTAAAAAACCGATGCGTTCGGACGTCATCATCGGCGCGCCCATGGAGTATCGCGCGAAAGCCTGCAAGGCTCAGGCGGCGTGCCCGACAGAGGTCTTCTGCAGCGTATTGGACGGCGGTGCGGTCACGGGGCGCGTTGCACCCAGAGTGATGGGAATACGCCGCGGCTTCAGCGCCTCAGGCGTCACCTGGCATATGGTGATGGTCAGTAACCCGTTAACGAGTTCGGCACCGGCAATCTCGATGTGATCGGCCAGGGCGAAACGCCGCTCAAAAGCGCGTGTTGCTATGCCGCGATGCAAGATCTCGCCAGCACGGACATGACGGGGGGCGCTGCCCTTGATGATCAACTGGTTGTCGGCGAGGTATATTTCGACATCCTCCGGTCCGAAACCGGCAAGCGCCATGGTCACGCAATAAACGTCATCGGATGCTTTTTCGATATTGT
Organism: Asaia platycodi JCM 25414; assembly: GCF_000614545.1. Taxonomy (GTDB): domain Bacteria; phylum Pseudomonadota; class Alphaproteobacteria; order Acetobacterales; family Acetobacteraceae; genus Asaia; species Asaia platycodi. The sequence goes on along the minus strand of NZ_BAKW01000016.1, from coordinate 58,713 downwards.
AGGGGGGGTAGCTCGTATTGGCGGGCGCGTTCGACACGGCGTCATCGACGAGGCGCGCCAGGCGGTCGAAACCGATCGCGGAGCGGAGAAGCGGTGCAAAATCGTAAGACATGGTGTGAACCTCCTTCAAGGCAGATCCAACAGCACGCCTCCATGATGGCAGGCCGTGCTGCATGAGGGTAATGTCTCGACCCCTTGAGGGCATCGCGACAACCTGCATGTAGGATCGTTTCCGGGCAGGACAAGATCCTGCCCGGGAAGGAGCGCCTGGATTACTTCTTGGCGGCGCGGGCGCCGATACCGGCGAAGCGCTTGTTGAACTTGGCAACCTGGCCCCCGGTGTCGAGCATGCGCTGCACGCCAGTCCAGGCCGGATGAGATTTCGGGTCGACGTCGAGACGCAGCGTATCACCAGGCTTGCCGTAGCAGGAGTTCGTCTTGAACTCGGTGCCATCGGTCATGATGATGTTGATTTCGTGATAGTCGGGGTGGATGCCGGATTTCATGTTGGGTGTCCTTGGTAGTGAGCTCCGATGCCGACCGGAGCGGATGGCGGGGCTATAACGGAAAGAAACGGTCAGGGGAACGACAAAAACGCAGAAACTTTTACCTCTCCAGTGTTTTTTCTACCCCGTAGAGCTCTTTTATCCCACATTCCGAGCCGAAGCCGCCCGCCGGGCAATACAATCCGCGTGGGGAAGCTCGTATTTCCGCTCGTTTCAAGAAAGAAAAGGATATCCTATGGCCGATCTGAGATCAAAGCTGCACACGCCCGGCTGGATTGCAGAGTTCCAGAAATTCATCATGCGTGGCAACGTCATCGACATGGCGGTCGGTATCATCATCGGTGCTGCCTTCACTTCGATCGTGACCAGTCTCGTCAAGGACATCCTGACTCCGGGTATCGGATTGCTGACCGGAGGCATCGACTTCTCAAACATCTTCGTCACTCTCAAGGGGCCGGTTCTACCCACGCTTGCAGAGGCACAGAAGGCCGGTGCGGTTACGATCAATATCGGCGTGTTCCTGAATGTTGTGATCCAGTTTCTGATCGTGGCCTTTGCCGTGTTCTGGCTCATCAAGCTGGTTTCGCGCTTCCAGCGCAAGCAGGAAGCCGCGCCTTCCGCTCCCCCGGCACCGACGAAGAGCGAGGTTCTGCTCACCGAAATTCGCGACCTGATTGCAAAAGACACCAATTGATTTTTCCCTGCGCACGCCGACTTGGCGTGCGCGGCATCTGAGCGCATGATCATGTGATGCGCCGTTTTCTCGCTCCGACCCTGCTCTGTGGTTTCGCTCTGCTCTCCGCCTGTGCCGGGAAGGGCGAAGATGCCATTCTGCAAAACCGCTCTCCAAGCGTTCTGCTGACAAGCTACGCCATTGCAAATGGGATGGCCGAACATGGCATGATCACGCGAATTTTGCAGCATAAGGCCACCAAGCCGGAGATCGCGCACCTGATCGCCATCGATCACAATACGTGGCAGCTTATCAGGCAGGCAGCGTATTCGCCCACGGACCAAAACTTTCGTCTCGCCGATGCCGGTATTGTCCAGATACTGGATTTTGCGACCCCCGTGCCACAGCCTGCCGAGGGGCTGAAGCAGGTCGCATCGACACCCGCCGGCCCCTGAGTGGACAGGCGGTATAAAAAAAGGGCCTGTGTGGCCCCTTTTTTGTGTCTCACTGATGCCTGTCTTAAGGCGCCTTGCTGCGACGAAGGCGTTTTTCACCCATGAGCAGCAGAAGTGGCGCGGCGATGAAGATTGATGAAGACGTGCCTACGACGATACCGAACAGCATGACTGTCGCGAAACCCGACAGGCTGTGCCCGCCAAAAACCGCAAGCGGCAGAGCTGCGAGAAAGACGGTCATCGAGGTGCCCAGCGTGCGGTTCAGCGTCTCGTTGATCGACAGGTCGAGCAGCTCACGCAAGGGCATGGTTCGGTACTTACGCAGGTTTTCACGCACGCGGTCATAGACCACCACCTTGTCATTGGTCGAATAGCCAAGGATCGTCAGGATCGCGGCCACCATAACCAGATCGAACTGAAAGCGCGTGATCGCCAGAAACCCGACGGTCTTGGTCAGATCGAGTACGAGTGTGATCACGGCGCTCACGGCGAACTCCCACTCGAAACGCACCCAGATATAGATCAGGATCATCACAAGGCTCAACCCGAGCGCCAGTAGGCCGTTGCGGAACAATTCGCTCGAGACCGAGGCGCCTACAGCATCTGCGCGCAGCACCTGCGTGCCCGGCTGCGCTTCAACCACGGCATGACGCACCTCATCGACCAGTGCCTGTGTGGCGGCCTCCTGCTTCGGGCCGGGCGGAGGCGTATCGAGCTGGATGAGCACGTCGTTATCAGCACCGAATTTCTGCAGACCGGCAGCGGTGACCTGATGGGCGGCAAGCGCATGGCGGAGCTTGTCGAAGTCAGCCGGGCCCTGGGTCTGGGCTTCCACCACGATGCCGCCATGAAAATCGAGGCCGAGCTTGAGGCCCGGCACGAAGAACAGCACGACGGAGAGCGCCGAGAGAATGGCCGATGTTGCGAGGCCGGCAAAGCGGCCACGCATGAACGGGATATGCTTGTCTTCGCGGACGAAGCGGAAAAGGGGACGTGAGAGCATCGCTTCAGACCGGCAATTCTGTTGGACGGGTGAGGGCGTACCAGCGCACCATCAGCAAGCGTGACAGCAGCATGGTGGTGAAGAGCGTCGTCACGATACCGATCGTGATCGTCAGTGCGAAGCCACGCACAGGGCCTGTGCCGAAAACGAACAGCATCACATGGGCCAGAAAGGCCGTGGCGTTACTGTCAATGATGGTCGAGGATGCGCGCTCGAAACCGGCTTGCATGGCGGCAAGCGGCGTGCGACCGCGCTTCACCTCTTCGCGGATGCGCTCATTGATCAGGATATTGGCATCGACGGCCATACCCAAAGTCAACAGCATACCCGCCATACCCGGCAGGGTCAGCGTGGCTTCGAACAGCGAGAGAATGGCCGTCATCAGAACAAGGTTCGCGAGCAGCGCGACATTCGCATAGAGACCGAAGCGTCCATAGAAGAACGCCATGAACAGAATGACGAGCACAAAACCGATGCCCAGGCTGATCGCGCCGGCACGGATGGAATCAGCACCGAGAGACGGACCGATAGACCGTTGCTCGATCACGGCGAGAGGCGCGGGCAGCGCACCGGCACGCAGCATCACAGCGAGATCAGTCGCTGCCTGCGCGTTGAAGTTTCCGGTGATCTGACCGTTACCCTGCGTGATCGGTGTGCGGATCACCGGGGCTTCTATCACCTTGTTATCGAGCACAATCGCAAAACGGCGCCCGACATTCTGGGTGGTCGTGCGAGCGAAGGCGCTCGCCCCCGCTCGGTTGAACGAGAAGCTCACTGCCCATTCTCCCGTCTGCTGGTCGATCGTCGCGCCTGCATTGGTGAGCGCAGCACCGTCGACCTCAACATGGTCCATGACCGGAAGGAGTGTATTGCCAGCGCTCAGATCGGGCAGCATCGTGGCGCCCGGTGGCGCGATATTGCCGCCTGCGCTGCCGGCAAGCAGGCGGAACGTCATCTTGGCAGTCGTGCCCAGCAGGCGCTTGATGTGCTCGGGGTCACTGATACCGGGCAACTCCACCACAATACGGTCGTCGCCCTGGCGGGTTATCTCCGGGTCAACCGCGCCCGTCGCGTCGATGCGACGCCGCACGATTTCAATCGACTGACTGACGGCCTCGCGGGCGCGCGCTTTCAGAGCCGTTTCGTTCAAAGTCAAAACGAGCCGGTCGTGATCCAGCGCAGCCGCGACTTCGTTTCCGGTCCCGGTCAGGCTGGACAGGGCAGCGAGGCTGGCCTGTGCCTCGCTCGCATCGCGTGGCAGAAAGCTGAGCGTACGGGCCGTATCATCCTTGCGAAAATCGCGATAACCGAGATTTTTCTCGATGAGCGCCTGTTTGGCCTGATCTTCAAGGCTCTGCAGGCGATCATCGACGAGGCTCTGCTGATCGAGTCGAAGCAGAAGATAGGAGCCGCCCCGCAGATCAAGACCCAGATGGATCTGATGCCAGGGGAGTTTGGGCGAGGGCGCGCGCATGAAATTGGGCAGGCAGAGCAGAAGCCCGAGGAAACAGACCCCGAGAACTCCCAGCATGGTAGGCCGACTATAGTACATCATCGAACTGAGCGGCGTCCTTCTTTGTAACGACCGGAGATCAAAAACTACCGCAGGGCGGTCAGGCTGCGGGAAGATGCCGGGTGGCGCAGCGCGTTGCAACCTCCCTCTGCGCCCTGCTACACCAAAAACATGAATTCAGTTGCTCAAGAGCCAGGAAAACAGATGCTGAAGGTCGGAATTGTCGGCGCCGGACATTTCGGCCGGTTTCATGCTCTCAAGGTGCGTGACTGCCCCCGAGAGACCCTTATCGCGCTTTTCGACCCTGATCCGACGCGAGCGGGGAGTGTAGCCAGGGAAGTGGGCTGCGCGGTCGCGGAGACTCTCGAGGCATTGATTGCGCAGGTCGATGCCGTCATCGTGGCGGCGCCTGCAGAGCATCACTTTCCTGTCGCTGCGGCCTGTCTGAAAGCAGGACGGCATGTTCTGGTCGAGAAGCCGATTGCCGCAACTCTTGAGGAAGCCAATGCTCTGGCCGCACTTGCGAGAGAAACGGGATGTGTGCTGCAGGTGGGTCATCTGCTTCGCTATTCTTCGGAGCATCGGGCCATCTCCGAGAGGATCGGCAAGCCACTCTATATTGAAGCTACTCGTATCGCGCCCTTCAAGCCGCGCGGGACCGACGTTTCTGTCATTCTCGATCTGATGATCCACGATCTGGATCTTGTGCTCTCACTCGTGGACTCGCCTATCGAATCAATCGATGCGGTAGGGGTGGCCGTGTCGAGCGAGCATGAAGATATCTCCAATGCCCGCGTCCGGTTCGCCAATGGCTGCGTGGCATCGATTTCAGCCAGCCGCATCTCGCTCAAGACAGAGCGTCGTATGCGCGTGTTTTCCGAGGAGGGGTATCTTTCTGCTGACTTCGTGCAGCAGGAACTGACCATGATAGGCCGCAAGCGTGGATTACCTTTGCCGGGAACGGGCGGTTTCAGGCGCGAGGCGTTAAAGTGGAAAGATTGCGACTGCCTTGCCGCGGAGCACGATGCCTTCGCGGCATCATGTCTCGACGGGGCGCCGATCCTCGTCAACGCTGAAGCCGGCATCAGGCGCTGGATGCTGCCATCAGGGTCAAAGCCAGCATGGATGCTTCCCGGACAACCATGGAGCTTTCCGGGTTGATCAATACCTGAAAGGCGCTGGAGCCTCTCAGGCGCCGGTCTCGACCTCTTCCTTCTTTATTTCGAGCAGAAGCCAGGATTCTTCTGCTTCGGTCAGAGCGATTTCGGCCTGGGTGAGATCGTCGCTGACCTTGGCGAATTTTTTGGGGTCGCGAGTATAAAGACTCGGATCCGACAGAATATCACGCTGAGACTGGATCAGCTTTTCGAGCCTGGCGATTTCCTGCGGAAGCTTTTCCAAGGCCAGCTTGTCCTTATAGCTTAGCTTCTTGCTCGACTTTCCTGATTTTGCGGCATTTTTATCCGAATCAGTTCTTTCCTTGAGGTTCCCTGCCGCCGTTCCCCGCTCCGCAGGGGCTGCGCCGCCTGTCTGCGCCAGCATATCACTATAGCCGCCCGCATATTCGATCCATTGACCTTCACCCTGCGCCACAAGGACGGAGGTCGCTACGCGATCGAGAAAGTCGCGGTCATGGCTGACGAGCAAGACAGTGCCCGGATAATCGTCGAGCATTTCCTGAAGCAGGTCGAGCGTCTCCAGATCGAGATCATTCGTCGGCTCATCAAGCACCAGAAGATTGGACGGCTGGGCGAGGGCGCAGGCTAGCGCGAGGCGCCCGCGCTCACCGCCAGACAGTACGCCGACTGGCGTGCGTGCCTGCTCGGGCCGGAACAGAAAGTCTTTCATATATCCGATGACATGACGCTTCTCGGTGCCGACCTGAACCATGTCGCCGCTGCCGCCTGTCATGGTGTCGGCAAGGGTGAGGTTGGGATCGAGGCTTGCGCGACGCTGGTCCAGTGTCACGAGCGATGTTGACGGCCCGATCTGCACACGTCCGCTGTCGGGCTGATCTTCACCGGTCAGGAGCCGGAGAAGCGTCGTCTTGCCCATGCCGTTTGCGCCGACGATCCCCAGCCTGTCGCCTCTGAGCACACGAAGATCGAGGTCTCTCACCACGATGCGATCGCCGAAGCCCTTGGTGACATTCTCGGCGACAGTTGTGAGCTTGCCGGTGCTCTCGGCCTCGGAGACGGTCAGTTTGAGCGCGCCCCGGAACTGGCTGGCGATTTCCTTGCGTCTGGAACGCAGACCGGCCAGCTCTGCCACGCGACGCACGTTGCGCTTGCGTCGCGCAGTGACGCCGTAGCGCATCCAGTCCTCTTCCCGCGCTATCTCGCGGTCGAGCTTGTGAGCGGCCAGCTCTTCCAGAGCGAGTACTTCCTCGCGCCAGTCTTCGAAACGCGCGAAGCCCTGATCGAGTCGGCGGGTGATGCCTTGCTCCAGCCAGACCACGGCGCGCGAGAGCGTCTCAAGAAGACGTCGGTCGTGGCTGATCACGATCATGGCCGAGCGCATCGAGGCAAGCTCTCGCTCCAGCCACGTAATGGTGGGCAGGTCGAGATGGTTTGTGGGCTCGTCCAGGAGCAGCAGATCAGGTCGAGCGGCCAACGCGCGGGCGAGGGCGCAGCGCCTCGCTTCACCGCCCGACAACGTGGACGTACTCTCTTCTCCGGTCAGGCCAAGCTCGGCGAGCATGCTGCGGGCGAGATAGTCTTCTTCGGGTGGAAGATCCTGAGCGACGTAGTCATAGCTGGTAGGAAAAGCCGCAAGATCAGGCTCTTGCGGCAGATAGACGATCTTGATGCCGGGCTGAACGAAGCACTGGCCTGAATCAGGCAGGATCTCCCCTGCGGCAATGCGGAGGAGCGTTGATTTTCCTGAACCATTACGCCCAACGAGGCAGAGCTTCTCGCCGGGGGCAACCCCGATTTCGGCGCCGTCCAGAAGCGGACGCCCCCCAAGAGAATAAACGATATTGCGAAGGTGAAGGATCGGTGCAGCCATAAGCTATGTGTCGCACCGATCCGCACGATGCAAGTCAGATCGATTTCAGTCCTCCGGTCACGGCCTGGTAGGTCGTGATGGCGAGCGTGGTTGGCTCAAAAGGCTTGGTGATGATGAAAGAGGGCTCTTCCTGCTCACCCGTGAGAAGGCGCTCGGGATAGGCGGTCACGAAAATGACGGGTGCCTGGTGATCTTTCATGATGCGACCAACCGCATGCATACCATCGCCGCCACCGCCGAGATTGATATCGGCGAGAATGAGCTGGCTTCGTTTCCTTGGCGATACGCACCGCATCTGCTTCCGTGTACGCCACGCCAGCGATGCGATGCCCACATTGCTGGACGACATCCTGAATATCCATGGCAATAATGCTCATCCTCGATAATGAGCACACTTGTTTCAGCGACAGAACGCAAACCATCATTCGCCTGAGCGATCTCAGCGAGAATTTCACTCTCGCTCCGATCCAGGATCAACGCGACAGCACTGAGCGGCACCTCTTCCAGCGAGGTGAGCAACAGCACCAGTTTCTGGGTCAAAGATAGAGAGGAAGGCTTATTCAGCACCTCATTGTCCTGTCTGTGACACTCAATAATAGACCGGTAGAGACGAAAGCGTTTGTTGATATCGTGCCCGCCCTTGCGGGTGACCATATCTCTCAACGCGAGGGCGACCAGCTGATCACCCTGTTTCTGATTGCCTTCAAGAGCCCTTGCAAAACGTCGCGCAAAGGGCAAGGCTTGTATAAGGTCTTGGCGCTCTGCATCGACCATTGAGTAACGAAGCTCCGAAAAAATTCGCGAACAAGACGCGGCCTGTCGCGTCAGGATGGCACTTTTCCACGCTTCAGCAAAGAGGAATGCTGTGACCCATATCGAGGAGACCGCGCTCTGAGTGTGGACCACCCCATGAACAGGGGCGACAAGTCGGGCAGTCTGGACCCTGTGAGACGCGGCATCGCTGTGCATCTCTCCGACCTGCGCGGCTTTGCTCGCTACCTGACAAGAGATGTCACATCAGCGGATGACCTCGTGCAGGATACAGTTCTCCGCGCCTTGGGCGCGCGCGCTCAATTTGTCGAGGGGACAAATATCAAAGCCTGGCTCTTCACCATTTTGCGCAATATTTTCTACGAGCAGAAGCGCCGCAAGGTGAAGGAGAGTGAAATCCTTTCGGAAATTTCGCAGGGTAGCGAAGAGGGTGGAGAAGGCGCTCAAGGATATCACGATCATGTGCACGACCTCTCCGTGCTTCTCTGGCGACTACCCGAGACCCTGCGTGAGGCACTCATTCTCGTGGGCGCGCAGGAGATGAGCTATGAGGAGGCCGCCGAGATCTGCCTTTGTCCGGTTGGTACAATGAAAGCACGTGTTTCGCGCGCGAGGGCGAAGCTGGCGGAACTCGCAGCGCTTCCAGGTATGCACGCCTCCGATGCTCCCCCCGTCTGATCGCGAACCGGTTCGCTTGCGACAACGGATTGCAGGGTTGTGAAAAAATAAGTTCGAAAAATTGCAATCTGATGCAACCGATCTTTCGCGCCATTCATTGGTGGGATGAAAAGCACTGAGCGAAGAAGGATTTTCGCATGACCAGCTTCCACGACCAAGTTATCCAGATTCTCCCCAAACTGCGTATTCAGGCGCTTTCCCTGACGCGGAACCGCTCTGCTGCCGAGGATCTGGTGCAGGACGCAGTCTGCAACGCCTTGGCTGCTCAGGACAGCTTCATTCCGGGTACGAATTTCTCTGCATGGATGCATCGTATCCTTCGCAATCGCTTCATTTCTGATCTGCGTAAGCGTCGCGAGACAACTGACATTGACGATGTGCCTGCATCTTCCTTCGCCAGTAATGCAACGCATGAAGACAGCTTGGCACTCAAAGATCTGTCCATGGCACTGTCGCGCCTCCCTTCAGACCAGCGCGAGGCTCTTGTGATGGTCGTTGTTCAGGCATGAGCTACGAGGCTCTCGCAGAAGCAACGGGTTGCGCTGTCGGAACTGCCAAAAGCCGCGTGTTCCGCGCTCGCCGTCAGCTCGAAGCCTGGATGACCGGAGATTTGCCCGCCAATGATAAGCTCCGCGTCAAGGTTGCAGCGCTTCGCGCTACGCTCGATGATCGCCGGCGTAAGGGTCTGAAGTCTGACGATCTTTTCACGTTCTGAATGGTAAAGTAGACGTTTCTTTTGAGCAGAGACTCAATAGTGCGACATCTATGCAAAATCCTGAGGGGAATGATCGTGGATCATTCCCCTCAAGTGCAATTGGGGCTTTCTTTTTGTTCAAATTGCCCTGATTAAATTTCCAGCGTGCAACTCGTGAGCCGAACCTTTGTTAGAAACGCATGGGTCGATTTCTTTTGTTGGGGTGATGATATGACTGGGGGAAAGGACGGCGCGCCGGAGAAGTCCCGCCAGGAGACCCACTCTCACGAGAGTGACAGCCCGTTCGACATATGGCTCAAGCGCGGTTTGCATCAGCTCTTTGACGATGTTGCCAGCGAACCAATCCCTGAGGAACTGCTTCGTCTCATTGAGGAAGACCGCGACGACAGGTCGTCATGATGGCCAGCCGCAGCTTGGCGCGATGACTAACCGAAAGAAGGGCGGGTGACCGTCTCCTTTCTCTCTTCGTTCAAGGGCTCACGCTTGCGACCTGGTTTGTTCGACACTGTCGGCTCTCGTGTGATGGCTTTAATCGTCTGCACTTCGCTGCCTCTCGCCTGCGTAGCCGGGGTGCTTGCCTGGCACACCTACGTAGCCACCTCCAATAACAGCTTTGAGCGAATTCAGGCGGACGCGATCAGCGCGCGTCACGAGATTGCTGCCGACCTTGGCCGTGCGCATGGGGCGCTCGAAATTCTGGCACGGATCGGTCTTCACGAGGAGATTGCCTCGCGCGCCCTTTTACTCGTTGAGTCTATCAACCAGCAGCACTACTGCTCGCTCGCTTTGGTAGATCAATCGGGTAAAGTCGTCGCAGCGTCGAAGGAAGTCGCGTCGGGTGAGATCGTGTGTGACGAAACTCGTCTGTCTTTGGTGCGACCAGCCAACTCGGGAGAAGACGTGGGCAACGAGAGCGGTGTCGAGGTCATTCTCAAGGGGCCTCGTCCGATCATTCGTATCAATGTTCCGCTGAATTATATCGATCGCTCGGGAGGAACGGTGTCTGGACGCCTCGTCGCGTTTCGTTCTCTCGTAAATCCGCAGCTTGTAACGCTGGCTCAATACGCCCATCCGCCTTCGGACCCCGATAGCGGAGCGACAGATCTTTGGGTGTATACACCTGGGGCAGTACCGGTTGCACTCACGCCAAACCAGAAAATCGCCAACCCGTGGTTGCCGGAAGCTACTGCACGACTTGATCGGGACCTCCAGTCCAACAAGCGCGTTGATCACTTCGAGGTCGGGGGCACTTACTACACGCTTGCACCGGGTTACGGGCCCGCGAGTATTGTTTCCGTGTCAGTGCGAAGTCTGGCGGAAGCGAGAGCCTTGCAGCTTTTTCTAGCGCGGGTCACGCTTATCGTTCTGATCCTCGTCGTCGAGTTACTGCTCGTCGCGCTGGCCGCGCAGCGCTATCTGGTCGAACCCTTGGAGAAACTTGCCTTCAGTGTTGCCGACTGGCGGCGGCACGGCACCTTCCAGCCTGACTTGCCGAGATCTCTTCCCCTTGAAATTCGCCAGATGGAGCGCGCTTTCAGTCGCGCTACGCGTCGTCTTGACCGCCATGAGGCACGTTTGCAGAGAGCAGCCAAACAACAGGATCTCCTGATCAAGGAGATCCATCATCGGGTGAAGAATAACCTGCAGATCGTTGCCTCGTTACTCAATTTGCAAGCCAACCGCATCAAACTTCCCGAGGCGCGTGAAGAGTTTCATCTTGTGCGTGATCGCGTAAGGTCATTGGCGACACTACATCGACACCTCTATCCCGAGGGTGGATTATCTACGCTTGACGTTCGGGCGTTTCTTGAAGAACTGGCGAGCCAGATCTTTACAGCGAATAATAGAGTAAACCGGGGGAGAATCAGCCTCTCCCTCGATGTTCAGGACGTTCCAATTACGCCTGATCAGGCGGTGCCGCTTTCGCTGATCGTAACAGAAGTCGTCACAAATGCTCTTCGTTACGCCTTTCCAAGCGACGTTCGGGGTCTGTCTATATCTCACTTCACAGACACAGCGAGACCGCAACCCTCGTTGTCAGAGATGACGGTATAGGCCTCTCCAATACGACGCAGGAGGATAAGGAGAAGCGCGAAGGCATAGGGCTGCAATTGGTGCGCGGATTTGCCCGTCAGCTGGGCGCAACCCTGGACATATCGTCAGACGACGGGACAGAATATCGCCTGACCTTCCCTGTGCAGACGCTGCGCCGACCGCTCGCCTGAAAACAAAGAAAAATGCAGTGAGAGTGACAGGCGCTATTGTCGCTTCCGGCTGGAAATATGCCCTGCCGCCAGCAAGGTGCCACCATCTACACATGTGGATGACGAGTCAGGATTATGCTGGCGTTACATTGCTACCTTGAGGCTCGGGTACAGGTTTCTGCTAGCTTCGTAATTATCCATATAAATCGCTCGGCTAGATACTTTCCGTTAAGTCAGCCTGCTTATCATGCGTTCTGTGTTCGAAACTTCTCCAGATGCGTGACGATTCGTCGCGGAAAATGTCGGGTGATTTCGTCAACCTCTGGGACGATCGCCAAGGCGTATATTAACGGAAATATAGATTAAATGGCATTTTAGTGACAAGCTCGCGAAAAATCTTAACGAAACACACAAAGTGTTGACGTCACATTGATCCTAGGGAAAAGATCGTGACACAAACCGCGGCAACAATGCTGCTCTATTCGAAAGATCGTTAATGCGCCGTTTACAGGCCAGACGTCACTTCTGTCGTGACTCGCTCGCGCTGAGTGCTCTGTTCACAGGTGTCGGCGCAACAAGGGCGAGGGCGTCGTCGTCTTCTGACCCGGACTGGGAGCTTTATAAGTCTCGCTTTCTACAGCCGGACGGACGCATTGTCGACACGGGCAATAACGGGATTTCACACTCGGAGGGGCAGGGGTACGGTCTGTTCTTCGCGTCGACTTTCAATGACCGTTCCGCATTCGAGACGATGTGGGCCTGGACGCAGGGAACCCTCAAACACAAGGACGGCTATCTGCACAGCTGGCGCTGGACCCCGTCAGCTCCGCACATTACGGATACAAACAATGCATCTGACGGCGATCTCATGATTGCATGGGCGCTTCGTCGCGCGGCAATCTTGTGGGGCCGTGAGGATTATGCGCAGCAGGCTCAGGCAATCATCAAAGATCTTGGCCAGAAATGCGTACGGAAGGTAGGTAGTCGTATTGTCCTCCTCCCTGGTGCGAAAGGATTTGACCGACCCAAGAGCGTCGTGATCAACCTGTCCTATTACAACATTCCCGCCTTGCAGAGAGCGGCACGTCTTGATCCGTCCGGTCCCTGGGCTGGGCTTATCGATTCCGGGCAGCAACTGGTCCAGTCCAGTCGATTTGGCCTTTGGGGACTTCCACCCGATTGGCTGTCGATTGACCGGAAGTCGGAGCGCATCTTCCCCGCGACGGGTTTCCCAGCGCGCTTCTCATATGATGCGATCCGTATCCCGTTGTATCTGAAATGGGCGAACTATATGCCAGTCAGCCTGACACAGGCGCTGTATGCGGTGAGTCAGAACTACACCATGAACGGACTACCGGGGTGGATAGACCTCAAGACGGGTGAACGGTCTAATTACAACGCACCCCCAGGCTTCAAGGCGGTCTTCATGTTCGCCTTGAACGGACCAGATGCGTTGCAAAACCTGCCAAGCATCAAGGAAAGCAGTGATTATTATTCTGCTTCTCTGACCCTGCAAGCACGAATCGCAGCTATGGAGATGGTGTAATGCCGGACAGATTCAAAATCTTAGAAGACTCCTTTTCGGGCGACCATCCCGCGCCAGACGACGACGGTTTCCAGGATTTCAACGCGTTTGCGCGTATGAATACCTTGCCGCCGGTCGTTGATACGACAGCTGAAGAGCCGGCTAAAAGTGTCGAAACCAAAATGACCTCGATGGAATCTGTGCCGCCGCGCGTTCAGGAAGCGATCGCGCCCCAGCAGGCTGCGCGAGCGTCTTCCAGGTCGGCGGATCATCCGCCAGCTGCAGAGGCGCCCCGAACAATGCGCGGTTTCACGCGCTCTGAAGCGGCAGTCCAGGCGCCTTTGGAACGACCCGTGCCTCATGTGGATGTCGAAGAAGCACCTCTGCCTTGGCGAAAAATGTCACTTCGCGAGGTATTTATGCTTCTGCGTTCGGCGACACCAGAAAAGAGTGAAGCTCAACCACGCCTTCGCGGAATGTTCCGGCGCTAGAACAAAAATCGGTTCTGATCCTATCGGGGACAAGAATAAGATAAAATGACTCTCATTTGCGTAGCCTCCCCCAAAGGCGGTGTAGGGAAAACAATGGTCGCAGCGCATCTTGCTGATGAGTTGCGACGCACTGGCCAGTCCAGTGTCATTGCTATCGATCTCGATCCGCAGAACGCATTGCGGCTGCATTTCGGAATTCCGATGGCGCTGCGTTATGGCCTGGTTAACAGCATCGAGGCGGGCCAGAGCTGGGATGATGCTGCCGTACGCAGTGCAAGCAATGTACTGGTGTACCCGTTTGGGTCTCAGTCCATTCACCTGCAGGCCGAGTTCGAGCACGCTGTCCGGCGTCACCCTCAGCTATTGTCGCACGAAATTGCGGCGCTGGCGGCGCTGCCGGACACGATCGTCATAGTTGATACGTCCCCCGGTTACTCGGTTGCCTTTTCAACCATTCTGCCACTTGCGGATATCGTGCTGACGGTCATGACACCTGAAGCATCGTGCATTTCGCTCATTCCCGAGATTCACTCCGCAAGTTGCTATGGGATCGAGCCGGGCCAGCCGGCTTCTTTTGTGCATCGCGTCGTCGTCAATCGGTTCGATCCGCTCAATCGGGTAAGCGCGATGGCAATGCCCAAGATCATTCGGCGTTTTGGCGGGATGTTACTCGGCACGATCTGCAGGGACGAGCATATCGGTGAGGCTTTTGCCAGCCAGAAACTTGTCCAGCAATACGCCCCGTATTCACGCGCTGCAGTCGATATCGAGGCCGTGGGAACAGGATTGATCCAGACCGTCGAAAATCTCCACTAAGAACGGGGGCGGGAATGAAGCACGTCAGAAACGGTATCGCGGCCCTCGAAACCTGGGTCGACAGCGCCCATCTATCGCCGAGCCAGGCTCTCATGCGGTCGTTGCTGGTCGCTTTTGCGCTGCTATGCGTCATTCTGGCGGCGTTCGTTCATCTCAATCTGGCAGGGCAGACCATTGTCTGTTTCGTCGGTATTGGCCTGTTTATCTTTGTAAATCGCTATCCTGGGCCGAGGGCGACGCTTGTTCTGAAAGGTCTGTCAGTCATTGTTTCGCTGCGTTATCTAAGCTGCGTCTCACCGAAACATTGAACTTCAGTTCCTGGACGCAATCGGTTCTGGGCACGGTTCTCGTGACGGCAGAGATCTATGCTTTCATGATGCTCATTTTGAGCTATTTCCAGTCTCTCCATCCGCTGCGACGTCAGGTCGTCCCGCTTCCGCCGGATACGTCGCTTTGGCCGAGTGTCGACATCTACATCCCGACTTATAATGAAGAGCTCAGGATTGTAAGACAGACCGTGTTGGCAGCATTGGGGCTGGATTGGCCGAGCGACAAGATCAACGTCTATCTACTGGACGACGGACATCGCGAAAAGTTTCGAGAATTTGCAGAGTCCTGCGGCGCGGGTTACATCGCCAGGTCCGAGCATAATCATGCCAAGCTGGTAATCTCAACCATGCCATGACCCTGACGAAGGGTGAACTCATTGCCATCTTCGATTGCGATCATATTGCCAAGCGCACTTTCCTCCAGGAGACTGTCGGCCCGTTCCTGACTGAGTCCCGCCTCGCTCTCATTCAGACGCCACATCATTTCTATTCCCCAGATCCATTTCAGCGGAATTTCTCTCACGGCGCCTTCGTGCCGCCGGAGGGTAATCTTTTCTACGGCTTGATTCAGGATGGGAATGATTTCTGGAACGCTACGTTTTTTTGCGGTTCGTGCGCAGTCATCCGACGCACGGCGCTTCAGGAAGTCGGTGGCGTCGCTGTTGAAACCGTTACCGAAGACATGCATACGGCGCTGAAACTTCAGCGCAAGGGGTGGTCGACCGCCTATCTTGCCAAACCGCTTGCAGCCGGGCTGGCGACTGAGCGTCTCATTCTCCACGTCGGCCAGCGTATGCGCTGGGCGCGCGGCATGTTGCAGATCTTCCGACTGGATAATCCCCTGTTCGGGCCGGGCCTCAACTTCGCTCAGCGTCTTTGCTATTTTTCTGCCATTGCAAGCTTCCTGTTCGCAATTCCGCGGCTTATCTTTCTTACATCGCCCATCGCCTATCTGATCTTCAATCAGACCCTGATAGACGCGTCGCCTTTCGCAATTGCCATTTATGCAATGCCTCATCTGATCCATAGCGTTCTTACCTCCGCAAGAACGAATCGTAACTGGCGATATTCTCTCTGGAGCGAAGTTTACGAGACGACACTCGCACCGTTCCTCGCGCGCGTGACCGTCATGACGCTCATTTTTCCGCGCCGCGGAAAATTCAACGTCACCGAAAAAGGTGGAATTCTGGACAGATCCTATCTCGACTGGGGGGCGATCTATCCCAATTTCTATCTCGCGATCATTCTCCTGGGGACACTCGGCATCGGCGCATTCCGTTTACTGCACAATCATAACGATTATATCGTTACGAACGCCCTGTTGATGAACATCGTCTGGATCTCGATCAGTATCGTTATCGTACTCGCCGCAATTTCTATCGGACGAGAGTCGATGCAGATCCGCAATACGCCACGCGTCGATATGATAATTCCTGTAACCGTCCGATCGGCCGATGGGCGCCTCTTCGAATATACGAGTGAAAACATGTCTTTTGGTGGCTGCCTTCTGCACGGAAACGCGTCTGATACCGGCTTCACGAAAGGAGCCCCTGTCTCCGTATTTGTTCGTGACAGAAGCGAAACGTACAGCCTCCCTGCTCAGATTATCCGGTGCACCGACACTGGCATTCTCGCCTTGAGCTGGGCCGCGACGTCGATTTTGCAGGAAGCGCAGATCGTGCGTGTCATCTTCGGGCGACGTGACGCGTGGGCCAGCTGGGCCGATTATAAGCCGGACAGTCTGCCACGCTCGATTGGTCTCATTCTGCACAGCATCGTGGGGCTTCTCAATCCAAAAACATTCAAGCAGAAGAGGCCCAACATCGCGCTCAAGCCTCGGGTCATCCAGCCGGTCCCACAAAAGACCGCCGTCGTGGTCAAGCCCAATATCGGTATCATGCGCGCTGCACCGCTATTTCTGGTCGCCTCCCTGTCTCTCTGGTCTACGTCTGCATTTGCACAGACGAACCCCGCTGAGATGCCGTTACCCGGCGCGCTTGCCCCTGTTCCTGCGCCCAAATCATCAGTTTCGGTAGCATCGCCTGAAACGCGCTTGCCTACCGCACCAGCACAGACACAAGGTGCTGCACCTGCGGTTGCCGCCACTTCGACGGGTGCAATGCCTTCGGCAAACACAGCGGTTCCCGCGACTACGTCGGACGCAGCTTCCGCACCCGCACTTCCAGCGCATGAAGAGCTGGAGAGCGCTCACACGACGTCCTGGAGCTTCACCCAGCTCGGCAGTGCCGATACGCTGATCATGACACCGTGGATTCCGATTCAGGGCCTCAATTTCGGTGTGGCGCCCTCTGAGGTCGTGACAGGAGCGACCCTGTCTCTCTACGGCGCCTTGTCACCCGACATGTTGCCTGCTGGTAGCGGTGTAACGATCTTCCTGAACGACCAGTTCATCGGTGTTGTGCATCCCGACAGGGACAAGCCGCAATTCGGACCGATGACATTTCAGGTCAACCCGCTGTTCTTCAGAGAACATAACGTTCTGACCTTCCATTTCGCCGGGCAGTACACCCTCAGCTGCGGCGATCAGACGAGTGCCGTCCTCTGGGCCAAGATCCTCGGACAGTCGAGCCTCTCCATCACCTCGGCTCCTCTGCCTCCCTCGCGTGACCTGGCCAGCCTCCCGGCGCCTTTCTTCAACGAGGCTGTGCTCACGCCTGCGCGTGTGCCATTCGTTCTCGCGCAGCAGAGCAACACCCATACATTGGAAGCAGCCGCCGTGCTCTCGTCCTGGTTTGGGTCACTCAGCAGCTATCGTGGCGCTAGCTTTCCGGTCATGAGGCAGATGCCACCCTCGGGAAACGCAATTCTCGTTGGACCTTCCACTGTGCTTGGAGACTACCTTGCCGGGCAGGCGTCGATTTCCGGTCCGACGGTTATGGAGACGGTCAATCCCAACGACCCGTTCGGTGCCGTGCTGATCGTTACGGGACGAACCGACGACGAAGTTTCGGCTGCTGCACGCTCGGTCGTCTTCGGCAGCAACGGCTTTCCTCATGGCTCACGCATCCTCGCCCCCCCCGTGACGCTGGCATCACGCAAGGCATACGACGCGCCGGGCTTTCTCACACGCAGTCAGCCCGTACGTATTGGGGATCTGGTCTCGCTCTCGGTTCTGCAGGGCTATGGTTATGTGCCGGGCACAATTTCGGTCCCGTTCCGTACGACGCCGGATATCTATACCTGGCGCGACCACCCTCTGAGCCTTCATTTCAAGGTGCGTGGCCCACTGGGAACCGAAGTTGACAGAAAACGCTCCCATGTCGATGTGAGCGTGAACGGGATCTATCTGAAAAGCGTCTCTCTCGCGCCGCCATCCGATTTGCCCGACTTGCTGAGACGCTTCTGGCCAGATTCCTCACGATCGCAATCTGCCAGTGTCTCCATTCCTCCCTGGGCACTGTACGGTGCCAATACGCTTGGCTTCTACCTTGAGGGACGCCCGATCGGTCGTCGTGATTGCAGTGGCATGACGCAGGATCTGCGCATGAGCATCGATCCTGATTCGACGATCGATCTGACGCGAGCCTATCACTACACGCAGCTGCCAAACCTGGCCTATTTCGCGAATTCCGGCTTTCCGTTCACCCGCATGGCTGACCTTTCTGACACGGCGGTTGTTCTGCCCGCCACACAGCTCGAAGGGACGGAAAGTGCCTTTCTCGACCTGATGGGCATGATAGGGGCCATTACGCAATACCCGGTCTCAGGGGTGAGCGTGCTGCATAGCGATGCCGTGAGCGAGACCGAGATGCGTAACCTCATCGTGATGGACACAGGGGCTTCGTCGTCTGCTGTCGAGCGTTTCCTGCGTGGTACGCCATACAGCTTCAACGGCTCCACCCTGAATTATGCCAGCTCTGCCTTTCTGGAGCCGTTCCGCCTTATTTCCCGTAGCCTGAGCGAGAATTCGACGGGGGGCACCGAGGCGGCACTGCACAGTCTCCGTGCTACTACCTCACTTGGCGATGGTGGCGTTCTGATCGAGCGGCGTTCGCCCTTTTCAAGCGACGCAACCATGCTCCTGATGCTCAGCGAAAATCCGCAAGGGCTCGAACGTCTGATCCAGACAATGCGTGATCCGAAAATGCAGCCTATGATCCAGGGCGATCTTTCCCTGCTCAACGCAAACCATGTTCTCGCAACGCGGAATCTGCCGACCTATGCCGTGGGATCACTGCCTTTCTGGTTCTGGCCAGACCTTTATCTGGGTAATCATCCCTTCAGGGTCATCCTGCTCGCTGTGGTGGGCGTCGGCCTCGGCGTTCTGATTCTCTTCCGCATCCTGACTGCTCATGCCAGACGTCGTGCCAAGGAGCTGCGCCGTGACAAATAAGAGAAGCAGACAGTCCAGAGTCGCGCTTCCGGTTATAGTATGCGCGATGTCCATACCGGGTTATGCAGCGGCGCAAACGGTTCAGAGCGGCGCAGCGACGGGGCAGGGCGTTCAGACGTCACCGCCACTCCTGCAGGCTCTGGATGCCAATCGTATCCTGCCCGCGGTCATCAAGCGGGCACGATACTGGTTCGACCATGGCCGAACGGACGATGCGCGCATCGCGCTCAACCAGGCGCTTCAGCTTGCTCCCAACAACCCGGATGTCCTTGCGCTACAGGGGCAAATGAGCCTGCGCGACGGCGACATTTCCGGCGCGCGCAAGTTCATGAAGCAGATCCGGGATCAGGGAGGTGACCCTGATGCCGGCAGGCTGCTGGATATGGATCTGCAGTCTCGTGCCGCGCCCGGCTCCGACATTCAAAATGCGCGAGAGCTGGCCCGCAAAGGGGCCACCTCCCAGGCTGCTGCAGTTTACATGCGGGCGTTTCCTGACCGCCCGCCGGCTCTTTATGCGCTGGAATATTACCGTACGCTCGCCGGCGTGCCTGACCAGCGCGCCAAAGCACAGCAGGGTCTTGCCAAGCTTGTCATGGGCTCGCCGGACAATATTGAATATCAGATCGCTTACGCGCAGTCGCTGGTGTGGGATGAGAAGACCCGCGTCGCGGGTATCAAGCGTTTTGAAGCCTTGAGCAAAATACCCGGGCTTAACGAAGAACAGAAGCAGGAAATCGGCCGGACGACACGTCAATCGGTGCTTTGGCTACCGCCTACTACCGCGTCCGATCCGATCATCAGCGGCTATCTGGCCGCGCATCCTGAAGACAAGGATGTGCAGGCGCTGCACGGGCGTGAGATCTCCGGCACTCTGCGGCCGGAAGAACTCGCTCGACAAAAGGGCTGGGACGCTTTGCGCGCAAATAACCTCTCGAGCGCAGAAATGTCGTTCAGGCAGGCGCTCACGCTTTCGCCTAATGATGCCGACACGCTCGGTGGCCTGGGTGTGACATTGCTGCGTCTTAAACGTGATAATGAGGCCAAAACCTTCCTGAGTCGTGCCATTGCGGCAGATCCTGCCTCTGCTGAGCGCTGGCGTGCCGCGTCGTCCGGCGCTGTGCTGAGCGACACTTACGCAAAGGCGAACTATCTCTTTGGTAAGGAACGTTACGCCGAGACGCTTGCGCTCATCAATCCACTGATCGCCCAGTCACCCAAGCAGAGCTGGCTGAGAGCCATGCGGGCCGACATTCTGGCGCGGACGGGTCGCCGTCAGGAGGCGATAGACGCTTACAGAACCCTTTTGACCGAGCAGCCCCGTAGCGTCTCTTATCGTGAGCGCCTCGTGCATGCGCTGATGGATGAGCACGAATTTGCCGAAGCGCGAACGGTACTTGAGCAAAGTCCTGTCTCAAATGCACAACTCACAGCATTGCTTTTTGAAGCCGAGGCAGCGCAGGCCCCCTCTCAAGCTGAACGGCTGACCATTCTACAGCGCGCCGATCAGGAGAACGCGCTCTCGACATGGTCCCGTCTGCACTATGCTCAGGCACTGCTAACGGAAAATCGTCGCTCTGATGCCGAGCAGGTCATGGCGCCACTTATGCAGCTGCATCACCTCATGATCCTGGCGCGATTCAGGCGGCCCTTTTCTTTGCCGCACAGACGGGAGACGACGCTTCGATACGGCGACTTCAGCCGCTTTTGCCGCCTGCGGCCATGACGCCCGAGCTTCGTACAGCGCTTCGTTCCGCGGCTTTTCGGGATGATGTCGCGAACGCGCCGTCTGATCGGGATTCGGCGCGTTTTTATTTTGCTCATCTTCTCGATGCTGATGATGAAGACGGCACCCTGGCGCGCAGGCGGCTACTGCGCTCTACGACAAGGGTGATACTTCTGGTGCTTCACAGCTTCTGGACATGCAGCTTGCTCGGCTAAGGGGGCGTCTGACCCCGTCGCAGAAACTGGCTTATGCATCTGCTTTTCTGCATATGCGTGACCTCGAGCGCGCACGACGACTGGCAGCATCAGCCAGAGCCACGACGCTTAGCCCGGAGCAGGAAGCTGTTCTCGCCCGGCTCGACACAGGACTTGCCGTTGCTACCTCGGATCATCTGAATGAGCGCGGTAATCGTGCTCGTGCCTATGAGGCACTGGCACCAGCCCTCAACAGCAGCAACCCACCCGCGGCAGCCAATCTTGCACTGGCACGGCTCTACAGCTCCGGCGGTCAGTATGCCCAGGCCTATCAAATCAATCTCAAGGCTGTTCAGCATGATCCTACCGATCTCGATGCGCGTCTGGCGCTTATCGAGACGACCATCTCCATGCATCGCTACTCAGAGGCGAGTGGCTACCTGCAACAGATGAACGCAATCGCCCCAACGGACCCCCGCAGCTGGTATGCGGCCGCTGAACTTGACCGGGCGCGGGGCAATACGCGCGCCGCCGTTCGTGAACTGGCCCAGGCACGTCTGCTGCGCATGGAACAGATCAGCCCGAACCGTAACGGGCAGTATCAGCGCGCCAATCCTTTTGCCGCCGAAGACGTGACGCTTGCGTCGGATGTCGCAGATCCGATGATTCAACGTATGGATGCCGACCTCAATCAGATTACCGATGCCATGGCGGCATCGGTAAACATTTCTCCGGGCATCGATACGCGATCGGGCTCCGGCCTTAACGGGTTGAGTAATGTAACCGCGGAGATGTCAGGCAAGCTGCCTGTCGGCGGGGGGCATATTACCCTGGGGGCCACCCCGACATTCCTGAGCAGTCGTTCCTATAACTCGGGCGATGTCAACGGGCCGCGCTATATCGGCTATAATCCGCTCAGCGAAATTCAGGGGGGAGCAATCAACCAGAGCAGCTCGTTCAACGCTACAGGTGTTGCGCTCAGCGCGGCCTATGACTGGCACTGGCTCAATCTGGACGTCGGATCTTCACCACTCGGTTTCGCCGTCAGCAATTTCCTTGGCGGTGTCAAGGTGGCGCCACAGATCGCGCATAATACGATCCTGAGCGTCGGGGTTGAACGCCGAAGCGTGGAAGACAGCATTCTTTCCTATAGCGGGCTCAAGGATGCAAATGGGGCAACCTGGGGCGGCGTAACGCGCAATCGCGTCTATGCCCAGCTGGCCTATGGAAATTCAAACGCCTCCTTCTACGTTCGTGGCGGCGGCTCGTATCTCACCGGGCGCAATACTAAGAGCAACACCGGCTACGAAGCGGGTGCGGGTGGACAGGTCAAGGTATGGGATTACGGCAAGCAAAACGTGCATGTCGGCATGGATCTGACCTGGTTCGGATATGACCGAAACGAGTATGCTTTCAGCTTCGGCAATGGTGGCTATTTCTCGCCTCAGAACTTTCTTGCCTTCACCTTTCCGGTCACCTATGCCGGGTCTTACAAGCAGGTCGACTGGCGCGTGATTGGTCGCGCAGGCTATCAGACCTACCACTCCAACCGCGCCGAAACCTTTCCGAACAACAGTCAGGACCAGGCCCTGCTTGCCAATATCGCGCCGCTCTATGCTTACCAGTCAGGCAATTCAGCCAATGGCCTGACCGGTGGCGTCTACGGTGCCGTGGATTATCGCATGACACCCAACCTCAAGCTCAGCCTGAATGCGGATTATCAGCGCGCTGGGCCTTGGAACGAAGTCAGAGCATTTGTCGCTGCCAAATACAGCTTTCTGGGGACGAAATGACCGCGCCTGATTATTCTCTCTTTTTACACGCTCTCGCGACTGAACTCGATGTCCAGGCAGGACCGGAGGAGCGCGACGCGCTTCTTCACAGCGTCGGCCATCGTCTCTCGACACGCCTGCCGCTTCCGGCTTGCGAAACGACCGAGGATTTCGAACTCGAGTGCAATGCCCTTTTGTCCATGATGGGCTGGGGGCAGGCTGCGCTGCGGCTCTCACAAGAAAAGCGCAACCTGTTTCTCGAGATCAGCGATGCCCCGCGGATTGGCTCGCTTGGCAGCCCTTCCGGCCAGTGGTTCGCGGCGTTCTACGCCGGTCTATTCACGGGCTGGTTCCTGCAAACCGGCGAGGTCATCACCCTGCGTCTCGACCGTGATCTTTCCTCACTCGACAAACTCGTCTTTCTGGCCGCGCAGGATGGTGCAGGCGCCTGAAGTCGAGCCACTCACTCTTAACCTGTTCTCACCTTGAGAAGGAAGGTCTCTCCGATGCGGCGTCGCGAGGCGTGAGCACGGAAAGGCCTGCCATTGCCGGAAAGCAGCTCGATGATCGAGCGTGCGCCCGGTTGATATTGCCCCCGTTTCGTACGGCTGCCCGGCATTGATGGTCCGTTAACTGGGGGCAGAGAAGGGGGGCTTTAACCCTTCAAGCAATGCGCGTGCTCCCGTTGGATAAGATGATGCCACTTTCCTCGCTGACTGAAGGCCGGTCGATATGCCATGGGTAGGACAGTGAACGCCG
This sequence comes from Asaia platycodi JCM 25414, assembly GCF_000614545.1. Taxonomy (GTDB): domain Bacteria; phylum Pseudomonadota; class Alphaproteobacteria; order Acetobacterales; family Acetobacteraceae; genus Asaia; species Asaia platycodi. The sequence continues at coordinate 35,223 of NZ_BAKW01000016.1, read as the reverse complement.
CAAAGAAACCTGGGAAAGCGCGTAAGCCTGGTCCGCATGGTCGCACCATCAACATGATAGGCAGATATGTCGCCAGCTTGTCTTTTTCCGCCTCATTCCAGTGATAGACCACGTGCTTTAGAATAAGGCGACATCACAGACGCGCCGCGGACCAGCCCTGGCTGAAAAGGCGTAAGCGATACGATTGTAGTTAGCGTGTACGCTTTCGATCATCGCGTTGACACGTTGGTTTCTAACACAGTCATGAAGCGCAAGGGCCGCAACTTCGTAAACAGGCGAGGCAGACCTGGCCGTTTACCAAAATGACCGCCCAAGCTGGTAACGGCTCTGGATTCAAGGGATCAAAGCATTGCGCCTCATCATTTTCAGTACGCTGTTCCTCGTTACCATTGCTAACTGGCTCTGGCCTTTGCCACTGTCACTACCAACCCGTGGCGTCGCGGCGCTGCTCATCATCGGAGCGGCACTCTATCATCAATGGTGTCGTCTCTCCTCCGGCTCCGTTCTCGTGCCGGAAATGCCCAGATCTCTCGTGATCCTTTTCAACTGGGCGTTCGGCGCACTGCTTTTTCTCACGGTGCTGCAACTGGCCGTCGATCTGGCAGCCTTGCTCATGGCGCTGATCTCCTGGCACCCCATACGCATCGGTACGGTGACGAGGATCGCAATTGGTGGCGTGGCCGCCGCACTGTCAGCATGGGGTGTGCGTAATGCGCTCATCGTGCCGCCCATACGCGATATAGAAGTTACCTTGCAGGGCCTCGCCCCGGCTTTCGACGGCTATATGCTGATCCAGCTGAGCGATCTGCATATCACAACGCTCTTCCCTTCACGCTGGGTGTCCGCCGTCGTCGCGCGGGCCAATGCAGCCGGGGCCGATATGATCGTCGTCACAGGCGATTTCATCGATGGGTCCGTATCAATGCGACGTGGCGATATTGCACCTCTCTCAAATCTGAGCGCCCGTGACGGCGTCTATGCCATTCCCGGCAATCACGAATATGTTTTTGACTACCAGGAGTGGATGCGCGCGCTAGAAGCACTCGGTTTCGACATGCTTCTTAATCGCCATATCGTTGTGAGACGCGGTAACGCGGCGCTGGTTGTCGCAGGGGTCACCGACAGAGCTGCTGGTCGCCACAACGAGCCTGTTCCGGATCTCGAAGCTGCGCTTGAAGGATGCCCACAAAACGCCCCGGTCGTGCTGCTGGACCACCAACCGACAAGGCGCGGGAGGCCGCGACGTGCGGCGTCGGTCTTCAGCTTTCTGGCCATACGCATGGTGGGATGATCTGGGGGCTGGATCGCCTCGTGGCACGTGCCAATCAAGGGTTTGTGTCAGGCCGCTATCGACTGGGTAGCATGACGCTCCATGTGAGCAATGGTACGGGATTATGGCCTGGCTTTGCCCTGCGCCTGGGTTGCCCTTCAGAGATCACGCGGGTTTGCCTGCGCACTCCTTCCCGGAACCAAGCCTGAAAACCCATATTTCAGCATGTACAAGACGTACATAAGTCGGACGCTCATAGACTGAGATGTCCTCAAATTCGTTTGTCTCAGCGTCCAATGGGACTGCCCTTCGAGCAGATAGTTTCTTTGAGCCATTTTCATCTAGACAGCGCGGATGCCCGGGCTTGTAGGGAAACGCACTCGGTCATGTCGGTTGCTCGGGCCGCTATAAGCTCAGGCGCGCAGAAAGCGCGGTCACTTATACCGAGATTTAGATCCTGCAATTACATCCGAACAGGCAGAGAAAGCGTGAGCGGATAGAGTGACCCGTGCGAAAGCACCGCTCTCCAGCCATTCAGTCAGGCCAGGTCCTCGGCTAGAGCCTCGTGACGTGGGCGTCAGTAAAGAGCAAATCAGGAGTTTATCGCCGTCTGGTGTGCGACAGGCCGGACTCATCGTGCGGCGCGGTCAGGTGGGCATCGCCTGTTGCTCGGGGGAAGTAAGTCCCGAAATTCCCCTTCGGGCTCGGATAACCGTACCCCAAACTCTCACGTCAGCATAAATGACTTCCAGTCTTTATTCGGTTCCAGGGCTACCCAGCGGAGCCTCCGATAACGCTGCCTTTGTCAGGAGCGTCTGACATAAGAGCTTGCGAATCGAAACGCAGACTAATATGATCTGCGTTATGGCATTGTATGGCGCAAGCACCGAATATGTTCTTCACAGCCTGATCTGGCTTGTCGAGAAAACCGAACCTGTCAGCAGTCTCGACCTGGCCGAGCTGCAGGACATCCCAGGAGCATTCATGGCAAAGCTTATGCCGAAGCTGGAAAAGGCGGGCATCCTCATCGCTTCCGACGGCTTGCGGGGTGGGTACAGCCTTGCCAGGCCCGCTCATGAGATCACTATCCTCTCAGTGGTGGATGCAATCGAGGGGCGGAAGAATCTCTTCAATTGTCAGGAAATCCGTGGGCGCTGCGCGCTTTTTTCGGACGAGCCGCCACGTTGGGCAACCCAGGGTGTTTGCGGCATCCATGCTGCCATGCTGCGAGCCGAACAAGCCATGAGGCATGAACTGGCGCAGACCACACTCGCCGATCTGGCGGGGCTGGTTCGCGATAAGGCACCGCCGCAATTCATCGACGATGCGCAATCATGGTTCGAACAACGCCTCGAAACGCGGCGCGTCGGCGCAGTCAGAAAAAACAAATCGCTTAGAAAAAAAAAACGATATCTGGAGGCAATCATGAATAAATTTCTCTACGCTGCAGCGAGCCTGCTTTTTATAGCGGGCGCTTCTGCTCGTGCCGAGACCAAGGTGACGCCCCTCATGTCGCACGAGCTTGCCGGAATTCCGGGCAAGGAAGGTGCAATGCTCGTTGTCGATTACCCTCCTGGTGGCAGCGATCCGATCCATCGTCATAATGCGTCGGTTTTTGTTTACGTACTTGAAGGCAAGATCGTCATGCAGGTTCGTGGCCAGGAACAGGTGACGCTGGGCAAAGGACAGGTCTTTTTCGAAGGTCCAGATGACGTACATCTTGTTGGTCGCAATGCAAGTCGGACCGAGCCTGCCAAGTTTCTGGCCTTTTTCGTCAAGAACAGTGACACGCCTTTCGTCCTGCCTGCCAACCGTTAAAGGGTCTGCGTCATGAGAGTTTTTGTTGCAGGAGCAAGCGGCGCATTGGGCCGTCCGCTTGTGCGGCGTCTCGTTGAGTCTGGCTACGAGACTTACGGCTTGGCAAGCAAGCCCGAGAGCGCAAAGTATATAGCGAAACTGGGGGCCACGCCGGTTATCGGCAACGCCCTTGATCGCATGAGCGTCTTCGACGCTCTAAGTGAATCGCGGCCTGACTACGTTATCGACCAACTTACCTCGTTACCGTCCGATCCATCCGAAATGCCCGACCGCTTGCCGTTCGACCGGAAATTGCGGCTGGAGGGTGGAGAAAACCTGTTCGCTGCAGCTCAGGCGCACGGCGTCAGACGCTATGTGCAACAATCCTCGGGCTTCTATCTTGATGGAGAGAGCCAATTGGCGACAGAGCACTCCGCTCTGCGCGTTCAGGCACCGGGCCATATCGGTCAAAGCGCCAGAATGTATGCTGAACTTGAGCGGCGTGCTCTGAGTTCGGCCTCACTCGAGGCTGTCGCCCTGCGGTACGGTTTCTTTTACGGCCCCGGCACATGGTATTGGAATGAAGGCCCGTTGAGTGAGCGCATCAGAGGCGGTCAGTGTCCGATTTTCGGCGCCGGACGCGGCTCGTTCTCGTTCATTCATGTCGAGGATGCCGCAGATGCGACAATAGCCGCACTCTCAGCGCCTGCAGGTATCTATAACATTGTCGACGACCAGCCTGTGGCGGCCGCTATGTTTTTCGCCGCTTTCGCAAGCTGGCTTGGCGGACCGCCCCCGCAGTTGGTCGACACGGCGCAGACCCTTGAGCGCTATGGAGAAGAAGCTCTTTACTATCACAACGAACTTTCGGGATCTTCCAACTGGAAGGCGAAAGAGTTGTTGTCTCTCAAGACCCGGATCAGCCTTGGTATCCTGAGCGTCCGGAAACGGACGATCAGGGTAAAGACCCAGGCAGCGACCGCGCATAGCCAGTAAAACACTCGACCGCAGGCTGATGGCTTCGATGCGGGCGGATTTTATCCGCGCAAAAAGATCGTCTCCTAAGCTCAGCCTGCGGATCCGACCGTTCTGGCACCTCCCATTGACCATGCTCACGGAATCCGCACGACGATCAGGTCGGGTAGGGCAGGTCAGTACATCAGAAAGCTAGCGGTTCTACGCTTGAGACTGGCTATCAGGACGAAAAAATCAGTCTTTTGAAATGTTGACGCGGTGGTCGGGATCGCAGGCAAGCTGCCGTCAGCGTAGTTCTTCATCCTGCATCCACCACACAAAGCAGTTTCCGCACAAGGCTTCGGAAAATTCGGCCTTGAAGTCACAGCGGGTGACTTGGAAAACGACGTTAAATGAGACGGCATCGTCCAGTAGCTGCAAGTGGCCTGCGTGGCCATGCTGCAAGAAAACGCCTTCCTCAGGTGAGCGTCTGCAGTGTGCACTTGGACTCATCTGCGCTCACGCGCTGCTGGTGCTGCCTGCAGGCGTTTTCATGACCATCCACAACGCATGAGCGTCGCTCGAAAACTTCTCCACCTACGTCGTCGCGGGGGCTCTGGACGTCTTATGTCTGAGATGGACGTAAGTTCGGCTTAGCCCTCCTAAGAAAGACAAGCTTTTCTTGAGGGCAAGTAACGCCTAATTTCCGCGCATATCGGCAGACGGAAGAAACTGCACAATACCAAGACATCAGATACTTTCGGTCTACTCGGGTCTATATGTCATTATATTGCACCTTACGCGTCAGAAAATGAGTGTCGTTACTACACAGCAACTCTGGACGAAGACCGCTTGTCGGCAAATCATGGCTGGATAAACATATGTCTAACATTCAGAAATGGACCATAAAGCAATGGATTTTATCCAAGCCGGATGCCTTTCCATCCTCAAGGAACAATACACTGACCGGATATCAGGATTGTACGCTCAGGATCGATTTTGATAACAAGAAATATCAAATAGACTATCCTGATGGTCGGTCAGTTTCCGGAACGATACAGACCTTCCTTGAATATAAGACGTCCATGCCTGGCGTTTTCGGGTTCTTCGATACGAATAGCAAGACTCCAATCCTCTTCGGCACCACCTCACTCATCAACGGAACCTGGCCGATCAACAAGACACCGGTTGGTCAACGACGGCTTATGGTTGGTGACTCTCATGCCAGCACAGATTTGTGGGAGCAGACCGTGACTGCTTCGAAATACATCAAGGGTTTCGGAGCTTATTCGAGCCTGACTGGCTATACTCAAATTCCAAGTGGCACCCAGGTGCCCCCCATTTGTTATCTCTCCGGCACGCTTATCGCAACGCCAGCTGGCGAGAGGTCTATCGAAAGCCTCAATCCGGGCGATGAAATCATAGTTCTGCGTCACGGAAGCAACGCGATCGAACGACTGATATGGGTAGGACGAGGGGTCAAAAACGTAGCCACCGCCGAAAATGCGCCAGACGAAGCGGGTTATCCTATTTGTATCAGTAAAGATTCCCTCGGCTCAGGGGTTCCGTATCAAGACCTCTATGTGACGCCAGAACATTCAATGTATTTTGACGGCATGTTTGTGCCTGCAAGGATGCTCGTCAATAACGCAACAATATTTTACGATCGGACAATACAGAAATATAGTTACTTCCACATTGAAACCCAGGCGCACGATCTGATTTATGCAAACGGAGCGCTGAGTGAATCCTTCCTTGACACGGGGAACAGGGCGCTGATGCTCGGCCGCTCTCTCGAAGCCGGCGCCCCTATCGAGCGCAGAAATAAAACATGGAGCGATGCTTGCGCGCCTCTCTGCGTCGACAGTGCGATCGTCAAACCGCTTTGGGAGAAGTTTGCGGGACACGTCCCTCCAAAGGCGGCGCGCGCGGCGGTACCGGATTCATCTTCAGCGTTCATACTGAGAGACCAGAACGGCGTAGATTTTTATCCAATACGCTCCAAAGGCTCGACCTATATATTCTCCTTGAAGCATGGCGATGGCGTTTACACGATCGTATCATCCAGACACAGGCCCTGTGACATCGTTGGCCCGTTTATTGATGATCGCCGCTATCTCGGCCTATTGGTCTCAAGTATTATGGTGTGGGGGGAGAGTAAATCCTATACTATCGACCTTGATGATAACTCCGTCCATCATTGTGGGTGGCAGCGCCAGCACTCCAGTAATGAGTATTGGACAGATGGAAGTGCTCAATTCACAATTGATGGAGACCATGAGTCTTGCGTCATCTCGCTTCAGGCCGTGCCTTATCTGGAAACCATATGCCGCGAGCCTCGGAATTCGCCCCTAGTCGCCCGGCGCGCATAGGCCGCTGATCTCTGTTGACGCGGCTGACCTGAGTACGCGAGGAAGCAAGTGAAGCGGAGCCGATATTTATTTTAAGAGTCTTGTTGGTTCTGGTGGCGACACGTCATCAACTCAGGATCTCGCTGGACACGCGGTCACCGACCAGAACAAGACGACTGTTGAGCTTCTTTGTGCCAGCTCGGCAGATCAGTGTTTACACCGCAATCTCTGCTCTGCTGGACATCCTGCCCATGGCACGGTGGATGCTGGCTGGGTCAAGGATCTCTTAAGGGAAAGAGAGATCAGACCTCGCACTCTGGAGAGCTGATCCCGCGGTAAACCAGTAAGATACGACAAGCGAAAAGGCAAAAAGCGCGACCGCACTGAAATTATGTTTGTCCACTCGGGGACTGACGGTTGGTCGCGTCGCGCTATGACAGAACTCCGACAGTCTTATTCTCAACCATCTGACGCTCTGCGTCAGTCATCTCCAGGCTATGTTTCCTGGGCCAAAGCCACAATGGGCGATGCCAGTATATGAAGGGCTGAAGAGTATCATATCAATGATATCAAAGCCGAACGCCATCCCCGCGGTGATAGGTTTCCCGGTAATCTCGGTCTGGACAAGCGGGCTGAATTATTTTCTGACAGCGACGGTCGTCTTGAACAGCCGGTAGCGCGTGGCGCGCATGTTATGCAAACGGCTCATGACCGTTGAAGAAAGATTAGGTGTGAGACGTAGCGAGGCCTCTCTAGTGAGCCATATTACCTTCAGGATCGATGTTTTAAAAATTAAACTGACAAAAACGATATTAATATCTATGCTTGACAAGAATCACATACAAGGAATGTGGAATGGTCGAGCTGGTCATGAACCTGTTTCCCGCGCGCGCTGCCTCGCATCAGCGGGTCCTCAATACTGGCGGGCTGCTGCGGTTCTGCCGGCGCTACCTGACTGTTGCCATCCTTCTGGTGCTTTGGCAGGTCGGGGCGCAGGCGGGGATTATCCCGACACGCCTGCTCGCTTCGCCGGTTCAGATCGTGCATACGGCATGGTCGCTTACGCTCGACAAGACGCTCCCCCAAAATCTGCTCGTCTCACTCGGGCGGGCTGGGGCAGGGCTAGCGCTGGGCATCGCCGTGGGCATCGTGCTGGCGCTCGTTGCCGGGTTGTCGCGGCTCGGCGAAGACATCGTCGATGCCCCCATGCAGATGGCGCGCACCTTACCGGCCCTGGCTCTGGTACCGCTGTTCATTCTCTGGTTTGGCATCGGTGAACTCCCCAAGATCCTGCTTGTTGCGCTCGGCGTAAAATTCCCGGTCTATCTCAACCTCTACAAGGGCATACGTAGCATCGATCCCAAGCTGATCGAGTTGGCCAAGACCCTGCGTCTGTCACGCTGGAAAATCATCCGCGACATTATTTTCCCTGGTGCTCTGCCTGACCTGCTGGTCGGTATCCGCTTTGCCGTTGGTATTTCGTGGCTCATGCTTGTTGTGGCGGAGCAGGTCAACGCCGATAGCGGTATCGGCCACATGATGATGGACGCAGAAGACTTTCTGCGCACTGACATCATTCTCGTGGGGCTGGCAGTCTATGCCGTGCTCGGGCTTCTCTCAGACCAGATCGTGCGTCTGGCCGAAAGCCGCCTTCTCGCGTGGCGCGGTCGCGCTGCAGGGCGAGGAGGCGCAATTTGAAGAGCGCGAACCATTTATTGAAGCCTGAATTCGTTCCTGTCGGGAATGAGGTGAGCATTCGCCATTTCACACGGCGCTTCGGTGATACGACGGTCCTGAGGAACCTCAATCTTGATATTGCACCGGGGGAGTTTGTGGCGCTTCTCGGTCATAGCGGCTCGGGAAAAACAACCCTGCTGCGCGCACTGGCCGGTCTGGATACGGTGGAAGAGGGGGATATCGATCGACCTTCTGCCGTGTCTGTCGTCTTCCAGGAACACCGGCTTCTGCCGTGGAAAAACGTGGCTGACAACGCCACGCTCGGGCTCGAAGGCAAGGGATGGAACGCCCAGGCCGAAGCAATCCTCACTGAAGTCGGGTTGGGACACCGCCTCAAGGCATGGCCAGTCACGCTGTCAGGCGGTGAAGCCCAACGAGCCGCTTTGGCCCGTGCCCTCATTCGCGAGCCAAAACTGCTGATGCTCGACGAGCCGTTCGCGGCACTCGACGCACTGACCAGGCTGCGTATGCAAAAGCTTGTTCTTGATCTGTGGATGAAACATCACTGCGCAGTCCTTCTGGTCACACATGATGTGGACGAAGCGCTCGCGCTGGCGGATCGTGCTCTTGTTCTTGAGCGTGGCGAGATCAGCGCTGAGGTTGATATTCCTTTTGCACGGCCAAGACGTCACGCTGATCCCGCGTTCGAGGCGTTGCGGGAGCGTCTCCTTCATGCACTCGGAGTGACGTCCTGACCCCGAGATACCTTCAACGATAGGGGCTTATCGCAGGAAGAGACGGGATAAGTCCTGCCTTGCTGAGGCCTGTGGCAAGCGTCGTCTGTTCGTCGATCATCGGTTGTTCCATGGTGTGGAAACCGAAATTTCGTGTCGAAAGCGCATGGCTCACTGCGTCGCGCGCGAGCCCTGTCTCCTTGGCGAATAAGGCTGCTACCTGAGCTTTGTTGGCCATTGCCCACTCATCTGTCTGGGCAATGGCGGTTGAGACGGCAGCCACGATATGATGAGGTTGCTGCGCAAAGGCCTTGCTGATCAGGAAGAACTCGCGATTATTCACGATACCCTCGGCGGTGGTCAGAATGCGTGTCTGGTCGGTGAGCGCACTGGAGAGATAAGGGTCCCAGATTGCCCAGGCATCAATGTGACCATTTTCGAAGGCCGCACGGGCAGCGGGTGGGGTCAGATAGCTGACACGGACATCATGAAAACCCAGCCCGGCGCGCCGTAAAGCCTCAAGCAGAAACCAATGAACATTGGACCCGCGATTGAGCGCGATACGTTTACCTCGCAAATCCGCGATCTGCTTTATGGGGCTGTCCTTGGGCACGAGGATCGCTTCGGCATCAGGCGCAGGAGGTTCGTAGCCGAGATAGACCAGTCCGCCCGGCTGAGCAGCCTCTGCAAATACAGGCGGCGCATCGCCTGTCTGTCCTAGATCGATCGCCCCCGCTGCCAATGCCTGAAGCAATTGAGGGCCGGCAACAAACTCCGCCCAACTCACGGTTATTCCGAAAGAAGCCATGGCTTTCTCAAGCAGACCTAGATGCCTCGTAAGGATCAGCGTGCTGTAGCGCTGATACCCGACCCGCAACAAAGGAGCGGCTCGTCCTGATCTCGGAAGTAGGGCCGTAGCGCAGGCAGGGTCATCGCAGCGCGTCGCGTGAGGTGCATGGGGATTCTCCTGCCTGTTCTGAATCGAGATTGAACATATTCGATATAGTGCGCTGCATCTGTGACTTCGACAATGATCAGTTATTTGCAGGATGCCGCGCTATTCTGTCCAACCTTGCACCGCCGCTTTGCCATTCGCTCCTTGCGATAAGCCTTCGATTATCCGTTCGCCTTATTGGTCAATCGTCTGCGATCAATGAGTATATCTGTCTAGTCGGGCTGCCTAGTCAGGATAGACGAGAACTGATCGTTTGTTTGATTAAGCGTGCTGACCCATCGGATTTCACGGTTATCTAGTCAGCCTACGCCTTTTATGGCGTCCCGGAAGATTGAAAATATTGCTTGTATCCTCCCGCTTCATCATTCTCTCATTGGAAGGCACTTGTCGATTTTCTACCCTTTCATCGTTGGTGTGCCTATTTTGCGAGACAAATCTACGGATGAGATCTCGTCTGGATAGCCGGGGCAAGAACCGAGATATACCGCGCCAGCGTTGGAATCCGTGCACGGTAGGTGGCTGTATCATTGTGTGTGTTGATGACCAAGACGAAAAATTTAGTCTCGGTTTTCATGAGATCTAGGGAAATATCGTTATCAAGCGCATACGATCGACAACTGAACGATCATCATGACTTTGAATCAATAATGTGTGTTGCCGGTAGTTTAAAAGACGCCGAGAAAACTTTCGGATTACAGGCGCAGAGGCTGAAGCCACCCCATTGTGCTCTCAATTCTCTCTAAATCAGTCCGCATGTCAGCGGACCGCATAGTTAGCCAAAGCTGCCTGACCTTGCGAATTCGGACCCTGACGTGATGTTTCGGTCTTACGGTCCATTACGGTCTTCGAAGAAGCACCGTTCGACATAAAGATAGGGTCCGTTAAGCGATATCCTGCAGCGCTCCGTTATCGTCATGCCGTAAGACTGCTTCGCCACATTTTCAGCAGAGAGGGGGAAGACGAGGAGCAAGCCTACGATCCTGAGCGCAGCGCAATCGTATCAAGCGCTCTCAAGCTCAAGGTTGGCGATATCGCTGAGCAGAGCTGGTCCTTCGGGGGTCCATTCTAGCCGCTCCTGCGTTTTCAGACTGGAAGCGGTCATGTTTTTGGAGACAAATGCATAAAGCCATCCAAAATGAGACGCCGCGTCCTCTCTGGACAATGCGACCACCGGCAACTTTAGCCGCTTTCCGATGGCTTCGGCTATATCACGAACAGTCACGCCTTCTTCCGCTGTTGCGTGATAACGCATCCCGATAGCCTGGTTTTCCAGTGCAAGACGGAACAATTGTACTGTATCTGCCAGATGAGACGCAGACCATTGGCAAGCCTCATTCTCGATATAGGCCGATCGTCCCGATTGGACAGCAAGTTGCACAAGAAACGTAACGAGGCCTTGGCGAGACCTGTCGTGGATTTGCGACAGGCGTACCAGCGATACGCTCATATCCTGCTCAATCAAGTCCTGCGCCGCAATTTCGGAAATGACGCGAGGATTGCTATGCCGGGTGTTGAACACGTCTTCATCCGCTACCTTACCGGGGATCGCCTCCCCGAATAGGGTTGTGGACGTGATGACAAATGGACGTTTGGAACCTCTCAGCGCGTCGCCGAGAGCGTCAATCACGCGTCGATCCTGCTCGCAATTGGCAGCGTAGTTTGCAAAATTGTGGTCGAAAGCAGTGTGAATGACACCGTCACAATTTTCAGCGCCGATCCGCAGAGTGCGGAGCTCCTTTAAATCACCCATGTGAACATCTGCACCGGCGGCGATCAATCGTCGCGCGCCCTCGTCCGAACGCGTCAGACCCAGCACCTGATGTCCGGCATCGATAAGTTCCGAGACAAGTCTGGTACCTATGAACCCATTGGCACCCGTGAGAAAAACCCGCATTATCTCAATCTCCTGATTGTCTGACCTCCCTCATGACGCCATTATTCATCCTGTTACAGTAGTGACATTATCCTGGTATAATAACCAACAGGCTAGCCGTGACTCATTCAGTATCTTTTGGCGCTTATCTCAGGGATCGACGGTCGCGTCTTGATCCTGTAGCGCTTGGTTTCTCCAATACCCGCAGGCGCACCCCGGGACTGCGACGAGAGGAAGTCGCTCAGCGCGCCAACATTAGTGCGACGTGGTATACGTGGCTGGAACAGGGGCGGGGTGGAGCGCCGTCAGCCGATGCGCTCGACCGCATAGCCAAAGGTCTGCTTCTCACGGAGTCTGAGCGCGGGCATCTTTACATGCTGGCGCTGGGTCATCCCCCAGAGGTAAAATACAGAATATCCGACGGGATTACGCCCCGCTTGCAACGGGTACTCGACGCTCTTGAATATAGCCCAGCTATTGTCAAAACGCCGCTTTGGGATATCGTAGCCTGGAACAAAGCCGCGGCTGCGGTGCTCACCAATTATGGTGAGCTGTCTCCCGACCAGCGCAACATTCTTAAAATCGTTTTCTGCACGCCTCATATACGCGAGATGCAGGTAGACTGGTCTCAACTCGCAAGATCTGTTGTTGCCGCCTTTCGTGCAGACGTGATCCGCGCAGGCGCCTCAACCGATGTGCAGCAATTCGTGACGGAGCTAGGGGCGCGCAGCCCCGAATTTCTGATGCTTTGGCAGAATAACGATGTCCTGCCTCAGGGTGAGGGGACGAAGCGCCTGCAGCATCCAGTCGTTGGTCTTATCGAGCTGGAATACTCCGGGTTCTCGGTGGAGGGCCGGCCCGACCTTGGACTTATCGTTTATAATCCCTCAAACGCTCGGGATCTGATGCGCATTCAGAAACTGATGGCTGTTCCGCATTGAGACGCGACGCATTGAGGCTTGCTTTCCAACGTGTGCGAAGTCGCGTTTGTGCGGGTTAGGTTGAAAAGGCGCGAGTAGCCTATGCTCACTTCTTTCTGCGAGTTGCGCCATCCTGTTCGTGTCGAGCCCAATTGTTGAGAGTCCTTAATTGTGGGTATTCCTGCTTCAAGGCTACGATGTCGGCCTTGAACCCGTCTAGGGCGATCCACTCGAACATCAAACGAAATTCCTCGGGCAGGCGTTTTCGCATGACAGAGGGGATCGTAAAGCCGCGACTGGGACGTATCCTAGCTCCCTTCAAGATTGACGCTGCGGAGCGGCCCGTCACGCTATCGCCTGCAAGTTCTATCGCTCGACCGAGGAACTGGTTTGGTTTCTCGAACGCCTCCGCAGCGAACCAGGCAACATCCTGCACCGAGACAAGCTGCATGGCCTGATCCGGCTTTAGATAGGTCTTCATCATCGAAAGCATCGTGATCCGGAAGATCAGACTGGAAAAGTTTTCCATGAAGGCCGCTGGACGCAAAATCGTAGCCTGCAAGCGCAGTGAGGCAATGTGCTTCTCGATCGCCCATTTGCTCTGGAAATGGGGCACGCCACTTCGTCGTTCTACCCCGCCTGCGGAGCATTGCACGAAATGCCGCACGCCACTTTCCTTCGCGAGGCTGGCGAGCCTCTTCCCCTGTCGCTCTTCGCCAGCTGGGCCAATCTTTATGGGCGACTGGACAGATAGAACGCCCCCAGCCCCATCAAGCGCCAATCGCAGGGAGTGTTCGTTGTCCAGATTACCATGGGCGAGCTCAACTCCATGCTTCGCCAGAGCGACTGCTTTTGGCGACCGCGGATCCCGAACAAGCGCACGAACGTGCCAATGCCCTCGACGTCGCATCTCGCGGATCGTGGCGCCGCCTTGTTGTCCGGTTGCGCCCGTAATCAGAATAACTGGTTTTGACATCTCGGCCCCCTTACTGGAGAGGCACAATAAGCCGTTCCCGTTGGACAAGGCAGATGCGGCATCGTAGACGCATTGTTCCATATCTGGAACACGACCCCATGAACTCAGATGATCTCGGCAGCTTTCTGCGCATCGCGGAGACCATGAGCCTCAGCGCAGCCTCGCGCGTCACGGGAACACCTAAATCATCGCTCAGCCGGGCATTGTCCCGTCTGGAGATAGAAATAGGGGCGAAGCTGTTCGAACGCGGCGCGCATGCCCTCAGACTGACAGAGGCCGGGCGCATACTCTCGATCCATGCTAGACGCGTCATGGACGATCTGAATGAGGCTACCGCGGCCCTCGATGGGGTGACGGGGCAACCTCGAGGCGTTCTAAAAATCAGCGCAGCAACGACATTCGCAATCGGACTGGTGGCGCCAATGCTGCCGCATTTTCTGCGAGACTACCCTGATCTGCGCGTCCATCTTGAAGCTGAGAACCGGATCGTCGATCTGGCGAGGAGGATGTCGACGTGGCAATCCGGATAGGGGCAATGGCTGACTCTGACCTGCTCGCCAGCAAGCTGGGGAGGATCGAATTATGGCCCTGCGCGAGCCCGGCCTACCTCTTGGAAAGAGGTAGGCCCCAAACGCCACACGACTTGGCCGATCACGAGTTGCTTGGGTGGACCGATCAACCGTCGATCTGGCGTTTTAGGGATCGCTCTGATCGCGAGCATCGCGTACCTGTCGCTGTTCGATCCGTCATACCGGAGCCTGCCGTCCTGCAGGTCGTCCTCGAAAACGGGGGAGGGGTCGGACGTCTACCTGCCTTCTTGGCAAGCCCCTTAATCGAGCAAGGGCGACTTGCGAGACTGCTCCCAGACTATGAGGCGGAGAAGGTGGAGGTACATGCCGTCTATGCGGCACATCGCAGCCTATCCTCCAAGGTTCGAGTTTTTATCGATGCCTTGCGTGGACATCTGACACTATAGCTACTCGTATTATCCTATGGGATACAGCTTATCGGCAGCGAAGGCGAAAGCTTTCTGATGTCATCTTTTTCTAACGTGCCCCGGCGCTGTTTGGCATTTCGCTAGGACCAGAACTCGATTACGCCCCAAAGGGACGACCTGTGGCTTTTGGCCACAGGCGTCTGGCCCTTAGTTCGGCTTTGCCATGTCGCCTTTCGAGTCATTGCTCATCGCGTCATGTTCCATCGGGTCGTGCTTCATCGCACTGCCCATCTTGTTCTTCTTTCCCATACCCTCTGACTTCATCATGCTGCCATGCTTGCCCATGGACCGCTTCGACATCCCGTGGGGCGCCATTTCGTCATTCGTCATGGCATGCTGCTTCATGCTGTCTGAGGACATGTCGCCGTGGGACATGCTGTCATGTGCCATAGCACCCTGCGACATCGTCCCTTGTGACATGGTGTCCTGAGCGAAGGTAGGGGCTCCCAGCAGCACTGTCGAAGAAAAGGCACAGGCAAGTGCGAGTGTACGAAAAGACATGATTACATTCCTGGATCGGTTCAAAGGATCGGACAATGGACGCGCCAGCTTCCGATATCTATTCTTTCGCATCAGGTTTGCCGCAGGTTACATGCCTGCGTGATTTTTTATGAACCGCCGAACCAGTCATAGCCCTGGTCTTCCCAATATCCGCCCGGGAAATGATTCGTGACCTCGATAGAGGCGAGATATTTCGGGTTTTTATAGCCGAGTTTTGTAGGGATGCGGATTTTCATCGGGGCGCCATAGGCGGGTGGGAGAGGGTTCCCACCGAAATCCAGCGCCATGATTGTCTGCGGATGAAGTGCCGTCGCCATATCGATACTCGTGCTGTAATCGTCAAAACAGCGGAAATTCACATATTTTGCCCGTAGATCGGCCCCGACATGTTGCAGGAATACAGAGAGCGGAACCCCCGACCAATCTCCGATAGCGCTCCAGCCCTCCACGCAGATATGTCGCGTGATCTGCCTTTTCTGCGGCAGGGTGCGAAACCGGGCGACCGACCAAGGGCTCTTGTCTGAAACAAGCCCGCTCACCTCCAGCCGCCAGGATGAAGTCTCGACGAGCCTTACGTCGCTCTCGTCATAATAGGCATTGAATGGAAAGGGATGTGTGATGCGCGACGAAGCAAATTCCCTTGCGAGGCGCTGACGGCTGAAAAGAAGCGCCTGCATCCGGTCGGTGAAGCGTGACATCAAGCTGAGGGCCTGTTCCACTGAGGCATTATCGTCCAGTGCGCAGCCTGACAGCAGGGAAAGTCCACCAAGCGAAAGGCTGCTCCGCAGGAAAAGCCTGCGTTCGAGCTTGCGCAACTCGGGCGCGACACCGTCGCGGTCGATTTTCGGCGGGCTCATGATGCGCTCCCCTTGTCGCTATCTGCCATGCGTCGCCCGAACACCATGCCCCACAAGGTGACAGGCACTATCAGAGCAAGCGCGACATGGAGCAAAAGAAAGCCCACAATCAGACTCATCATGGCGAAATGGATGCAGCGGGCAATGTCGTAGCCGCCGAATAACCAGGTCAGCCACCCGAGTTGCACGGGTTTCCAGATCGAGAGGCCCGTTGTGACCGTCAGAACAGCAACCACAAGCACGCCCGTATAAAGCACACGTTGCACGGCGTTGTAGTGACCGGCCTTATGGGAGAGCTTCAGGCGCAGGGCCTGCCCTATATCCCTCACCACAGATCCCGGTCCTGCGGGGCGCAGGTCATTGCGGAAATGCCCGCTTACGGCGCCATACACGACGTAAACCAGCCCCGCCCCCATCAGCACCCACATGGCAGCAAAATGCCAGGCAATGCCGCCGCCAAGCCATCCGCCAAGGGTGATGGCAGCGGGGAATTCGAAAGGCAGGATAGGGGAGGCATTGTAGATCTGCCAGCCACTGCCGATCATGACGAGCATGGCGAGCGCGCCTGCCCAGTGGGTGAGGCGTATGATCGGTGCAGGTGCGCGTCGCGATCGTGACATGGCAGTTCGTTCCCCGAGTCTTCTGGAAGCTGGTAGGGATTCCTTCGTGCGCAGGTCTCCAAAGGTTACGGCACGGGCTGAAAAAAACGATGCGGCTGCCCGTAACCTCTGCGCGGTGCAGCACGAAGGATGATGTGAAATTCAGCAAAAGGGCGAAGTTCATGACATCGCGTCGACAATTCTTCCTAGCTTCAGTCTGTCTGGCTCTGTCGGGCCGCGCCTGGGGTGCAGAACCTTATCCCGTGACGCATACTGCGGCTGAATGGCGGCACCTGCTTACACCGTTGCAATTCGAGATTCTGCGCGAGGCTGGCACCGAGACTCCTTGGTCCAGCCCGCTCCTGAACGAGCACCGACAGGGGCGTTTTGCCTGCGCGGGCTGCGCAACTCCGGCATTCGACTCACGCAGCAAGTTCGAGAGCGGGACGGGCTGGCCAAGTTTCACGGCAGCGCTGCCCCATGCTGTTCAGGAGCTTGGGGATGACAGTCTTGGCATGGAGCGCACGGAGGTACGGTGCGCGACATGCGGTGGTCATCTTGGCCATGTCTTTGATGATGGTCCCCAACCGACCGGATTGCGCTACTGCATGAACGGTGCAGCCCTTACCTTCAGGCCAGTCTGAGAGTTCGTATGATGATCAGAAAAAACGTGCTTGGCGTCGCGCTCGCCACATTCAGCCTTTATGGCATTCTGCACCAGGTCACCTCGCGGGCGTCTGCCTATCCGACCTTGCCTGAGCCCGTTATCGTGATAAAGACCGGTAACGACGAACCCATCGGGCAAATTATGGGATCCCCCAATGATTACCGTCCGGGGATGACCCCATCCAGTGTCGTTTTTGCGGGAGGGTGTTTCTGGGGGGTGCAGAGCATTTTCCAGCATGTGCGAGGCGTCACCGCGACCCGAGCCGGATATGACGGTGGCGCGCGTGATACAGCCCAATATGAACGCGTCAGCGAAGGCAATACCGGCCACGCGGAGTCCGTTGAGGTCGAGTATGATCCGACCCTCGTCAGCTTTGGTACGCTAATGCGGATATTCTTCACCGTGGCACTGGACCCGACGCAGATCGACCAGCAATTCCCCGATACGGGGTCGCAATATCGTTCGGTCATCTTCACGCGCACAGCTCAACAGGCACGTGAGGCAGAGGCCTATATCGCCCAGCTCGATGCCGCCCACATCTTTGCCCAGCCCATCGCAACGCGTGTTCAGCCTGACAAGGCGTTTACCGGAGCGGAGAGGGAGCATCAGAATTTCGCGGCGCGTTATCCGCATAACATCTATATTGAGACCTATGATGCCCCGCGGCTGGACGCTCTGCGTGCCAGCTTCCCGGCAAGCTGGCGGACAGAGCCAGTCCTCGCGCTTTCTACGACACCTGGGTCTTTACGTATGTCAAATGATAGCGGTAGGAAATGATTTCCGGTCACGCGTGAAGGCAGCAGATTTTTGACAGAAGCGGATTGGAGCCGTTGGATGGAGGCCGCGCAGGCAGGAGATGCACAGGCTTATCGTCTGGTGCTGGGCGAGGCACAGGCATGGCTGCGCCGTTTTTTCCTCAAACGCCTGCCGCTTTCAATGGTCGATGATGCCGTGCAGGACACCCTTATGGCGGTGCACGAGAAGCGTCACACCTTCGATCCTTCCCAGAAATTTGGTCCGTGGATTGCGGCGATTGCCCGTTACAAATGGATTGATCGCCTCCGGGCCGCCAGGCGTACACAGACGACCCTGCTTGATGAGACGGTGGCTGTGGGCGATCACGAGGAACAGGTGACCACGGCTCATGCACTGGAAAAGCTTCTGGCGCAGTTGAAGCCGGGGCCGGCAGAAGCGATCAGGTTGGTGAAGTTGCAGGGTTTGAGCATAGAGGAGGCAGCACGTCGCACAGGGCAATCCGCGACGCTGGTGAAGGTCAATATCCATCGTGGGTTAAGTCGTATGAGCACTCTGGTGATGGGAGGCAATGATGGTGAATGATCCCCTGATCGAGCAGTTTGTAACCGATCTTCGCCCCGTCCGGAGGCGCTCGCTCTGGCGCGATGCCTTGACCCTCGCGGTTCTCGCCGGGGTCGAGATTGGTGCAGTGCTCGGGTTTGGCCTGATGCGCCCTGACATGCCCCATGCCATGCACATGATGAGCTTCTGGTGGAAGGCAATCGGGCTGCTGCTGATCGTCGGGCTGGGCGGCGCTTCGGCGCTGGTCTCGCTCGACCCGACGCGTTCGCCCCGGCAGGGGCTGCGTCGGCTGGGCGTGACGGCTGTTGTTCTTTTTGCCCTTGGCTGGCTTGTGGATGCGCTTCAGGCTGGGCCAGAGGCGTTATGGCTCAGGCTGGATCCGGCGCACGGCATGGTTTGTGCACGCGAGATCGTAGAGCTTGCTCTGCCGGCTGTCCTCGCGCTGGGTGTTATCGTGCGCCGCGGCGCACCGGTTGATGTGCGCGGAACGGCGTGGGTCACTGGCATTGCCGGCGCGGCTTTTGGTGCGCTCGTCTTTGCTCTTGCCTGCCCCTTTGATGACCCGCTTTATCTCGTCGTCTGGTATTCATTGGCCTGTGCGTTGGTGCCTGCGGCACGCGTCTGGTGTTGCCCTGGTTGATACGCTGGTAGGTCCGGGCGATGCATTGTGCATCGCCCGATGCGATTGGGTATAATCGGTCAGATTGCGCTGTCTTTCTGGAACTTGTCCTGCGTTCTAAGCTCGAAATCCGAGCTGTCATGGCGTTCGCGAAGCTGGGAAGAGAGCGGGCCTGAGAGCCTGTTCACCATCCGGCCCCGCTGGACAGCAGGGCGTTCGAGCAACCGGGCTGACCACGCCTGCACATGGGAATACTCCTGAACGCTCAGAAACTGTGCAGCATCATTATAGAGCCAGCCTTCAACAAGGCCGCCATACCAGGGAAAGATTGCCATATCGGCAATTGTATAGGTGTCGCCCGCTATATAGTCATGCCGGGCAAGCTGCCGGTCGAGAACGTCCAGCTGGCGTTTGGTCTCCATGGCAAACCGGTTGATTGCATATTCGATCTTCTCAGGGGCGTAGGCATAGAAATGGCCAAAACCGCCGCCGAGATAGGGTGCGCTGCCGACCTGCCAGAAAAGCCAGTTCAGACAGGCCGTACGCGATGGAACATCCCGAGGCAGAAAAGCCGCGAATTTCTCGGCAAGATAAAGCAGGATCGATCCTGATTCGAAAACGGGAGGGGGGTGCCCCCGCTTTGGTCGACCAGCGCCGGGATCTTGGAATTCGGGTTGATGGCTGTAAAGCCCGATCCGAACTGATCGCCATCCCCTATATTGATCAGCCAGGCATCATATTCCGCCCCCTCATGTCCCAGGGCCAGGAGTTCCTCCAGCATGATCGTCACCTTTACCCCATTGGGCGTACCCAGTGAGTACAGCTGGAGCGGGTGATGCTACGGGGAGGTTCTTTTCATGCGTCGGCCCGGCGACAGGGCGATTGGTGCTGGCGAATTTGCCGCCATTCTGTTTGTCCCATGTCCAGACGCTGGGCGGTGTATAGTTTTCCGAAGCGGTCATGAGCGCTGCTCCCGATTGTGGATAGGGAAATTGGATGGGAAGAGGGCCCTTTGTGCCTGATCGTCCATATCTGTCTTGAATGCGTGCCTCTTCATGAGCGCCTGCACGCGCGACACGGCCGAGCGGGCGTTGATGTCGTGCATGAAGCGATCAAGTGCAGGCCAGCGCTCGAGCGGATAATCTTCCTTGAGCACACGGGGCGCACGCTCCAGCCAGCCCCAGGCAGACATATCGGCAATCGTGAAAGTATCGCCCACGATGTAACGGCGGTCCGTGAGGTGCTGGTCGAGAACTGTGTAATGTCGTTCGACCTCGCGCCTGTACCGATTGACGCGTAGTCCAGCCCGGCGGGCGCTGCATGCTGAAAATGCACGGCCTGACCGGAAAAAGGCCCAAGCCCGGATGCGATAAACATCAACCATGA
The DNA here is from genome assembly GCF_000614545.1 of Asaia platycodi JCM 25414. GTDB lineage: Bacteria > Pseudomonadota > Alphaproteobacteria > Acetobacterales > Acetobacteraceae > Asaia > Asaia platycodi. The sequence goes on along the minus strand of NZ_BAKW01000016.1, from coordinate 14,773 downwards.
CAGCAATTCAGGCCGGTCCGCGGGGGTCCCAAGATATTGCCCGGTCTTTTCAGCAAGATAGAGCAGTATTGCATTGGAATCGAACACGCGTGTTGCCGGGCCCGCAGGACCTTCGGTGTCGATAATGGCAGGCACCTTGCCATTGGGGTTGATCGCGAGAAACGCCGGGTCATGCTGATCACCCTTGCGGGTATCGACCGGTATGGCCTCATAGGGCAAACCGGTTTCCTCGAGCATGAGGCGATTTTCGCCGGGTTGGGCGTGGGATGGAAATAAAAACGGATCATGATAGCTCACCCTTGCGAAACCATGTCAGTCTGATTGGCAGTATGGGCGGGTCCTGCTGACGCTCCACCGTACTGGTGATCGCAATCCTGTGGTTATCACGGAGCCCTAGACCGCGGCCGCACCACCGTCGACAATGAGGTCAATGCCTGCAACATAACTGCTTTCATCAGAAGCCAGAAAGAGCGCGGCCGCAGCAAGTTCCTCTGGCTGCCCCAATCGCTTCATGGGCACGGCTGCAGCCCATTCACGCTTGACGGCTTCGGCACCTTCCGGCGTATCGGCCTGGCTGTCCATGATCGGTGTGTCGAACGGTCCGGGGCTGAGGGTATTGATCCGTATGCCGCGTTCAACCAGTTCGGCCGTCCAGGTTCTGGACAGGCTGCGTATTGCAGCCTTGCTTGCGCTGTATGTGCCATAGCCAGGCACACCCTTATTGGCAGCGATGGATGAGACAAGGATGACTGAGCTGCCAGACCGCAACAGGCCAAGTGCCTTGCTGATCGTGAAATACAGGCCTTTCACGTTGATATCGAACGTCCGATCGTAATTGGCTTGTGTTGCCTGTTCGAGTGTTTGAGGCAGAACGATACCGGCATTGGCGACCAGAATATCGATAGCCCCACGTTCACGCCGTATCGTTTCCACCATGCGTTCGATATCGCCGGGGAGACTGACATCGGCCTGTATAGAGGCGGCCTGACTACCCAATGCCGCGACAGCCCGGTCAAGCTCGGCCTGTCGCCGACCGGTGATATAGACAAATGCGCCTTCAGCGATGAAACGCGTTGCGATGGCAAGTCCGAGCCCGCTGCTTCCTCCGGTCACAAGGGCTGTTTTTCGATGCAGTTTCGTCATAACTGTTCCTTTTCGAAGGCAGATTGCCGTGAAGTACTCACGAAGCGCGAGAGGGGCGCGGAGAGGTTCGTGAACGCCGCAGGCTGGATGTCATCGGGAGCGCGAGACGAGGCCCGTTCTACCGGCAGGGTACAGTACTTGGGTGAGGGCTCAGAGCAGACCGCGATGGCCTTCATACTCTTCGCTTTTGTCGAGTCCACGCTCAGCAATGATCTTCGCAGCGACAGGCATGACACCGGAAATGGCGGGGAAGCCGACATAAGGGAGCATCTGTATCAGAGCCTCCTCAATTTCCTTCAGCTTCATACCGTGATCGAGCGCAAAACCCATATGGAGGCCGAATTCATGGGGCTGGCGCAGCGCAACCATGACGGTCATGGTGATGAGACTTCGACGCGCCTGATCGAGCCCTTCACGTGTCCAGATGTCCTCAAAGACATGATCGACTGCATACCCGGCTATGCTGCGCCGAAAGTCCCTGACTGTGATGCCGCGATAAGCTTGGCGGATTGTTCGTCACCCATCAAATGGCGAGTGAAGCTATTGCCCATGTCATTGGAGCGCATATCTCTCTCCGTATCCTCAGTGAAAAACTCCGCCCCTGCGCGAGCCGGGGCGGTATGGATGGAGCGATCAGTCGGCCGACTGGGTAGCGTGGCTCAGGGCAGGAAGCATGTCGGCAGGTTCCGGGCGACGCGTATAATCCGGGTTGACCTCGGCATAGAGAATGACGCCGTCCTGACCGATGACGAAGCGGCCAGGCATGGGCAGCGTCCAGCTGTCGTCACCATTGAAACCGGGCAGATCATTCTTGAGATTCTTGTAAAGCTCAATCAGATAATCAGGCAGGGTGAAGCGAAGGCCAAACTGCGCGGCGACGTCATTATGCGTGTCAGACAGGATCGGAAATTGCAGTTCATTCTGGCGGACTGATTTTCGGCTGTTCACCGCAGTTTGCGGGGAGATTGCGATCAGATGGGCGCCAAGCTCACGAAATGAGGGAAGTGCCGCTTCGAGAGCCTGCAATTCCATGTTGCAGTAAGGGCACCACACACCGCGATAAAAGCTGATGACCAAAGGCCCCTTGGCCAGAAGATCAGCAGAAGAGACAGGGTTACCCTCGGGGTCGTTCAGCGTAAAAACGGGTGCCTTGTCTCCGGCTTTGAGGGCTTTTTCCGCAGCGCCGGACGCAACCAGCTCGGCGGTGGCACGGTGCATGGTTTCGATGACGCTATGCGGAACGTTATAGGGGGGCTTTCCGGCTTCGAAATCGGTCTTGAAGGCGTCGAGCTTTGCCTGAAGTGTCATGGGTTCGTTTCCTCGAAATCTGGTGACGGATCTGACGATAGGAGGTCGCCGTACCGGAGGGATGATGGCAGGGGCGACTAATGGTCATTCCTTGGTGGAATAACCACGGTGGTTATTGCTCTGCTGTCGAGGCGTCGAAGAAGGGATAATCGGTGTAGCCACGAGCATCGCCGCCGTAGAAGGTCGAGCGGTCGTAATCTGTCAGAGCAAGGTCCCCGCGCAGGCGCGCAGGCAGATCGGGATTGCTGATGAAATGCCGGCCGAAGGCGACGGCATCGGCATCACCGGATGCGAGCACGGCTGCGGCACTGTTTTTGTCAAACCCACCTGCCGCGATCAGCGTGCCCCGAAATCTCTCACGCAGATCACGCGCGGCCACAGGTTCGCTCTCGGCGATGAGTTCCGTGCCCTTGATGCGGGGTTCAACCACATGCAGATAGGCGATGCCGAGCCTGTCCAGCTGCTTCGCCACATAACCGAAGGTTTCTCTTGGGTTGCTGTCTGACATCGAGCCGTAGGTGCCACTTGGGCTCAGTCGAACACCCACGCGGTCTGCCCCCCAGACGGATATGACTGCCTGGGTCACTTCCAACAGAAAGCGGGCGCGGTTCTCGATCGGGCCACCATACTCATCGGTGCGGTGGTTGGTACCGTCCTGCAGGAACTGGTCTGGCAGATAGCCATTGGCGCCATGAATTTCCACGCCATCAAAACCTGCCTGCTTTGCCCTTGCGGCACCTTCTGAACTGCTCGATCACCGCGGGAATTTCCTCCAGCGAAAGGGCACGCGGCATGGAAAACGGGGCAGGGCCACTGGGCGTATAGGCGTCGCCTTCTGCCTTGATTGCAGAGGGTGCGACCGGGGCTGCACCACCCGGCTGCAGATCAGGATGCGACTGTCGCCCTACGTGCCACAACTGCATGACAATCTTGCCACCGCGTGCATGAACGGCTTCGGTCACCTTGCGCCACCCGTCTATCTGGGAGTCGTCATAGATGCCCGGCGCGCCGGCATAGCCGTGTCCCTCGAGCGCAACAGGTGTTGCCTCTGAGATGATAAGACCGCCGGGTGAGCTGCGCTGGCTGTAATACAGCGCCATGAGGGCATTGGCCTTGCCAGTATGGTCCGACCGCATGCGCGTAAGGGGTGCCATGACGATTCTGTGGCCGAGCGACAGCGCCCCGGCATTGAAGGGCGTAAAAAGTTTGTTCATGGGAATAACCTCGGAGCGATCAGAAAAGGATCAGTTTTGGGCGGCGAGCGTCTCCACCCGGGCGATACCGCGCTGAACGCCAGGTCTGGCCGCAATCCGCTCGTACCAGCGGGCGATATGAGGGGTGTCATCGAGGGTGAGGCCGGGAAAACTGCGCCGCCAGAGCCAACCGAAATGGGCAATATCAGCGATAGTAAAATGATCGCCTGCCACGAAATCCCGGTGCGCCAGCAAGGTGTCGAGCACATGCAGGACGCGTTTTGCCTCTTTGTCGAAGCGCTCGATCGCGAAAGGCAGTTTCTCGCTGGCGAAACGCTGGAAGAAACCCGATTGGCCGAAGGCGGGGCTCAGGGCAGAGGCGTGAAAGAAAAGCTGCTCGAAAACGCGCGCCCGTTCGGCCCCGGTTGCAGGGAGGAGGCAGCCGGTTTTTTCAGCCAGGGACACGAGTATGGCTGCAGACTCTGTGAGGACGAGCTTCTCATCTCTCGCGTCGTGATCAACCAGTACGGGAACCTTCTGGTTGGGATTAAGCGTCGTAAAGGCCGTGGTACCCTGTTCGCCTTGCCGGATATTGATGCCGTGTAGCGCATAGGCGAGATCGAGCTCTTCCAGCGCGATGGTGACCTTGACGCTGTTGGGCGTCGCGAAAGCGTAGACCTCAATCATGAGCGGTTCCTCCACCAGGTTTTGCAAGGAGAGCGGAGAGCGCCGGGAGAAGGGCAGCGACCATGGCTTGTGGCAGGTCACCCGTGAGCTGATAGGCCGAGATGAAATGCGACACCGGTCGTGTTGACACGGCGTTGGTGAAATGAACGATCATCCTGAAGCCTGCTCCATCCTTCCCCGATGCTGACCGGGTTGCAGGTCTGGTTTGCCTCTGTTTCACTGGGCATGGCAGATGGCTCGATGCGATAAGCATCATTCCCCGGAGGAATAGGATGGACCGATATCAGGCGATGACCACGTTCGTGCGTGTGGTCGAAACGGGTTCATTCTCAGCAGCAGCACGGCAGCTTCATGTCGGTCAGCCCGCTGTGTCGAAAATCGTGGCACAGCTGGAAGCAAGGCTACAGGTCAGCCTGCTCATACGCTCCACTCATGGCCTTACACCCACCGAAGCAGGGCAGGCATATTATGAACGCGCACGCAATGCGCTTCAGGAAGCCGACGAAGCGGAGCTGGCCGCGCGTGGTGCGGGGAACGGTCTGTCCGGGCGTTTGCGTGTATCGGCGGCGACAACATTTGCACGATTGCATATCATACCGCGGCTACCAGCGTTTCTCGATGCGCATCCGCAGCTCGATGTGGATATTCTGCTTGATGACCGGATGATCGATCTCGTGGCCGAGGGGGTTGATATCTCGTTGCGTATGGGGGCTTTGGCCGATTCCTCAGCGGTCGCGCGCAAGCTGGCGACGGGAAAACGTTCGGTGCTCGCCACACCGGCCTATCTGGCGCGTGCGGGCATGCCGTTGGTTCCTGCCGATCTGGCTGATCACAACGCGATCGTTTACAGTCAGCTCCCCAATGTCTGGTCATTTCACAGGGATGGCTCGGCCGTCTCGGTGTCCGTCGCGGGGCGTCTTAGGGTCAGCGCTGCCGAGGGCCTGCGGGCAGCCATACTCGCTGATATGGGCCTGACCATCACCTCGGACTGGATGTTTGCCCCTGAACTGGAGAGCGGCGCCGTAACGCGCCTGTTTCCGGCGTGGTCTTTGCCTGATATCGACCTGTGGGCTGTCTTCCCCATGGGGAGAATGATGACCGCAAAGGCAAGGCAATTTGCAGATTTTGTTCAGGGCTTGATGGAATGAAAGCAAGATGCCGCCGTTTGGTGCGCATACTGTCTTTTGCGATATTCAGAAAGACAAGGGCTGGCGTTGCGATCGCGTTGGCTCAGCTATGCTAGCAAAGCAGATTTCTGATGAAGCTCCAAGGGCGGCTCAGCCTCGGATCGATTTGGTTTGCCGTTTGCGCCATGCAACTCGCTCAGCAAAGCAGCCTTTCGAAAAGTAGGGAGACTACAAGAGATAACGGTATCTTATGCACTAATTGCAATCATCCATACGGGAAGAATACCGATGTCCCGACATTCCCCATTTGTCGAAGCGGCCTTGAAATCTCACCCAATCATTCCAAACCGATGTTTGCCTCCAGTCGAAGTCTCTGGTTTTGGCGGCCGCGCAGCTTTCGGTGTTACGGACCATACTCCTACAATTTGCAAAGCAAAATCACTCTCGTGAGACCCATAACTATACTGAAATAATTGGACGGATCAGTGTGGAGATGAGCGCGCAGCCCTGAAAGTGTGCCAGCTATGCTGGGACGTTGAGGCGGAGTTCGACATCGACAGGTCAACGATGGGTGGTGCCTGACCCGATATGTTGCTCTCTTCAATCCGCTACAGTCGGCCTTGGCCATTCCATTCGGGAATAAGCGTTATTGCCATTACCCCGCTCCCCAAGCGAGAGGAAAATACGAAATCTCCGTTTCCTGATTGTCATATTGGCAAGCAAGAATACAGGAGTTTTCATAATGACGACTAATGCGTTCAAGCTGCATGATATCGAAAATGCACCGAAGGCATCAGCAGACATTCTCAACGGGGTACAGCAGGCCTAGGGCTTTATCCCCAACTTGCATCGCGTTCTAGCCGAGAGCCCTGCGGCGCTTGAGGCATACGCTACCTTGTGGGGGATTGCTGAAAAAACGAGCTTCTCTCCCGTCGAACGGAATATTGCCTATCTGTCGATCATCTATGAAAACGAGTGCATCTATTGCATGGCAGGTCACACCAACCTTTCGCGCATGGCAAAAGTCGACGATGCGTCAATCGAGGCGATCCGTGAGGGGAAGGCCCTTGCTGACCCCAAGCTTGAAGCCTTGCGCAAATTCGCGGCGCTGGTGACACGCAATCGTGGCGTCCTAAGCGAAGCCGATGTCGACGCATTCAAGGCTGCTGGCTACACTAATCAGTCCGTACTCGACGTACTGGTACTTGCAGCCACCAAGCTGATCTCGAATTATACTAACCACCTCGCCCACACACCTTTGGACAGCTTCATGGCGGGTGCCGAATGGACCGCTCCGGGCAAACTGCGAGTAACAGACTGAACGCAGCACGTTTCGGCAAACAGCCGAAGGACGTCCTTCGGCCGAGGTGTCGTGGGGGTGTCTCGATACGCCCCCGCGCTCATCGGCTGAACCTCAAATTTGTTTATCAGGGAGGCTTCCATTGGATAAGTCCATTCTCATCACAGGCGCGTCGAAAGGCATCGGGCGGGCGGCAGCGCAGGCGCTTGCTGACACGGGCTGGCACGTTATCGGCGTAGCCCGTTCAATTGCGGGAGGATTTCCGGGCGAGTTCATCTCGTGCGATCTGACTGATAGCGACGCGATCCGGAAGCTGGCCAGAGATGTCGTCAGCCGTGGGAACGTGCTGGGCGTCGTCAATAATTTCGGCATTGCGAGACACGAGCGCTTTGAGAGCGTCACGGACCTGGACTTTATGGCGCTGCTTGTCCAACCTCCGCCCGGCATTACAGATTACGCAGGCTTTGCTTCCAGGGATGCGCGATGCCAAGTTTGGGCGCGTAGTAAATATTGGCAGTCTCACCACGCGCGGATTGCCCTATCGTGCCGGGTATGCGGCGGCAAAGTCTGCACTCGAGAGCCTCACGCGGACGATCGCGATCGAATACGCTGCATACGGCATTACAGCGAACGTTGTTGCCCCGGGCCCAACGGAGACAGAGCTGTTTCGTGCAAATAATCAGCCCGGTAGCGACGGCGAGGCGCGATATCTTGCAGGTGTGCCTGCCGGACGGTTTGGCCGCCCCGAAGAAATCGCAGCAGCGATTTCTTTCTTCTGCTCAGACCTTGCCAGCTTCATTACAGGCCAGTCGCTTTTCATCGACGGCGGTAGCAGTCTGGGAAAAGGATGATCGATATCGGAAGCGGCTCCGCGAACATACTGCATCGTAGCAAGCGTGAAACAAAATCCGCATAGCTTAGTCTCGTATCGTCTTCCCCTGATAGAGTCACTCGTCGGCACGCGTAGTTGAGCGTGGCTCGCCTCACGACGCGTGATAATGCTATGTCGGCAAAAATTCTGGCGGTTACACACCAGGGTGGAGACATGCCTCAGAGGAGAGGCTTTTGGGCCTTATAACCCCCGTTCAGTCCCCTGCCCCTACTTCCGATAATAAGAAAAAACGGAAATAGGTAAATGGCGGCAAACAGCCATTTTCCTTGGTCCTCGATCTTATCACCCTAATAAACCATGAGCTCGACGTAACGATCATCTTTACATCGTCAATATAATGTATTGCCTTACGCGCATGGAGATCGAGAGTATCAACCACAGAGGCCTCCGACCCGTTTTTGAGACGGGAAATGCTAAAGGGCTGGTCGGCGACCTAGGCTGATTACGAAAAGTGCTCGCCTTCATCGACGCTGCGGAGTCGCTCGATGATTTCACGGTGCCTCCGAAATTTGGCCTGCATCCTTTGATCGGAGAGCGGGCAGGCACCTGGTCCATGACCGCCACTAAAAACTGGCGGCTTGCTTTTCGTCTCAATGAGCAGGGGCAACTCTGCGATATGGCTTTGGAGGACTACCATGGCGCTTAAGATGCATAGCTCGCTCGCAGTCCACGTCGGGGAGTGGATCAAAACCGAGCTTCTTGAGCCTCAGAATATCAGGATCAACACTGTCGCCGAGCATCTGGGTGTTTCCCGCCAGGCGATCAGCGCCCTTCTAAATGGAAGGTGCGGACTAACTGCAGAAATGGCGATCCGCTTCGAGAAGGCCTTTAGCGTGCGTGCCGAAACGCTGATGAGAATGCAAGGAGCCTTCGACCTTGCCCACGCAAGAGCGTATGCGAGCGATATGCTCGTTCAACATTTCGGGCTTTTGGAAATGTCCGAGACCTCAATATAGCAGATATGATGCAGGAAAAAGCAGTTACCCGCGCAAAGGGCAACCGACTACTCAAGCCAGACTGTCAGGCTTCAACGTCTCGCCAGGCGCAGACAGGACCGGGACATCAGAAAGCCCCTTGCCGGGAAGCCTGTCCATCCTTTGTCATGACGAGACTGAGCGGGCCCTGGCACTTATCGACGGCTCTACTGCTTCCTTCGAAAACCTCAACCATGCAGCGTTATCGTCAATAAAATTATCAATACTCATTAATGTTCGACAATATCGTTAAAGATCAATTAGGATTGATGTTAGGGCAGATTTTAATACTGTTTTTATAATGGAAAAAGCGTAAGGCGCATGGCAACAGAAATGTTGCAGGTGTATCTATAATGAAACGCAGTATTGCGCGTCTTTCTCTCCTCTCCGTATTTGCAGGGGTGTTTGCGGCAGCCCCATGTCTTGCTGCCGTAGAAAAAGAGACAAGCCCGGCGTCGCCGGCGGCTTCTCCTGCGACTGTTTCTGGATCGGTCGGCGACTGGACCTATCGTTGCATCTATCCCGCCGGTTCTCTGAATGGTGCGCCGAATGTTTGCACGGTCGAGCAACGTCTCTTCAAGCAGGAGGCCGATAAGAAAGACGTGCCCATCGGAGGGGTGATTCTGGCGAAAGCGACGCCGGACGCGGCCAAGATGCCGATAGCAAGCCGTCCCTGGCGTCTGACGCTCATGACGCCGTTGGGACTGTCGCTGGTCAAACCCTCCCATCTGATTGCAGACAGCAATCCCCCTCTGACCCTTGTCTGGCAGAGCTGCATTGCGACGGGTTGTCTATCGGTTCTGGAACTGAACGATCAGCAGGTGCGCGTCCTTCGTCATGGAAAGGAAGGGCATATGCAAATCAGCAAACTGCTCGATGGTGTCCTGACGATCAACTTTGCTCTGAACGGACTGGATGGCGCGCTGAGCGCGACAGAGCGATTGATGGCGCAGCTTCGGCGCACTGATTTTTCTGCATTTGAGCTTCTGATTTGGTTTTGTGGTCATGTCTGCATCGCGCGCCCTCCGTCCTGCCCTGACGGGTGTGTTTTGTCTGATCAGCTTCCCTGTTGCGGCTGCCCAGGCGCAAATGCGGCAGATCCGCCAGCAATCATGCCAGCAGGTCCCGGATCCTCTCAGGATCAGTTCCAGCGTTTCAGACAGCGTCAGCAGCAGCTGGATATGCTGCCTCCACCAGACAGCAACACCCAGTTTCGTAATCCGTCTCCCATAAAAGGCGGGGGAAGCTGCGTCCGGGTGTGGTCGCTTTCAATCGAGGATGCGCCGCATTTGAGCGATGCAGCCAGGAGGGGGGTGATCCAGCGCTACGCAGGACGCTGCCTCGGGGTCAGCGAGTTCAATCACGCACTCGACGATATCAACCGCGCCTATGTGCAGCAGGGTAATGTCACGTCCCGTGCCTATCTGCCCGAGCAGTCCCTGCAGTCCGGCAGGCTGCGCATCGTGGTGATAGAAGGGACGCTTTCTTCGATCCAGTTTGCCGGTATCCAAGCGCGGCATCATGAACTCATGGGGTTCCCTGGGTTGCGGGACCATTTGCTGAACCTGCGCGATCTCGAGCAGGGTCTGGACCAGATGAACCGTATGCCGAACTGGTCGGCGAAAATGCAGATCGTCCCCGGTAACAAGCCGGGGAGCTCTTCAGTTGTCATCCAGGAGCAAAATCCCGGCATCCTGCACGGGCAAGTCTGGGCAGATAATAATGGACAATACCAGACCGGGCATGAAACGGGTCATGCACTACTGACGGCTCAGGATGCGTTGGGCCTGCTGGATATGTGGTCAGTCGAATATGACCACTCTCTGGTGGGATCTGCAGGTCACCGAGGCACGCAGTATTTTTCAGCTGATGGTTCGATCCCCTACGGCAAATGGTCGGTGTTCAGCGGGTTCTGGATGTCTGATGATGTTTATCACCTGCAGACACTGGGTGAGGATTATCGTCTCGGCGGGCGTCGCCGTGATTTCCGCTTTGGCGTTTCACGCGTTGTCGCGCGCAATAGTGTCGGGGTAACGACCCTTCAGGCGCTTTACGAACTCAAATCATTCAACTCAACGCTCAACCATGTCCGGCTGAATACGCAAAGTGCACGCCAGGCCTCGGTCGTGACCCAGGCCAGTGAGTCGCTCAAAGCCCTTGGCGGGCTTTGGTATATTACGCTCGGTGTTCGTTTCGGCACAGACGGCGCAGGCACAAGGTCAAGTTTCGCGCATCCGATAGAGAGCGAGCCGCACACAAGATACGTCAAGCCAGCACTGGATATTGATGGCTACGAGCCTCTTCCGTTCGGGTTATCCTGGCACGTCTCCTTTCATGGCGAACTCAGTTCACGCAATCAATTCGCGACGGAGCAATTGCAGCTCGGCGGCCCCTACACGGTACGCGGCTTCCTGAGCCAGATGCTGGTGGGGAACAAGGGGCTCTATGTCCGCGACGACATCTCCTATCGCCTGGCCCCGCTCGATCTTCATGAACACTGTGGCGTGTACCGGGGCTTCTGTCGCCTGTTTGTCGACGGCACAGAATTCTACGGGATCATTGATGGCGGGTTCGTGAAGCTCGGATACCGAGCAGATAATCTGCCGCCAGCACTGCGAGGGGGATCCATTGCCGGTGCCGGCTTCGGGCTGCGCAAGGTCAGCGGCCCGGTGTTCTGGGGGGCGTCTGCAACACACGCCATTGCTCATGGCCCTCTCCCTGACGAGGGCTGGATTGCTGCATTCCAGGCAGGAGTGCGCTTCTGATGAATGACACGCGCATGAAGAAAAACCTTCGCAAACTCCTGGCGGTTTTTCTTTCCGCAGATATGGCCCTGTTTCCCGCCGTAGCGAGCGCTCAACAAGCCGCGCCGTCAATCGTGATTGATAATCACACGATGCCGAGCGCCCCTGCGCCCAATCTGGACCGAACCGCCAATGGCGTGCAGCAGCTCAACATCGCCACGCCCAACGGCGCACGTCTGTCGCATAACATGTTCACGGAATACGGGGTCGAGCAGAAGGGCCTTATCCTCAACAATGCGACAAAGGCGACCCAGACGCAGCTAGGCGGGTATGTTTACGGCAATGCCAACCTGAACGGGACCAGTGCAAAGGTCATCCTCAATGAGGTAACGGGCCCCCATGCCAGTCAGATGCTGGGCACCACAGAGGTTGCCGGGCAGCAAGCCAATGTCGTTGTAGCCAACCCCAATGGCATCACGTGTAACGGATGCGGCTTCGTCAATACGAGCCGGGTGACGCTTGCCTCCGGTCACTCCGAGATCGACACAACAGGCAAGCTCGCTGCGCTCAAGGTGCAGGATGGTTATGTAGCGTTCGAAGGGCAGGGGGGTAATTTTACCGCAGTCCCGGTTCTCGACATCCTTAGCCGTCGCGTGACGTTCAATGCCCAGGTCAACGCCCAGAACGCGCGTCTTGTCGTCGGACAGAACCGTATCGATTACGAAACAGGTCAAGTTCATCCGCTCGACAAGGATGGAAGCCCGGCACCGGCTTTTGCAATCGACAGTACCGCGTTGGGCGGGCTCTATGCCGGACAGATCTCCATGCTGGTCAATGAGGCTGGCGCAGGTGTTCGTGTCAATGGCACAATGGCTGCCAATGCCGGTGACATGACCCTTACAGCGGATGGTCAACTCGTCCTGAACGGGAAGATGAGTGCATCCGGCCGGATCGAAATGGCAGCTGGAGAGATGCAGCAGGCAGGATCGATCCAGTCGGGGACCTCAATGCAACTGACATCGACCGGGGCTATCACCCAGTCAGGTCTGATCGACTCACAGCAGGGGCTCGCGCTTTCGGCTGCAAGTCTGCGCAATACGGGCTCCCTGAAAGCGGCTGGGGGCGCCGGCATTCGTATTGCGGCACATAACGACGTGCGCAACAGCGGTACGATCGCAGCGAGCGGCGGGGCTCTTTCTGCATCAGGGCGGCTTATCAGTAATGAGACTGGCGGTGTTCTGGCGGCGCAGGGGCAACTCGACCTGCAGAGCGCAGGAGATATTGCCAATAGTGGACAAATTGCGTCACAGGGTAGTTCGATTACACTCCGGGCAAACGGCAAATTTGCACAGAGCGGCGGTGAACTTGCGGCCCAGGGCGGGGCTCTTGTGATCACCGCCAACGCGATCGCCAACGACGAAACAAGCCGTATAGCCTCGCGTGACGCCATGCACTTTACGGCGACGCAATTTGGTAATGCTGGGAGCATTATCGCCGGACAGGAACTGTCTTTCGAAACTGGTCTATCCCTGGCCAATTCGGGCAATATTCAGGCTTACAGTTTGTCGGGAGCGGCTCTTCAGTCTCTGAGAAATTCCGGCACGCTTCAGGCCGTGTCCGGTGCCTTGTCTCTCTCGGTGCAGACAGCGTTGCGCAATAGCGGTACGCTTTATGGCGCGACGGGTGCGGCGATAAGGCAGGTGGCGCGCTCGATAATAGTGATGGCCAGATCGGCGCGGGGAGTGGCGCGGTCTCTGTCTCTGCTGGCTCTGTTGCCAATAACCGAGGCACGATCGTCGCTTCTGCCGGGGCGCTCGGACTGACGGCATCGGGCGATATCGACAATAGTGACGGCACGCTTTCAGCCAAGGGCGGCGCCTTGTCCGTTTCGGGGCAGGCGTTGACGAATAACGGGTCTGGTGTCGTTTATGCATCAGGGTCCCTGACAGCCACACTGGCACAGTATAACGCCACGCAGGGGGCGTCTGTGGCATCAGATGCCACGCTCGACCTTACCGCCTCGGGTACCGTTCAGAATGACGGGCAGCTCCTGTCGGCGCAGGGTATGACGCTCGCCGCCCAGGGTGGTCTGGTCAATGATTCCCACGGTCAGATGGTTGCTACAACGGGTGGTCTGTCAATCACGGCACAGGGCCCTGGTCTGACCAATAACGGTCAGCTCGGTACGCTGGATAGCGGCGCGGTCTCTCTGAATGGCGCGCGCTATGCAGGGTCCGGGCTTGTGCAGTCTGCGGACAGTTTGACGCTGCGTATAGACGGATTGGCGTCGGTCGGTGGGTCACTGCTGGCAGGCAAGGGCGATCTGTCGCTGACTGCCGGTGCCCTGTCCTCATCCGGGCAGATCGGAGCGCAAAACGGTTCGCTGGGCGTGTTTGTTCAGGACGCCCTGCGCAACAGCGGTACGCTTTATGGCGCGACGGGTACGACGATCAGGGCGGGTGGCGCGCTCGATAACAGTGATGGCCAGATCGGTGCGGGGAGTGGTGCGGTCTCTGTCTCTGTCTCTGCTGGCTCTGTTGCCAATAACCGAGGCAGGATCATCGCTTCTGCCGGAGCGCTCGGTCTGACGGTATCGGGCGATATCGACAATAGTGACGGCACGCTTTCGGCAAAGGGCGGCGCCTTGTCCGTTTCGGCACAGACGCTGACGAATAACGGGGCGGGTGTCATTTATGCGTCCGGGCCTCTGACAGCGACACTGGCACGATATAACGCCGCACAGGGTGCTTCCCTAGCCTCGGATGCCACGCTGGATCTCACCGCTTCGGGTAATGTTCAGAACCAGGGCTTGGTGCAATCTGTAAACGCCATGTCAATCAAGGCCGACGGTGGACTCGATAACGGGCCTTCAGGCAGATCATAGCGTCTGACGGTAATCTCGACATATCCGCTCAGGGATCAGGTCTTAATAATGATGGCAAGATAGGCACGGTCAACACAGGCACTGTGCAGGTTCGTGCAGCAACGATGACCGGTGCCGGTCTGGTGCAATCTGCCGATGGGCTGGATATTGCGGCGGTCGGCAATGTTGCAATGACAGGCTCGCTTTTAGCTGGGCGTGGCGACCTGACCTTGTCATTCGATGATTTCGCGTCTTCCGGAGAGATCGGTGCCCAGGCAGGTGCGCTCAGACTGTCGTCGCGCAACACCCTGCGCAACAGCGGCACGCTTTATGGCGCGACGGGTGCGACGATCAGGGCGGGTGGCGCGCTCGACAACAGTGACGGCCAGATCGGTGCGGGGAGTGGTGCGGTTTCGGTCTCTGCCGGGTCTGTTGCCAATAACCGGGGCAGGATCATCGCCTCGTCCGGGGCACTCGGTCTGACCGTATCGGGTGATATCGACAATAGTGACGGCACGCTTTCAGCCAGGGGCGGCGCCTTT
>NZ_BAKW01000017.1 GCF_000614545.1 Asaia platycodi JCM 25414 | reverse complement strand
GGCAGTCTCAGCCTCGCCGCCCTCTGTGCCGGCGCTGTCACGATGAGCGATAATGTATGCGCCAATATGCTGCTGCGCCATATCGGTGGGCCTGCAGCGCTGACGCGTTTCTGGCGCGATAGTGGCGATGACGTCACCCGTCTCGATGCATTCGAACCCGAACTCAATCGTCCTTCCGCCGACCCGCAGGCCAACACGACAAGCCCCGTTGCCATGGCGCGCACATTGCACCGGCTGATACACGGCACGCTCTTACACCCTCATTCCGCAGCGCTTCTGCGTGGATGGATGATCAGCTGCACCACCGGAACCCATCGCCTGCGCGCGGGACTACCGCCTCACTGGATCGCCGGAGACAAGACAGGCAATAACGGAAAGGATATCTCTGCCGACATCGCCTTCGCCACGCTCGAAGCACAGCCGGCTCGATCGATCATCATGACGGCCTATACCTCGGGCGGCACGCCGGACGAAGCACGGTTTCGCAAGGTATTTCATGATATCGGTGCCCTGGCGCCGCAGCTTATAGGCTGAACGAAAAAAGGGTGGGGCTACCCCCCACCCTTTCATGCAAATACAAAGGCCCCGGCCGCTTGCCGGAGCATCGCCTATGACACTCAGTGCTTGGCAAGCTTCTTGCCTGCTGATGTCAGATCGGCAGAGAGATGGCTGAAATTCGCCGCGATACGCTGCTGAACGCCGGTACTGACCGCATGGATCTTGGCGATACGGTCACGAGCCTCTTCACTGATCGCCTGCTCTTCTTTCTGCGCGGCTGACGCAACGCAGCTGTTATAGCTGCGTGCCTCCTTCTCATAAGCCTGGAACCTGTCGACGCTCGCATTGTAATGCGCTGTGTCGGTCGCAGTAATCGTCGGGGCGGAAGGCTCCTGCCCGCATTTGGCCCGCGGGTCGGCGAACGCCGATGAAGCGCTCACGCTGGCACAGGCGAACGAGGCGGAAAGAAGCGAAAAGACAAGACGTTTCATGATCAAGCAGGCTGCCAGTTACGGGTGAAGAACAGGGACGGAATTTGCGCAATAATTACGGCGCAAATCGGGCCAGATGACCGATCGGCTTCGAGACGATTTCATCGTCACGCATCACGATTGTGCCGCGCACGATGGTGCCGACCGGCCAGCCGGTCACGCGCTTGCCATCGAAGGGCGTCCAGCCGACCGGGCTTGCGATCCAGTCATTGCGGATTTCGCGCTGCGCCTTCAGATCGACCAAGGTAAAATCGGCATCGAAACCGACCGCCAGACGCCCCTTGGTCTGCAATCCGTATATGCGTGCCGGACCAGCCGCCATCAGATCGACCAGACGGGTCAGGCTCAGGCGCCCGGCATGCACATGGTCAAGCATCACCGGCAGAATCGTCTGCACCCCGGTCAGTCCTGCCGGGCATTGCGGCCACGGCTTTTCCTTCGCCTCGCGGGGATGAGGCGCGTGATCGGACGACACCACATCGACACGCCCGTCACGCACGGCAGCCCAGCAGGCATCGTAATGGCGCTGATCGCGAATGGGCGGATTCATGACCGCGTAGGCACCAAGCGTCTCGTAGCAATCCGGACCAACCTGCGTAAGGTGATTGACGAGAACCTCGACACTGACATGCGACCGATGTGCTGCCAGCCAGTCGAGTTCTTCAGCGGTCGAGGTATGCAGGATATGCACGGGGCGGCCGGTCTTGCGAGCGAGTGCCGTGATACGACGCGTGCCGAGAAAAGCACACTCCTCATCGCGCCAGATCATGTGGTTCACATGCGCCATGCCGGTCTCGAAAAGCGGCTTGCGCGCCTGAAGCCGATATTCGTCTTCCGAATGGAAAGCCACACGGCGATGCCCGCTGCGCAGAACCGCTTCGATGCCTTCGTCATCCTCGATCATCAGGTCGCCGGTCGATGACCCCGCAAAGACCTTGATGGCGCAGATTCCTTCTTCCTGCTCCAACCCGGCGAGTTGTGGCGTATTGGCGCGCGTTGCCCCAACATAGAACCCCATATCGATCAGGGCATTCTCGGCCACCGTGCGGCGCTTGTCAGCGATGGTCTCGGCAGACGTAATCGAAGGCGACGTGTTCGGCATATCGAACACCATGGTGATGCCGCCCAAAGCCGCAGCGCGCGTGCCGGTGGCGATTGATTCGATAGCGGCATTCCCCGGATCGCGCAGATGGACATGGCTGTCGATCATGCCAGGCAGAACATGCAGCCCTTTTGCGTCGATTTCCTGCGCGGCGCTATCGTGAGATGTGACAGTGAGGCTCGCAATGCGGCCGTCTTTCACGCCGAGATCGGCCTGCGCCTCCCCCCAGGGAAAAACGCAGGTACCGTGCCTGATGATCAGATCGTAATGCATGGTTTTCTCCTCAGATCGGGGGGCGGTTTCAACGGGCAAGGGTCTCGAAAACATCGCCTTCGAAAGAACTGCTCTCGATATGGATGCGGTGCCAAAGGGCGTAGAACAACAGCGCCCAAGCGGCATGACGTTCGCGCCGCCCTGCAGCACGGGTGAAAAGCGCCTTGATGGTTTCAGGCGCGATGACACCCTTGAGCGCAGTGCTGTCTGCAACGAGCGGGCCCAGACGCGCGCCTTGCGCCGCAATCCATTCCCCGATCGGCACGGTGAAACCCTGTTTGGGCGCAAAAGGTGTGGCACCGGGCACGTTCTTTTCGACCCAACGACGCAGCAGATATTTGCCGTGCTTGCCCTGAATTTTCAGCGAATCCGGCAGGGACCAGGCCAGCGCACTCAATGCCGGGTCGAGCAGCGGGGTACGGCCTTCAACGGCGTGGGCCATGAGGCAGCGGTCGAGCTTGATCAGCAAATCATTGGGCAGCCACTCGCGCAGATCGAGCGCCTGAACGGCACGCAAACGGGTTTCCTCGAATTGGGGCACGAAATCCGCACGCCATTTCCTGCCGGTTTCGAGCGCGCAGATCCCATCCATCATGCCGCGACGCCAGGGAAGTCGCCCACCACGCCACCACGGGCGCATGGCACGCCGATACCGGCCATAGCCGCCAAATAACTCGTCGCCACCCTCACCGCTGAGAATGACCTTGACGTCCTTTCGCGCCTCACGCGCCAGAAACCAGCTTGGAATGATGGCGTAATCGGCTACCGGGTCATCCAGACAGGCCACGATCTGCGGCAGATGGCGCCAGACCATCGCCTCCGTCACGGTCAGAACCTGATGCTGCGCGCCCAGATTTCGGGCGAGTTCTGCTGCCTTAGCGCTCTCGTCGACGCCACCCGTATCGAAACGCGCAGTCCAGACCAGAGGCGCGCCATGACCGAGACGCGTCATGGCAGCGAGCACAGCGCTGCTATCGATCCCGCCGGACAGAAACATGCCGAACGGCACATCGGCGCGCTCGTGAGCCTGAACACTATCCATCAAAGCTGAATCAAGGCGCGCCAGCGCCGTCTCTTCCGTCAGGCTCCTGTCGATGCTGCCGTGAATGACAGGCTGTTTTTTCGCCTGATCAAGCGCACCATCAACAAAGCGCAAAGTCTCGCCGGGCAGAACGCGCATGATACCGGGATAGATCGTCTCGCGCCCCGCCACGAATTGCGCCTGCAAAAGCTGGTCGCGTGCCTCTGGGCGTATGGCACGCGGCAGCAAATTTGTAGCCAGCAACACTTGCGGTTCGGAAGCGAAAATTACCCCGCTCGAAACCTGAGCATAATAGAGCGGCTTGATACCGAACGGATCACGACTGAGCGCGAGAACCGTCTGGGGGCCACTCTCATCGAGCAGAGCAATCGCGTACATGCCACGCAATTCGAAGGTGTATTGCGTGTCAGCAATCGGCCAGAGAAAAAGCGGGGATTCGCAGTCGCTCCCCGTCTTGAATGGCGCGTCGGCCAATCTCTGGCGTAGGGCAGGATCGTTATAGATCTCCCCATTGGCGACCAGAGCCGTCGAGCCTGAGTGAGCGGCTGCGCGCCGCCCTCAAGATCGACAATCGACAGACGCCTATGCACCAGGGCGGCTGAACCCGTCTCGTAAAATCCTTCGCCATCAGGTCCGCGATGACGCAGAGCCTCCGCCATGAGATTAAGAATGACCGGGTCAGGCTTGTGACCGGGAAGGCAGGCAATGCCCGCAATGCCGCACATGCGCTAGCAGCTCCGCTCTGACGGGACGCCATGGCAGATAGAAACGCGTCCCAGCGCGCCAGAACGGTCGGCGCCGAGAACTCACGTTCGAAACGCGCCCTTCCGTTCCGGGCGAGACGCTCGGCGAGTTCAGGCGTCTCCAGAACACGCCCGATGGCTTCGGCCAAGGCCTGCGGATCTTCCACAGGCGACAGCAGGCCGTCTTCCGTGCCCGACAGCACTTCCTCCGGCCCCTGAATGGCGCTGGCCACGATCGGACGCGCCGCAGAAAGCGCCTCGATCACCACATTACCCAGAGGCTCGATACGCGACGGACAGACGAGAAGATCGCAGGCTTTCAGCCAGGCACCGCTATCCTGCACCCAACCTGGCATATGCACGCGATCAGTCACGCCCTCGCTCGCAGCAAGCGCGGTCAGGGCCTCGCGCTCAGGCCCCTCGCCCGCAATCACCAGATGAACACCGGGCAGCGCCTTCATCGCGCGTATGAGCACATCGAAGGCCTTGTTGCGATGCAGTCGCCCGAGCGCCAGAATGAATTTCTGCCCTTCGGCTACACAGGGCGGGCGTTCGGGCGCCACACCCGACAGATCGGTCGCAAAATTGGGCAGATAATGCACATTATCCGCAGGCCACCCTTGGGCGATCATCCAGCGCGCAAGCCCTCGCGTATTGCCGATCAGATCAGAGCAGCGCCGATAATTGGCGAGATCGTAATACCCGCCCAGACGCCCGGCCATGGGCCAAGGACCCTTGGGCAGCATGCGTGCAGCACGGCTCATCCAGGCAATGACGATCTGCGGCTCGAATTGCGTGAGGCTCTGGCGCAGCCGGATCGTCGTCATGAAATCGAGACGCCCGCCAAAACGCATCGCTTCGGTCCTGACGCCCTTCGCTTTCAAGCGGGATTCACGAGCCGGGTCACGACGCAGAACGGCACGCACATCATGGCCAGATTCATGCTGCGCCATGCAAAGGCGCTCATAAAACAGCTCGGCGCCACCACTCGCGGCGCCAGCCATGACATGGGCGATGCGCAGCGGAGAAGACGGGAGGAGACGCGTCTGGCTCATGTCTGATTATCCTTCATCCGCCAGAAGCGCACAAGTTGCCTGCACGACACGCTCCGCTGAAAGGCCGGCAATCGGCGCGTCTCCTTCAGGACCGGGAGCCGCGATAAAGCGGGCTTTCGGCCCGGTCGGGGCATATTCCGACGCGCGGCTCGGGCCGAACAACCCGAGCGTCGGCACAGAGGCCGCCGCCGACAGATGCATCAGCCTGAATCATTGCCGACAAACAGGGCACAGCGGCGCAAAAGCGCCGTGATCAGACCGAGCCCCGCCTGTCCCCCCAGATCAATGGCGTCATCGAGCGCGGCCAGAACTGGCCGCGCGCGCGCGCGCTCCTCTTCTCCCGGACCATAGAAGAGAACGGGCATCAGGCCTTTGGCCTGCATTGCTCGCCCGAGCGCGATAAAATTCTCTGGGGGCCAGATCTTGCCATCCCAATTCGCCGTTGGCGCGAGCGCGCAGTAGCGCCGCATCTCGGGCAAAATGGCACTGGCGAGACGCTCCTGATCTGGGCGCGACCAGGCTTGAGGCATGAGAGGAGGCCGGTTGCGAAACAGCGCAGAAAGATGACCGATACGCGCACCCGGTCGACGCCCCCCGCGCAGGATGCGGCGACGCAGGGTCGGCAGAAAAAATGATACGCCCGACCCTCGCAGATCCACCACCATGTCCCACCAGCGGCCAACACAACACCACCAGAGTGAGATCCAGTGCAGATCGTAGCGACGCTTGCTGACCACAATCACGCGCTCGACCTGCGGACAAGCCTCGAAATACGAAGCGGCAACCGGCCCGCAGGCGATGGTGAAACGCGCTTGAGGATAGCGTCGGATCAACTCACCCAGCGCGCCTGAGGAAATAACCGCATCGCCAAGGCGATTGGCAGTGATGAACAGAATCCGTTTCATTGCAGCCAGATTGGCTCCTTGAGGCTGGCCACAAATTTCTCATGGGCGGCCAATGTCTCTTCATCCGGTGGGGTCATGGGGCGCGGCTTACGGTCGGGATTGGCACGATAGGTTGCGACCCCACCCCCACTCCCCGAAACGGCGAGACCAAGCCCGCGCTGACGTCCCCCCATCAGTTCGAGATAGACCTCGGAGAGCAGCTTGCAATCGAGCAGCGCATTATGCGTCGTACGCGCCGAAAGATCGATATCGTGACGGCGGCACAACGCATCGAGTGAATTGGGCAGACCGGGATAGCGCTTCTTGGCCATTTCAAGCGTATCGACCATACGTTTGCGCTCGAGCGGCGGCTTGCCGCAGGCTTCCAGCTCGGCGTTGATAAAGCCGAAATCGAAGGGCGCATTATGCGCGATCATTTCATCATCGCCGATAAAGGCAAGGAATCCGTCAGCAATCTCGGCAAATTTCGGCTTGTCGCGCAGGTCGTCGAGGGTGAAACCATGCACGCGGCTCGCTTCTGGCGGCACGTCGCGCTCGGGGTTGATAAGCACGTGAAAAGTCTCGCCCGTCGGCAGATCGTCAATCAGCTCAAGGGCGGCGATTTCGATCACGCGATCGCCCGTCGCCGGGTCGAGCCCTGTGGTTTCCGTATCGAAAAGGATCGACCGTTTCATCGGGCGCTCTCCAGACTCGTTATCAGGCGTTTCAATTGTCGCGCGGTATGGCCGCGTGAGAGCCATTGCGCAACAGATGATCGGCACGTCTGTTGCGATCACGGTCGCTCATCTGCCGTGCGAGAAGATGACGCGCTTGCTCCTCGCTCAACGATCGACGCTTCATGACGCGACGCAGACGCACGGCGAGAGGCGCGGTTACCACGACTACGGCGCCGCAGTCGCGATCGGCCCCGGTCTCGAACAGAAGCGGAATATCGAGCACGCAGATCCTGACCCCACGCCGCGTCATGCGCCGCAAAAAGGCCCGTCGTTCTTTGCGCACCAGAGGGTGAATGATCGCTTCAAGCGCGGCGATTTCCTGCGGATGCCCTATGACGGCCCGACGCAGCGCCACGCGATCAACCGCATGGTCACGCACAGCCTGCGGCCAGCGTCGCGCAATGGCGGAAACGGCCTTTCCGCCTTTCGCCTGCAAGCCATGCACGGCCAGATCAGCGTCGAAAACCGGCCAGCCCACCCGGCGCATGAAGCGCGCCACGGTCGTCTTGCCAGCGCCCATTCCTCCCGTGAGACCCAGAACGATCATGTCAGCGCAGCAACCCCGTCACTCAAGCGTCTCGACAAGACGGGCGCGCAAAACGGGATCAGCCTCGGGATAGACACCGAACCAGCCTCGAAGCCCGGCCGTGCCTGATGGATCAGCATGCCGAGCCCATCGACACCTTTCAGGCCGCGGGCTCGTGCTGCGGCCAGAAGCGGCGTTTCGAGCGGCATATAGACGATATCCGATACCACGAGCGCTTCATCGGCCTTTGTCAGGCAACTTGCCCAGTCGTGCCCCTCCTGCCCAGTCATGCCGAGCGAAGTCGTATTCACCAGCAGGTCGAATTCGGCGAGGCAGTCTGTCCAGCGTGACCAGTCGATCACATCTCCATCGCCGAGCGCCGCCACGATATTTTCTGCACGGCTATAGGTGCGATTGGCCAGAGTGAGCGTGCACCCGGCATCGAGCAATGCGGCACAGACCGCACGCGACGCCCCCCCCGCCCCCAGAACCAGCGTTTTGCAAGGCAGGGTTACCCCGGCCTCGCGCAGGGAATCCAGATAGCCGAACCCGTCGGTGCATTCGCCCCGTATCTGCCCATCGGGCTCGAAAATCAGCGTGTTCACCGAGCCTGCGCGCTGCGCCGACGCACCATGCGGTCGACGAGAGCAAAGGCGGCTTCCTTATGCGGGATCGTGACATTAAGCCCGGCAAAGCCGAGCGCCTGCAAGGCACGGATGCCACGCTCAAAATGCTCAGGCGCGAGCGGCAGGCGCAAATAGAGCCCATTGATGCCATAGCGCGCGCACCAGTAATTATGAAGAATGGGCGAGCGCGTATAGGTCAGCGGCCAGCCCGTCACGGCAGCAAGTTGCGGCACACCTTCGGGGAACAGCGCAGCGAGTGCCGCACGGGCCTCGTCGAGGCTCAGCCTCCTTCGAGATGGCGTTCCAGTAAAGCGGCAACAGCCGCGCCAGTCTCTGTGCCCAAGATTTCTGTCCCGCCTCGTCAGCTATCAGATCCTGACGGATCTCGATCTCCAGATAGGGCAGA
The DNA here is from genome assembly GCF_000614545.1 of Asaia platycodi JCM 25414. Lineage (GTDB taxonomy): Bacteria > Pseudomonadota > Alphaproteobacteria > Acetobacterales > Acetobacteraceae > Asaia > Asaia platycodi. The sequence goes on along the minus strand of NZ_BAKW01000017.1, from coordinate 78,500 downwards.
TTGGCCCGCTCTGCATGGTAAGGCACGGTATAATCCGATGTTGCCGTCAGCACATAGGGTTCATTATCGCCCACACAGAGATCGCCCTCCTGCCGCAACAAATCGAGCATGATGCGCGCTGAGCGCGTATCGCGGTGGTGCAGGATCCCGACATCCCACGGACGCGCGACGCCATTCATGGCAGGCGTGAAGCTGTGCAGGGCAATGAGCGCCGTCGGCCCCGTTCTGGCGCGCAGGGTCTCGGCGATCCGATCGTGATAGGGATGCAGTATCTCGCGCTCGCGCCGTGCCCGACAGGCGACTGACAGCGCCTTGTTACCTGCAATCTCGGTCCGGTCGGAGATCGTCGGGATGGAGGTCGGATGACCGGGGGCGCGATTGCTGTCGATCACAAGACGCGAATAGACCTGCTCGATCAGATCGGCACCGAGCAGGCCGGACAGCACGACGCCGACCCCATGAATGCCGATGTCCCAGGCGATGTGACGCTCCCACTCCGGCTCTGCGACGCCCAGACGACCCAGACATTGAGGCACGGCGCGGCCTGCATGATCGCTGACCAGCACGAACGGACCTTCCGCTGTCGCTTTCGTGATTCGGAAGGGCGCCGGATCTTCGGGGCCGAGAAGAGGCAGAAAACCGCTCATGAATTGCGCGCACCATGCTGACTGACTAGGTTAGCGTCTTCTTGACCATAATCCCTACGCCATGGACAACCCCGTGACCGAGACCGAAACCAGACTGGCCAACCCGCAATGGGGCGGCCGCTTCGCCGCTGGCCCCGCCGCCATCATGGCCGATATCAATGCCTCGATCGATTTCGACCGGAATTTATGGCGTCAGGACATACGCGGCTCGCTGGCTCACGCCGCCATGCTGGCACGCGTCGGCTTGCTGACCGCTGCCGAGGAACAGGAAATCCGCGACGGGCTGCACGGGATTGCGCGCGACATCGAAGCGGGCAATTTCGATTTCTCGCAGGATCTCGAAGATATTCACATGAATATCGAGGCACGTCTCTCTGAGCACATCGGTGAGGCTGGCAAGCGCCTGCATACAGCACGCTCGCGCAACGACCAGGTGGCGACAGATTTCCGCCTCTGGGTGCGCGACGCGATTGATGGCATCAGCGGCCAGATCTCGGCGCTCATGCGCTCTCTGGCCACGCGTGCGTTGCAGCACGCAGCCGATGCCATGCCGGGCTTCACCCATCTTCAGGTGGCGCAGCCAGTCACGTTCGGCCATCACCTGCTTGCCTATGTCGAAATGCTATCGCGCGACCGAGACCGCCTGCGCGATGCGCGGGCACGACTCAATGAATGCCCTCTGGGCTCTGCCGCACTGGCTGGCACCTCTTTCCCGATCGATCGTCGCTTCACGGCGTCGCTACTGGGCTTCGACCGCCCCACGGCGAACTCCCTGGATTCGGTCTCGGATCGTGACTTTGCGCTCGAATATCTCTCCGCACTCTCGCTGCTCGGCATGCACCTGTCGCGCCTGTCGGAAGAGCTGGTGCTCTGGTGCTCGGCGCCGTTCAGCTTCGTGCGCCTGTCCGACGGCTTCACGACCGGCTCGTCCATCATGCCGCAGAAGAAAAATCCCGATGCAGCGGAGCTTGTGCGCGCCAAGGTCGGGCGTATCACCGGTGATTTCATGGGCCTGCTGATGGTCATGAAAGGCCTGCCCCTCGCCTATGCCAAAGACACGCAGGAAGACAAGGAGCCGGTATTCGATGCAACCGAAGCCGCAACCCTGTCTCTGGCGGCGATGGATGGCATGATCCGTGACATGACGGCCAATACCGACAAGATGCGCGCCCTCGCGGGGGCCGGTTTCGCTACGGCCACCGATCTTGCCGACTGGCTGGTACGCGTGCCGCGCCTGCCTTTCCGCACGGCGCATCACGTTACCGGGCGTCTGGTCGGCATGGCCGAAGCCAAGGGCTGCGATCTGGCCGATCTCACGCTTGAGGAAATGCAGAGCGTCGAGGCCCAGATCGATGCGAGCATTTTCGAGGTGCTGACCGTCGAATCTTCCCTCGCCTCCCGCACCAGCGAGGGCGGCACGGCCCCTGAAAGCGTCACCCGTGCAGCACAGGCCTGGTTGGCACGTCTTGAGGAGAATGCTGCATGAAGATTTCAGCTCGATTGCTTTGCTTCACCCTGCTTGGCGCGGTCATGCTGACGGCTTGCGGCAAGAAGGGGGCGCCTCATGCCCCCGGCCCAGCAAGCGCCATTACCTATCCGCATTCCTACCCGCCGGAATAATTTCTGCCGCTCCCAGGGCCTGCCGCGCCAGAGCAATCAGTTCAGGCGCAGTAAGGCCTTTTTCCCGCAGCGCCCGCAGGCTCTCGGCGCCATCGCGCTTTGAGAGCTTGCGTCCGGTCTCGTCGCAGATCAGCCGTGATGGGCGTAAAGCGGTTCCGGAAAGCCAAGCAGTTCCTGCAACACGCGATGCACTGACGTCGCTTCGAAAAGATCGGCCCCGCGCGTCACCAGTGTGATGCCCTGACGCGCATCGTCGCAAGTGACGCAAAGATGGTAGGAGACACCATTGTCGCGGCGTCCGAGAACGACATCGCCGAATTGCTCGGCACGCCCCGAGATGCGTAATCCGCTCGCCTCCCGCCATGAGGGACTCATGCCCAGCCGCCTGAGAGCCTTGTCCATATCCAGGCGCCAGACATGCGGCTGCTGGGGATCCAGCCTCGCTCCACGACATGCGCCGCCATAAACGGGGCTGCCATCCGGGGCATACCCCTGCGCGTTGGCCTGAACCTGAGCGCGCGAGCAGGAGCAGGCATAGACAAGTCTTTCCTGACGCAGGCGATCGAGCGCCGCACGGTAAAACGGTATATGCTCGGATTGTTTCATAATCGCCTCGTCACTGACAAAACCGAGCCACCCCAGATCGTCCAGAAGCGCCTGTTCGAAACGCGGCAGACACCGTTGAGGATCGATATCCTCGATACGAATCAAGAACTTGCCCTGCACGCCCGCAAGGTCTCGTGCGTGACAGACCGAAGCAACATGACCGAGATGCAGAAATCCGGTCGGGCTCGGCGCAAAACGTGTGTGAAATCCTGTCATCAAACCTTCGCTTGCCCTGCTCACGGAAAGCTGAAATAGTCACGTCAATCAGACAGACGGCGCATATCTATAAGCGCTGGCTTACCGTCGCGCTTGAGATAATCCGATCGTGCTGCCCTGTAAAAGAGGATGCGATCGATGCTTGCCACCGCCCAGCATTTCCCCGCTCTTGTATTGAATGCGGATTTTCGCCCGCTTTCTTACTTTCCGTTATCGCTATGGTCCTGGCAAGAGAGCGTCAAAGCGGTCTTTCTGGACCGTGTCTCGGTATTGAGCGAATATGATGACGTCGAAGTTCACTCGCCAAGCTGCGTGATGCGCGTGCCGAGCGTCATTGCTCTCAAGGAATATATTCCGACAGCCAGACGCCCCGCCTTCACGCGGTTCAACGTCTTTCTGCGCGATAATTTTTCCTGCCAGTATTGCCATGACCGATTACCCACGCACGAACTGACCTTCGATCACGTCATTCCCCGTGCAAAGGGTGGGCGTACGACCTGGGAAAATGTTGTTACGGCTTGCAGTCCCTGTAATCTGATCAAGGGGTCGAAACTGCCTGCGGAAATCGGGATGCATCCCCGCATCAGGCCGGTCCAGCCCTCGACGAGACGGCTGCAGGAAAATGGCCGTAGCTTCCCACCCAATTATCTACATGAGAGCTGGCGCGACTATCTCTACTGGGATAGCGAGCTGGAAGGCTGAGCCCTCCCGCCGCAAGGTCCTTGCGGAGCTGCCCTCAGGAGAAAATCTTTTCGTAAAGCTCTGGCTTGAAGCCGAGCGTCACTGTATCGCCCCTCACCAGAACAGGTCGCTTGATCACAGTCGGATGCATCAGCATCAGTGACACGGCCTGTGCCTCGGTGGTCACCTGTTTGTCAGCATCGGGCAATTTGCGAAAAGTCGTGCCTGAACGGTTGAGCAGGGCCTCCCAACCCACGGCCTTGACCCAGGCTGTCAGATCCGGCTCGCTCAGACCATCCTTGCGCAAATCGTGATAAACGAACGCAATCCCCTGCCCCTCAAGCCACTTACGCGCCTTGCGAACAGTCTCGCAGGTAGTGATTCCGCAAAGAACGATGTCGTTTGTCATGAGCCTGATGTGTCGCGTTACGATGTCTAGGTAGACGAATGCCACATTCTGGTTTCCCGGGATGCGGCACCGAAAATCCTTATTCCCACTCGATGGTGCCGGGGGGCTTGGAGGTGATGTCGTAGGTTACGCGGTTGATGCCGCGCACTTCGTTGACGATGCGACCGGCCACACGGTTCAGGAAGCCGAAATCGAAGGGATACACTTCAGCCGTCATACCGTCGGTGCTGGTGACGGCACGCAGGGCGCAAGCCTGATCATAGGTGCGGCCATCGCCCATCACGCCGACGGTACGCACGGGCAACAGCACCGCGAAGGCCTGCCAGATGGCATCATAGAGTCCGGCATTGCGGATTTCTTCGAGATAGATCGCATCGACCTTGCGCAGCAGATCGAGCTTCTCGCGGTCGATTGCACCCGGAATACGGATAGCCAGCCCCGGCCCCGGGAAAGGATGACGCCCGACAATCGCCTCGGGAATACCCAGCTCGCGACCCAGCGCACGTACTTCGTCCTTGAACAGCTCACGCAGAGGCTCGACCAGCTTCATGTCCATGCGGTCGGGCAGGCCGCCCACATTGTGATGAGACTTGATCGTGACCGAGGGCCCACCAGTGAAGCTGATGGATTCGATGACGTCAGGATAGAGCGTGCCCTGTGCTAGGAACTGTGCACCACCAAGCTTGGTCGCTTCCTCCTCGAACACCTCGATAAACAGGCGGCCGATCGTCTTGCGCTTCACCTCGGGGTCGGTCACGCCAGCCAGCGCATTCAGGAACAGGTCAGACGCATCACGATGGATGAGGCTGATATTGAACCGGCCACGGAAGGTCTTGACCACCTCATCCGCTTCACCCGAACGCAGAATGCCCGGATCGACGAAGATGCAGGTAAGCTGATCGCCGATCGCATCATGGATCAGCTTGGCGGCAACTGAAGAATCAACACCACCCGACAGACCGCAAATGACGCGACCCGTGCCAACCTGCTCGCGAATACGGGCAATTTCAAGATCGCGGAACCCGGCCATGGTCCAGGTACCCTTGCAGCCTGCAACCTCATGGGTGAAGTTCTTGATCAGTGCGGCGCCATGAGGCGTGTGCACCACCTCAGGGTGGAACTGCACGCCGTAGAGGCGACGGCCCTCATCGGCGATGATCGCGAAAGGCGCACCTTCCGACCAGGCAACGGCACGGAAGCCGGGCGGCAACGCAGTCACGCGGTCGCCATGGCTCATCCAGACCTGCTCGCGGTGACCACGCGACCAAGCGCCACGAAAGAGCGCGCAATCTTCAGCAATCTCGATATGCGCGCGACCGAATTCGCGATGTTCGTGCGTCTCGACCTTGCCACCCAGTCGGGCACACATGGCCTGCTGACCGTAGCAGATGCCCATGACGGGAATATTGAGGTCGAACACGACATCGGGAATCTGCGGCGCGTTATCGTCATGCACGCTCGCGGGGCTGCCAGAGAGAATGATGCCCTTCGGATGAAAGCCGCGAATTTTTTCTTCTGTCGCGGTGAAAGGCCAGATCTCGCAATAGACGCCACTCTCGCGCACACGGCGTGCGATGAGCTGTGTCACCTGGCTGCCAAAATCGAGAATCAGGATACGATCCTCGTGAAGCTGCAGATCCAGATTATCGGCGTTCAGCGGGGCGATGTCGGTCATAGCGCTCTTTCAACACGTCGTGCATGGGCAAATTCTGTGGGCATCGTATAGGATGTTCGCAGGGCAACGTCATCCCAAACGACGCGTTTGAGCCCCTCTTAATGTCATGATTCCTTCATTCAGACGAGATCGTTATGTCGCATTCCCGTTTTCGCCACCTGCCCGGCGCGGCTTTTCTGGGCGCGGTCTTTCTGCTTTCGGCCTGCTCAGGCCCGCAGCCGCCGAGCAAGGACCGATCGGCCTCTGGACTGGCGCGCTCGTTGCCGATCAGGGCAATTGTCCCATCGATACGAATTCGACCCTGCAGATCGGCTCGCAGACGGTCAGTTTCACACCGGGTGACAATGCCCTCGTCCTGAAAGGCACGCGCGGCGCCGACAAGCAGCATTTCCATGCGCAGCTCGACATGAAGGATGCGCAGCGCAAGCCCTACAGCCTCGTGTTCAATGGCTATCCTGTGGGCAATGCCATTGGCGGTATTTATGGCTCACCAACCTGCCGAGCCCACATCGTCATGACCCGTCCAAACCATTGATTGAAAAAAATTCTTTTTCCCTCTTGCGGGGTTCGGAAACTCACAGTAGAACCCGCCCCACGACGCACCCGTAGCTCAATTGGATAGAGCACCAGACTACGAATCTGGGGGTTAGAGGTTCGAGTCCTTTCGGGTGCGCCAGTATACATCGTGATCATGCAAGTGATCACCACGCACCCGTAGCTCAATTGGATAGAGCACCAGACTACGAATCTGGGGGTTAGAGGTTCGAGTCCTTTCGGGTGCGCCATATTTCTTCATGATAATTTTACGATGAATGATTGTGCCCCTGGCTGCACTCTCGATCGCATCCCTGTGCCATCGGCTCTGGCAAACAGAGCTGCACGCCAGCAAGGCAAGCCTGACTACCGTAATCCACTCATCTCGAAGAACGAAGTGCTGGATGGCGCCATCTGCATGAAATAAAAGGCGGTTATTACGGCCTCACCCTCCGATAGGTGATATCGCGCTTTGGCAGCTCATCAACTAGCCATTTCCCACAACGAAGCCAGAGCCTCAGCTAAGACAGCTCACCGCTGGTTCGGTCGCGAACACCAGGCTCGAGAATCCGAAATTTCCTGTACCGATCGGCGTCAAGGTCGAAATGGCTCATGCCTAGTGCACAAGTTGGGCGAGCGCCGAACAGACGTCGCTTTCGAGAAACGGCTTTGACACGAAAAGGCCCCGCGGAGGCAGCGCGAACCCCTTATCCATTTTTGCCCCCGAAGTGAGAACGAAGGCGACATCGGGCCGCGTCTTGAACAAATGATAGCCGAGATCCAGCCCATTCATGACACTGGGCATTTCGAAATCCGAGAAAACAAGACGGATATCTGGATTGCTTTTGATCACTGAGAGTGCCTCATCGGCATTTTCAACGGAAAGAACAGTGTAGCCCGCATCCGATATCATTTCGGACACATAAAGACGTAGTAGCGCTTGATCTTCCACCACAAGCACAGTGGGTGCTTTTGGAGCCGTTTTTACAATGCCTGCACTGTGAAGAGCTTCTACGGACATAACCGCCACGTCCTTCGGAAAATATTCGAATTCCGTTAACGGTGACAATGCCGTTAAGTTCGAAGAACAGAGCGCTACTTCCCCCTAACAGTTTCGTTAGAAACCGTCTCACTTACAAAACCGACTGCGGTTCCGCCCTGGCCTTCGTGAGCTGTCACATCGATCCCCGCAATGCTCCACTTCCCGTCTTCTTTCACCAGAAGAGGCGCACCACTGGCGCCATGCGTGGCGGCGCAGTCATGATCGACCAGTTGCCCACGCACATGAGTGACATGACAGGCGAGATCGCCCATGGCGAGTTCCATGCGGTCCTGCTGATAGCCTGCCAGCATGGCAGGGGAACCGGGTTGAGCCGCTATAATCGGGAGTAGTTCGCTGGTTTTGACGAGCGCGTGATCGAGAATAACGGTCGCATGATCGGCCTGACTGGTGCGCAGCGGATGATAGGGATCGTAAGTTGGCGCGATCACGAAACGCACCGCCCGCGCCGTGGCACGCCACGCCCCAGTGTCGTAGCCGAGCATGAAGTGAATGCTGGAAGGCTGGACGAAATTCGCCGCTTCCTCGCGCCAGAGGCAATGCGCGGCCGTCATGATCACCGAAGGCGCCACCATGAAACCAGTGCAGCGCGCCCCAAGCTCGGTCTGCACCCGACCCAGAATACGCCAGGGCTCCTGGTTCACATCGATCACATGGCGCGCGCCCTCTCCAACTCCCGGCAAGGCAACTCGGGCCGCCTGAGCAGAGGCGCCAACGATTTCTAGTGTCGCCAGCAACGCGAGACAGGCCGCCCTCAAAACTGACAAACCCACAGGCACCGCCTCATGCGAGGTTTTCCGGCCCGAACGACCACGGAAGCAAGTCACCGAGCGTCGTTTCGAGCAGCACGGCGCCCTGAGGATTGACCATCGTCACCGGCAGGGAGGATGACGAAAATTCACGCAGACGCTGACGGCATCCGCCGCACGGTGTGCAGGCAGCCTCGCCCCCACCCACGATCACGATCGCGTCGATCTGTCGCCCGCCAGCCAGGATCATGGCTGAAATCGCGCCTGCCTCGGCGCAGCTTCCCTGCGGATAGGCGGCATTTTCGACGTTGCAGCCGCTATAGATCTCGCCGTCGCAACGCAGCGCTGCCCCGACCTGAAAGCGTGAATAGGGTGCGTAGGCCTTCGCACGGGCAGCGAGCGCGGTGCTGATCAGCGCGTCTTTCATCATTATTCCCCTCTCCTGGCGTAATCCCAGCTTGGAAGCTGCTGGTTGCCTTGTAATCTAACTGGCATGACACGCCACGACCCTGATATCATGAACCTTCTCGCGTCACGCCCCTCTCTGCATATGGACGGGCAGGATGGCCTGCTTTTCGAGGGTGTTCCCTTGCAGACCATCGCGAATCAGGTTGGCACGCCCTGCTGGGTGACCGGCGCGGGCACGCTGCGTCGGCGCACGCGCAATCTCAAAAAAGCCTTCACTGAACGCGGGCTCGATATTGCGCTTCATTATGCCCTCAAGGCCAATGACCATCTCGCGACGCTAAGTGTGCTGCGGCAGGAAGGGTGCGGCGCCGATGTCGTGAGCGGCGGCGAGCTCAGGCGCGCCCTTCAGGCCGGCATTTCCCCTGCGGCCATCGTGTTCTCAGGCGTTGGCAAGACCGATTCCGAGCTCACTCATGCACTGCGCGAAGGGGTGGGTCAGATCAATGTCGAGAGCGCCGAAGAGCTGCGTCGTCTTTCCCGGCTTGCTCGCGGGCTCGGTCTCCATGCCCCGGTGGCCTGAGGGTAAACCCGCATATCGACGCCGAGACCCATGACAAGATCAGCACAGGCCGTCTGGGCGATAAATTCGGCATCGACTGGGCCGACGCCGTCGCGCTCTACCGCGAAGCCAGCACCCTGCCTGGTATCGAGATACGCGGTCTGGCTACCCATATCGGCAGCCAGATTCTCTCTCCCGCTCCGTTCAAGGCTGCGTATGCGCGCATAGCGGAGCTCGTCATCGAGCTGCGCGCTCAGGGCCTGACCGTAAGCGTGGTCGATTGTGGTGGCGGTCTGGGCGTACGGTATCGTGACGAGCTGGCACCGCCCCCGGCCGCGCTGGCTGGCGCGATCGCCGAGACGCTCGGCGCGCTCGATCTGAAGCTGGCCATCGAACCCGGCCGCTGGATCGCTGCGCCTGCGGGCGTGCTGCTGACCTCGGTGATCGATCTCAAGGCGCAGCGTGAGGGCGTATCCGATTTCGTGATCGTCGATGCCGCCATGAACGATCTGGCCCGGCCCAGCCTGTACGGCGCCTGGCATGGTATCGTCCCGCTTGCCCCTGACCTCGCCTACGCCGAAACCGGCCCGCAAACAGTGGTCGGGCCCGTCTGTGAATCGAGCGACGTCTTCGCGAAAGACCGCCTTCTTCCGGCAGTCCGCCCCGGCGATGCGCTCGCGCTGCTCGACACCGGCGCTTACGGTGCCGTCATGAGCTCGACCTATAACAGTCGCCCTCTGGCAGCGCAGGTGATGATCGAAAACGGTCAGTGGAAACTTGTGCGACCCCGGCAGCGTGTGGAAGCGTTATGGGGAGATGACATTATTCCGGAGTGGCTGGATTCTGAATGAGCATGGCTCCGTCCGCGCCACAGTCTCCTCTCATGCTTGAAAAACGGGTTGGCCGTGCCCGCCACCGCGCGCGACGCGTACTATGGGCTGAATCTGCCTGGTCGGCAGTGCAGTGGCCGCTCGCACTCGTGGGCGGTTATGCACTCAGCGGGCTGTTGCGCGTGCCGCAATCCCTCCCCGACACGCTGCACGCCTTCCTGCTCGCCGGGGTGGGCGGCGGCGCCATTGCTCTTGCGGCGCGTCATCTTTCAAGACTGCCACCACCAAGACCCAGCGCCATAGATCGACGCATTGAATCGCGCTCCGGCCTGCGCCATCAGCCACTTGCCGGTCTTGATGACTTACCTGCCGATGGGGATGAGACAGCGCTCTGGCGGCGCCACATGGAAAATTTGCGTGGCAGCATCGGCACGTTGCGCACAGGCTGGCCACGACTGAACTGGACGCCTGAGCGTCGGATCGGCTGGGCCGCTTTCGCCGCAGCCCTGCTGGGCGCCGTCATTCTTGCCGGACCTGCTGCGCCCTCGAGGCTCGAAGCTGCGTTTCTGCCGGGTGTCGATGATATAGACGTGCCGCTACCGCAGATCGAGGCCTGGGTCGACCTCCCGGATTACGCACCCGGCGCCCCGATTTTTCTGTCCCGACAGACAACCCCACCACGTATTCCCCAGGATGCGTCGCTGACCATCCATATTACGGGCGCGCGCTCTGGCCCGCATCTGCTTGGCGTGGATATCAGCGATGTCGGTACCAGACAGCTCGATTCTGGCAGCTGGAGCTTTGTCACGCGTCTTAGCCATAGCGGCAGGCTCTCCGTGCGGTCACGGGGGCGAACCATCGGCGAGTGGATTTTCACCATAGAGCCCGATCTCGCCCCTGAAGTCCGCTGGAAAGCCCCCCCGACCATCGCCAAGGAAAACCCTGACATCGTGTTGCCCTGGCAGGTGGCCCAAGCGCATGGCGTGGCAAAGCTCGCGGCACAGATCAGCCTCACCGCCAGGCCAGACCTCCCGCCCATCGATCTGGCAATCCCCCTGAAGGGCGAGCCCAAGAAAGCAGAGGGCGCTTTCGAAACCGACCTGACCGATTCACTCTGGGCAGGAGAGGCTGTGACGATCAGACTCCATGCCACAAGCCGAAGCGGTCGGCAGGCAACCAGTCCTGCTCAGAAGCTCACCCTGCCCAGCCGGGCTTTCCATGACCCTGTTGCGCGAGCTCTAGTCGCGTTGAGGCATCGCTTTGGTCTTGACCGCGAAACTGTGGCGCAAACTGCGGACGAACTCAGAACGCTTGCCCAGACCCTGCCCGCGAACGAAAAGGGTAGCACCCTGGCTTTGCTCTACGCCGCGGCCCAGCTCGACGACCCTTATGCAGAGCGCGCAAAAGAGAACGCTCTCGGCCTGTGCTGGGCCGTCGCGCTTTATCTTGAAGACCTGCGCAACACTGATCGGGAAACCGCTCAGGCCAATCTTGAAATCCGCGCTGCCCAGAAAGCGGTTCAGGACCAGATCGCCCATATGCAGGCCCTCGGTAAAAACGGGCGTAGCGAGGCAGAACAGCAGGAACTGGCAACGCGGATAAAACGTCTGCGTGACGCGCTCGACCAGCGTATGCAAGCGCTTATGCAACGCAGCATGCAGCTCGGCAGTGTGATCCCCGATATGGGTGGCGACGCCAATGACGGCAGCGATCCGGTATCGAGCTCATGCGTCGCCTGCAATCCGACGCGGCCAATGGCCACTCCGATGATGCCCTGAAACGTCTCGACGACCTGTCCAAAATGGTGGAGCGCATGCGCTCGGCAACGCCGCAGGACCTCGCCCAGATTGCGCAGCAAATACAGGCTCGAGCCCGGGCACAGGCGCAGAAAGCGGCGCTTCATGATCTGATACGCCGTGAAACCACCCTGCTCGACCATGTTCAGGCCCGCCTTGGGATTGGCCAGCGCAATGCACGCGATGCGCAGCAAGGCCAGAATCAGGATGTCAGCACCATGTCGACGGCAGAATTGCTGAAACGGCTGGGTATGGCGCCGCCCCCCGATATGGACGAGCCTCAATCGGCCCAACCTCCTCCGCCGCCAGTTCTGTCTCCCGAAGAAATGACGGTCCAGCACGAGCAGCGACGCGACGATCACGCTGTTCAACGTGCTCTGCAGATGGTGGCAAAGCTGCTCAATGACGACATCAAATCGTTGACGGGCAAGAGCATGGAGGGACTGACCAAGGCGGACAAGGACATGCATGCAGTCCGACAGGCCCTGGCCGATGTTCAGGATGGCCCAGCCGAAAGCGCAATCCGCAAGGTGCTGAAAGATCTCGCCGAGACCGGTCAGCAAATGAGCGAGGCCCAGAAGGGCAAAAATCACGGTGGTGGCCCACTCGCTCTCCTCCCGACTATGGGAACCGGCAACCACGCCCAGGGGGGAAAAGGCAAAGGCGACCAAAACCAGGCCGATAGCGACGACGAGGATTCCGAAGGCGACGGCGGCAGCAAGGCCGATCGTGATCCATTGGGCCGCAAGCTCGGCAAGGGGCATTCGGGCGCCGATACGGATGGCACGGTACCTGATGCCGACAGCCGTGAAAAAGCGCGTGAAATCGAGCGTGAATTGCGCCGCAGAGACGCCGACAGAACACGCCCGCAAAGCGAGCTGGATTATCTGGACAGGCTTCTCAAATCCTACTGAACCAGCTCGTTACGGAAATCTGTCTTACATTCGCAACGATCAATTACGATCTCGCACTGCGTGACCGCCACACGATTCTCATGTGGCGGGACAAACTGTGTCTCGAATTGTCACAGCGGCGTCCATGAACGCCCCGTTGCGCTAATTCACTGAAAGAATAGTATTTTTGACAGACCGACGCGCATGCCGGCCCGTATATCGTTAAAGATCGCGACACGAAATGATGCAAATCGGCAACATATTGTCGCTTGAACGCGCAATACAACGTCACAAAACGATAACGCCCTTGCAATGATATGACAGAAACCGCAGCCTCGTGACACAGAGTCATTCCGAGGGTTAATCTTCATGAAAACCGTTAAACTGCGAGGACGAGCGCGTCTTTTTCTTGGCGCGGTGATCTCCCTGTCGCCTGTAGCACCATGACAAACAGCCATGCGCAGACCGCGTCAGCCAGCACGCACCATCGCAAGGCTGTCAAATCGACTGCCAAGCATAAAAACACCGTCGCACGTGGCGCGACGAATGGCCGATCCTCGGTGCGCAGACCGCACCAGCGGCGACACTGGTGCCAAGCCGTTCGCAGAACGCGCTGCGCAACGTTTCAACGACGAATAACCTGTCTTTCAGCACGGGCGGCAAGTCCGAAGAGCTGATCGTTGTCGGTTCGGCGCTCAGCACGGCCAATAACACCAGCGCGAACCCAGTGCAGATCGTCACCTCCAAGCAGATCCAGCAGACTGGGGCGACGAACCTTAACGACTATCTGTCGCGTCTGCCCTCGATTGGCTCCAGCGGCACGACGAACAACAACACCAACGGCACGGGCGGCGCTGCCTGCGTGGATCTGCGTAACCTCGGTGGAAATCGCGTCCTCGTGCTTGTCGATGGCAAGCGCACGACGCCGAACGGCAATAACGATTGTATCGATCTCAACACCATCCCGGTGCAGATGGTGCAGTCTGTCGAAATCCTGAAAGACGGTGGCTCGGAACTTTACGGCGCTGACGCCGTGTCGGGCGTCATCAACATCAAGCTTCGCCACGACCTCAACACAGGCAGCGTCACGATCCGTGGCGGAATCACTGGTCATGGCGATAACCGCACCGGCATGATCTCGGCCATGAAGGGCTGGAATTTCGACCACGACAAGGGCAACCTGACCCTTGGCGGCAGCTATATGACGCAGGGCGGCATTCAGCAGCGCAACCGCTCGTGGTCTGCCACCGCACTCGGCGCTTCGGGCAACTACCCCACCCAGTCGGGCCTGCAGGTAGCTCGATCATTACGCCAGGGGGCACGTATTTCGGCCAGGATACCGGTAATGCGTATGTCGGTAATATCGATACCGGCGCCTGAGCCCCTACAGCAAGAGCAAGCGCTATAACTACGGCCAGAACCAGTGGCTGCTCAACGCGCTTCAGGATTCGACCTCTCGGGTGACCTGCATTACGAGATCAGCAAGCATTTCGACGTCTACTCGAATGTGCTCTACGCACATCGTTCGTCGAAGGCCCAGCTGGCTCCTGAGCCCGCAACCGGCAGCGTACCGCCCTCGCCTCTTCCGAATTCGATCATCCTGCCCTCCGATTATCCGGGCAATCCGACGGGCGAAGATCTGCAGCTCTATCGCCGTCTGGGCGAATTCGGTTCTCGTACGAACAACAACACCAGCGACACCGTAACTGGCATGTTCGGTGTGCGCGGCGATATCGTGCATGACTGGAAATATGACCTGTCCTATACCTACGGTGTCAGCCAGGATACCGACCAGCTACAGGGCGTCGGCAATTACTCGAAGCTTCTGCAGGAGTGGGGCCTCGAAAACGCCGTCAACCCGAACGATCCCGATGGCGCTCTCATCTACAACCCGAATTCCTGCGCGGGTTCGGCTGGCTGTGTTCAGTCCAACGCCTTTACGCGCCTTTCGCCCGGTGCCGTTCAGTACGCCAACTACACCACCTACGCACACACCATGTACCAGCTGCGCGACCTGAACCTGCGCATCCACAACAACCATGTGGTCCACATGCCGTGGAAGGGCGGCGGAGATTTCGGTATCGCGCTCGGCATGGAGCATCGTGGCGAACAGCTCTCCAACAACCCCGATCCGCTGGTGCAGAGCGGCTACTCGCTGACCAACACGGTTGCCTCCACCTCTGGCGGCTTCAACGTGACCGAGGGCTATATCCAGGGTCATGCGCAGCTGCTGAAGGACGTCGCTTTCGCGAAGGATCTGTCGATCGACGGGCAAGGCCGTTATTCGTCCTATAACACCTTTGGCGGGGCGAAGAACTGGAAGGTCGGCATCGACTGGGCACCGACGCGTGATATCCGCTTCCGTGGCACGCTCGGCACGTCTTTCCGCCAGCCTAACGTTTATGAGCTATATGGCGGCGTCGGCCTCGGTTATCCCGCTGCCTCCGATCCTGCGCGGGCGCAACCAGCCCGACACTGGTCGCGAATTGCATTAAGGGCGGTGTAGCCAATCCGGCGAACTTCAACTCGGCCAATTCCGGTCAGGTGCCGACTCTCTCGGGCGGCAACCGTGCGCTCAACCCGGAAACCGGTCGCACTTACACGTTCGGCACAATCATCACGCCGCGCTGGGTGCCGGGCCTCTCGGCCTCGGTTGAATACTGGCACTACACGATTGGCGGCCTAGTCGGTTCGCTTCCGACCCAGTACATTTTGAACCAGTGCTATCAGGAAAGCGTGCAGTCGTACTGCAACTCGATCACGCGCCTCCCTAACGGGCAGATCAACACTGTCTCGGCTATCGACCAGAATCTGGGCGACCTGCTGACCAGCGGCATCGATTTCGATCTCAACTATCGGTGGAAACTCACCCATCACGATGCCTTCATCGTAGACAATAACTTCCAGCAGCTGGTGAAGTACAAGCAGCAGCAGCAGCCGGGCGGCACCTATCTCAACCAGACAGGCGCCCTGTTCTACCAGAATGGCTCCAGCAACCCGCGCGTTCGTGACTATGCGACCCTCACATGGCAGCATGACGCGTTTCGTATTTCCTACATGTTCCAGTATATCGGTGGCGTGAACTGGAATGACGGCTCGGCCTTCCTGAGCGAAGAAAGCCCGGCCGCCAATGCCCGCATCAAGACGCCTGCAATGGTTCAGCAGGATATCTCGATCGGCTATACTTGGAAGCGCTGGAACTTCGAAGGCGGTGTGCAGAACATCGCGGGCAAGAACCCGCCTTTCGTGCTCAACGCAGCCTCCAACTCGGCTGACAGCACCTATGGCGGCTTCTATATGGGCCGATACATCTTCCTGCAGGCAGGTTTGAATTTCTGATCTGCCACGGTGTGGGGTATGTCCCCGCACCAGGGACTAAAAAGAGGGAGAAGGGTCACCAGCCCTTCTCCCCCTTTTTGCGCTCAATTCTGCCGCGACGACAGGATCATACGATCTCAGCTACCGCGATAGGTCGAGTAACCGAAAGGCGAGACCAGAAGCGGCACGTGATAATGGCCAGCGCCTGTCATGCCGAAATCGATCTGCACCTCATCCAGAAACGGGGGTTCCGGCAGAACATGTCCGTGCGCCCTGAAATAAGCTGCCACGGCAAAGCGCAGCACATACGCGCCTGCGGTGACGCCAATGGCCTTGAGCTCAGCACAGCGCCCGTCGCTATCGGTCATACCACTAAAGAGAACGCGGTCGTCATGCAGCAATGTCACGCGCATTCCGGCAGCGGGGCGGCCGCTCGCCGTGTCGAGAACGTGAGTGGAGAGTGTCGTCATGATGCTGTCTTGTCCTTCAGGCGCAGCAGGGCAATCTGATCGATCTGGTCGAGCGCCTCGGCCAGCTCTGCCTCCGGGGTCTGCTGGAGACGTCGTTCGATTTCCTGTCGCATCCGCTCCTTCGTTGCCCGGCGCACGCAGATGACGAAAGGCATCTCGAAACGCGCCTGATATGCATCGTTCAGGGCCCGGAACGAGATGAATTCCGCTTCGCTCAGTCGGTCGAGCCCGGCGCCCTCCTGCTCAGCAGCGGAAAGCGCCCCCAGATCGGGATCAACGCCGAATTTTCTGGCAAGCTCGGGATGCGCCTTAACCAAAGCCTTCTGCTCTTCCGGCGAGGCGTCGCGCACGACGCGCGACGTAGCCGCAATCAGCGCCTGTGCGTCGACAAAAGGTGCCTGCGGCCAGACGGCCTCAACAATCCAGGGGCTGTGTTCATACAGATCGCCGAAACGGTCGACAAAATCTTCACGACTTGCTGCGCCGATCATGCGGGATGCCTTTCAAGCCAGTGACGCGCAATGTCGAGCCGGGTCGCTACCCAGACATCCCGATGCGACCGTACATGGTCAAGAAAGCGCTTCAGCGCGAGGGCACGCGCCGGGCGCCCCACGAGGCGACAATGCAGACCAACGGACATCATGCGCCCTCCTTCCTGATAGAGCATATCGAAGCTGTCACGCAGATAACGGAAGAACTGCTCACCCTCGGTAAAACCGTTCAGCGCCACGAGCTTCATGTCGTTCACGTCGAGCGTATAGGGCACGATGAGCTGTGCCTTGCCGTAACGGCGATCATAATACGGAAGATCATCAGCGTAAGAATCCGCGTCATAGACGAAGCATCCCTCCTGTGCGACGAGCCTGGCCGTGTTGGGCTGGTGCGTCCCTGATACCAGCCAAGCGGCGCAGCGCCAGTGACTTGCTTGTGCAACCTGATCGCCTCGCGGATATGCTTGTGCTCTTCCGCTTCGGGAATATCCTGATAGTCGATCCAGCGCAGACCGTGAGACGCAATTTCCCATCCTGCCGCCTGCATGGCCGCCACGGCATCGGGATTACGTGAGAGTGCCATGGCGACACCGAACACGGTCAAAGGGAGGCCAGCCTCGGTAAACAAGCGGTGCAAGCGCCAGAATCCAGCGCGCGAGCCATATTCATAAAGGCTTTCCATCTGCATGCAGCGCGCGCCCTGAACCGAACGCGTGCCAACCATCTCGGATAGAAAAGCTTCGGATCCCTCGTCACCGTGCAGGACGTTATTCTCTGCGCCCTCTTCGTAATTCAGCACGAATTGCACGGCGATACGCGCCCCGCCGGGCCAGTCTGCCTCCGGGGGATGGGCACCATAGCCCAGCAGATCGCGCGGATATTCTTCTCTCATGCCTCTATCTCTCATCGGGCTCAAAGCGCTGCAACGCCGCCATCGCTACGCGGGTCGGTGGCGCCTTCCATCGTGCCGTCCTCATAACGCCGAATGGCCCCGGCATGACCCATGGCCGTGGCAAAAGCCGTAAGAGTCTCGACGTCGTGCCCCAGTTCGCGCAGCCCTTCGAGCAGTTCGGGAGCAAAACGTGTTTCCATCTTAAGCGTGGTTGTGGTCTCGCCCCAGGTGCGTCCCAGCAGCCAGCGCGGTGCCGTGATGGCCTCCTGCAAACCGAGACCGGCAATGACATTGCGCGCCACGATGGCCGCCTGCGTCTGGGGCTGCCCCTCACCGCCCATCGTACCGTAAGACAGCAGACTGCCATCGTTGAGCGCGGCCATGGCGGGGTTGAGCGTATGGAACGGTTTGCGACCGGGCACGAGACTGCGCAGACGCCCCGGCCTGAGATCGAAACTCGACCCGCGATTCTGCCAGACCAGCCCGGTCTCAGGCAGCACGACCCCGGAGCCGAATTCGAAATAGAGACTCTGGATCATGCTGACCGCCCAGCCTTCGGCATCCATCACGCCAAACCAGGTCGTATCGCCCTGCTGCACAGGATGAGGCCAGGGCGCCGCACGGTCGAGCTCGATTCCCGCCGCCATGGCATCGAGGGCGGCGCTGTCTGAAAGCAGCGCCTGAGGCGATACACCCATGATCGCCGGATCGGCGATCTCGTGGTCACGCCAGATGAAGGCAGCCTTGGTGGCTTCTACCCAGCGATGAATATCCTCGACCGTATCGGCGCCCTTTACTCCGAGCCTCTCGGCAAGGGCCAGAATGAGCAGGGAAGCCGCACCCTGCGTCGGTGGATTGACGTTGAAGAACTGACCGTGATGCAGCTGCGTCTCAAGCGGCGCCGAGACCACCGCTTCATGATGGTTCAGATCGTCAAGCCCGACAGGCGAACCGCAGGAAGCGAGTTCCGACGCAATCAGATCGGCAAGTTTGCATGATAGAAATCGCCCAACCCTGCCGTGGCAAGACGCCTGAGTGTGCGCGCCAGCGCCGGATTGCGATGAACACTCCCTGCTATCGGCATGTCGCCGGACGGCAGAAACAGCGCGCTGAAATTGGGCATGTAGCTCAGCACATCGAGATGCGCGGCCATGAGCCCGGCCATACTCTCGGTCACCACCATGCCGTGCTCGGCATGATCGATCGCATCGGCCAGAAGCGTCGTGAGCGGCAGGCTTCCCCCTGCATAATTGAGCGCCTGACTCCATCCGGCGACCGTACCGGCCACCGTATTGGCGGCCAGACCGCCGCGCCACGGCACCGCGTCAAGACCGCGATAAAGCGAGGGTGTTGCGTTCTGGGCCAGTCGGCCACAGGCATCGATCGCCCTCATGGCCCCGTCGGGCCTGCGGATGATCCAGAACCCGTCTCCGCCAAGCCCGGTCATATGCGGATAGACGACCGAGAGCGTCGCCGCGACGGCAACCGCCGCCTCGACAGCATTGCCGCCCGATTTGAGAATATCCCTTCCCGCCTGAGCGGCAAGATGATGCGGAGCCGTCACCATTCCCCTGCGGGAGCGCGCACTGAAAAGCATCAATCCTCCAGAATTCGTGCGAGGGCCAGACCCGATCGCTCAAGAGCCTCACCAAAGGCGATCAGCCGGTCTTCGCGTCCCGGCGGCGCAACGATCTGGACGCCGAGCGGCAACCCGTCGACCGCGAGCGGCGCAGTGAGAACCGGGAATCCAGCCAATGTGAGAGGCTGGGTATAAAGGCCAAGATTGGCCCGTGCCGGAACGGGCTTTCCGCCAATCACGAGAACCGGAGCCTCGATACGCGGGGCCTCCCCGACGACAGCGGGCGCGATCAGGAGATCGGCAGTATCGAAAGCCTCGTGCATGCGTGCCCGGAACCAGCGACGCAATTTATGCGCCCTGAACACATTCGGCGCCGGAACCAGCGCCCCGGCGAGAAGGCGATCACGCACTGCCGGATCATAAAGTGCCGCCTGACGTCGCAGCCGGTCGAGATGCAGCGCTCCTCCTTCCGACGCACTGATCACGAAAGCGGCCGCACGCGCCGCCGCGACATCGGGCAGTCGAATTTCGCGCTGAACATCCAGAGCGCGACAAAACCCATCAAGTGCTGCTCCCATTTCCGGGGAGAGATCGGTGGCAAACCAGCCACCGAGCCGCCCCAGACGCAGCCCATCCGTCTCGACCCGAGCGAGCGTTTCGCCGGTCAGCACTTCCACCACAACACGCATATCGGCGGCACTGGCGGTAAAAGGCCCGACCGTATCGAGACTCGCCACGAAAGGAAAAGATCCTTCGGTTGGCAGGCGGTTCTGCGTTGCGCGCAGTCCCCAGACGCCGCATAGCGAGGCCGGGACGCGGATGGAGCCATTCGTGTCAGAACCAAGCGAAAGCGGAAAATACCCTGCAGCGACACCGGCTGCCGACCCGCCTGAAGAGCCGCCTGCAAGACGGGTGGTATCATGCGGGTTACGCGTCAGGCCATAATGCGCATTATCGGTCGCAAAGCCGTAGGCGAATTCGTCCATATTGGTGGTAGCCAGCGGGATTGCCCCGGCCTCGACAAGACGGCACACCAGTGGCGCATCAAGCGTTGCCGGGGGCTCGTTCGCCAGTACACGCGATCCCGCCGTCGTCACCAGCCCTTCGACATCGAACAGATCCTTGATGCCAAAAGGCACACCGGCCAACGGCCCGGGATCGCCCCCGCTGCCCACAACTGAATCGATAAGACTCGCCTGACCAAGAGCTCTCTCTGCCAGGAGACGCGTGACAGCGTTCAACGCAGCGTCACGCGCCGTCACGCGGTCGAGACAGGTCTCGATCACGGAGACAGCCGAGCGTTCTCCTGCCCTGATCGCGCGCGCAAGCTCTATCGCTCTCACGGATGATACTCGAAAGCGGGCTCAAGCCTCTCCGGCAGATCGACCGTCATTATCAACGCCTCATACTGCCCGATAAGTGCCAGATTACGCATAATCTCGGAACGATATTCTTCCGGAACGTTCAGGTCGAGCGCGGCAGCGCGCGCTGCAAGTTGTTCCTCCGGTGTCATGCCTGCTCCTCATTCTGCCTTC
Organism: Asaia platycodi JCM 25414; assembly: GCF_000614545.1. GTDB lineage: Bacteria > Pseudomonadota > Alphaproteobacteria > Acetobacterales > Acetobacteraceae > Asaia > Asaia platycodi. The sequence goes on along the minus strand of NZ_BAKW01000017.1, from coordinate 57,532 downwards.
CAAGACTGACCAGTTCTTCAGCATCATAGGAAAGCAGGCTCTCAAGATGTTTTTCGCCATCCTGCACGAAGAGATCGCAGGCGATCGCACGGGCAAGCCGGTCAACGCCGTAGCGCATACCGCTGATCGACGCGCCCGAAAGCCCCATGCTCGGCGTGGCCGCAAAGGTGAAATTATAGATCGCACCCAGCATCGCGGCATCGGGGTGCGCCGCATCGCGGGGCAAGAACTGACTCTGCTGCTTAGATAGGGATAGGAATCGAGCACGGCGCTTCCCTCCCCCTCTGGCGCCGCAAAACGATCGCCCCATAGCGCAATATTGGGTGCAAAAGACGCGGTCTCGGGGCGCTTGCTGAAATCGATCACGAAGCCTGTACCGATGATCAGAAAATCGAATATCTTCTCGCCATAGGGCGTTTTCACAATCACGGTTTCCCCTTCGCACCGGGCATCGAGCCACGGCGTGTCGCCGTGAAAACTGAATCCGTCATGCCGGCTGCACCGCCAGAAGGTGTCCTGCGGCGGGGGCTGGTTGAGGTCGAAGATGCGACGCATGAAGCGCCAGCGTGTCAGATCCGGCAGTGATGGAAAATGGCCGAGAAAGCCGGCATTTTCCATCCAGCGATAGGGATTGATGCGCGGCAATGTCTTGCGACGGATGCAGACGGCAACCGACTGCGCCCCGGCTTCCAACGCCGTTGCTGCATTGTCGAAGGCTGAGGCGCCCCCGCCAAGCACACCGACCCGCTTGCCACGCAGTGCCTCGAAGTCGATTTCCTGGTGTGTATGAGCGTAAAGATGACCAGGCACGGACTCACGAATGAATTCAGGCACATGCCACGACCCGCTGCCCTCGATGCCGGTCGCCAAGACGATACGGCGGGCCCAGACACGGCTCGTTTCACCGTCCTGCGCACGAAAACTCAAATGCAACAGCCCGTCCTGCCAGACGACATCGACCAGTTCACGATCATGCTGCACGGGCAAGGCCAGCGTATCACGATACCAGTCGAGATAGGCCTGCCAGTCGCGCCGATCGATTTTGTCGAGCGAGACCCAGGCGTCCTTTCCGTAGCGTGCTTCGAACCACGAACGCGGCGTCAGTGACGGGATGCCCAGATCGGGGCCGGTCACATGCTTGGGCGTACGCAAGGTGATCATGCGGGCAAACGTCACCCAGGGGCCGGCCTTGCCGTGCTGAGCACGCTCGAACACCCTGACGTTATGCACGCCGATACGACGCAGGGCAAAGCTGGTAGCCAGACCGCCCTGACCACCACCTATCACGGCAACATCCAGAACCGGCTCACCATGATGAGTCAGAACCGATGAAACCCATGGCCCTGAGGCATAAGCGATTCTTTCGAGATCGTCATGAACCTGTCTGGCTAGATCTTTGAGCGCGTCGTTCTGCATATCAGGGCACCCGATAGAAAGGATTGGGAAGAAGGAAACCGCGTTCGGCATGCCCACCGACAAGATCCGAGGGCTGATCTCCGATATTGGCGATGATGTGGTAACCGTCCTGCTCGATCTTCTGGCGCGCCGCACTCTTGTAATCCGACGCCGAAGGCGTGTGGCTGCCGTCGGGTCGCAAAACCAGCCCGGCCCAGTTGCGATAGCCGGCCGCCTCGAGATTATGGGCCGTTTCGCTCCGCTCATGCTCATAACGTCCGGTTACGAAAAACACGGCAACGCTCTGCTGTTTCGCCATCGTATAGAGCGCGAGAGTGGAGGCAAAGGCCTCGGCCTTTGCGCTCTGCTCCCACGCCTCTACGCCGCAAGGCCCTTTAGGCAACGTATCGCAACGACCTTCACGGAAATAGGCGAACTGGTTGGCCGCCATTTCAGGCCAGTTCGAGAGCGATGTTTCGTCAATGTCGAGAACAAGGGCAGGCCTGCTGACATGGGCAGCCCGCAGACGTACCCATTCGGAGGCTTCCTGGATCACGGAGGTGAACTCGCGCTCATAAGCACCGCTGTTGTGATAGGCGGTTGCCGCAGCTGCGGCATCACCGACATTCACCGGGACCGCCAGTGCAACACTGAAAGGCATCAGCGCCGAAGCGCAAAGCAAAGTTACGACAAGCGCACCCCTGCATAAAAAAAACCGCCTGCTGAATGCCGACCGGCACAATTGAACTGTCGCGCAACTCACGTGATGAACAACTCCTTCATAGCGATCTTTTAAGGTCTCATCCGTATCTTTGCTTTCCGGAGCAGCGAGCGCAACCTTGCTCTTCATCAGCCCGCGAAAAATGATCATCCTTTGTATACAAAGTTTGTCCTGCACCAACAATGAAGTTGTTAAATGAAACAGAAAAACTGACTAATGATAACTTACGCTTACATGGACAATCGCAAACACGTGTAATGTCGATCAACAAAAATATTTACGAATAGCTTTGCAACTACTTGAAAAATTTTTTCCGACGAACTATCCGCAAATCTCAGGTTTCATCGATATCAGGAGTTTGTTTTGGGCGTCCCGCGCGAAATAGCAGTCGTCACCATATTGGAAGCGGCACAGAAAATCTTTTCTGAACATGGTTTCAGCGGAGCCAGCATCGCAGCCGTTGCACGTGAGGCCGGTATTCCGAAGGCTAATATCCATTACTATTTCTGTACCAAGGAAATACTTTATCAGAAAGTACTGCATCTGACCGTGCAGGAGTGGCTTAGTGACTGTGAGACCTGGCTTCGCGCCGACTTCTCCGCAGATACCGCCTTGCGCGGCTATGTCCTGTCCAAACTCGCCTTTTCGCGCAGCAATCCGCATGCCTCCAGACTATTCGCTCACGAAATCCTCGGCGGCGCACGTTACCTCGGCGACTACCTTTCGACCACGCTTCGCGACGCAATCCGCCCTTTCAGAAAAACCTTCGAACTCTGGATGGAGCGTGGGGAAATACCAAAAGGGGATCCAACCCATTTTCTGTTCTGTCTCTGGGCCATGACCCAGTGGTACGCCGACATGCAACCCCAGGTGACGGCGCTGCTCGAAAAAGAAACATTGGATGAGAGTGATTTTGCCATCGCAGCCGAGACCATCCTCTCACTCGTCCTGCGTCGCGGTTCATGACAGCGACCGGGCACGCGCGCGCCACTTACTCTACAATCTGAGCGCGCAACCCAAATCACGGCCTACGCGCGCTTGGAAAGACCGAAGCGCAGGTGATCAGAAAAGCTATTGTCGCCGCTGCCCAGAGCCCACGCGACGGCAGGCATTTTGAACAGATGCTTTTTTTTAAACGGTTGGTTCCTTTTTGGGCGAGGAGCTACTCTGGCTTGAGGTCGCCAAAGAACCACGACGCCGTGACGCCACCATCCATGAGGAAATCACTGTCGGTTTATAAAGGCACCGTCAGATCCCATCAGCATCCCTTCCATCGCGCCGACCTCGTCTGGAGTACCGGCGCGACCCACCGGACTGCTTTCGATCATGCGGTTATAGTAAGTTGCTATAGTAAGCTGCGTGCGGGCCAGACAGCTCGTTTCGCGCAAGAGGGGTGATGACGATACCGGGGCTGATCGCATTGATCCGCGCGCCACGTTTGCCGCAGCGCGGCGCCTCCCCCTTCACACGCAGCACATTGGCGCGTTTGGACAGCTGATAGGCATGGAGCGAGCCAGTGATCTTGTCGGGCGCCAGGAGAGGAAGCGATAAAGGTGCCTCGCTGGGCGGCAATGCTAGGGCGGCGTCTTCCTTAGCGGTCAGCGCACCGAGGCGATGGCCGGATTGGGACGCGATGACACCCCCCGCCCCGCCGCGCGATCACGGCGCCAAATGTTTCAAGCAGCACAGTCGTACCGTAAAGATCGACACGAGGAATGATCTCGGGCGAGGCCATCGAAGGAGACACACCCGCGGCGTGAACAAGGCCCATGACAGGCCCTATGGCGCCGGCAGCCGCAACGAGCGCCTCAATCGACCTGCGCGAAGCGATATCCAGCAAGGCAATACTCGTCCGAAACCCGGCATCGAGGAAGGTTTCCGCCGCGGCTTTCGCCGTTGCTTCATTGATATCGGCGAGAAGGATAGGCCTGTCAGCCCCAACGCGCCGCGCAATGGCCTGTCCAAGCGGGCCAGCAAGACGTCATAAAACGCAGGCACTGCCCGGTTGGCGAGATCTTCTTATCCGCCGCTCACGCTTTCGTCGTGTCCGCCAAATATTTCTCCCGGTTGTTCGTTCGCGTCGGTGAGATATGCTCCAGACAACTATCGCATGTTTCACCTGCTGCACTGTCAGGATCGGAAGTGCCTGCCGGGAAGCAGGGTGCTAGCGGAAAACGCGACAAGAGGATCGAGGAAGGATCACGACATGACGGATCAGAACCACCCTCTCATGGGCAACAGCGCCATCGATTCAGACGCTCTGTGGGAAGACATCATGGAGACGGCGCGTTTCGGTGCCACTGAGAAGGGAGGGATCTGTCGCCTCGCCCTGAGTGAGGAAGACCGTCAGGTGCGAGACTGGTTTGCTCACACCATCAAGGCTCTGGGCGCCAGTTTGACGACAGATGACATGGGCAACCAGTTTGCGCGCCTTGAAGGCACTGAGCCGGATCTCGATCCCATTGCCATAGGCAGCCATCTCGACACCCAGCCTACGGGCGGCAAATTCGATGGCATTATCGGCGTGTTGGGGGGAATTGCGGTTCTGCGCGCGCTGAAAGAAAGCGGTCGCCGCCTGCGCCACCCCGTCGAGATCGTCAACTGGACCAATGAAGAAGGCGCGCGCTTCGCCCCTGCCATGCTGAGTTCTGGGGTTTTCGCAAAGATCTTCACACCCGATTTCGCCAAAAGCCGCCTTGATGCCGAAGGCACACGCTTCGATACCGCACTTGCCACCATCGACTCTGCAGGCAGCGAGCCTTGTGGGGCCCATCCCCTCGCAGCCTATCTCGAACTGCATATCGAGCAAGGACCGGTGCTTGAGGCCGAACATTGCACGATTGGCGTCGTAACAGGCGTTCAGGGCATGCGCTGGTACGAGGTTACCGTCACCGGGCGCGACTCCCACGCTGGCACCACCCCGATGATCATGCGTGCAGATGCGCTCCAGGCAGCCTCGCGCCTGATGGCAAGCGTGCAGGAAATCGCGCTCAATCGCCCGCCTCATGCTGTCGGTACGGTCGGCATGGTGATGGTCAAGCCCAACAGCCGCAACACCATTCCCGGTGAGGTCACGTTCAGCGTCGATCTGCGCGACCCGAATGACGACGTGGTGATTGCGATGGAAAACAGCTTTCGCGAGCGCGCCGGCGTATTGTCTCGCGAATACGGCGTCAGCATCGGCATTCGTGAAATCTGGGATTCGCCAGCCGTGCATTTCGACCAGCGCCTGATCGACGCCGTGTCCTTTTCAGCCCGAAGCCAGCATCTGCCGGCGCGAGAGATCACCTCGGGGGCAGGGCATGACGCTGCCTACCTGGCCCGCATCGTGCCCACCACGATGATCTTCGTCCCCTGTGCCGGGGGGATCAGCCACAATGAGAGTGAATCTGCCACGCGTGAGGACATCGCAGCCGGAGCCAATGTTCTGCTCCAGACGCTCTTCCTCGCCGACAGGCAGCTCGATCCGACGCCGCTCTCAGGCGACTGAAACCCGCCTGTAGAACAGCACGATCAGAAAGGCGATCAGTGCCAGCGCAGTGCCGCTCATCGAGACGGCGGCGTAGCCGAGACCGTGCGACAACACGGCCCCGCCGAGCCACGCCCCCAGCGCGTTGCCGAGATTGAACGCACCTATATTGACCGATGAGGCGAGCGCAGGCGCCTCGTGGGCTGCCTGCATGGTGCGCATCTGCAAGGCGGGCATGATGGCGAAAGACGCGGCACTCCAGACCAGAATCCCGCCGATAGCGCCATAGGACGACGCGGCAAGCATCGGGTAGACCAGCATGATCGCCCCCAGAACCGGCAGCATCGTCAACAACGCGAAACGCGTGGAGCGATCGGCAAGCCGCCCGCCAAAAGCGGCACCGATGCTGAACCCGATTCCGATCGTCATGAGTGCCAGCGTCACGAGCGCATCGCTCGCCCCTGTGATGCTGTGCAGGAAAGGCGCGATATAGGTGTAGAGAACGAACATGATCCCGGCGCCAAGCGTGGTGACCGTGAGGGCTAACAGCACTTCCCCACCCAGCAGCACGCGCAGTTCGCCGAGGATATCGGGTTTTGGCGAACTGCCTCGCGGGGGCAAGGCGAGACTCAGCGCCAGCACGGCGAGCGCGCCCAGCAGCGCCGTTACCAGAAAGGCACTGCGCCAACCCATCGTATCGCCCAGCCAGGTTGCTGCGGGGACGCCGAAAATATTGGCAATCGTCAGCCCGAGAAACATTGAGGCCACCGCAGAAGCACGCTTTTCAGGAGCAACGACGCTAGACGCCTCGACGGCACCGAGGCCGAAGAAAGCGCCGTGAGACAGGCTTGTCACCACACGCCAGAACATCAGCAATGCATAGCTGTGGCTCACTCCGGCACCGAGATTTCCCAGAATATAAAGCCCCATGAGCCCGATAAGCGCGGCCTTGCGTGACAGCGCGCCCAGCAGAAGCGTCATGATAGGGGCACCGATCATGACTCCAAACGCATAGGCGCTGACCAGGCCGCCCGCTTTAGGCACGCTGATATGCAGGTCCTGCGCGATGACAGGCAGCAGCCCCATCGGCGTGAATTCGGTCGTGCCAATCGCGAAAGCGCCGACAGCCAACGAAAACAATGCGGTACGTGGCGATGCCATCATGCCTCCAGAATATTTAAAGCTCACGCAACTTCTTCTTACTTTGCAGATCGTGCAGGCCATGCAACGGTTTTAGCAAGTGATCTCGCAACAGGAGCCGGAAAGAAGGCCATGAATTCCCACAACGCCGACAGCAATCTTGATGCCCTCTGGCTCCCTTTTACGGCCAACCGCCAGTTCCGTGATTCCCCCCGCATGCTCGTCTCTGCAAAAGGCATGTATTATCGCGATGATAAAGGGCGTGAAGTGCTCGATGGTTGCGCAGGGCTATGGTGCGTCAATGCCGGTCATGGCCAGCCACGCATTGTCGAGGCCGTGCAGAAAGCCGTCGCGACGCTGGACTTTGCCCCGGCCTTCCAGATGGGTCACCCCCTCGCCTTTCAGGCGGCCGATCGCATCGCCCGCCTCGCCCCGAATCCGCTGAACCATGTGTTCTTCTGTAATTCAGGCTCGGAAGCGGGTGATACCGCGCTCAAGATCGCGATCGCCTATCACCGACTGCGCGGCGAAGGCACACGCACCCGACTGATCGGCCGCGAACGCGCTTATCATGGCGTCGGCTTTGGCGGTATTTCGGTCGGTGGTATTTCTGGAAATCGCAAGCTGTACGGGTCGCTGCTGACAGGCGTCGACCACCTGCCCCACACGCTCGATCTGCGTCGCAATGCTTTCTCACGCGGCCTGCCCGAGCATGGTGCCGAACTGGCTGATGATCTGGAGCGCATCGTCGCCCTGCATGACGCCTCGAATATCGCCGCTGTCATCGTCGAGCCGTTGGCCGGGTCGACCGGCGTTCTGCCTGCGCCCAAGGGCTATCTCAAGCGCCTGCGCGAGATCTGCACCAGGCACGGCATCGTGCTGATTTTCGACGAGGTCATCACCGGCTTCGGTCGTCTGGGCGCGTCTTTCGCCGCCGAGAAATATGGTGTCGTGCCCGATATCATGACAGTGGCAAAGGGCATCACCAACGGCACAATACCCATGGGCGCCAATATCGTCTCCGATGAGATTTTCAACGCTTCATGCAGGGGCCGCGCGAGGCGATCGACCTGCCGCATGGCTACACCTACTCGGCGCATCCCATTGCCTGCGCCGCAGCCATCGCGACACTCGATACCTATGCCGAAGAACATCTCTTCGAGCGCGCAGCCGCGCTCTCGCCCTATTTCGAAGAGGCCGCCCACTCGCTGCGCGATGCACCGCATGTTGTCGATATCCGCAACGAAGGCCTCGTTGCCGGCATCGAGCTGGCACCGAGAAACGCCAGGACCACGCGCGCCTTCGAGGTATTCGAGCGCGCGTTCCATGAAGGCTCCTGCTACGTTACACTGGCGATATTCTCGCCATTTCGCCGCCGCTGATCATAGAGAAAAACGAGATCGACCGGATCTTCGAGACAATCCGGCGCATTCTCAAAACCATCGACTAAGGCATGTTACCCCTCCCGCAGCGCCGCTAGGCCTGCGGGGGATATTTTCGGGAGAGCGTGATGGAGCACCGTAGTCCCTTCACGCTTATCGCCAAGCGCGCGGCGTGAAGCAAAGCAACGTTCTACGCGCTCGCCCTACCGGTCTTGCCAGGCCAATTTCTCATTCACTTCAGGAACGATCCGCTCTGGGGGGACCCTGCAATCGCCCCTTTCAACAGCGCCCCTCTTTATGAGGCCTGGCTGATCAGTCCGCTTTCGCGACGGGTGCCTTGATCTCATGTGTCTTCATGACGGCGTGGCACGCATGATCCTGCAACTCCTCGCCGGAGGCGCGATCACTCGCCTCTGCCACATCGTCAAGCAGAACATAGCCTGACCGCAAAGGTGCCACGACGAGGGTATGGTTACCCATTTCCGTCTCAGGATGCTGAAGCGACGATGCCAGAATGAGAAACGGCGAGGCATCGAGTGACGCAAGATAACGCGCCCGGTAGCGGTGACCGTCGAGAGCATCCGGCAATGTCGACCAATCTGGGCCGATGCGCGAGGCATCGCGATCCAGCGTCGCTCTTATTTCAGGCGCCAGGCAATCCAGATGGATATGCAACTGGTTCTGAGAGCGCCCTCTAGCCGAGTTTATCGCCAGAGAGAGCATCGTTTCTGGAATAGGCACGCCGTAGGACGCGCCAACCCGATCGCGATAGGACCAGGCCTCAGCAAAATAATTGGGCTGGCTGGTTTGAAGCAAAGCCGCGCTTTCCATTCCAGCCACCTTGTCGGTTGGGATCAGAAGATACTGCCCGCGCCCTTCGATGGAATGAAGGAGCGCGATATGGCGCGATTCATCGTAAACAGTGCAGGGTTTTGTACCTTGGGCGCATCTCTGATGCACAATCTTCCACAAGGCGTCAGGGTCATGATCCTTATGGATCACCGTGGCGGCCGAGGCATGAGATATGCCGACGGCCAGAACCCCACACAGCACAGCGAAGCGTACACCAAGAGAGACGCTCAGCATGTGCGTGTCTGCGCCGCCAGCGTCATGCTCTGGGCAAGACGATCCAGCCTGCGTTTGACCCCTCCACCGGCAGCAAAGCTGCTCTGAGAGTCGTGGCTGAGCCAGAGTGTGCCCTCCTCAACAGCGAGCAAGGTATTCTTGAGTAGAGCCGCCGTGCCACCGCAGATCGTATAGGCAAGGCGCAACGCAAAGCCGAGCTGTACAGCGCGATCGCAATCATCCGGTGCGAGCAGGCGGCGCGAAACTTCCATCAAGGGGTCGATCGGGTCGGCTTCATAGCGCACCGCCAGGGTCATGGCGACGAAAGCGCGCGCCTGATGATCGAACCCTACGCCGTGCATACGCATGACACGCAAATAGGTCTGGGCCGCCCTGTATTCAGGGTGATCGAACGACCCTATATCGGACATGCGACACGCCATGTCGCGCAAGGCCGTCTCGGCAGGCGTTTCGTGCTGGAAGAGCGGTGCGGTCCAGCGCACCAGATCACCCGGCAGCTCAATACTGCGGCTCAGGCGTTGCGAGGCCTCATCGGCCAGCGCGCGACACGGATCGAGCGAGGCCACTGCCTGCCCTACTTTGCGCATATACCATCCCTCGCGGAGCCCATCGACGCTGAAGACAATCTGCGAGGGCTGCACTATACGCATCAAACGGCGCAGAACAGTAGCCGAAAACGGCACGTCATCCAGTCGCTTGCGCGGGAAGCCCGGCATTTTCTCCAGCATCTTGCGCGGCGTATCGATAAGCCACGTCACCATCTCGCGGGCCTCATCAGCACCGAGCGTGTAGAGATGGACGATATTGAGCGGATAATGAGTACGGGCGATCTGCAATCGTGCCAGAGCACGAAAAGCCCCGCCAACCAGATAGAGCGGCTTGCCCTTGAGCGCAGGCAGCCACTCTACGTCATCGAGATCGGCTTCCACCACCTCACGCGCGCGCTTGAGGTCGCCGCCCGAGCGGTCGGAAAGACGGATAACGCCGAGCGGCTTGGTGCAGGCCTCATGATGGCGGCCATTGGCGACGCGGATCAGTTCGAGCGAACCACCACCGATATCGGCCACAACGCCATCGGCGTCGGGCAGGCCGCAAAGCACGCCTGTCGCAGCATAATCGGCTTCTTCCTCACCCGACAGGATGCGTATCGGCACATCGGGCATGCATTCATGCAGCGTCTCGACAAATTCGTGACCGTTGCTTGCGTCGCGCACTGCGGCCGTGGCCAGCACCTCGAAAGGATGAGCATCCATGGCGCGCGCAATGGCATTGAACCGGCTCATGACATCACGCGACAGGCGCAGACCGTCCTCGTTCAGTCGCCCGGTCTGCTCCAGACCGCGCCCGAGGCGCAGAGTCGCCTTTTCGTTAAAGATCGGAACAGGGTTGCGCGTGACCCCTTCGAACACAACCAATCGAACCGAGTTCGATCCCAGATCGACAATGGCTGCGCGATGATGGCCTTGGGGCGCGTCAGAACCGGTCACTCTACCCTCTTTCTCAATCTTCGCGGATGCGCTCGGGCCGTTCGCGTCGACCTGCATCCTTGTCCTGCGGTTTCTCCCTTGCCGCCGAGCCACGCCCGGAGAGCGAAGGATTATGCATGAAATATTCATGCGCCGAGAAGGGATTAGCCCCCGGAGCCACACGGTGCCAATCCCCCCGCGAGGAAAGCACCCAGCTTTGCAGCGTATCACGCAGATCCATGGTCATGATCTGACCCAGTATCTGGGCGTGAACCGTCGGATTGAAGATCGGCACCATCGCCTCGACGCGCCGATCCATATTGCGGCCCATCCAGTCAGCGGAGGAAATGAACACTTTCGCCTTGTGCGACGGCATGCGATGCCCGTTCCCGAACGCGAAAATACGCGCGTGCTCCAGAAACCGCCCCACAATGGAGCGTATTTCGATAGTTTCCGACAGACCCGGCACACCTGGACGCAGGCAGCAGATACCGCGAACGATGCCCACCACCTTCACCCCTGCCCGTGACGCCCGATAGAGCGCATCGATCAGGGACGGATCGACAAGGCTGTTCATCTTCAGCCAGATCTTGGCCGGGCGGCCCGCCTTGGCGTGCTCTATCTCGCCGTCGATCAGATCCATCAGTGTGTCACGCAGCGTGATGGGCGCGAAAGCCAGTGCTTCCATATCCACCGGAGTAGCATAACCGGTCATGTAGTTGAAAAGCTTGGCCGAATCGCTCGCGAGCTGCGGGTCGCAGGTGAAGAAAGACAGATCGGTATAGATACGCGCCGTAATGGATGGTAGTTGCCCGTTCCGAAATGCGCGTAAGAGCGCAGCCCCCCTGCCTCCCGCCGGACCACCAGGCTGAGCTTGGCATGAGTTTTCAGGTGGGTGAAACCGAACACCACCTGCACCCCGGCCGATTCTAGCGAGCGTGCCAGGCGAATATTGGCTTCTTCATCAAAGCGCGCGCGCAACTCGACCATGGCGGTGACGGATTTGCCGAGTTCAGCCGCCTCGATCAGGGCGCGCACGATCGGGCTGTCGCGTGAAGTACGATAAAGCGTCTGCTTGATGGCCACGACGTTGGGGTCAAGCGCGGCCTGTTTGAGGAATTGCACCACCACATCGAAGCTCTCGAAGATGGTGCACTACGATATCCTTGGCGCGGATGGCGGCGAAACAATCGCATCATAATCGCGGATACGTTCGGGAAAGCGCGGCGTATAGGGCTTGAACAGCAGATCGGGGCGATCCGAAACGATCATCTGCTTGAGATCGACCACACCGATGATGTCTGGCTGAATGACCACGTCATCCCTGGCAACATCCAGCTCCTCGGCAAATTCCCGGCCCATCTTCCGGGATGGAGCGTCGAGCGCCAGATGAATACCGACGCCACGACGCGCTGCTTGAGCGCCGTCTCATAGGAAAGAACGAGGTCTTCGGCCTCATCCTCGAATTCCACGTCCGAGTCACGGATGATGCGCAGCACCCCGCCCTCGGCAATCTCCATGCCCGGGAAAAGCCGCGTGATATGAAGGCGGATAACATCTTCGAGCATCACGAAGCGCACATCGGGACGGATATCCGGCTCTTCCTTATGCGGCGCTGGCAAACGGATGAAGCGATCGATCTGCTGCGGCAAAAGAATAAGCGCGTCCATGGAAAAACCCGGAACAGACGGGTCATTCAACCTGAGCGCGAGCGCCATCCCTAGATTGGGAATAAACGGCATGGGGTGCGACGGATCGATCGCAAGCGGCGTCAGAACGGGATAGATCTCGTCTTCGAACTTGGCCGCAATGCTCTCTCGCTCGGCCTCGGTCAGCTCGTCACGAGTGCAGAGACGCAAACCGGCCTGGGCCAGCTCGCCGCGCAACAGGCGCCAGATGCGCTGCTGGGCGGCGAACAGCTTGGCAGCGCTGCGGCGCACGCTGGTCAACTGACGCGCCGGTGTCAGCCCGTCGGCAGAGGGAACGACAAGCCCCTCACGCACCTGCCCGACCAGCCCAGCGACACGCACCGAATAGAATTCATCCAGATTACTGGCGCTGATCGACAGAAAGCGCAGTCGCTCGAGCAAAGGATGGCGGCTGTTTTCCGCTTCCTCAATCACGCGTTGGTTGAAATCGAGCCAGGAAAGTTCGCGATTGATGAAACGCGCGGGCGAGGTCACGATTCCAGGATCGGGAATACGCGCCACGGCCCTCGCCGCCCGGGTGGGGCTTGAACGCCTGTTTCGGGCAGTTCGGGGCGCCTTGACCGGGGCAACCTTTGACTCTTTTTCCGAAGACGACGTCACGCGATGCGTTCCCTGTTTCTATCCGCAAGAGGGTTACAGCATCGGCTCAGGAGAGGCTGTACGTCAAACCCCTTAACCTAATCATCACAAAGACGTCGTCAGCAGAGCGGCTCCTCTTCGCCCTCATCGAGCAGACCGGAAAGCACCTCTCTGGCCTGAACACGGGTGAGTGGCCGACCATGTGCGAGCCCTGCACGATCGAGACGCTCGACCGCCGCAACGATGGCATCGCCCGTGCGCGGCAAATGGCGTAGCAACCAGTCGAGAATCGGCTTGGATACAATCATCTGCCGCTCGGCGAGCAGACGCAGCAAAAGGGCAAAAAGCAGTGAGTCTTCGGGCGCTGCGATGGGCACGATCGTAACCGCCCGCAAGCGGCTGGCCAGATCGGGCAGGATGATGGCCTGACGCATCGGCGAGACACGCGAGGCCATCAGCAAGGTCGTACGATGCTCACGGGCCAGATTGAGCAGATGCAGCAATGCCCGCTCAGACGTAACGCGGTCTACGGCATCGAGCGCAAGCGCACCGGGAGGCGCCTCGGCAAGGGCTGCCATATCGGCATTGTCGAGGCTGGCCGCATCGAGCACCCGCGCCCCCCGCCGTGCCGCCCAGATATGCAGCAGATGGGTTTTGCCGCAGCTATCAGCCCCGCACAGGAGAAGCCGCCTGTCTGGCCAGCCTGTCTGGTTCAGCCAGAGCCGCGCCTGCGCATTGGACGCTGCCGGGATGAAATGGCGCGCGGCAACGCTCGCAGGCGGGCGAAGTGCCAGAGCGAGCTGCCTGGCTGCATTGGCAGGCGCCAAACCGTCATTTCCCGCTTCTTTGTCCATCCAATAGCCGTTCCGGTCCTTTCCGAGCCGGGTCGGCTCCAGTAGTAAGGGCGGATAGTAACGCAACCGGCCAGGTTTTTCGAGCGAGGCGACAGCATGACCGACCCAATCTCTCCTTCAGCGAGTTATCGCGAGTCCGGTGTGGACATCGAGGCCGGTGACGCGCTGGTCGAGGCGATCAAGCCAGCCGCGAAATCGACCGACCGACCGGGCACCATGGGTGGGCTCGGCGGCTTCGGCGCGCTGTTTGACCTCAAGGCTGCCGGGTTCAACGATCCCATTCTGGTCAGCTGCACCGATGGCGTCGGCACCAAGCTGATGGTGGCGATCGAGAGCGGCCAGCATGACACGGTCGGCATCGATCTCGTGGCCATGTGCGTCAACGATCTAGTGGTGCAGGGCGCACAGCCGCTCTTCTTCCTCGATTATCTTGCTACCGGCAAGCTGGCTGTCGAAGACGCCGCCCGCGTCGTGCGTGGCATCGCCGAGGCCTGTCGCGATACGGATTGCGCGCTGGTTGGCGGCGAGACGGCTGAAATGCCCGGTATGTACGGCCCCGGCCATTACGACCTCGCCGGGTTCAGCGTCGGGGCGGCAGAGCGCACGGCGCTTCTGCCTTCAGGCATTGCCGAAGGCGATACGCTGATTGCCCTGCCGTCTTCGGGCGTGCATTCCAATGGCTATTCGCTCGTGCGCAGCATCAAGACCATGAGCGGCCTCGACTGGAACAGCGAAGCCCCGTTCGAGCCCGGCAGCACGCTGGCCGAAGCCCTGCTTCGCCCAACCGCGCTCTATGTCCGTACGGTCATGGCGCTGCACAAGGCGGGTCTGCTGCATGGCTGCGCCCATATCACCGGCGGTGGTCTGCCCGGCAATCTGCCGCGCGTGCTGCCCGAGGGGCTCGGCGTGCAGATTGAGGCCGATAGCTGGCCTGTGCCACCCGTTTTCCGCTGGCTCGCCCAGACCGGCAATGTGGCGCATGACGAAATGCTTAAGGTCTTCAATTGCGGTATCGGCATGGTGCTGGTCACGCCCGAGCCGAACAAGGTGCTGGCACTGCTCGAAGAGCGGGGGGAAAAGGGCTATCGCATTGGCGAAATCACGGCGAACGGCCCGCGCTATGCCCTCGACGGCAAGGTCGATTTCTCTCGATGAAGAAAACGCCCATCGCCATTCTCATTAGCGGGCGTGGCAGCAACATGAATGCGCTGATAGAGGCTTGCGCGCGGCCGGATTATCCGGCGCGCATCGCACTTGTATTGAGCAACAACCCCGACGCGCCCGGTCTTGAAACCGCACGTGCGGCCGGGCTCGACGCTGTGGCGATCGACCACCGTCTCTTTCCAAAAGATCGCGACGGCCACGAGAAGGCAATCGACAAGGCGCTGACGAATGCTGGCGTGGAGGCCATCTGCCTCGCGGGATATATGCGTGTGCTAACCCCCTATCTGGTAGGACGCTGGCGGGACAGGATGCTGAATATCCATCCGAGCCTGCTTCCAGCCTATCCGGGTCTGGACACGCATGCCCGCGCACTGGCAGCGGGCGACGCCGAACATGGATGCACCGTGCATCTGGTGACCGATGGGGTCGATGAAGGCCCGATCCTCGCACAGGCAAGAGTCAAGGTGCTCGAAAGCGACACCGAGCGGAGTCTCGCCAGCCGTGTGCTTGAGCAGGAACATCTGCTTTACCCGGCGGCCCTCGCCACATTTCTGGATAAAAAATGAAAGAAAAGCCCGGTTTTTGAACCGGGCTTTCTTCTGTGCGCCTGCGGAGTGCCGTCAGGCCAGCCAATAGCGTGACGCCAGAAGCAAGTGAGCGTGACCATATCAAGAGCGAGGAAGAGTACTAGGCCAAGCATTGCGATCTGATGTACGCGCATAGAAGAGGCGACCTGCCCCTCGACCCTGACCTTTGGGAAAACAAGCGCAAGAAACGGCGCTATGGGGAGGAAGTACCGTCCCTGCACGCCATCGATCACCGGCGCACCAACCGGCGTCCAAATCACATAGATCGAAAAAAATACGCCACCTGTGGCGAGGGCCATAGAAAATACCGCCAACGCTGATACCGGACTGGACTGACGCAGCTCTCTATCACCCAGAGCCGGATAGCTACTGAAAGCCAGCACGACACCGATTACGCCAGCGATCAGACAATAGAACCAATTAGGGAAAAGGGTATCGAGCCATCCCAGAACGCCCATAAACTCGTGAATATTGTGACCAATATTTTGCTGCAACGTGTGATAGGCTAAGGCAGGTAGCAATTGGGGGTGCGTCAGAACCCAGTGAACCTGACCGCTATCCGACACGCCTGAACCGTCTCGAAAAGGAATTTTCGTCGGATCAAGTCCGAATTTCTGCCAGAAAAGAAACGTCGCGACACTCGAAATCAGCGGCAAGGCGCGCAACCAGGCGCGAGCAGGTCGAGCGAATCCCAATGGAATGAGACTGCATAAAAGCAGTGGCGGCTTGCTTACCGTCAGCACTGAGAAGAGAACGGCGACGACGACCCATAAGCGTGTTGACCCCGGGGTCGTTTCGTCCAGACGGGTCAAGAGCGCAGCGGTCAGCACGGCGAGCCCGATGATCACGCCGTCCTGAGAGCAGGATGCGCCCAACGCCATTACCATGGGCAGGCTCGAAATCACGGCAAGATAGAGCATTCCACGACGCGTAATCGCGATGCCCAGCGTGCAGAGCAGAATGGTACTGAGCGCGTTTGCCGCGCGAACGGCATAGCTTGTCTGGATGATCGTTGCGCGCCCCTGTCGAGCGACGAAGCTGGTCGCCGCGCCCGGCAGATAGGCGATAGGGGCGTAGATGACCGTATTGCCGAACGCAGTCCAGCTCTTCTCATGCGACCAGTGCCGTTGCGAAAGCGCCAGCAACTCCGGCATCGGGACCTTGGCGTCAGGATTGAACCGCAGAGAATTGAGCATCTCGCTTCTGTCGGGAAATTGGCGGGCAAATATCCCCCAGCCTCCTTGGGCCCGTTTTTCAAGCCGACAAAACCGCCCTGAGAAATCTGTACTACTCTCGCCAGGTGGTTGCGTTCATCAGGACTCTGACCAGGCGGTGTAAGCAGAATACAAGCCATGGCCATGAGACAGGCAAAGAAACTATAGACCCAGGCTGGCCGAAGCATTGGCGAAAAGGGCGGAACATCTCTCAAAAGGCGCAGCAAGGACGGTATCCTGGTTTGCAGAAACGGGAAAAGCGGGTGTCTGAAGTAATACGAGTGAGAAACGCCCGTTACTGAACGCTCGGCGGCGCTTGCAGACCGAGATAGGCCAGGCGCTTGTTCTCCTGACGCCCGTGAGTAACGCTGTCTAGAATGACACCGCAAACGAGAGACAGCGCCGCCAGTATTTCAAGCCCGGTGGCCAGAACCGCCGAAGGCAGATGCGGTACGGTGTGAGTTTCGATGAAGTCGAGCACAGAGCGCAGTCCGACCAGACCGCCAGTCGCCGCGAGAACGCAGCCGATGAGTCCGAAAAACAGAAAAGGCCGTTCCTGTTTCAAAAGATGGATGATCGTGCCCAGAATTCTGAACCCGTCGCGATAGGTACTCAGTTTCGAGAACGACCCCTCGGGACGCTCGACATAACGGGTCGAGACCTCGCCCATGGACATGTTGAGTTGCAGGGCATGGACCGTGAGCTCGGTTTCGGTTTCAAACCCGGATGAGATCGCTGGGAACGACTTGACGAAACGACGGCTGAACACCCGGTAACCCGAAAGCATGTCTGACTGGCCACGGCCGAAAAGACTGACGACCAGTCCTGTCAGCACCTTGTTACCCAGAACATGTCCGGCACGATAGCTTCGGCACGCTCATGCACCCGTACGCCCATCACGGTGTCATGGGCATTTTCAAGAGCCAGACGTATCATCTTTGGCGCGGCGGCCGCCTCATAAGTCCCATCGCCATCGATCAGAACGTAAAAATCGGCCTCGATATCGGCAAACATCCGCCTGATGACATGACCTTTGCCTTGCAGCCGCTCACGGCGCGTAATGGCCCCGGCCTCGCGAGCGCGCGCCAAAGTCTGGTCTGTCGAATTATTGTCGTACACAAAGAGGGCGGCATCGGGCAGCGCCATTCGCATATCGCGCACGACGGCGCCGATTGTCACTTCCTCATTATAGCAGGGTATCAAAACGGCCACGCGATAGCCGCATAGCGACGGCATCGCGTCGGGGCACGACTCCCGGTTGGTCTGGTCTGCCTGCATTACTCTCTCTACGAAACGATCTGGATACTGCGCTCGTAGCACCCTGAGAGACCGCAGACCAGATCGGCGCTCCCGGCCTACTGACCAGAAACACTGAAAATCGAGCAATGGTCAGAAGTCCTCGCGCCCGGGGCCGACTGCATCTCGCTAGCAGCCTTCCCGCAAGGCAACGTCTCAGGCGAGGTTCATGAAGGAACGGAGTCGATTCTGTAGCTCGGGTAGCAAATATTGCGGGTCACTCTCCCATAAAGCGGGGCTGATCAATTCGATTGACCAGCTTCCGTCATAGCCGCTGCGGCGCACCGCATCAGACCAGGCCGTAAGGTCGATCTCTCCTTCCCCCGGCATACAGCGCGTAGAACCGTTTCATCCCAGGCCTCATCGCGGCGAGGACGACGACCGTCGCAGAAATGTACGCCGAAAATTCTGCCTTTATCGAAGACCTCAACATCTTCAGGGGTCTGGCCCGAGGCATGGAAATGCCAGAAATCGACAACTACCCCGATATTATCGGCCCCCACTCGCCTGAAGATTTCTTCGGCCTGCGCAAGGCTGCGAAACTGCGTGAAGGCGGGCAGTTCGATCATGTAGCGAATACCATGATCCTTCCCGATCGCGGCAATCGCCGCAATATTGCGCGTCATGATTTCCATGATCTGCTCTTGCGACAGATGGTCAATGCCATTGCGCGGAAGGATCATGACAGTTTTGGCACCCAGAGCCTGAGCCTCTTCGGTAATCTTGCGCGCCTCACTCAAAAGTTGGGCGAATGGTTCGGGTTCGTGACGCTCGATATGGTCGAGCGCGCTGACATAACCGACACGCAGACCAGCCTCCTCAATCGTGCGACCGAGTGTCTGAAGCGAGCCGCCACACGCCAGAAAACGGGCGAGCTTGGGATAGAAAATCTCAAGCTCGTCGAACCCGGCCTCCCGTGCGAGACGGATATCGGTGATCAGATTGCTGTGAAAGCTTGAAATGCCGTGCAAGGCGGTAGCCATAAGTCTGACCTCTCTTCGGAAATGAACGAAAATGAAGAGGGCTTGTTCCAGCAGGCTGGAGGCCCTGCGTCCGATCCTGACGTCGATCAGCACACGCCCCATGCCGGTTTTGATGGAAAACCATCGGAATAGGCATACGCTTTGCCAACGCGCTTCGTAGGTTTGGAAGGTTACGTACACGTCATCTTCGAGGTGCGCCCATGCGCTTTTCCAACTATCTGCCCCACCGCTCCGAAACGATCACCCATCAGAACCGCCTGCATTCTGCATCGTCCTATGATGCCGGAGCTCTCATTGAACCGTCCGGCGCGGGAGATATCTTATGAGCCGGGTGAGCGAGCTCGTCGGTGTCTCTTCCGAGCGTCACGACGTCTCCTATGTTCTACGCATTTGTGCGGTTGCCGCTCTGGGCGGCATCTTGTTCGGCTACGATACCTCGGTCATCTCAGGAGCAATCGGGCCGATACGGGCTCATTTTCATCTGAGCGACGCAGAAACCGGCTGGGCGGTATCGAGCGTCATTCTCGGCTGTATCGCAGGCGCGTTCGCCTCCGGCTGGCTCGCCCACAAGCTTGGCAGACGCATGGCGCTGTTTGTTTGCGCCATCCTGTTCTCGGTACAATCGCTGGGCGCCGCTCTCGCGCCAGACTTCACACAATTTGTGCTTTATCGCATGCTGGGAGGGCTGGCCGTGGGCATCGCCTCTGCCGTGTCACCGATGTACATGTCAGAGGTCTCCCCCAAGGATATGCGCGGCCGAGCGCTCTCGATGGAGCAATTTGCCATCGTTCTGGGGGCCCTACTGGTCTATATCGTCAACTACCTGATCGCAGCCCGCGCCAGCACTGCATGGCTAGAGGAAATGGGCTGGCGCTGGATGCTCGGATCGGAAATCGTCCCCTGCGTGATTTTCTGCGCCACGATCTTCCTCATTCCTGAGTCGCCGCGCTGGCACATGACCAAGGGGCGTGAGGATCACGCGCTCAGAACACTGGCGCGCATCTCGAACGAGGCCCACGCGCAGTCGCTTATAAACGAAATCCGCATCTCGATCACCCATCATGGAGCAGCGAGCCGCTCGCTGATAGGTGTCCTACGCGACCGACGCGCAAGATGGATCATTTTCATAGGGGCCATGGTGGCGGGGTTGCAGCAATTCACCGGCATCAACATCGTCGTCTATTATGCGCCGATGCTGCTGAGCGCCTCGAGCGGCAGCCTGCAAAATGCTCTCTTCCAGACGATCTGGATCGGTGTCGCCAACCTTGCCGGAGGCATGATCGGCGCCTGGATCGTGGATCGGAAGGGTCGCAGACGCTCATACTCTGGGGATCGCTCGGAATGACTCTCGGGCTGCTGGCCTCTTCCCTAGCCCTTTACACGCAGGATACGGGCCTGCTCGCCCTGTTCGGGCTCCTGCTTTACATGCTGATGTTCGGCCTTTCCTGGGGGCCTGTCGCATGGATACTGGTGTCCGAGATCTTTCCCAACAGGCTGCGCTCAATCGGTATGAGTCTTGCCGTCGCCTCCAACTGGGTCATGAATTTCATCGTGGCGCAGAGCTTTCCGATGCTGGCAGGAAATGCCACGCTCAACGCCGTCTTTCACGGGGCGTTTTCGATGTGGCTCTTTGCCGCCCTCTGCCTCGCATCGATGCTGTTCGTTTTGCGTTTCGTACCGGAAACGAAAGGCGTCTCGCTTGAAAAAATCGAGGAAACACTGCTTGCCGGTCCCTTTGGCTCTCACCTCGCTACCGGGGCTTCGTTAATTGACAACCGCAGGAACAGCGAGCTTCCGCCGGACTAAAAAAATAGCCTGCTCCCGCCGGCGGAATGCCGCTACTGCCTGCGGCGTGGGAAGAAAGAGCTTCGGCAGGCCCATGTGTCGAACATGTGGCGATAACGCCTTCTGTTCGACCGTGTCGGCCCGACGATGTGTCGCACCATCGAAAACCGCATAGACTCAATGGTCGCGCCGTACCCTCCATGACGAACCCGCCTGCCGAGGCATCGCGTAACGTAGCGCTGCAAACTGGTCATGGTCGTCGCGTCGAGCAGAATAATGCCAGTCGCCCGTGCCAGACGCCGATCGAGGCAGGATGAATAATTGCCATCCATGACCCATGACGGTGCCTCTATTGCGAGAGCATGATCGTGATGGAAATCGGCCAAGGGCCTCATCTTGTCGAAACTGCCAGCTTCATGGCGCAGGAGGTCGAGATGCACGACCGGAAGGCCCCGAACGCTCCCGATGAAAACCGAGAGCGTCGATTTGCCGCTGTTGCTCGGCCCCATGACGATCAGACGCGGCCCAAGCTCTTTGAACGAGACATCGCTGAAGTGTCCCCTCATCGCCCTTCTCCCTGAGCTGCGCTCCGAAAAACACGCCTCATGACAATTCGTCGCGACCGGCTGCCGGCCGGGGTGCGAGAAATGGCCGCTCATGGCAGAAGTCAAGGATCGCAGAACAGACCGCAGAGGGGCAAGACATGCATCGTTCGCATGATCGGGGGATGGGGCTGGAAGAATGGTGCCTCTTGCTGGTGCTCGCCTTGCTCTGGGGCGGTTCTTTCTTCTTTTTCAAAATTCTCGTTTCGGCCGTGCCGCCATTTACGGTCGTGCTGGGGCGCGTGGGGCTTGCGGCCCTTGCACTCAATATTTTTCTGCTTTCAAGGCGCGATGTTCTGATGCTGGAGCGCTCCGTCTGGGTGAGGCTGCTTCTGCTGGGTATGCTGAATAACGTCATCCCGTTCTCGGCAATCGCGTTCGGTGAGACGCGCATACCAAGCGGTATTGCAGCCATCCTGAATGCCACCACCCCGGTATTCACCATCGTGGTCGCACATTTCTTCACCCATGATGAAAAACTGCGCTGGGGGAAAATTATCGGCATCGCGATGGGGTTCTGCGGCGTAGGGGTGCTGATCGGTCCGGCTCTGTTCGGCGGAGGTGCGCAGCGATCGCTTCTGGGAGAGCTTGCTTGCCTCACAGCCGCGTTGAGCTACGGCTTTGGCGGTGTTTATGGCCGGCGGTTCAGAAATCTGCCACCTCTGAGGCTCGCGACCGGACAACTCACCGCGAGTACGGTGCTAATCATGCCTTTCTCCCTCATCGTCGATCATCCCTGGAATCTGGCTTCTCCGTCGATCACGATCTGGGGCGCCTTTGCGGGAATTGCCTTTCTCAGTACGGCACTCGCTTTATTCTCTACTTCAGACTTCTCGCAACGGCGGGTGCGACCAATCTGTCTCTGGTCACCTTCCTGCTGCCGATCATGGCGTTGCTGCTCGGCACGGTGTTTCTGGGTGAGACGATCAGATGGTACGCGATAGCTGGTCTGGCTTTGATCGGCACAGGACTTGCGGCAATAGACGGACGTCCCTGGCGTCGGGCCAGAACTCTGCTGAACCCGAACAGGACAGATTGAAAACACCAGAATCAAGTGCATCCGGAGCCCGAAAGCGCCTCTCGACTTTACCGATTGATGAGCTGGACCGACAAAAGCGCTACATGATCGGGAGATTTTCTGGAAAGGAAAAGAGTACGTCCAGGTTCGATCCAGCGCATGTCACCGTCGAGGTGAGGATCTGATGAAACGGCGCTCGATATTCCGATCTCAGACACCGCGTCGACCTCCGAGACAATGACTTTACTGAAGATTGCCGAAGCCATATCCTGAGTCGGCGCAACAACTTCAGACGGGGCTGAGCGATAGCGGAAAGTTACTTGGTGAACGTCAGGAAGGAGAATGTAGCAGCATTCGTCTCCGGACATGCCAAGCTTTTCAAGTGAGCGGCCATCTTCAGTCAGAACAGTGATATCGGGATCGGAAATTTCGACCTGGTCCTGCGGCGCCTGTTCGCGCTTGCGAGGAAAAGGGACAACCCTGCTCTGGTTCGAGCCGGCAAGATGTCCCGATGTTGACGCTGCACTATTCGGTGACCACACCATATCAAATACACTCTTCCACTATTATTGATCTGCTGGATACTCCGCAATTTTTATCATTGTTTCCTCTTCGGTTCTGCTTACCCAAGATGAAAAACATATAAAATTTCATGGCACGATCACACCGAACGTTAATATCGAGTACCATCTGTCGTATATGACGAAAATTATCGTCAACCTGTTAATGACAGTACAGTGACCAATAGTTCTCTTCGGAACCGGGCAACAAAAAAGGTGGCCCCGGGCCACCTTTCCTGTTGTTCATCACGGGCTATCCATCCGGGAAGATGACAAATCCTCGAATGGAACATCCGTGCTATCGAGAGCTGCGCGCCTATGAAGCGAGGGCAACACAGCCCGAAATAGCAAAAGTCTTACGCGCAGATTTCAGTCTCGGCGAAGAAGAAAGCGATTTCGTTCTTTGCGTTCTCGAGGCTGTCCGAACCGTGCACAGAGTTGGCTTCGATGCTCTCGGCATAGAGCTTGCGCACGGTGCCGTCCGCTGCCTGGGCCGGGTTGGTAGCACCCATGACTTCACGATGACGAGCAACGGCGTTTTCACCCTGCAGAACCTGCACGACAACCGGCTCGGACAGCATGGAAGAAACAAGGCTGCCGTAGAAGGGGCGCTCTGCGTGAACGGCGTAGAAGCCTTGGCCTGATCTTCTGTCAGCTTGATGCGCTTCTGTGCGACGATACGCAGGCCTGCGTCTTCGAACACGGTATTGATCTTGCCGGTCAGGTTGCGACGGGTCGCGTCAGGCTTGATGATCGAAAGGGTACGTTCCAGGGCCATTGCGGCAACTCCTGCACAAAAAAGGGAAGCGGTGAACGCCCTTCCCCTAGAGCAAAACAACACTTCCTGATAGTCCGCATCACATCAAAACGCGTCCATCCTGCCGGGGAATTTGCAGTGAGCCTTCTGACCATCACCGATCTGACCCTGCGCATCGCCGGGCGCGTCCTCCTCGACAATGCCTCACTGAGCGTCGATCCCGGTCGCAAGATCGGTCTAGTGGGGCGAAACGGCGTCGGCAAATCGACGCTTCTCGCCGCCATCGCAGGCGATCTGCACCCCGATGGCGGCACGATCATATTATCGAACCGGGCCAGTATGGGCCGGGTGAAACAGGAAACACCAGAAGGCGAGGCCTCTCTCATCGAGACAGTGCTCGCAGGCGATCTCGAGCGCGCCCAGCTCCTTCATGATTCCGAAACGACATCCGATCCGACGCGTCTGGCCGATATCCATGAGCGGTTGCTCGTGATCGACGCCCATACGGCCCCAGCGCGTGCCGCCAGTATTCTCTCAGGCCTTGGTTTCGACCATGAGGCACAGCTGCGCCCGGTCTCATCCTTCTCGGGCGGATGGAGGATGCGCGTCGCGCTCGCCACCGCGCTCTTCCTCAGCCCCGATCTGCTTCTCCTCGACGAACCGACCAATCACCTCGACATCGAGGCGACGATCTGGCTCGAAAACTGGCTCAAGGCCTTCTCCGGCGCCGCCATCGTGGTCAGCCACGATCGCTCGCTGCTGGACAGCGTGGTCGATTCCATCGCGCATCTCGATAAGGGCAGGATCAACCTGACGCCTGGTGGCTATGACGAGTTCATTCGTATCCGCACCGAGCAAGCCCTGCAGCAAAACCGCGCCGCCGAGCGCCTTGCCGCCCAGCGGGCGCATATGCAGTCTTTCGTCGATCGTTTCCGGGCCAAGGCCACCAAGGCGCGCCAGGCCCAGGCACGACTGAAAGCCCTCGCCCGGCTTCCGCAGATCGATTCCGTTGTCGAGGACAGCCCGACCCGTTTCTCTTTTCCAGAGCCTGCCCCGCTTCCACCGCCGATGCTCTCTCTCGACAAGGTGACGGTTGGCTATGACGGGCGCGCCGTGCTCTCCAACCTCTCTTGCCGTCTCGATCTCGATGATCGCATCGCGCTGCTGGGGCAGAACGGCAAGGGCAAGTCGACTTTTGCCAAGCTGCTGGCCGGACGACTTGAACCGATTTCGGGCACCATGCAGCACTCATCGCGGCTGCGCATAGGCTATTTTGCGCAGCATCAGGGCGACGAGCTCGTGCTGAGCGAAACGCCGATCGACCATATGAGCCGCGCCATGCCGGACGCGACGCCAGTCGCCGTGCGCGCCCAGCTCGATCGCTTTGGCCTCGACGCCGGCAAGGCAGAATCGCGCGTGGGCGATCTGTCAGGCGGTGAGAAAGCCCGCCTCCTTCTGGCGCTGGCCACACGCAACGCGCCCCATCTTCTGCTGCTCGATGAACCGACGAACCATCTCGATCTGGATGCACGCGATGCCCTCATCAGGGCGTTATGCGACTTTGAAGGGGCCGTGGTGCTGATCAGCCATGACTCTCATCTCGTGGAATCCGTGGCCGATCGTCTCTGGCTGGTCGATGAGGGTACCATCACCCCCTTCGACGAGGACATGGACGGCTATCGCAGCTGGCTGATCGAGCGCGCCAGAAAAGCCGCCAGCGAGACACGCATCGAAAGCGGCACCGATAATACTGGCCGCAAGGACCAGCGTCGTGACCGCGCCGAGCAGCGACGCACTTTGGCGCCTTTGCGCAAGGTGGCTAAGGCTGCCGAGCAGCTCATGGAGCAATTGGGCAAGGAACGAGCGAAGATAGAGACGCGGCTTGCGGATCCGGCACTTTATGAAAAAAGCGATGCCAGCGAGATAACGAAGCTGAATACGAGACTGGCTGCGCTGATCGCAGAGGAACAGGCTGCAGAAGAACGCTGGCTCAACGCAGAGGCCGAGATCGAGCTGGCGAACCAGAGCTAGGCGTTTTCGTTATGCCCAATACCGATTATCGAGAACGGGAAAAGATGTCCGAACATCACTCTGACGACGCCCCGACTGCAGGGCGCGAATTGCTGCAGATCTTCAAAATTCTGCGTTTCACCCTCATTATCACGCTCGTCGTTCTGGCACTCTGGCTCCTTGGCGATGTGTTGATGGTCGTGTTTGCCGCGACGCTGTTTGCTGTCATCCTGCACGGGTTGGCACGCATCCTGCGCGACAAGGCACGCATCCCCTACCAGCTTGCGGTCGGGCTCGTGGCATTGATCATTCTGATCGCCATTGGAGCACTGTTCTATTTCAGCGGTCCACAGATCAGCGATCAGTTCGTCAAGCTGAAGCAGGCGCTGATCACGCAGTACGGTCAGTTGCGCAGCCAGATGGGCACGAGCACCTGGGGTCAATTCGCGCTTGACCACCTGCCGAAATCACTAGGAGGAAACGAGCAGGGCAGTGGCGCCTCCCTCGGGGCAGGACTCGCCAACTCGGTCACTGGTATCCTGAGCAGCGCGTTCGGTCTTCTTGGCACAATCGCCGTCATTCTGATCGCCGGACTCTATTTCGCGCTATCACCCGCCATCTATGTCGACGGCCTTCTGCGCCTCGTGCCGGAAAGCCATCGCCCGACCGCACGCAAGCTCGTCCTCACGGCAGGCACGACCCTGTGGTCCTGGACCATCGGACAGGCCTTCGACATGCTGGCTGTCGGTCTGGCCTCTGGCATTGGGCTCGGCTTTCTGGGCGTGCCTCTGGCCATGGCACTTGGCGTTGTTGCCGGGCTCTGCAACTTCATCCCTTATATTGGCGCTATTCTCGGCGCGATACCGGCGGTTCTTATCGCGCTTTCTCAGGGAACGCGCACCGGCTGATGGTGGCAGGGCTCTACTGCGTCATCCAGTTTCTCGAAGGCAATGTGCTGGCACCGCTCATCCAGCGGCACGCCGTGCACATGCCCCTGCCCTCGCCATTCTGGCTCAGACCGTGTTCGGTACCATCCTCGGTGTGCCTGGGCTTATCCTGGCATCTCCCCTCACCGCGGCGCTGCTTGCAATCGGCGATACCGCTACGGCACCGCTTGACGAGAAAATGCGTACCGGAAAGACCATGGGTGATTCGCCATTGTCTCACGATGGTGCTGACTGATCTCTCTCCCGTCACGCCATACTGCACTGGACAACGGGTTTGTCACCGCGTGTCCAGTGCATGGGGCCGGAAACCGCGCCTCCTATTCGACGCAATATCTCCTTCAATTCTTTCGACGAGCCCGTATTCCTGCCCGGAATGGCACTCTCAGCACCGGAGTATCTTGCTCTGCGGTCCCTTCCCGCTGCCTGACTGGATAAGCTCAAGACCCTTGCCCGAGATCCTGAATAGTCGCTATGGGCTGAAATGTTCCTGTGCACGCTTGGACTCAGCACCCTGACGCTCCATCCCTCCCCATTCTGAGAGCATCACTTCCGACATTAGCGCAGCATCTCATTTTACTCTTGCTCCTGACACTGTGTCAGCATCTCACCCTGCATGCGGCACCAATGGAGGGGGTTTGATGACACGCGACAGATCGATCGGGGAGATGGCGGCTCAATGCGGGCTTTCGGCGCGCAGCCTACGTCATCTCGAAGAGAAGGGCCTTATATGCCCAAGGCGGAGCGAGGCTGGTCGGCGCGTCTACGGCGCGCAGGAAGTCAGGCTGATTACGCGCGTTCTGTTGCTGCGTCAGACGGGGTACCGCCTGTCCGAAATATCATCGGCCATGCTGCAACCCTCCCTGGATGCCCGGAGCCTGATCGAAACCCAGATCCTGCATCTGAGCGCTAAACAAAGACAGGTCACGCTCATGCTGCGACGCTTGCATGAAACGCTGACCCTGCTCGAAACGCGTGAAGCACCAGATGTGGATGGGCTCTGTTCCCTTATCAAGGAGGCACAGAACATCATGTCGCAGAACGATCTCAAGACAGTCGCAAAGCAGTATTTCACGGAAGACGAGTGGGAGCGCTGGCAGGAAGTGGGCAGCAGGCTGTTTCCCGGCGAGGCGCGCACGCGGTACGAGCAGGAGTGGGCGACGCTCCTTGAACGCATCGAAAAGCCATTGCTTCGGATGTTGCACCCGGTTCGACCGAAGCCGTCCTGCTCATGCAGGAATGGATGGCCCTCCAGCAGCCCATGGTCGAGGCCCTCGGCAAGGAGCACTGGAATAAGGCCGCCAGAATGTATGGCGAGATGGCGCAGTGGGAGACCGAAACAGCCAGGGCGCCGTTCAGCCAGAAAGTCTATCGCTTCGTCTCAGAGACCGCCCGTCTCGCCCGTCAAAGCTGAACAAAAAGGGAGGCGGGTTTGCCCTGCCTCCCTTTTTCATTTCTCGCGATTTCCTCACTGCGCACAAAATGCACATTGGGACTGTCCAGAATGGTCTTCAGGGCACGTCTGTCTTCTGGAAACCTTGCCCGTCTATGAGATGATGAAGAATGGCCCAGTCTTCGTCGCTGAAACTCTGCACCTTCAGACGCGCTTGCGAATTGACGCGCGTAATGGCTGTATTATTCCAGTCAGCACCGCTGATTCCGGTCCAGAGCGCCAGTTCAAACGCCCCGCCATCCGGGTTACGACCTCTGATCACAACATCACCCGTCGAAGGGGCTGGTGATGTGAGCGGCGCCCAGTGGCTCTTATGGCCCTTGAGCCAGTGATTGAGTTGTCCTGTCTCGTCGGCGTTCAGCACGCGGGTTTGTCCGGTCTGCTCGATTGTGAGCGTCACATCGCTCACGGTCTCGAATTTGAGCGGCCGCAGCGACGGCAGGGCGAAAGCCATATGACCGCGACCGTCGCAAGCACGAGGGTGACAAACCCGACAACGAAAAGTGTTTCCTTCCTCACGCGCCGTGCTCCGGGGAGAAAAAACCCTGAACGGCAGCGATAATCCTTGCCACCTCGTCATCAGTCAGTTCGGGATGCAGTGGCAGCGCCAGAATGCGCGCGCCCAGCCCTTCCGAAACCGCTAGCGTGATCGTCTCGTCATGATGCTCTGCATAAGCGGGCTGCTCGTGGAGCGGTCTGGGATAATAGACCACGCTCGGTATGCCCTCCCTGCCAAGATGGGCCTGAAGCGCGTCGCGCGTCGCAGCATCAGGGAGCAGAATCGAGTAGATCGCCCAGGCGCTTTGCGACCCGGCCACGCGGCGGGGTGTCACGACCAGGCCGGAGAGCGCCGTGTCATAGCGACAGGCTATGGTCTCGCGCCGCTTCAGCTCCTCTTCAAAACGATCGAGCTTGGCGAGCAGGATGGCCGCCTGAATCGTGTCAAGACGACCATTCAGGCCGATACGCAGCACCTCATATCGCGTGCGCCCCTCGCCATGGCTACGCAACGAACGATAGAGCGCCGCACGTTCGGCATCATCGGTCAGAATCGCCCCACCATCGCCATAGGCACCCAGCGGCTTCGAGGGGAAAAACGAGAGCGTCGTCGCCAGAGCCTCACGCCCCAGCTTGCGACCGTTGAACGACGCGCCAAAAGCCTGGGCGCAATCGGCCATGAGAAGCAGACCCTGGTCGGTTGCGATGCGTCGCAGGGTTTCCCACGGTGCCGGTTGACCGAAAAGATCGACGCCGATGATCACGCGAGGCTCAAGCTCTTCCTGCGCGCGGATGGACTCGATGCGTGCCGCAAGACTAACCGGATCGATCTGGAAGGTTGCAGGATCGACATCCACGAAAACAGGCGTCGCCCCCAGCAGAAGCACGACTTCTGCCGTGGCCGTATAGGTGAAGGCGGGCAGAAACACAGCGTCGCCCGGCCCTATCTCTTCGGCCATGAGCACCATGAGCAACGCATCGGTACCCGACGAGACGCTGATCGCATGGGCGGCGCCACTATAGGCGCAGAGTCGCGATTCAAGCTCCTCGATTTCAGGCCCCATCACAAATTTGCAATGGGCAAGCACGGTATCGATCCGCTCGCGCAAGGGGGCGCCCAGTCGGGCCTGCTGTCTTGGCAGATCGAGAAATTGGATGGGGGCTTTTTCGCTCATTGCACCTTGTTTCCATTTTCAGCCACCGAAGGCGACCCTCATATGGCGCGGGACTATGACACAGACCCGTCATTTTCCGAAGTGGACGCGGCCACCCCGGTTTCCGCCATCTCCGCCCGGAGGCGGCGCACCTCACCCAGCGGATTATGCGCGAATTCGGGGACCAGCTCTTTCATGACCCCCAACGCCTGATCCACCTCGTCGCAATAGCTGACCCGTTCCAGCTCCTGAAGCAGGCCCGCGGCGGCGGTAAGATCGATCATGCGGGGCGTGGCCATTTTGAGACCAGGGGCATCCGTCGGCACGGGCGCCTCGCGCCCATGAAACAGCTCTTCATAAAGCTTTTCACCGGGGCGCAAACCGGTGAAACGGATAGCGACGTCCTCATCCGGCTTGAGACCCGCAAGACGGATCATCTGTCGTGCCAGATCGAGGATACGCACGGGCTCGCCCATATCGAGCACAAAAATACCGCCTTGCTGAAGGCGTTTATCCGTCTCGTCTTTCTGATTACGCAAAGCCGTGCCACGCACGCTGGCCTGCAATACAAGGCCGACCGCTTCGGGCACCGTCATGAAATACCGTGTCATGTCGGGATGCGTCACCGTCAACGGGCCGCCCTGCTCGAGCTGGCGACGAAACAGCGGCACGACCGAGCCCGTCGACCCCAATACGTTGCCAAAGCGCACGGTCACGCAGCGAAAAGCAGAACCTCTTGTCTCGGCAGCAACCGCGAGCGCCTGACAATATATCTCGGCACAACGTTTTGACGCTCCCATGATGCTCGACGGGTTGACCGCCTTGTCACTCGAGATGAGCACCATGGCCGAGGCGGCGTGGCGTATGGCCGCATCGGCCACGATGCGCGTTCCGATCACATTGGTCAGCACACCTTCGCAAGGATTGGCTTCAACAATCGGCACATGCTTCAACGCCGCCGCATGAAAGACCAGGGCGGGCTTGTGAACCGAGAACACCTCATCGATTCGCTCTGCATCGCGTATATTGGCCACGATGACCTGACGCGGCACCATGGGGTAACGCTCGGATAATTCGAGATCGATCTGCCAGAGCGCGAATTCGCCATGATCGAGCAGGAGCAAATGGCTCGGTCCAAATTGCGCCACCTGTCGCACCAGCTCGGACCCAATCGTTCCGCCTGCGCCCGTGACAAGCACGACCTGCCCCTGAATGAGACGGGCCATGCCTTCGCGATCGAGCGGCACCTCGGGGCGGTTGAGAAGATCTTCCAGAGCGATAGGCCGCATCTGGATTTCCTCGGCAGGCGTCAGGCTGGTGAGCGACGGAGCGCGCTGTACGGCAATGCCATGGGCCTGACCGGCATCCAGAACGACCGAGAGCTGCGAGCCTCGCCATTCGGGGTCGGTGACGATCACGCTCTCCGGCAGAGTGTCACCCTGGCTCATGCGCGCCAGGACGGCCGAAAGATCGTTGGCGACACCCAGGATCGGCACGCCATGCAGCCGACGCCCCTGCTGGCCCGGCGATCTGGTGACCAGGCCGAGCACATCATAATGCCTGTCCGAAACGCGCTCGAGCGCACGCAGAAACAGGTCGGCGCTCAGATCCGACCCGGCCAGAAGCACCCGTATTTTCTGCCCCTGCGCCTGCTGCCGTACTGTGCCATAGACTCGGGTCAGGAGACGTCCCCCTCCAAGCCCTACGAGCAGAACGAGGGCGTAGATGAGGGGAAAGGTCGGAGACGGAAGCGGAAACCCCGTTAGAAAAATCATGAGCGAGAAGAGTGCTGCACCCGCGACCGACGCAGCGGCAATGCCCCTCAGATCGGCAACTCCTGAAAAGCGCCAGTATTGCTGCGGGATACGAAAAGGCAGCCCACTCACAATCAGGGTGATGGCCCCTCCCATGATGAACCAGAGCGGATGCAGCAGCCCGTCATGAGGGCTGCCAGAAAGCGCGCCACCGGCGCCGCCAGGCCTGAGATCAGACCATCGGCGAGGACATTGACCGCAATACGCCCGGTCGGTCGGTGGCGTCTAGCCACGGATTGAGGCACAGGGGCTGGGCTAAGAGGATGTTGCTTCGCGTTCACGTGACACTTATAGCCCCAAAATCTTTTTCCCGGCGATGGCCTCTCACCACGCTTTTATACTGCTCGTGAAAAAAATGCGGATCTGACGATGATACCCCTGATCATTTGCTGTCTCAGCGCCGCTGGTATCAGCGTTGCCCTCATCTGCCACATGATCCGCATCGGGGTGATGGACGTGCCGGGTCATCGCAGTTCGCATACCCGCCCCACACCCAAAGGCGGTGGAATCGGTATCGTCGTCGGCTTTCTTCTTGTCTTTCCGATCAGCCAGCTCTGGACGCAGGGCGATCTGCCAGGTGTCTCACTGCTCCTGCCCCTGCTCGCCATTGCACTTCTGGCTCTTTTTTCATGGCTCGACGACGTTCATTCCTATCGCGCATCCCTCAAACTGGGTGTGCAGGCTATTGCCGCGCTCATGGTGCTGACAGGCATGGCTTTCGGCAGCATGACCGTGACGAGCTTTTCGCCGCTGATCCTCGCCTGCCTGCTTTGCGTCGGTTTCTGCTGGCTCGTCTATGTCACTAACGCGCTCAATTTCATCGACGGCATCAATGGTCTGGCATCGGGTAGTATGGCAATCAGCGCGCTGATCATGGCGTGGTTCTTCGACCAGACCGGCCAGGCCGGGCTCACGCATGCGGCGCTGATACTGGCAGCCTGCCTGCTCGCCTTTCTCCCTTTCAATTTTCCGCAGGCCCGCATTTTCATGGGCGATGTCGCAGTCAGGGTGCTGGACTTGCCCTGTCCTGGTTCGGGCTTGAGGCGGCTGTCACCACACCCCACCCGCTTCTCATGCCCTTTCTACTCTGCGGTATCCTGTTCGATGTTGCCTTCACGCTGGTACGACGCGCAGTGGCTGGCGACCCACTGGCGCAAGCCCATCGCAGCCATCTTTACCAACTGGCGGTACGCGCCGGTATGTCACCGGTTCTGGTGACACTGATCTACTGGCTGTTCGTGATCTGGGGGGGCGTCGTCTGTGTGCAACCCTCGTCTCTCGCCCTGAGGCTGAGCCTTCTTCTCACGCCACAGGCGCTCTGGCTGGTTCTGGTCATTCTCCGCGCGCGCGCCCCAGGTGTGGGCAAATGGTAAGAGGTGCTTACTCGGGCCTGAGACGCTCCAGCACCAGGATCGGCACAGTCTGGTAATGTGAGCGAGCAAGCGGGATGAAGCCGCTGCGTGCGGCTACACCAAGAGACGCCCTGTTCTGCAGATCGATCATGCAGACAGCCCGCCTGTGGATTGTCTCATGGTCCAGCCACGCACAGGCTGCCGCCACAGCTTCCTTTCCGTATCTCCTGCCATGGCACCATGACGCCAGAAGCCAACCCGCTTCAGGAAAGCCGTCCAGAGAGGGCTCTATGCCACGATGGTTCTCGCCAAAGCCGATCGTGCCGACAAAGCGACCCGACTCGCGCTCTCGCACACTCCAGAAACCGTCACCGAGAATATCCCAGAACCCGCGATAGCGTATCAGGCGCTCCCGCCTATCGGAGCGGGTGGCTGGCACACGCGTCGTATACCGTGAAACGAGAGGATCGGCGCGCATCCTGGCAAGATCATCAAAATCGCACAGCGCGAGGAGCGTAAAAATCAAACGCCCCGTCTCGATCTCTCGTGAGCCGCCCATAATGCCTCACCTTTCCGCGCCAGAAACGAGAAAAGCCACTTCTCTCTCAGGAAGCGGCTTTTCGGTTTTCATCTGCGGTAAACGACCTTGCGAGAAGGAATTTGCCAGCAGTGATCGCTCGCAATCAGCCAGCGATACGACGCACGTTCATGCGCTCGACTGAGCCGCGCGTGGTCTTGGCTGCAGGCTTCGTCGTGCCCGAAGCTTCGCTCATAAGCGAACGCATTTCGCGCAGGAATGCAGAGCCCTTGAGCGTGCGCTGCACCAGAACCGAGCGGCGATCCAGCGGATCGACCTTGCGACGGGCCAGATCCAGCTCGCCGAGGCGATCGAGAGCACGCGTAATGGCGGGCTTCGAAACATTGAGTTCCTGAGCGAGACCGCGAACCGTGTGCGCCCCGTCCTGCAGGTAGCAGGTGAGAAACACACCAAGCTGACGCGCCGAAAGATCAGGGCCGTCCTTGCGCACGAGAGAAACGATCGTGTCGCGAAGAAGGTTCAGCATCTGGTCATTCTGTGCCTGGGCCATCGAAAAAACTCCTGAATGCGTCGCGCGGCTGGCGCGGCTGAAATGGTCTTACCCGTCGCCCAAGTAAGCCACCCGAAATCTGCCAGTCGACATCTTGCGGGACGCCACGCCTTGGGTGCGTGTCCTATCGGCGCGTGCTCTAGGAATGGGGCGGGTTACGTCCCGATCAGCGTTGCATTCCTACAACATGCGCCAAACGATACGCAGTCATATAGGTTCGTTTTGGCAATCGGTTTAGTATCTTTTTGTTGAAACTCAGGGACTAAGCTCACACCAATCCTGCCTTTTCATTAATCATTCGTAATGTCGTCTCCACTAATGCGCGAAGTGCAAGCGTCTCTCCGCCCTCTGGACGGCCGGGAATTGAACTGTCATTCCACGCATAAGTGTCGATATGTGCCCATTTTACAGTGGGTTCGACGAAGTGTTGTAGAAAAAGCGCCGCCGTGATGGCGCCTGCCATGGGCTTGTCAGTGACATTGCCAAGATGGGCATTTTTGCGGCAGAGCCATGCGTCGTAGCCATGCCAGAGTGGCAATTGCCACATGGCATCGCCCATCGCCGCACCGGCACTCAAGAATATTTGAGCCCATTGAGGGTTGTTACAGAAAAGCGCAGGCAGATCTGGGCCGAGCGCGACACGCGCCGCACCGGTCAGAGTCGCGGCATCGAGCAACCAGTCAGGCTGCTGCTCGCAGGCTTCGGTCAGCAGATCGCTCAAGACCAGACGCCCTTCGGCATCCGTGTTGCCCACTTCGACAGTCAGCCCGGCGCGGGTCATCAGAATATCGCCGGGGCGCATGGCGTGACCCGAAATGCTGTTTTCGACACAGCCGAGGCGAAGCTCGAGGCGGATCGGCAGATCCTTCGCCATGATGACATGCGCCAGAGCCAGCATGAGCGCCGCCCCGCCCATGTCCTTCTTCATGCGCAGCATGCCGCTCGCAGGTTTGATGTCATAGCCGCCCGTATCGAAACACACGCCTTTGCCGACGAGTGACAACAATGGGGCATCTGCTGGCGCCTTGCTGCCGCGCCACGACGCCCTGACGACCTGAGCCGGTCGGTCAGACCCGGCCCCGACCGCCGAGAGGCAGGGATAAGCACTGGTCAAAGCCTCACCCGTGATGATTTCGCAATCAGCACCCTGAGCCGAAACCACGGCATAAGCGGCCTGGGAAAGTTCTTCCGGGCCGAGCAGATTGGCGGGCTGGTTGATCAGATCGCGACCCAGCCAGATGGCCTGAGCCAGCGGCAACACGGCGCGCGTGCCATCGGTAAGGACGAGACGCGTCGGAAAAACCACGTCCCGGCCCACGGCGAACCGATAAGCGCCCATGCAGAACCCGAGTGTCGCATCATATGTAAGCTCGGGGCAGAGCTTGAGCGCCTCAGCAGCACAGGCAATCTGCCAATCCCCGGCCGGGAGTCCTGTCGCAAGCGCACCGAATCGTGCAGCGTCCCGTTTCGTTGCATCGATGACGAAAACGGCCAGAGCAACGCCGTCGGCGCCCGGTACGAGGTAGAGCCTGCCGCATTGCGGCTGTCCGGCCATTTCGAAAAGAGCGGCCGCCTGCCCTCCGAGAAGGCCGATGAAGTCCTGATCCGGCAGGACGATATGCACGGTTCTCGCCTCATCGGCTTTCTGCACCAGACAGAACTGTTCAGGATTGCGCATTCACATCGTCCTTTCGCCGTCATTCATGAACCCCGAGCGGGGTTAGTCGAGCTGTGCCAGTCGCAGGGGCGTCTTGCAATTCCGGCGCTCATGCACAAGCATCACAGCATGAAGACCCAGCACCATGTCATGCCTCGCAGGGTTCGCGCCGTGCTCGGACCCACCAATACCGGCAAGACCCATTACGCGCTGGAGCGCCTTCTGGCCCATGAGTCGGGCATTATCGGCTTTCCGCTCCGTCTTCTCGCCCGCGAGAACTACGAACGCATGGTTCGGTTGAAGGGCGCGCGCTTCGTTGCCCTGATCACCGGCGAAGAAAAAATCGTGCCGCCGGATGCCAGATGGTTCTCCTGCACGACCGAGGCCATGCCACTCACGCGCAGGGTCGAGTTTGTGGCAGTCGATGAGATCCAGCTTAGCAGCGACCCGGATCGGGGGCACGTCTTTACCGACAGGCTTCTCAACGCGCGCGGCAATGTCGAGACGTTGTTTCTCGGCGCCGAAACGATACGCCCCTTGTTGCAGCGCCTCGTGCCCGGCATCGAGATCGATACAAGGCCGCGTTTGTCGAGCCTCGTTCATACCGGGCATACCAAGCTCTCTCGCCTGCCCGCGCGCTCAGCCATCGTCGCCTTCTCGGCGGCGGAGGTCTATGCCATTGCCGAAATCATTCGCAGGCGACGCGGCGGCTGCGCGCTCATCATGGGGCAGCTCTCACCACGCACACGCAATGCACAGGTCGAGCTCTACCAGAACAAGGATGTCGATTATCTGGTGGCGACCGACGCCATAGGCATGGGTCTCAACATGGACGTCAACCACGTTGCCCTGGCCTCGCTGACCAAGTTCGACGGAGCCTCACTGCGCCCTCTCAGCGCACAGGAATGCGCCCAGATCGCCGGGCGCGCCGGGCGTGGCATGAAAGACGGAACATTCGGGACGACCGCAGAGGCACGCCCCATGTCGGAAGCGCTGGGTGACGCCATCGAGGCGCATCGCTTCGACCCGATCGAACGGATAAGCTGGCGCAACGCCGCCCTCGATCTCGCCTCGCCCGATGCCCTGCTGGCGAGCCTGAACGCAGCGCCACCCCGCCGCGGTCTCGTTGCCGGCCGCCCGGCTTCGGACGTGCTCACCCTCGAAAATCTGTCAGGAGAGCGCGACATACGCGACGCGGCGCGCGGCAGGAAAGCGACCGCCCTTCTCTGGGACGTCTGTCAGATCCCCGATTTCCGGAAACTGGGCGACGACTCCCATGTACGGCTCTGCCATCGGCTGTTCATGCATCTCCTCAATGACGGCGGCATTCCTGCCCAGTGGTTTGAAGCGCATATCGCCGGTTTCGCCAGGCTGGAAGGCGATATCGACACGCTGATGCATCGACTGACCGGCATTCGCGTCTGTGCCTATGTCGCGGCCCGCAGCGAATGGAGCGATCGGGCCCAGCATTGGCAGGAGCGCACACGCGAGGTCGAGGACATGCTCTCCGATGCGTTACATGAGCGACTGACGGCACGCTTCGTCGACCGGCGGGCCACCTCCCTCCTGCGCAGGCTGGATAGTGACGGGGCGAGGGATCTGCTTTCAGCCGTCACCAAGGATGGACAGGTCATCGTCGAAGGTCATGCGGTCGGAACAATAGAGGGCTTCACGCTCAAGCCGGATCGGGAAGAAACCCTGCCCGAGAAGAAACTCATGCTGCGCGCCGGGCGCCGGGCATTGCTGCACGAAATTCCACGTCGCGTTCAGGCCCTCATTGCCTCTCCTGACAGCGATTTTGTGCTCGATCATAATACGGGCACGCTCTCATGGCAGGGGATCGTGATCGCGCGCTTGCCAGGGGCACGGCGCTTCTCACCCCGGGCGTCCAGATACTTGGCGGTGAGTTTTCAGACACGAAGCAACGCGATCTGGTCCAGGAGCGGCTTCAGGGGTTCGTGCAAACGACGCTAAGGGACGTGCTGGCCCCGCTCTATGCCCTCGCCGCCACGTCTCATCCCTCTCCCGCACTACGCGGCCTCACCCACCGCCTGATGGAATACGGCGGGGTAGCACCACTGCTGGCTGCAGAACCCGGCAGTCATGGCCAGCAGGCACTCGGCCATTTTCGCCGCCTCGGTATTCTTTTCTGCCCCTACGGGGTGTTCATGCCCTTGCTGCTCAAGCCTGCCCCTATGGGCATACGCGCCTTCTGCTCAGCCTGTGGTATAAGACGGCGCGGCCTGGTTTCAATGCAAGCCAGATTACCCTTCAGGCGCCCAAGAACGCCGCTCTGGCGCCTCTGGGTTGGGTTGATGCCGGAACTATGTGGCTTCGTCTCGACCGCGTTGAGAAACTGTTGGGAGACCTGCACCGTCTGACACGCTCTGGCGCTCGCCCTCTACCTGGCGATTTCGCCTCGCGCCACGGTTTGGGCAAAAGCCAGATCGGCGACATTCTGATCGCCCTTGATACCCGCCTGAGGCAGCCTGCGCAGCTCCCCGCCGCTCAGTTCGGACCGCCCGCTCCGCTCATGCTACTGGGCACGTCCCAGCGCGCGGAAGGACGCAGGAGAAAAAAACAGGGGCACATCAAACCGTTGACTATCGTAAAAGACAGTCCTTTCGCAGCCTTGGCAGGGCTCACTATACGGTCGATACAATCCTGATGCCCGAACAGGATTACGAACGTCTCGATCTCTGGCTCTGGCATGCGCGTGTCTGTCGTCACAGGCAGGATTGCGCCGCACTCATCGAAAGAGGCGCAGTACGTATCAATCGTCAGGTCACCAGAAAACCGCATAGCAAGATACGCGTCGGCGATGTGCTCGGGCTACCCGGTCATCCGCGGCCCGAAGTGCGCATCTGGCGCGTTATCGCACTGGCCTCACGGCGCGGTTCAGCCACGGAAGCCGCGCTGCTCTACGAGGTCATCACCGAAAATCAGGACGGAAGCTGAACTTTAGGGGCGATCTGGCAAACATATGCTTGCCAGAACGGGAAAGTTCCGCCTATCTGCGGCATCCCTTTTTGGAAAATCCCTGACAGGGTGACTTGCGCCTTCTGGGATCCTCTTGGGCCGTCTGGCCCCAGCTTACGATCGGAGACACCAATGGCCTATGTGGTCACCGAAAACTGCATACGCTGCAAATACACGGATTGCGTCGAGGTCTGTCCGGTCGATTGCTTCTATGCTGGCGAAAATTTTCTTGTGATCAATCCGGACGAATGCATCGATTGCGGCGTTTGCGAGCCGGAATGCCCGGCAGAAGCGATCTTTCCCGATAGCGACGACCGCGCTACGCCCTGGCTCGAGGTCAACAGCAAATACGCCGCAGTCTGGCCGAATATCACACGCAAGATCGACTCAATGCCCGATGCCGATGAATGGAAAGACAAGCCGGGCAAGGATGCCATGCTGTCGCCGGAACCGCATAAGGACTGAGACCGACTCCCGACCCGACAGTCGGAGCAACATGGGTCGGCCCCCTGTCTGCACCGCGCCATAAAAAAGCCCGAAGGGATATCCCTTCGGGCTTTTTTGTTACCGGCACTAACCGTCTTCCAGACCTCGCCCCATCAAGGGCGAGGTTGGAAGAGCGGGCATGTCAGCGCGACATCATGTTCATGCTGACGTCGTGGATGATGAAGATAGTTCCACCGACGATGATCAGAACGCAGATGACGGCAAAGGCAAATGCCGTGTTGTTCCAGGATTGGCTCGAACTGCCGTTCATGTGCAGGAAGTAGATCAGATGCACGAAGATCTGAACCACTGCCAGACCGGCAATAACCCCGAAGGTCATGCCGGGCGTCATGAGGTGCATCTCGACGATTGCGAAAGCCGCAATCGTCAGGATGGCCGCAATTACGAAGCCGATGATGTACGAGGCGAAGCTGCCGTGAGACTCGCCTTCGTGTTGATGGGTCGATGCTTGGCTCATCAGATCACACTCAACAGATAAACGAAGGTGAACACGCAGATCCAGACGATATCCAGGAAGTGCCAGAAGAGGCTCAGGCACTGGAGCTTGTCCATATAGCGTGTCGTGAAAACCTGCGGCGTGAAGCTCTGGACCATCACAACAGCGATCCAGACCAGACC
Organism: Asaia platycodi JCM 25414; assembly: GCF_000614545.1. GTDB lineage: Bacteria > Pseudomonadota > Alphaproteobacteria > Acetobacterales > Acetobacteraceae > Asaia > Asaia platycodi. The sequence goes on along the minus strand of NZ_BAKW01000017.1, from coordinate 17,691 downwards.
ACAGGTCACGTGAAGACCGTGCGTCGCCACCAGCGTGAAGAACGCAGACAGGAACGCGGAGCGATCCGGACCAGCGCCTTCATGAATCAGATGGGCGAATTCCCTGACTTCGAGCACAAGGAACCCGAGGCCGAGCACGAAGGTAACGGCCAGCCAGAAGAGCATGGCGCCCTGCTTGCGGGCAAAAGCCGAAAGCATGCCGAACCCGAAAGTGATCGAGCTGAGCAGCAGGAGGGCCGTTTCCAGCCCCACCCCGTTCAGATCAAACAACTCCTTGCCCGTTGGGCCACCGGCAAACTGGTACGCATGACGGCGAAGGTGGCGAACAGCGTTCCGAAAAGGAGGCAGTCCGTCATCAGATAGATCCAGAACCCGAACACGTTATTCGTGCCGTGATGCTCGTGATCGTCTGCGCCGTGTGCGGTGCCGTGCGGCGTTGCTGAGATATTTGCCATGTTATTCTGCCGCCTGTGCTGTCAGTGAGCGGACATAGTTGGCCTGGTCGCGTTCGATTTCGCTGACCGGGACATAGTAATCCACATCAGTATTGAAGCTGCGCAGGATGACCGTTGCGAACACGCCGGCAAGGGCGAGCGCTGCGAGCCACCAGATCCACCAGATCGCTGCGAAACCGAGCACGAAGCTGAAAGCGCCAACAAAGAAGCCAGCAGCCGTGTTCTTCGGCATATGGATCGGCGTCAGCGTCTTGCTTCATAGCTGCGACGGCCAAGCTGCTTCTCGGTATGGAACGTGTCGATACCATGAATGTCAGGAAGGACGGCGAAGTTATAAGCCGGCGGAGGCGAGGACATCGACCACTCGAGCGTACGCGCATTCCACGGATCGCCCGTGAAGTCACGGCTTTCCGGCAGGTTGCGATCACGGATCGACACATAGATCTGCATCAGCTGGCAGACGACACCGACAGCGATAACGGCAGCACCGAGCGCAGCAATCTGCATCTGAACGTGCCAGTCAGCATTGTCGTAATGGTTCATACGGCGGGTCATGCCTTCGAAGCCCGCAATGTAGAGCGGCACGAAAGCGAGATAGAAGCCGACAAACCAGCACCAGAAGCGCGCTTGCCCCAGGCTTCGTTCATCTTGAAGCCGAGAACCTTCGGCCACCAGAAATTCAGACCGGCAACATAGCCGAAATACACACCGCCGATGATGACGTTGTGGAAATGGGCGATAAGGAACAGCGAGTTATGCAGCACAAAGTCAGCTGCGGGCATCGCCATCATGACGCCGGTCATGCCACCGATCGAGAAGGTGATCATGAAGCCCATGACCCAGTACATCATGCCGTTGAACTGGATGCGGCCCTTATACATGGTGAACAGCCAGTTGAAGATCTTCACGCCCGTAGGCACGGCGATGATCATCGTGGCAACACCGAAGAAGGCGTTGACGTTCGGGCCTGCGCCCATGGTGAAGAAGTGATGAGCCCAGACGATGAAGGACAGAACACCGATCGCAAGCGTGGCATAAACCATCACGCGATAGCCGAAGAGAGGCTTGCGCGAGAATGTCTGGGTGATTTCCGAGAACACGCCGAAAGCCGGCAGAACCAGTATGTAGACTTCCGGGTGACCCCACGTCCAGATGAGCGAGAGATACAGCTGAACGCTGCCTCCGCCATCATTGGTGAAGAAGTGCATCCCAAGGTAACGGTCGAGAGCGAGTTCGGCCAGGGTTACCGTCAGAACCGGGAAGACTGCCATGATCAGAACGACCGTGACGAGAGCCGTCCAGGTGAAAACAGGGAGCTGCATCCAGCCCATGCCGGGCGCACGCATCTTCACGATGGTGACGAAGAAGTTCACACCTGTCAGCAGCGTACCGACACCGGCAAGCTGGACCGCCCAGATATAGTAATCAACGCCGACACCCGGACTGAACTGCTGCTCGGACAGAGGCGGATAGACAAGCCAGCCACACTGGGCGAACTCACCGATAAACAGCGACACGTTGATGAGAACGGCGCTGATCGTGGTCATCCAGAAGCTCAGCGAGTTCAGGAACGGGAAAGCAACGTCGCGTGCGCCAATCTGCAGCGGCACGATGACGTTCAGAAGACCCGTCATGAATGCCATGGCCATGAAGAAGATCATGATCGTGCCATGGGCGGAGAAGATCTGGTCGTAATGGTGCGGCGGCAGATAACCCGGATTGCCGTTATAGGCCAAGGCGAGCTGGCTGCGCATCATGATGGCATCGGCAAAGCCGCGGAACAGCATGACGAGGGCGAGCACGATATACATGAGGCCCAGACGCTTGTGGTCGACCGAGGTCAGCCACTCGCGCCACAGATAGCCCCATTTGCCGAAATAGGTGATCGCACCGAGAACGGCGAGTGCGGCGATTACAACGCCTGTGAACGTGCCAACAAGAATAGGCACATCCAGCGGTATCGCCGAAAGTGTTAACTTACCTAGCATGTGTCCCTATTCCTTCATCTGCATGTCGGACATGGCGGACTGCATGTGCATGACCTGACCCGTCGACTTGTCGATGACCATACCGTTATTGTACTTGGCCACGATGGTGTCGAAGAGGTTAGGCTGAACATGCGCGAAATACTTGACCGGAGCAGCTTCCTGCGGAGCGGCAACCTGCGGGTAGTCTGCAGAGTCGAGCGAGTCAGACGCGCCCTTCACCTTGTCTACCCACTGGTTGAAATCGTCATCCGACATCGCCAGCGTACGGAACTTCATGTCCGAGAAACCACGGCCCGTATAATGCGCTGCCTCACCCAGATAATCACCCGGCGCACTCGCCATAAGATGAAGCTGGGTCTGCATGCCTGCCATCGCGTAAACCTGGAACCCAGGCGCGGGATGAAGAACGAGGTCATGACAGCGTCAGACGTGATACGGAAATTGATCGGTGTGTTCACCGGCACGGCAAGCTGGTTGACCGTAGCGATACCCTGGTCGGGGTAGATGAAGAGCCACTTCCAGTCGAGAGCGACGACTTCAACATTCAACGGCTTGCGACCCGCAGCTTCAGCCGAGTGAAGCGGACGGTACGGATCGAGCGTGTAGCTCGTCCAGATCGCGATAGCGCCCAGGATCACGATCACAACGGCAGGAATACCCCAGACGAAGAACTCGATCTTCGTGGAGTGGTCCCAGTTCGGCAGATATTCGGCCGACGTGTTGGACTCGCGATATTTCCAGGCAAAAAAGAGCGTCATCATGATCACAGGGATAACGATGCACAGCATCACACCCAGCTCGATCAGGATGACGTTACGGTTCTGAAGTCCTACCGGGCCACGCGGATCGAGAAGATCGAGCGTACAGCCTGAGAGGAAAAGCGCCGGCGCCAGCGGCAGAAGCCGCCGCAATTTCGGCAAAAGTCTATTTTTCATTGTCTGCCCCGCTCGTTGAACCGACCGTCAAGCTCTGTGGCTGCGCTACGCTGCCGCTCAACCCGACCTCGGATTGGTCGAACATGGCGACAACACCTTCAGGGGATGTCATCCATCTCTCCTATTCCAGTTGAAGGCGCGTATCGCTCCGCAACGTGACACCAACGTGCGACCCCTGCCGCCCGAAGATGTAACATTACGTTTGCCGATGCCCAGTGGACGACCGACTGCAACCCGCGCCATCGTTGCCTCGCCTTACCAAAGCAGACAGGACTTTTTTGAAAAAACCTACCTGCCTGCACACTGGGCGCGACTGCCCAGCTCTGTTGTGTTGTTTCCGCCTGATTGGCGCGCAAAGCAAGCACTCATAACGAGCTTTCACCGGCATGTTCACAATTTGAACACAAGCAAATTCGCTTATTATCAATATGTTAGCAGCTATAGTCGCTTTTCCGCCGCAATTTATTGCAGATTTTTTAGATTCAGTTCAGATAGAAATATCAAGTTAATTAGACTGAAATAGTCTGGATAAACAAAAACGGGATGCATCTGCGATGCACCCCGTAAAGTAAAGAGACACTCTTTAGAGCTAGTTATCCGTTGTTATTACTACGGACACCCATGAACTGGAGCAAAAAGGTGAAAAGGTTAATAAAGTTGAGATAAAGCCCGAGGGCATCGTAAACACTGCGCTTACCCATTTCCTCAGGCCCGACATAGCTGAGGTAGTATTGATAGGTCGAGCGGATACGCTGGGTATCGAAAGCCGTCAGAACCGTGAACAGACCGACCCCAACAATGCTCACCAGGAACGACATGGCAGCGCTGTGGAGAAACATGTTCACTGTCATGGCGATGATCAGGCCGATCAGACCCATGAAGCAGAACGAACCAAGCGAACTGAGGTCCCGCTTCGTGGTGTAACCCCAGAGCGACATGGCAGCGAATGTTGCCGAGGTGATAAAGAACGTGCTCGCAACAGACGTATGGGTATAGACGAGCAGGATGTTCGACAGGCTCGCACCCATCACTGCGCAGAACCCCCAGAACAACCCCTGAGCCGCCTGACGTGACAGACGATTGACGCCGAACGACATCACCAGGACGAACACGAGCGGCGCGAAGATCGTCAGCATGCCAAGCCCCGTCGGCGGGTAATGATACCACCCGGGGTCAGAACCTGCTGGTAGAACAGGCTGCTGAGCGAGGTTTCGGCTACGGCATAGGCAACCACGCCGGTGAGGACCAGACCGGCCGTCATCCAGTTGTACACGCTAAGCATGTAGGCGCGCAGACCGGCATCGACCGTATCGAAACTGGCAGTACCCGCTTGGCGAGAAGGACCGCTAGAACGAGAATTGGGAACGAAAGCCATGACACCCTTTCCTGAAATCTGGCCGAAATGGCCTTTTTCATCTCTAAATGTGGCGCTTCAGATACAACGGTCAAGTCAGACACGGTCCCGGACATTCTAAGATACATTAGGCGCCCGGCTGAAACCGACACGTTCCACCGCGTTAATCAGGTTGGTTATACAGTGAGTCTGCCCGATCACGCCACAATTTTGGAAAGCCCCTTCACTCCTCTGCTTTGACGGACAATCCTCGGACCGGATCCAGTTCGCCAAGCCCGACTGGCCATCATCCCCGCACTCAGGATCGCTCATGCGCCTTTTCGCAGCCCTCGACCTTCCTAACGAGCAAAAGCGCCTCCTCTCCTCCCTGCGTCGGCCCATAGGGGGCGTCATCTGGTATCCTCCCGCCAGCTATCACCTAACCCTTCGCTTTCTCGGTGACGTCAGGGCGAGACCTCTTCTGGAGGAAATCGACCACGCTCTGTCCGCCATCAGTGCTGCGCCGGTGGCGATAGAACTCAGTGGTGTGGGAATGTTCACTCAGGCTGCACGGTCCCGTCTCTGGGCCGGCCTCGCCCCCTCTGACGCGCTGACAGCCCTCCAGTCGAAAGTCGAGACCGCCGTCAGGCGAGCAGGGCTGCCAGCCGAGAAACGGCGTTTCCAGCCCCATGTCTCGCTCGGTGTGTTTCAGAGCGAGCCCGGCCCCGAAATCATACGCTGGATCCAGAACCATAACCTGCTACGCAGTCCGGGTGCGGATATCGAGCATCTAACGCTGTTTCGTTCGCATAAAACGACTGACGAGCCGCACTATGAGGCCTGTGCCGAGTATTCACTGAACGCAAACGCCTATTCGCCGCTCCGGGCCGAATGAGTACACCCTTACCGACACGTCTGATCCGGAGCGACGAGGAAACACTCGACGCTCTCGTTGCGCAAGTCCGTGGCTGCACGCTTTGCGCACGAGAACTGCCTCTCGGCCCCAAGCCACTTATCCATGTTTCACAAAAAGCTCGGATACTGATCGCCAGTCAGGCGCCCGGTACGATCGCTCATGAAAGTGGCAAATCGTTCTACGACCCTTCGGGCAAGCGCCTGAGAAGCTGGATGAACCTCTCGGAAGACGATTTCTATGATACCGAAAAGGTAGCGATCCTGCCGATGGGTCTGTGCTATCCCGGGCGCCTGCCCAATGGGGGTGATAAACCTCCTCGCCCCGAATGCGCACCCGCCTGGCGAGACGAGGTACTCTCGCATCTCACGTCGCTTAGACTGATCCTTCTGGTCGCAGCTATAGTCAGAATTACACGCTGGGACGCGGGTCTGTGAGCGCACGCGTCAGGGACTTCCGACAGTATCTGCCCCGTTATTTCCCCCTGCCCCATCCATCCTGGCGAACTGGCGTATGGGAAAAGCGCGCGCCCTGGTTTCAGAGGGAAGTGATTCCTGCCCTCAGAGAGGAGATCGGCAAAGCGCTGGCTGAAAAACGCCTCTGCGAAGCCCATCGTCCGAGATCAACCCAGCTGACGCACGTGCTTCAGCGTGGCGATGACGAACCCCTCGAGGCCCGCGAACAGGATCTGGATGCCGATACAAAGCAGGATCAGTGCTGCCAGCCGGCTGACGATACGCGCGCCCGTTCGCCCGAGCGAACTTACAATACGCTCGGCATAGGTATAAAGCAGGACGACCGTCAGGGACACCGAGCATACTGCGAGAGAGAGCCCCACTATGTAGCTCGCAGGGGATGCCCCGAGTGTACGCCCTGAGCTGAGCGCGATCGCGACCGCGATGCTGCCCGGCCCAACCGTGAAGGGCATGGCGAGCGGGAAGAAGGCGCGATCGCCGAGATCGCTCTCTTGACCCGCAGCATCATGATCGAAAACCTGACGCTCCTTGCGCGCCTCGCTTTCTTCAGGAGCGAGAAGCAGGGCCCAGGCACGCGACGCCACCACCAGACCGCCAGCCACGCGCAGAGCATCGATGCTGATCCGGAAGAAACTCAGTATCCATCCGCCGAGCCAGACAGACACCATGAGGATGATAAAGGAATAGAACCCGACCAGTCGCGCCAGCGTGACGATCTCACGTTTGGGACGGCCAATGGTCATCTGGGCAAAAATGAGCGACGCCCCAAGGGGATTGACGATGGAAAAAAGGGCCGAATACGCCATGAGCCAGATCGCGGTCACATCACTGAAATTGACCGGCTGCGCCAGCACATGGGGGAGATGCATCACCCGACCCTGTCGATACGGGCCTTGACCGACAGAAATGCCTTGGCATTGAGCAGGCGCTTCAGTCGCTTGTGCTCGCTGCCCAGCACGGCTTTCACTGCCTGCAGATCCTGAGCAAGGCAGCACAAAGCGCCAGACTCACCGGGGCCGTTCGGGCAGACCGTCATACCGATATCGTGATAGACACCAATCAATGCCTGCCCAACCTTGATGAAAACAGGATGACGCCCCTCCTCCATCGCAAGATCGCGCAGCCGCCAGATCGCTGCGATGCAGTCATTCTCGGCACCGGCCGGGTCGCCAACACCGATGATGAACTGCCCCGTTCTCAGAAAGGGAATGCCGGCCCGGCCATTGTCATTCAGGATAAGGCCGCTCGGGCGACGAGGGCCAAGTTCTTCGAGCGCGTGGGCCAGACTCTTGTAGAGCGTTTCACTCTCTCTGTCCCAGGGCCGCACCAGGACATGGCTGCGACGCAACATCTGGATGACAGCAATAATGCCCAGAATTGCCGAGATGCCGAGTGCCCAGCGTATGACAGAAGTATGGGCATCGTAGATCAGCGAGCGCCACCAGGCATGGCCCAGGTGCTGACGCAGGGCGAAGAGGCCTACACTGGCCAGACTGATAACCCAAAGCGTGACGGGCGCCATCAGGGTCGGGCTGAGCGGTTCGGCAAACAACCGTGCCTTGCGATAATAGCAGGCACGAAAAGGCGCGATCAGGAACATCACGAGCGCAAGGCTCAGCGCAATCCCAAGCGGCCCCTGGCGCAGAATGACCAGCGGTATTGCAAACCCGAGCAAGGTGAGGGCTGCGCGCCATGCTGCGGTAACACGCTGGGCGAGGCCTGCGGCCACACCCACCAGCATGACACCGGTAAGGCACAACAGGAACTCCGCTGCCTGTAGCAGAAGATGCGCGAGTGGCGTGCCGAGAAGAGGAGCGGGCACGGCAACCGCATAGAACACGAGAAGAATACCCGTGCCCGCAACTACCCCGGTCGCCACCGTGACGGAAAAATCAGCTTCCGACTCACGTACGACCTGACTTGGGCGCCGCATGAGCGCTATGTCGGGAACCGCCCCACGACGCTGCGCCCATGCTGCATCGCCACGCAGGAAAAGCTCATGTACCGCGAACATGATCCCTGCCAGAACCAGGGGTATAATGTAATAAAAGAGCCGGAATGTCAGGACGACGCCCAGGATCTGGGGGGTGGACATATAGGGGCTGAGTGCCAGCAGCATCGCCCCATCGAACACACCAAGCCCCCCAGGCACGCTGGCGACCAGACCCGCCGTGTAGGACGCGATGTAGATTGCCAGAAAGGCGGGAAAGCCGATCGCCGCCTGAGGCGGAAGCAGCACATAAGCAATCAGGCTGTCGCTGCCATGTCGGCGGCGCTGACCACGACCTGGGCCAACGCGACGCGAAACCCCGGCACGTCGAGGGTGTACCGCCAGATCCGCATCTGACGATAGCGCACGGAAACAACGAGATAGGCCAGCACAGCCAGCCATGCAGCGGCACCGCCGAGCTGTAGCAACAGATGCGGAAGATGGTCGATCAGGGGGATATGAGAAGGCTCGAAAAGCAGCACTCCACCGATCAGCGCCATCGCGCCGAGCAGGTAGGTTGTCGAGCAGAACGCGATGATCTGGGCTATGCCACCCGGAGAAACACCCCAGTTACGGTAAAGCCTGAAACGGACCGCAGCTCCTGAAATCGCCGAACAACCGAGATTATGCGACAGAACATAGGAGCAGAACGCTGCGAAAGCTGTTCTGAGGAAGGATTGCTTCGATCCGATATGATAGCAGGCCAGACGATCGTAGAATGACAGAATGAAGTAGGAGAGAACCGTACAGCCAATACCGGCCGCAAGCGCCTCGCCGGGAATGGCCTGAAAGGCGGAACGAATTTCTGACAAAGAGAGCGATTTCAGCTCTTTCTGGATGACATAGATAGCCGCCACCAGCAGAACGAGCCCGACCAGCGCCGGAAGGCGACAGGCCAGCCGTCGCCATGGGCTGGCCTGCCTGGCCTCGCCGTCTTCGCAGCAGGGTGTGTTTTGTTCCCTAACGGTCATGAACCCTCAATCAAGGCTGACGATCGTTTCTCTTCTTCACTGAGCCGCTTCCTCGGCACGGGCTTCCCGTGCCAGCGCGCCCTCGATCAGCGCCACGGTTTCGGGCAGGCCGAAGAGCGACGCGAAGATACCGAAACGCGGCCCTTCAGTCTGGCCCAGAAGCACCTCGTAAAGGCAACCGAACCACGCGCGCAGTGGCTGGATCTGATGCCTCTTCCCGATTTCGAAGACGATATCCTGAACCTCAACCGGAGATAGGCTCGCATCGGCCTGTTTCAAGGCATCCGCCAGATCCTGCAACGCAACGCGCTCAAGATCGGTTGGCGCACGGAAGGTCTTGGCCGGACGCACGAACTCCTTGAAATAGACAAGAGCATGGCCAACCAGACGGTCGACATAAGGATGCGTCTCGGGCGAAAGAGACGGATCATAGCGACGCAGGAATTTCCAGAGCGTGTCGCTCGACTCTGCGTTGGCGACTGAGGCCAGATTCAGCAATGCCGTAAAAGAGACCGGGCTCGACAGACCGGTATCGATCGTGCCGCCATGAATGAACCACGCCGGATTGGCCTGAAGAACAGCCTCGTCCTGCGTCTCGACCGTCTTGTCGAGATTGGCAAGATATTCATCCATCGCGCGGGGGATGACGTCAAAGAACAGACGCTTGGCCCGCGTGGGCTGGTTGAACATATACTGGGCGAGGCTCTCAGGCGGGGCATAATGCAGCCATTCGTCGATCGAGAGACCATTACCCTTTGACTTGCTGATCTTCTGCGCGTTCTGATCCAGAAACAGTTCATAGGTCAGTCCGGCAGGCGGCGCCTTGCCAAGAATGCGGCAGATCTTGCTCGACAGCTTCACGCTGTCGATCAGATCCTTGCCCGACATTTCGTAATCGACACCCAGCGCAAACCAGCGCATGGCCCAGTCGGCCTTCCACTGCATCTTGGCGTGACCGCCCAGAACAGAGGTTTCGAAGGTTTCGCCTGTCTCGGGGTCTTCCCACACCACCGTAGCGGCATCGGGATCGACCTTGACGACGGGCACCTGCATCACTTGGCCGGTGCGTGGATGGATAGGCAATACGGGTGAATAGGTGGCGCGGCGCTCGGCACCGAGAGTCGGGGCGATGGTCGCCACTACTTCGTCATGCACTTCGAGCATGCGGCGCAGGGCCGCGTCGAAGACACCGGAGGTGTAATAATCGGTCGCCGAAGCAAATTCATAATCGAAACCGAAGCGGTCGAGGAATTCGCACAGCATGGCGTTGTTATGCGCCGAAAAGCTCTGGAACTTGCCGAAAGGATCGGGAATGCGGCTAAGCGGCAAGCCAAGATGCTGCGTCAGCATCTCCTGATTGGGCACATTGCCCGGCACCTTGCGCAGGGCATCCATATCGTCGGAAAAAGCCAGCAGGCGGGTCTTTCGCCCCGTGAGCTGCTCATAGGCCTGACGCACCCAGGTCGTGCGGGCGACCTCGCCGAATGTGCCGATATGAGGCAGACCGGAAGGACCATAACCCGTTTCGAGCAGGGCCGGAGCCTCGCCACCTCGTGCCTCGACATGGGCCGCGATTTTTCGCGCCTCCTCGAACGGCCAGGCTTTTGGCAGCACAGAAGCGTCGGGAAGGAGCGGGGCTTTGTTTGGATTGCTGTTGGACATGATTGGATGAAAACTAGAAATAGTTCCGCGCCTGGTCAAGCAACATGGCGTTACGTCCTCGCCGAATAGCGGTTTTTCACGCTCATACCTGCCGCTTTTGCCAGACAATCACTTCCGTCGGGCCGGGAAACGTTCACTCGCTGGCGGTACGCCCGTCTAGCGTCTAGAGTAATCGCAATGCCCACGCCTCCTCGCGCCTCGCCCTACGACGCCCCCGCCCTGATCACAACGCGCGCCCGCGCTTCGGTCCTGACACCGGATGGTGAACTCCTGTCGCTTGATGCGCGAGAGGCTGCCTCGCTGCTGGCTACCCTCCCTGCCCCCCTGCTGATACATGGACCTGCAACAATCAGGCGGCTTGATCTGACGCCACCGGGACAAGTCGTCCCTTGGTTCGATCTGCTCGAACTTTTCCTGTTTCTCTTTCCGACGCGCGCTGTCGTGCCCACACCACGTGGCATGGGGCTGGCACTCGGCCTCACCCCGCCCGAACATTGCGAGGCGGATTTCCTCCTTCTCCTGCTTGAAAAACTTCGCCTGGCGCTCGAGTCCATGGCGGCATCACGGGATTCCGAAACGCTACAGGCACTCCTGCCCCTGCTTTCCCGCGCCGGATGGTCCTGGGCCGGCTTCGTGGAAGAAATTCTTGAGGCACGACCGAGCCAGCAACGCCATCCCTACGAGGCTTTACGTGTCTGGCGCCGCCTGCCGCGATGGGAAGAAATGGCCCAGCGACCACCACCGGGCAGCCGCCCGGTTGCCCCTGCCGAGGCCCGCGCGCGCCTCACCCGCATTCTCGGCGACGGCGCGAGACGCGTCCGGGTCAGGCCGATTATGCCTCAGCGGTCACACAGGCTCTCGCGCCGAGAGAGGGCGCCGGCATTCCTGAAATCGTTCTCGCCGAAGCAGGCACGGGCACAGGCAAGACACTGGGCTACATCGCCCCTGCCAGCGTCTGGGCGGAGCAGAATGATGGCCCTGTCTGGGTTTCGACCTATACGCGCCACCTGCAACGTCAGATCGAGCAGGAACTTCGGCGTCTTTACCCTGACGATGCCGAGCGGCGCGAAGCGGTAGTGCTACGCAAAGGGCGCGAGAATTATCTCTGCCTGCTGAACATGGAAGACGCGGTCAACACACTCGCCTCACGCCCGTCACCTTCTCCTGCCGCGCTGATCGGTCTTTCGATGCTCGCCCGCTGGGCAGAAGCCACCGAAGATGGCGATCTGATGGGTGGCGACCTTCCCGGCTGGTTCGGCGACATCTTTGGCGGCGGCGTATTGTTCGGCATGGCCGATCGCCGTGGCGAATGCATTCATGGCGCATGTCCGCATTACCAGACCTGCTTTGTGGAGCATTCCATCAGACGTGCCCGCGGCGCCCGGCTCGTCATCGCCAATCATGCGCTGGTTCTCTCGCAGGCCAGTTGGTCCAGTCTGGCACGGGACGATGTACCGGATGAAGATCAGCTTCCAACGCGTTATTTCTTCGACGAGGGGCATCACCTGCCCGAAGCCGCCGATAGCGCCTTCTCACTCGCTCTCTCCGGGCTGGAAGCCGCAGAGCTCAGACGCTGGCTGCTTGGTGCCGAAGGCAGCCGATCGCGCGCACGCGGGCTGCGCCGCCGCCTCGAAGATCTGGTCGCCACCTCGCCCGCACTTGACGCCCCGCTCGAAGCCATTCTCGGGGCCGCCCATGCCCTCCCCGCGCCGGGATGGCTTGGCCGACTGAACGGTGAAGACGATGCGCTTCAGCCGAATGTGCCCGACCTGATTGCCAACCCTTCCGAACAGTTCTTCCAGGCGCTCAGGGCGCAGCTTGACGCCAGACGCATCGGCACGCAGGGGCAGGATTCATCTGAATGCGGCCTCCATCCTGCAGGCGAGGCCCTGCGCGAAGTGACTGCGCCTCTGGATACGGCCCTGAGGCGCCTGCTTGCGCCCCTGCAGACACTCGTCGAGCGTCTGAAATCCCTTTTAAGCGAGCCCGATGATGCGCTCGAAGCCGCCCAGCGTCTGCGCATAGAGGCCATGATTCGCTCTCTCAGGCGCCGCGCCATTGCCCGGGTAGAGGGCTGGATCGCGATGCTCGATACCGTTCTGGGAGAAGAGGATACACAGGATAATTCGTTTATCGATCTGATACGCACGGAATATGTTTCAGGCAGGCAGAGCGAGACCGATATCGGGCTGCATCGCCACTGGCGCGACCCGACCATTCCCTTTGCCTCGGTCATGCAGGGACCTGCCCATGGCATGCTCATCACCTCGGCGACCCTGCGCGACCAGACACCTTTTTCTGGTCCGAACGGGCCCGATCCGCGTCAGGTCGAGCAAAGCTGGCACGCCGCCGAAACGCGGCTTGGCACGCCCCATTTCATCAAGCCGCCTTTCCGGGCCTCTCTGCTCAGCCCCTTCGATTATGCGCACCAGACCCGCGCCCTGATCGTAACCGATGTGCCGCAAAACGATCTCGATGCGCTGGCTGGCGCCTATCGCCTGCTTTTTCTGGCTTCTCAAGGAGGTGCGCTTGGGCTGTTCACCGCCATCTCGCGCCTGCGTGCGGTGCATCAGCGCATTGCCGCACCACTCGAAGAGGCCGGGCTGCCGCTCTATGCCCAGCATGTCGACACGATGGATAATGCCACGCTGGTCGATATCTTCCGCACAGAGCTGCATTCCTGCCTGCTCGGCACGGATGCAATGCGCGACGGGGTGGATGTGCCGGGTCAAGCCTTACGTCTGGTCGTGTTCGAACGCACGCCCTGGCCGCGGCCCGACATCCTGCATCGCGAGAGACGCAAGGCACTCTCGCCCGACGACCCACGCGATTATGACGACCGCCTGACCCGCATGAGGCTGCGTCAGGCCTTCGGTCGCCTGATACGCAAGGGCGATGACCATGGCGTTTTCGTCATTCTTGATCGCCGCATGCCCTCGCGCCTTCTTTCGGCTTTCCCCGAAGGTGTCGCCGTGGAGCGCGTCAGCCTTGCGGAAGCCGTGCGGCAGATCGGCGATTTTCTGCCCGCCGATCCTGCCGCCACTCTGCCGGAACCCGACGAATAAGAGGGATGCAACCATGAACGAGACGGCCCTGATCACCCTATGGGGCGATGTCCTCGTTTCGAGCGAAGAGCCAGATGGAGAAGATGCGCTGGAAGGCGCCGTTCTCGAAGGACGCAATGTGTCCTGCCTCGGGCTAGAGGGTAATCGCCTTATCGCCGCGCCTCCCTCCATCGGCATCGTCACTTTGCGCCCCTATGTCTACCAACTGCACGATGCACAGGGCCGGGTGTATTCGCACGCCCCCGACGGCATGCGAGACCACGTCATGGAAAAAGCAGAATGGAGCGAACTCTCCTGCCTCAATCTGCGGCGCTTCCCTGAGATCGCGCCATCCACCGATAATTTTGCGCTATCCCGCGACTGCTGCATTTCATCTGCAACGATCCAACAACGCTCGACCCGGCTTTCGTCACGAATATCGCCCAGGTCACGGCGCTCAATCCCGGCTGGACTGTTCATGTCTGGGACGAAGCGTCACGATTTCAGTTCATCTCGGATCATTATGGCTGGGACGTTCTGAAAATCTATCTCATGATCGGCGGGGAATATGGCGCGGCCAAAGCCGATTTCTTTCGTTATCTGCTGATCTATCGTCTGGGTGGAGTCTATCTCGACCTAAAATCGTCGATGTCGCGACCTCTTGAGGCAATCCTTCGGCCCGATGACCAATATCTGATTTCACAATGGAACATGTCGGGCTCGAATCGCTATGCGGGCTGGGGCTATGGCACATCGATCGCGCACGTCGCGGGCGGCGAGTACCAGCAATGGTTCCTTATCGCGCGTCCCGGTCACCCCTATCTGCGACGGGTCATCCAGCTCGTCATGACCAAGATCCTGACCTATCGCCCCGATGTTCATGGTGCGGGTGCCGTGACCACGTTCAATATCACGGGGCCGCACGCCTATACGAAAGCGATCCACGCTGTTCGCGCGGATTTTGCGCATCGTGTGTTCGATTCCGAAAAAGACGGGCTGGTCTATGCCACCGTCGAGAACCATCGAGAGCGCAGTGGTAGCACCTATCGCGAGGCGCGCACGCCGCTCGTATCGGGCAATGAATCCTGTCTCTGCTAGCCAGAACGATCACAGGGTAAAAGATTGGATACTCGCTTCCCCTGCATCGGTCATGTTGAAAAAGAGTGTTCTCCCGGCTCTGGTGAGGCACCGGGAGAAAGGCGTCAGAAATTCACGCCGGCCTGAAGGAAGACATAGCGGCCCATATAGAGATCGCCATAAAGTCCTGCGGCGCTGTTCGTCGAGGCATCGGCCACGAATGGCGGCTGCTTGTCGAACAGGTTGTTCACACCACCGGTGAAGTTCCATCGATTCAGACGGTAATTGACCGTCAGATCATGCGAGAAAATGCCAGGCGTCTTGTAGCGCCCATAACCGAGTGCCGTGCTGAGGTCCTGCGATCCATTGTTCCAGACCATGCCACCCGTATATTTGAGCATATAGGTGACGCCCCAATTGCCATGCTGCCAGTTGAGCGTGGCATAGTCGCGCACGCGCGGCTGGCCTGTGCCCGACTGATACATCAGACGACCGGCATAGTTGTACCACTGCCCGCCCGGCTCATTCTGCTGCAGATAGCTGATGAGCTGCTGGAAGTTGTTGCCTAGGGTGACGACATCCTTGCGCGTGACACGGATACGATAATCGAGATCGAAATCGATACCGCTCGTGCGCAGGCCACCGATATTCGCATAGTAATCGGTCACGGAGTTAAGCTGATTCGTGCCGGAGACACGGGTTATATTGCTGCAATAATTCGAGCTTGCACCCGTATAGCACTGATCGAGAATATACTGCGAACTCAGATACGAGACCATGTTCTTGATCGTGTAGTGCCAGTATTCTACCGAAGCCGACAGGCCCGGCACCCAGCGCGGGGTGATGACCGTACCCACTGTATAGGTGCGACCCGTTTCGGGCTTCAGCGCGGCATTGCCACCGTAAAGCGTCGGAACCTGACCCGAATTGGCTGCCACGAAGGTTGAGCTGTTGATCCCCTGCTTGGCGCAATTGGCGACGACATTCGCCGAAAGCGAGCCATAGGAGCTGGCCTGAGCGCAAGGATCGGTTGCCGAGGCGTAGCCAAGGCTGCCACCCGAATAAAGCTCATAGACGTTTGGCTGGCGATAGGAGGTACCGATCGTCGCGCGGAAGCGGATGTCCTGAATGGGCGCCCAGTTGATGGAGGCCTTCCAGTTCTTCGTACCACCGAACGTGCTGTAGGACGAATAACGCCCCTGCGCGTCGATGGTCAGATCCTTGGCGAGGAAAACATCGCGCAGCAGCGTTGCCTTGCCTTCGAGATAGCCTTCGGTGACGTTGAACCCGCCGCCGGTATAGGAAGCAGAGTTCGTCAGTGTATCGCCGGATGCCACGACTGCGTCGGGGTGATAGGCCAGCTGCTCGCCACGGTGCTCCATACCCAGAGCGAAGCCGAGATCGCCACCGCCCTTCCAGGGCATGGTCGCGACATGGTTGTTGTGCATGCGCAGGTTCAGATCGCGCAGCTGGTAATAATAGTGATCGTGGCTCGTATAGTTCGAATAGGCCGCAGCCGCCGAGGAAAGCGGCTTGAACGGATCCGAGAGCACGCAACCGGCGGAAGCCTGACAGACCGAGGGATTATAAACCAGAGCGCTGCTGGAATCCGTCGGATCGACCTGCTCGAGCCCGTAGGACTGAAGCAGCTTGGCGTAGTTACCGACACCCGACATCTGCGATGTCACCTGATTCCATCCATAGGTGTAGGACAGATCATACATCCAGCCATGGGTGATCTCACCCTTGGCACCAGCGATGGCGGTGTAGGTGTCGGTCGCGGTTTCGGTGCGACGATTGCCCCATTCGCCGTAGCGCTTGTACATCAGCACGTCTTCGCCGAACGTGTTGTACGGTGCATTTGCCGGAATGACGAGGCTCGACGGCAGGGTCGACGGATAGATGCTGCCCGTCATCGGCTCAGGCGCCAGCGTGGTGCTGGAGGTACGATGGCTGTACTGGAAATTGGCATAGGGCGTGAAATGCTTGTTCACGTCGTAATGCGCGTCGAAAGACAGCGTCGAGTTCTGCAGCGAGTTGGTAAGCGACTGCTGCGAACCGTAATTATAGCGGTCTGCCGATGTCGCAGTGTGATAGCCAGAGCCGCTGGCATTGGGGATATACGTACCGGAATCGGTAAAATACTTGCCGCTGGTCGGGATGGACGAACCGAACAGCAGATCGGAAGAATCGACGGGGTCGTTGGTCTGCACGTTGCGCGACCAGGCGCGGTTGCGCTGCATGATTCCGCTCGACGTCATGTAGGAGCCGAACAGCGTGACGTTGCCCTTGCCATGGTCGAAATTCCAGCCCTTGTAGCCGGAAATCTGACCGGTCTGGCCGTCGCCCACATCGGAAATACCGCCCTTGACGGTGATATTCGCGTCGTTCAGATCATGGCGCATCTTGATGTTGATGACACCGGCCACGGCATCGGCGCCGTAAAGCTCCGATCCGCCATCCTTCAGGATTTCTATGCTCGCAACCTGAAAGACGTTG
This sequence comes from Asaia platycodi JCM 25414, assembly GCF_000614545.1. Taxonomy (GTDB): domain Bacteria; phylum Pseudomonadota; class Alphaproteobacteria; order Acetobacterales; family Acetobacteraceae; genus Asaia; species Asaia platycodi. Next base: position 348 of record NZ_BAKW01000017.1, on the reverse strand, counting down.
ATCGTGTTCAGATCGACGCAGCTGTTATTGCCATTGAGCGTCGTGCGCTTGCCATCGATCAGCACCAGCGTGCGGTTCTGACCGAGGTTACGCAGATCAACGCAGGACGAGCCGCCTGTGCCATTGGTCTGCGAGTTATACGTGCCAGAAGAACCGACCGAAGGCAGGCGCTGCAGATAGTCGCCCACCGTACTCGCGCCGGTCTGCATGATCTGTTTGGCCGTTATGATCTGCACGGGGTTGGCGTTGGCATTGTTCGAGGTGCTGAGCGCAGACCCCGTAACCACGATGTTTTCGCTGCCGCCGCGCGGCGCCCCGTCAGCGACGGCGCGAAGGCGTTGCGCTGGG
>NZ_BAKW01000018.1 GCF_000614545.1 Asaia platycodi JCM 25414 | reverse complement strand
GAGATGCCCGGCATCGCGGTTCTGACGGGCAACCGGTGCCCATCCGGCCTTGAAATCGGAATCGACAAAAGTCAGGCGATGGGTCAGGTCGTCTTCGTCCCTGTCGCAACGCCCGAGAACGCAGGCGACCAGCGAGGCCTTGAAGCTGCTGCACATCAAAAACCGTTCCTCCCCGCGCCATGAAAGGGCAGTACCGGTTTCGGGGCAGAAGAGATGGGCGCCGATACGGCCCCCTGAGTCCTTCTCGAAGCGACGGGCGATTTCGGCAAGTGCGTCATGCTGTGTGGCCTGAGTGGCCGCGTCGACTGCAAAGACGCTGCGGGTGGTGATCCCGATCAGGGGAAGGCTGAGGAGAAAGCTCCGTCTTGCCATCATCATATCGGGCGCTGGTCGCATTGGATGGGGCTCTCCTGTGACAAAGGGTCTGTGTAACGGCCGGTTATGGCCGAAGTTTGACCGATGCGACACCAGAATGACAAAGCGATTTGCCGCATTGTCGCAGCGTCTGTATGCTCGTCGCGATAGTGTCGCAAGAGGATCACGGTGGCAGACGAGTTTTTCAGTCAGGCCCAGGCGGAAATGCGTGCAGCTGAGCTGCGTGCAACCGCCCGGCGTTTCGGAGGTGTAGCGATCGGTGCGGCACTGATCGCGTTGATTGGCGTGGGTGGATGGCAGTGGCAGATCCATCGTCATCACCAGGCTCAGGCAGTGGCCTCGGGGCGCTACTTCACGGCGATCGAGGCGCTTCAGGCACCCCAGCCTGATGCTACCCTGCGCGCGCAATCCGAAAAAGAGAATCAGGCGGTTCTTGCCGATCTCGCTTCGAGCGCGCCGGGCGCGACACGCAGTTTCTCAGCCATCAGACTCGCCCAGCTCCTTGCGCAGAAGGGCGACATGGCCGGAGCCAGAAAGACGTGGCAGGGCGTGATCGACACGCAGGATGTCAACGCGTCTCTGAAGGCGCTGGCCCGCCTCCTTTTGCTGAACAGCCATATCAACGATGCCGACGTGACCGAGACGCGCAAGCAGCTCGAGCTCCTCGCAGCCAATTCGGGGCCCTGGCGTGCTTTCGCACAGGAAAGCCTTGTCGCGCTCGATCTGCGCGCCGATGCGACACCCAAACAGCGTGACGAGGCCCATAGTCTTTTGCTGGGCCTCGCCCAGTCTCCCGATGCGCCTGACGGAGTCAGACAGCGCGCTTCCATTCTTTTGCAAACCTTCGGCGGAGCCGGCTGATGCCTATCGAGAACAACAACCCGTTGCGTCAGCCAGGCCGCCGCTTTTTTCTTGGCTCGGCTTTGGCAGGCACAGCCCTGCTTTCTGGCTGCGGCATTTTCAAGGACGACCCCAAGCCCATTCTTGCAGGCAAGCGTTACGACGTTCTGTCTACCGGCGCCGGTCTGGTGATTGATGAAGAAGATCATACGCCCATCGTTCTGCCGCCGGTTCAGGCTGTTTCTGCCTATCCCGTTGTGGGGCGCGTGCCTGATCATCTCGCGGTCAACACGAACTGGGCCGGGCCGAATCTCGCCTGGTCGCGTTCGATCGGTCATGGTGTGTCCGAACCCGCCTTCCTGCATTTTGCCGCGCTCGGTCCGAACGGACGCGGCGCGATCCAGTCGCCGCCAGTCATCGACGCGGGCCGCATCTATACGCGCGATGGCGTCGGCACTGTGCGGGCATGGACCTGGCCTGCGATGAGCCCGCTCTGGACGTTCATTCCCAAGGGAAAGAAGTCGCGCTCCAGCGATATCGGTGGCGGCATGGGCGTGTCGGGTGACACGCTCTACATTGTCGATGGCGTCGGACAGGTGATCGCAGTCGTTGCCGAGACCGGCAAGGTGAAGTGGCGCGCCGAGACGGTGGTGCCGGGTCGCTCCGCGCGACTATCGTCGATGGACGCGTCTTCTTCGGGACGATCGACGAGCGTCTTTTTGCGCTCAATGCCGAGACGGGTGAGCAGATCTGGACCTATCAGGCCACCGAAGCTGACACCGTCATTTTCGGTCAGGCTGCCCCTGCCGTCGCCAATGGCGTTGTCGTGGCCGGGTTCGGCAGTGGCGACCTCGTGGCGCTGCGTGCCGAATCGGGCGAACTGGTTTGGAGTGACTCGCTTGGCGGTTCGAACGGTCGTGGCGCCATGCTCGATCTGGCCTGTGTCCGCGGGGCGCCGGTCATCAAGGATGGCACGGCCTATGCGATCTCGCTTTCAAAGGTGCTGGTCGCCATCGACATGCGCTCGGGTCGTCGTCTGTGGGAGCGCGAAGCAAGCGGTCAGAATACGCCGCTGATTGTAGGTGACTGGCTCTACGTCATTTCATCCGATCAGCAGCTAGCCTGCCTTGATCGTCTGTCAGGCCATGTGCGCTGGATCCATGATCTGCGTCGCTTCAAGAACGAGACCAAGCAGAAATACGCCGTGACCTGGCTTGGGCCCGTCATGGGCGATGGCAAGCTGGTTTGCGTCTCATCGCTCGAAGAGACCGGGTTGCAGGTCATTGACGCCGTGACCGGCAAGGCTGATGCCCCTCTCAAGACCAAGCTGCCTGCGCTGGTCGAACCCATCATCTGTGACGGCAAGGTTCTTGTGCTGTCTACGGATGGCAATCTGAACGCATATGGTTGATCAGTGACTGACTCTCTTTCTCTTCCGCTCGTCGTTATTGCCGGGCGTCCCAATGTCGGTAAATCGACTCTCTTCAACCGGCTGGTAGGGCGTCGTCAGGCCATCGTGTCTGACATGCCGGGCGTAACGCGCGATCGCAAGGAAGGAGAGGCGCTCCTTCGCGGGCGCAAGGTCCGTCTGATCGATACCGCAGGTCTCGAAGAGGCCGCGCCGGATACGCTTTACGGACGTATGCGGGCCTCGTCCGAATCTGCCGTGGCGCAGGCCGATCTAGTACTGTTCTGCATCGATGCGCGAGCCGGTGTTACGCCTGCCGACAAGCATTTCGCGGCCTGGCTGCGCAAGCAGAACAAGCCGGTTCTGCTCGTTGCGAACAAGGCCGAAGGGTCAGCAGCCACCAGTGAGGTGATCGAGTCCTATTCGCTCGGTCTCGGTACGCCGCTCGCACTCTCGGCCGAGCATGGTGAAGGCATTGCCCATCTCATGGGTGAGATCGCCGACCGTCTGCCCGAGGGCGAACGCGTGCGCGCCAAGACACGTTCGCGCTCGAAGCCGGTGGACGACGAAACCGAAGAGCTTGAGGAGCGGCCCGCCGGACCGCTGCGTCTGGCCATTGTCGGTCGCCCCAATGCAGGCAAGTCCACATTGCTGAACTGCCTGCTCGGCGAAGAGCGGATGATTACCGGGCCCGAGCCCGGACTGACGCGTGATTCCATCTCCGTCTCCCTGCATGACGAGGTCGGGCCGATTCAGCTTGTCGATACGGCAGGGCTGCGACGCAAGGCACGGATCGAGCAGGATCTGGAACGCATGTCGGTTTCGGCGTCTATCGAGGCGCTGAAAATGGCTGAGGTCGTGGTGCTGACACTCGATTCCACACTCGGCGTGCACGAACAGGATCTTCAGATTGCGCGTCTGATCGAGCGTGAAGGCCGGGCTTGTGTGCTGGCGCTGAATAAATGGGATGCCGTTGAAGACCGTGCGGCAACCCGTCAGGCCATTGCCGACCGTATCGAAACCTCGCTGGCCCAGATGCGCGGCATACCGGTTGTGACGTTCTCTGCGCTGACTGGTGCAGGCGTGAACAAGCTGCTTCCCACGGTGCGCCGCGCGCATGAGGTGTGGAACAGTCGCGTTACGACGGGCGAGCTTAACCGCTGGTTCGAAGGCGCCCTTGAGCGTCATCAGCCGCCTTTGGTCGATGGGCGCAGACTCAAGCTGCGCTACATGACACAGGCGAAATCGCGTCCGCCGACATTCATTCTGTTCGGCACCCGCGCTGAAATGCTTCCCGATGCTATAAGCGGTACCTGGTGAATGGATTGCGTGAGACGTTCCATCTGCCGGGAACGCCGATTCGTCTGCAGCTTCGCGGCACGAAGAACCCTTATGCAGAGACCAAGTCATGAGCCAGACGGCGCTTGTCCTGATCGAATACCAGAACGATTTTCTTTCTGAGGGGGGCGCCCTGCATGAGGCGTCCGGGCTGAGCTGGCGCGTACGGATATGCTCGCGCATACCGAGGCTCTTGTGAAAGCGGCCCGCGAGAAAGGGGTCAGGATCGTCTGGGTACCGATCGAGTTTGCGCCTGGTTATCCCGAACTTTCCACCGCGCCTTATGGTATTCTGGCTGGCGTAAGGGCCACGGATGCGTTCCGCATCGGGAGCTGGGGCGCGCAGATTGTCGACAGTCTCACTCTGCATGAAGGTGACATCGTAATTGCGGGCAAGCGCGGTCTCTGCGGTTTTGCCAGCACCAATCTCGACTTTGTTCTGCGTCAGAACGGCATAACGCGCATCGCTCTGGGTGGGCTTCTGACCGATTGCTGTGTCGAATCGACAATGCGCAGTGCCTATGAGCGCGGCTATGACGTGGTGACCCTCACTGATTGCACGGCGACGCTCTCTCAGGCGCAGCAGGAAGCCGCGATTGCTTTCACGTACCCGATGTTCTCCCATCCGATGACAGCACAGGCGTTTCTCGACACCCTCTCCTGAACCGCGCAGGGCCGGGCGGCGGAACGCCTTCCGGCTTGTCAGTGTCCGATGTAACGTCCCGGTCGATGATAGACGATCAGGATACCGCTGGTTGCGGCGGCGCTTAGCAGGGATAGCAGGATCTTGTGCGTGGGCAGGAAGAGCGCCGAAATTGCCATGATGACGATGTCGATCGAAATCTGAACACGTCCTGCGTTGATGCCGCGTGTCTTTTGCAGCCATAGCGTGACGATACCGGTGCCTCCAACCCCAGCCTGATGTCGGGCGAGGCATAGAATACCTAGCCCGATGATCGTCCCTGCAAAGAGGGCAGCGAAGAACGGGTCGATTTGCGATACTGTTATGACCCTTGGCATCAAACCAGCAAAAAGGGTGACGCCGCAGCTCGCGATCATGGTCTTGAGCGCAAAGGCCGGGCTCATGGCGCGCAGCGCAAAGGCAAGAAACGGGATGTTGATGAGCGTGAACAGCATCCCTGGCGATACCGGCACGAGATAGGAGATGAGCAGGGCGATCCCGGCCATGCCGCCCGTGACCAGCCCGGCCTTGTGCAGGCAGACCAGCCCCATGACGATCAGGGAGCAGCCGATCAGAAAGGCGTAGACATCTTCGGCCAGAGTGTGACGCAGTCCCGGCGCGTATGGCGTCGTGAGTTCTTCCACCATGTCCTCTGTGATGGCGAAATCAGGTGCTGTGACGTCATGGGAGGCAGGGCAGGGGCTTTCTACGAGGGAAGAGGTCATGGGCGAGGTCGATCCGGTTTGAAACTGGCTGGCGAAAATCTCGTCGCTCGTGGCCTGTGAAAATGATGCGTCGCGGCGTCTCGAGGTAGTCATGCAGATCGAACCGTGATCGTCCTGGGCCACTTTTGGATGGCAGGCTGGAAACAATCTTCGCTGTTCCCGCAAGGTTTGACGAAGCTGGCTGTCGAGTCCGACCATTCTGCGCCCGGTGAACCAGGTGAGAGTATCTTGACCCCCTGTGCGGTCGAAGAGATTTCGGCGTCTATACGGTGACGGCGTGTCCTGACGACTGGCCTCCCACCGGGAATCCCGCACCGTTCGGTCAGAGAGGTTCTACCGACATCCAGACCCATAAGATAATATGATCTTCAAATGGCGAAGATAGGCAAACGACTATGATCTCACCACAGATCACCTTTCGTGAACTGAATCACTTCCTTACCGTCGTCTGTCAGGGTGGGTTCGTGAAGGCGAGCGAGGCACTGCATATCAGCCAGCCCTCCATCAGCCAGAGTATCCAGACGCTTGAAGCAAAGCTCGGGGCACGACTGATCATCCGTAGCAGGAAGGGGGTGATCCTGACGGAGAAGGGGGAGATCTTTCGGCGCTATGCTGAGCGCACGCTCCGGGAGGAGATTGCGCTGCGCGAGACGCTTTCCGCCGACAGGGAGAGCCTCGAAGGGCCCTTGCGCGTGACCGTGCCACCGGCCATTTCCTCAATCTGTTTTCCGGACATCATCGAGAGCTTTTGCAGCCAGTATCCCGGCGTGATGCTGGAAATCGACGAATGCCCGTCGGACCGGCTGATTCCGAGGTTGCGCGGCGGACAGACCGAAATCGCAGCGCTCATTCTGCCGATCAGCGAGAAGGATCTGCATCTCTATCCGATGGGGCGCGATCATCTCTGCCTTGTCGTCCCTGATCAACATCCCTTCGGCGCGGGCAAGAGTTGTCGTCTGGCCGATATCGTGGCCGAGCGCGTCGTGTTGCTCAGAGAGGATTTCAAGATCAACAGCTTCATCGCCCAGGCCTATGCCGAACATGGGGCTGTGCCGAGAACCGCTGGCCGCACAGGCGACATCTATCTGCTGATGGCCATGGTACGCGCCGGGATCGGGCTGGGTATCGTGCCGTCTGCCCTGTGCCGAGGCGGGTGGATGGCAGGGCTCAAGGTCTTGCACCTGCTTTCGCCGACGATGGGCTTCGAGCTGGCTCTGGCGACGCGTCGTGATCACGTGCTGTCACGGGCGGGGGAGGCATGGCGTGCAATCTGCATAGACCACTTTACCCGGTCCATCCTCGCGGGAGAGGGGCCGGGTAGCGGTGCGTAAGGCGATCTCAGATGAACATCGAGACAAGAAGACAGAAGCCGAGGCCGAGGAATGCAATCAGCGTCTCGATAACGCACCAGGTCTTGATGGTCTGAGGCACGGTCAGTCCAAGATATTCCTTGATCTGCCAGAAGCCGGCATCGTTCATCGGACCGAAGGCGACCGATCCGGCGCCGGTCACCAGCACCATGAGTTCGGGCGACACCCCGTGGCTTTTGAGCAGGATTGGCCCGGCGATGCTCGAAGCGGTACTCATGGCGACCGTTGCCGAACCGCAGGCTACGCGCACGATCACGGCCAGAAGCCAGCCGAGCACGAGAATGGGCACGTTGAAATCGAGGCTGTGTCGGTGATGACCTTTGACACGCCGCTATCGACCAGTTCACGCCCGAAGCCGCCGCCTGCGCCGACCAGAAGCATGATGAGCGCGGTCGGGCCAAGGCACTCATTGGTGAATTTGAGAATGGTGTCACGCGAGAAGCCGCGGGCGAGACCCAGAACATAGAAGGAGAGAATGACGGCGAGCACCAGCGCGATATCGGTATTGCCGATAAAATGCAGCGCCGTGTTGAGGCCCGTTCCCGGCGACGAGACACGATCGGCGATCGAGGCGATCAGCATCAGCACGACGGGCGAGAGAATGGTGAAGACCGTGATGCCGAAGCCCGGCATGTTCTTCGGTGGTTCGCGATTGACGAATTGCTCGGCCAGCGGGTTCGCTTCCGTCAGCGGCACGCGTGGCGCGATAAATCGGGCGTAAAGCGGGCCTGCGATAATGGCAATGGGCGTGCCGATCAGAATGCCGAGAAAGATCGTGTGGCCCGTATTGGCGTGATAGGCCGAAAGCGCCAGCAACGTCGCCGGATGCGGCGGAATCATGGCGTGTGTGACAGAGAGCGCGGCGCCCATGGGCAGCGCCACACGCAGCAGTGGAGTGTCGGTGCGCGCCGCCAGCACGAAAGCGAGCGGGATCAGCAGCACGAAACCCACTTCAAAAAAGACGGGCAGGCCGATCAGCAGACCGATGATCATCATCGCCCAGTCGACGCGAGAGCGCCCGGCCCAACTCGATATGGTCAGCGCGATCCTGTCCGCGCCGCCTGACTCCGCCAGCATCTTGCCCAGCATGGTGCCGAGCGCGATCACGGTGCCGACATGGCCCAGAACATGGCCAGCGCCCTCTTCGAAGGATTTGACCACCTTGTCGGCAGGCATGCCCGCAGCGAGCGCGAGCGCGAGCGACGTCGTGAAGAGGACAATAAAGGGGTTGAGCCTGAAATAGGCGATGAGAACGACGATCGCGAGGATCGCAGCGGAGGCAAGGGAGATGGCAAATAGCGCAGACATGGCGTGATCTCGGGACCGGAAACGGATTTCTGTCAACGTGTTGCGACGGATCGGATGTTCACATATTGGGCAGGAATCTTACAAGCCGCGTCAGGGCTGATCTTGCACCGGAAAAAATCTGGATCGATCCAACGTCGTCATCGATCATGAAACGAGTCGCAACACCGCGAAGGCATGGCGCCCCGGCGTGAACCGGATTATGCACGAGGATCATTTCGCCTCTGGCGCCGCCTCATGCTTTCCTTCGATCGGGTGAGTTTTCTCTCCCTGAAGGGGCCGAAGGCGCCCAGACCGAGCAGGGAGATCTGGCATGCTGATTCGCAGCGACGAGAAAGCGGATATCGACACCCCGACCGGCAAGATGCGCGTGCATCTTTTTCGCCCGACGAAAGCGGGGCGCTTTCCGGCCATTCTGCTGTTTTCCGAAATCTATCAGGTAACCGCACCGATCGAGCGTCTGGCAGCCATGATTGCCGGTCAGGGCTATATGGTGGCCGTGCCCGAAGTCTATCACGAATATGAGGCGGCAGGCTGCGTTCTGGCTTATGACAAGCCCGGCACGGATCGTGGCAACGAGCTGAAATACACGAAGCCGGTCGGGCAGTTCGACAGCGACAATGTCGCGCTGATCGACTGGTTGCGCAGCCATGAGGCGTGCAGCGGTCGCTTCGGGGCTTTCGGTGTCTGTCTGGGCGGGCATCTGGCTTTTCGTGCGGCGCTCAACCCTGCCATCGAGCGACGGGCTGCTTCTACGCGACCGATCTGCATACAGGCATGCTGGGCGGTGAGCGTCATGACGGCACGCTGGCCCGTGCTGCCGAGATCAAGGGTGAGATCATGATGGTCTGGGGTCGTCACGACCCGCATGTGCCCTATGAAGCCGTCGTCAGATCCGCGACGCGCTGGAGCAGGCTGAAGTGGCGCTCGAGTGGCACGAAGTCGATGGCCAGCACGCTTTTCTGCGCGACGGTGCCCCGCGCTTTGACGCCGCTCTGTTTCTACAGGGCATGAACTGGACCAATGCGTTGTTCCAGCGCGTCTTCATGGCGCAGCCCTGAGCGATGGCCACGGTGCAGCACGGTGAAGGGCTCTATGGCTGGGAGCGCGCCAAGGCGATGCTCGCCGTGGCGCTGGCCGTGCTGCTATCGGTTCTCGATTATGCCGTAGCCAATGTCGCGTTACCCAGCATTGCGCATGATCTGCACATCGCCTCGTCGCAGTCGATCTGGGTGATCAACGCCTATCAGCTTGCCTCGCTGTCTATGCTTCTGCCACTGGCCTCTATCGGCGCGCGCATCGGCTTTGCGCGCATGTGCAGGGTAGGGATCGCAATTTTTCTGGTCGCATCCGTTCTCTGCGCGCTGTCGCACAGCCTGCTCGAACTGGCTCTGGCTCGCGCCTTGCAGGGCGTGGGCGGCGCCAGCATCATGAGCGTGGCCATTGCGCTCATCCGGTTTATTTATCCCAGGGAAGCGCTCGGCAAAGGGCTTGCCCTGAACGGTCTCATCATCGGCACCGGGGTGGCGCTCGGCCCGACTGTGGGTTCGCTCGTCATGTCGGTGGCTGACTGGCCGTGGATCTTCTGGATCAATGTGCCACTCGGGCTGTTCGCACTCGGCATGGCCAGTTTCGCCCTGCCGGTCACGCCACGGTCCGAGCGGGCTGTCGATCTTGCCGCGATCTGTCTGACGGTCGCGGCCTTTACCTTTTCGGTTATCGGTATCGACGATTTCGTGCATGGCGGGTTGTTCAGCGCCCTGGCGCTATCGGGCGTCGGTATTGCCTGCTGGATTGCCCTGCTACGGCATCAGCGCGGCAGCAGTGAGCCGGTCGTGCCGGTCGATCTGCTGGGTGTGCCATCCTTCCTGATCGCGTTTATCGTGGGAATGATCGGCTTCGTCGCCTCCAATTTTTTCATCATCGCCATGCCTTTCACGCTCGAGACGGTGTTCCATCGACCGGTGACCGTGACGGGATTCCTGATCGCACCCTGGGCTATCGGTGTTGCCAGCATGTCGTTCCTGATTGGTCGCTGGACCGACAGGATCCCGGCAGCGCAGCTTTCCAGCCTTGGGCTCGCCATTACCGGCTGCGGTTTTGCTTTACTCTGGATGTTGCCGAGCGGTGCCTCCAGCCTGGATATCATCTGGCGTACCTGGCTGGCGGGTTCGGGCTTCGGCATGTTCCAGCCACCAAATAACCGCGTCATGATGCTGGCAGCACCGCGTGGCCGCGAGGGGAGTGCGAGTGGCCTCGTTTCTGTCGCCCGGCTCGGAGGGCAGACACTCGGCGCGTTGCTGGTGGCAAGTGTTTTTCGCTTCAGTACGCATGCTTCCACCTCTGCCTGCTTTGCGCCATGATCATCGCCTGGCTTGGTGCCGGTTTGAGCCTCGGGCGGACGATACGGCTCGGTTCGAAGCGCTGATCGCTCAGCTGTGAGGCGTCAGCGCGTCCGCTGCCGGGTTAGGACGGACGACCGACCGGGCTCAACTGCGAGAGTCTTGGAAAGACGAAGGAAGTCACCTTTGTCGAGTGTGTCTTTGATGGACTGCCGGTTGCCGGAAAATCTTTCGTGATGAAAGATCTGGAGCCGACCTAAAGCCAGAAGGCTTATCTGCTCGCTTCTACTGGTCAGTACATTTTTTATCGGCGTTCCAGTTCAAAACAGAATCTGGGCGACCGATGAAGGAGACAGGGTCACGTTCTCCAAACTTGCAGCCAATTGAGAGAATGACCTTAGCGCGGTTGAGGCAAGATACGGCACAGTCGCGTTTCTCTGGCCGTTTTGCTTCCAGTTCCATCGTAGTCGGCAGCGTGGCTGAAATCAGGATATCGATGCCGTCCTTTGGTGCATAAGGGCGTCCCGGATCGGCCATCCAGACTTCCATATTCTGCGCACAGCGGCGTAGCCACGGATGATGCGGTCGGCCATCTGCTGATTATAGCAGACGTCACCGCAGAGCAGCAGGTCGATCTCTGGGATGGTGTCGATCTGGTCGCCGATGAGCGGGGTAACGCTCAGCCCGTTCAGTGACGCGTTGAGTTTGGCGGCGACGAGTGCGAGCGGGTCGATGTCGTTGACCAGCACATCGCTTGCGCCGGCCCTGGCGCAGGCAAGCCCGGCAAGACCGCCCCCGCAGGCAAAATCGAGCACCCGCTTGCCTCGCACGCTTTCGGGATGGTCGAGAACCCATCGTGCCAGAAGCTGGCTGCCCGGCCAGGCGAAAGCCAGAAGGGGGGCTCGATATTCAGCTCGGCGAGATGCGCTTCGGTGGCCTGCCAGATCGGGGTGATTTCCGTTGCCAGATGAAGGCGCAGTTCCGGCACGAGAGGCGCCGTCTCGATAGCGGTCTGGCTGGCGATGAAAGCAGCTGGGTCTTTCATGTAAATTCGCGCCCGAGAATGAGGGCGAGGGCAAGAATGAGTCCGAAAGGCACGTTCTGACGAAACAGCTTCAGGCAGAGCGCGGGGTTGTGAATGTCAAGCCGCGTGACCTGCTTCAGCAGGATGAGACAGGCAAGAGCCGCAATCGGCCAGGCGAGCCAGTGCAGATGATCCAGAGCCATTGCTGCAGCGAAAAGCAGGATCGCGCCTCCATAGCAGCTTGCGATGAAGCCCCGGGCTCTGGAAGCCCACAGACGCGAGGTGGAGCGTACGCCGATACGGGCATCGTCATCCATGTCCTGAAACCCATAGATCGTGTCAAAGCCAAGCTGCCACACGATCGTACCCGCATAGAGCAGGGCGCAGACCCAATCGACCGACCTGCACTGGCAGCATAGCCCATGGGGGCGCCGAATCCGAAGGTGAACCCCATGACGAGTTGCGGCCACCATGTGACGCGCTTGGCCGCCGGGTAGAGCCCCACCAGAAGCAAGGCCAATGGCGCCAGCGCCCAGCAGATGGGCGGCAACTGAAAAAGTATCAGGGCGCCGATCATCAACAGGGTAGCCAGAAGGGCGAGCGCCTGTCTGACCGATAGACGCCCACTCGCCAGCGGGCGCCCTGCCGTGCGGGCAACCTGCGCGTCGATCTTGCGATCCCAGATATCGTTCACCACACAACCTGCCGAGCGCATGGCCAGCGAGCCTATCGCGAAAAGCAGGATCAGCATTGCCCGCCGCAGCGGCGTCGCGCCCTGGGCCAGTTCGATGCCCCAGATGCCGGGCAGGAGCAGCAGCCAGGTGCCGACAGGGCGGTCCAGACGCGCCAGCAGCACATAGGGTCGTATCCCTTCGGGCAAACGGGCAACCCAGCCATGAGCGCGTATATCGGTATGGGCTGCAGCCTGGCGCATCATGCGGGTCTCCGTGTCGTCATGACGGTTCATTGCGTCTATGAAGGTCGGACGTCAATCACACATCAAGAGGGTCTCATGCAGGACGCGCCCCGGCTTTATCTCGATCTGCCTTTTCCCCAACAGGGCGAGGGGGTCGCGCTCGATGCCGATCAGATGCGCTATCTGGCCACGGTGCTGCGCTTGCAAAATGGCGATATCCTGCATGTCTTCAATGAAGTTGCGGGAGAATGGGAAGCGCGTCTGGAAATCCAGCGCAAGGACAGGGGGCTGGCGATGCTCGTCGCTCCGGTCAGGACTCCCGAGAAAGCCGTCGGGCCAGTGCTGGTTTTCGCCCCGCTCAAGCGCGACGCGACCGATCTCGTTCTGCGTATGGGAACGGAGATGGGCGTGACGCGATTCTGTCCCGTCATCACCGAGCGGACCAATACCCACAGGATCAATGCCGGGCGTTTTCGCGCCATCGCCATAGAGGCTGCAGAGCAGTGCGAGCGCCTCGATATTCCCCGGATCGATCCGCTCAGGCCCTTGCCGCAGCTTCTGAGCGAGTGGCAGGGCGACCGTCCCCTCTTTGCCGCGCTGGAACGACATGAGTGTGCGAACGTTTCGGCGGTGCCGGAGGATCATGCGCTTCTCATTGGTCCGGAAGGCGGTTTTTCAGAAACAGAGCGCCGCTTGTTGAGTAAGCATGAGGCGATTATTCCGATTTCTCTCGGAAAACGCATTCTCCGGGCCGATACGGCAGTTGTTGCAGGTCTTGCCCAGTTGGCGTTTCGCACTTCACAGTCCATATAGGACGAAACTCGACAGTTTCTTTTTCCAGAAATCCCCTGAGGCTCCAGTAACGCCCATGTCCAATCCAGGTGACCTGAACGACACGCCCATCGAGAGCAAGGCACAGCTCATTACGCTTCTCGCCGATGGTGCGAAGCCGCAAGCCTCCTGGCGTATCGGCACCGAGCACGAGAAATTCGGTTTTGTTCTGCCTGACGATCGATCCGGGCGTGAGGCCTACAGCCCGCCCGCCTACGCACCTGACGGCATCGAAGCGCTGTTGCATGGCTTCAGGGGCGATGGGAGCACCTGGGAGTCGATCGAGGACCACGGCAAGCTTATCGGCCTGAAGGGGCAGGGCGCTCACAAGGGGGAGTCAGTCTCTCTGGAACCGGCAGGTCAGTTCGAGCTTTCGGGGCGTCCGACAGCCGATCTGCACGAAACCAAAGCCGAAATGGACGGGCATTTTGCCGATCTGCGCGCACCTGCCAGGCACTTGGGCTTGGTTTTGCACCGCTCGGCTTTCAGCCTCTCTGGTCGCGTGATGCCATGCCGATCATGCCCAAGAGCCGTTACGCCATCATGCGTCGCTACATGCCCAAGGTGGGTACGCTCGGCCTCGACATGATGACCCGCACCTGCACGGTTCAGGTCAATCTCGATTTCGGCTCGGAAGCCGATATGGCGCGCAAGATGCGTGTCTCGCTGGCGCTCCAGCCTCTCGCCACCGCCCTGTTTGCGAATTCGCCCTTTTATGAGGGCAAACCCAACGGGCTGCTGTCGAACCGTGCCCATGTCTGGACCGATACCGATAATGCGCGCTCAGGGATGCCCGCCTGCTGTTTCGAAGACGGTTTCGGCTTCGAGCAGTATGTCGACTGGGTGCTTGATGTGCCGATGTATTTCGTCATGCGTGACGGCGAGATTCGCGATGTGGCCGGGGCATCTTTTCGTGACTGGCTTGCGGGCGAGGCGCAGCCGGCTCTGGCCGGATTGACGCCGACCATGGGCGATTTCGAAGACCATCTCACCACGGCCTTCCCTGATGTCAGGCTAAAGCAGTTCCTTGAAATGCGCGGTGCCGATGCAGGCAGCCCGGCCATGATGGTGGCACAGTCCGCGCTCTGGGTAGGGCTGCTCTACGACCCGGCGACGCTCGTCGCGGCGGAGTCGCTCGTACGTGAGCAGGGTTGGGAAAGCTATCGTGCCCTGCGCGAAGCCGTGCCCGAAAAAGGTATGGATGCGGCCTTCCCAGGTGGCCTGCGCTCTCTCGCGAAACGCGTGATCGCTCTGGCCGAGCAGGGGCTGCGTGCGCGCAAGCTCGGCGAGGAACAGTATCTGGACCCGCTCAAGGCCATTGCCGATGGCGCCGGAACCCAGGCCGAACATTGGCTCGAACGCTATCATGGAGACTGGCAGGGCGATGTCCGGTTTATTTTCAACGAAGCTGCTATCTGACGGATCGGTTATGACATTGCGTTCTGCCTGCCTGCTTACCGGTCTGGCCGGTCTCTTTCTCAGTCCGGTCCCCGTTATGGCGCAGGCAACGCCCGCTGTGCTGCGACCCGCCGATGCAGCTGGATCGCCCGTGTTCAGGACGCGCTCAACGGTATTCACGCCATCAAGCGCGTTTTCAGCAGATCGCGCCCGATGGTGAGCGGACGACGGGCACCGCCTGGCTGGATCGTCCGGGGCGCATGCGCTTCGATTACGACAAGCCTAGCCCGCTTCTGCTCATCGCCAATCAGGGCCAGATCGTCTATCAGGATCGCGAACTGGGTCAGGTCACGACCTTGCCGCTCGATCGAACCCCACTCGGGCTTCTTTTGCGCCCGGATCTGCGTCTTTCAGGCGATGTGACCGTCACCGGTTTCCAGCACGACAAGGGGCTTGTGCAGGTTACGCTCGTACGCACGGCAACGCCTTCAGAGGGAAGTCTGACGCTCATTTTCGCAGATACGCCTCTGACGTTGAAATCATGGGTCGTGAAGGATGCGCAGGGGCGCGAGACGCAGATCGATCTCTTCAATGTGGCGTCCAATCCTAGCCTGTCTGAATCGCTTTTCGCGCTTCCAAAAGAGCAGGATTGATCACGCAGGTCTCGGCTCACGCCGGGCGACGACTTATTCCTTCCCTAACTCGAGGGCGCGAGCATAGACGACGCGCTTGGGCAGGTTGATTGCGCCGGCAACGAGGGCTGCGGCGTCCTTGACGGAATGGGTTTTCAGCGCTGAGCGCAGGCGTGAATCGAGATCTTCCTCTGATGGGGCGGTATCGCCTTCGGAAGGCCCAACCAGAATGGTGATTTCGCCACGCGGTGCCGTCTGGGTGAAATGGGCCTGGAGTTCGGTCAGCGTGCCGCGCCTGACTTCCTCAAAACGCTTGGTGAGTTCGCGTGCGACTGCGGCCTGGCGGTCGGCACCGAACACGACGATCAGATCCTCTATCATGTCCAGCAGCCGGTGGGGCGCTCATACCAGATGAGGGTCGCGCTGAATCCTGCCTGCTCTGCGGCGCGCAGTACCGCAAACTGGCTGCGTCGCGCTGAAGACCGCGCAGCGGCGAAACCGCTGAAAAGATAGGGGTGAGGTGGCAGGCCCGATAGCGTAAGCGCGAGCGTTGCCGCATTCGGGCCGGGTACCGCGCCTACATTAAACCCTTCGGCAATGGCTGCACGGGCCAGGCGGAAGCCGGGATCGGATACCAGAGGCGTTCCGGCATCGGAAACCAGCGCCATTTTCGCGCCCGATTGCAGGCGGTTCAGCAGGCCGGGAATGCGCCCTTCTTCGTTATGATCATGAAGAATTTGTGTCGGTGTGGAAACATTATAGGTCTTGAGCAGTTTCGCTGTTACCCGCGTATCTTCGCAGAGGATCACGTCGGCTGCGTTCAGCGTGGCGATGGCGCGGGCGCTGATATCGCCCAGATTGCCGATGGGCGTTGCGACCAATGTGAGGCTGCCTGCCGCAAGGGTCGCAGAACTGGAGGAAGTGTCATAAGCATGCTGCGGACCATCAAGTCGAATCGTCAACAGGAGTATGGGTGCAAGATGGTAAGTCGGACATTCGGTCCCCGTCAGCGCGTGGTTTCCTTCACATCGCTCAGGTCGGCCTCTGCATGCAAGGTTTGCGCACTGGCCGGTGTCGCGCTGCTCGCCCTGAATGCCTGTAGCGGGCCAGAGACGGCCCCTCCCATCAGTGCGCCCTCTGGCGCGGCTAAGCAGGATACGAACAAGAAGATCGGTCTGCTGCTGCCGCTCACAGGGCGTTTCGGCAAGCTTGGCCAGCAGATGGCCAATGCCGCTCATATCGCTGTGCCCGAAGGTCATGGTGTGACCCTCGATATTCGCGATACCGACGCGCAGGGGCAGACGGCTGAAGGCGCTGCCCGCGCGGCGATCGATCAGGGCGATATGGTCGTTCTGGGTCCGCTGACGGCGCCACAGACGGCAGCCGTGGCCTCTGTTACGCAGCCCGCGAATATTCCCGAATTTGCCTATACCAGCGATCAGGCGCAGGCCAAGCCGGGTGTGTGGGTCATGGGCGTGACGGTCGAGCAGCAGATCGGGCGTCTCGTCGATGCCGCAGCGCAGGAGGGCCGCAAGACCTTCGCCGCTTTCCTTCCCGATAATGCGCTCGGTCATGCGCTCGGTGACGCTCTTCTCAAAGCCTGCTCGGCAAAGGGACTGGCCGCACCGCAGATCGTCTTTCACACCGATGCACCCGATTCGATCACGAGCGGCCTGAAGACGCTCGCCAATTTGCAGTTCCGTCAGGGGCAGGTGACGCAGCAGGCTAACGCTGCAAAGCAGGAAGAGCCTAACGCGGTCAATCCGCTCGGTGCGGCAGAGGCTCCTGTCTCGCCATCGACGCCAACCCGTCCGGCCGTGGCGCCTGCGACCCCTGGTGGGGCACCCCCTCAGGCAGCGCCGGGACCGATTGCTCTGCCACCGCCGCCCTTCGACGCACTTTTGCTCGGAGACACAGGGCTGCAACTGGCGACTGTCATCGACGGGCTCAAACAGGCTTCTGTCGATCCGCACCAGACGCGCATTCTCGGGCCAGCCCTGTGGAGTGCTTTCGCCGCAAAACTCGGGGCGTTGCAGGGCGGCTGGTTCGCGGCGCCTGATCCGTCATCGCGTACTGATTTTGTTCAGCGTTACCGCAGCCGCTACGGTTATGCACCGTCTGTACTGGCCAATGTGGCCTATGACACGGCAACCATGGCGGCCGTGCTCAGTCAGAATCCGGATGGGTTCTCTCAGAAATCGCTACTCAGGCCTGACGGATTCGCGGGCTCGGACGGCACTTTCGTGCTCCAGCCTGACGGTACGGTTGCCCGTGGCTGGCGGTGTTCGAAATCCTGCCGGGCGGTGGCGTAAAGATGGCATCTGCTGCACCGAGGAGACTGCTACGCAACGCGCTCTGACCGTGTCAGGGCCTTTAGCGCTAGTCTCTTGCACGTTTCATCGCCCCTGATCTTGATTGGGGGCGATCGCGAGAGCTGCTCAGGCTGCGGCGATGGATTTAAGTGGGAGCACGGGGCGCACCGTGTGCAGCGCGAGTTCGAGGCTGGCATAGACGCCCAGCTCATGCTCGCGGATATGGTCGATCAAGACCCAGCGCAGGCCGCGTGGCTTGATCATATAAGCAGGGTCTGCGTTCTCGCGAACCCAGATCAGGATATGGGCCACGGCTTCGTCACGTCCTTCGAAACACTCGGTTTCGATGTCGGCATCACACAGCCCCATGGCCAAACCGGCTTGCAGCCACTGCGAGAGATACTCGCGATGACGGGGCAACACATTGAAGCGCAGTGGAATCACATTGCTGAGAGGTGCTGGAGTTTCGTTCTTGGGAAACGGCAGCGTCTGGGCCATACGTTGCGTCCTCATTTCTGGTGCAGCTCTGAGGCTAGACGGCAAAAGCGCTTGGTCTCAACGTAAAATTACGCCGAACGTACATTTTTTGTCATGAGAAAGAAGGGGTGTTGCATAAAAGCAATGGTTTGTTTCGTCCGCGCGTAAATTTGGTAATCGAAACCAATACTGGACCTTTTGCCAGATTGGCTCGAATTCGAGAAAACTTACTGCATTGAAATCTATTTTTATTATCCGCGAGTGTCGTTAACAGCGCGAGTGACACTCATGGATGTGAGGTTGCTTCGGGTTAACGTGGTTTTCTCGCATAGAGTTCTTTGGGCCACCGTCTATGCAGCCAGAGCCAGCATCCGGGTATTTCCCTTATCCAGTTTTCGAGCCGATCATTCAGTTGCTGTGTCAGCGAACCAATCTCATATTGTCGGGACGCTGCTTGATCTGGCAGCAGCACCGGTCCTACCTCCAGATGGAGCCGTGCAGGGCCTAGCCGGATGATTCGCCCGGTTACGATAGGGCAGTCATACTTCACCGCGAAAGTTGCCGCAGCCGAGGCGGTCATGGCAGGCAGATTGAAAAACCGGCACTCTATGCCGTCATTCATTTTCTGGTCGCCAAGAATCCCCAGATGCCCACCTTGCGCGAGATGGCGGAGCGCAAGCCTCGCGCCTTTGGAGCCTTTTGCGAACATAGGTGCGTCGCAGCCCATGGCTTTCGAGCGCAGGCCGATAATCAGCTGTCGATCAGGGGGTTGCCCGCAGCGCGATAAAAAGAGGCAAAGGGCAGGCCATGGCGTGCCACGAGAGGAGGAAGCATCTCCCAGTTGCCGATATGACCCGAAAAAAAGATGACCGGCTTCTTCGTCGCCACCATTTCTTCAAGGATATGGGCGTTGGTGATGCTCCAGCCTGGTCCTGTTGTCGTATCCTGCCTGAGATGGGCGAGATGCGGAAATTCAGCGACAGTGCGACCGAGATTATCCCAGACATCAATGATGATTTGTGCGCGTTCAGCCGGAAGTATCTTCGGCATGGCAAGGGCTATATTGGCGTCGGCCAGGCGCGATACCGGCAGGCGAGGACCGATTTTTCGAGCCACCCAGCCACCGAGATTGGAGGCAGTGGTCGGATTGAGGCAGGAAAGTCCAGCCAGAAAAATGCGCGCCACGACATATTCGGCGCGGTGCAGCAGGGTAACGACAGGTTTCTCGCTCATCAGGCGGCTCTACACATTCGCCATCAGCAGGTCCAGCAGCCTCTCTGGCGCTCCGGGATCGGCCCAGAGCAGTTCTACATCGATCACCACTACATCGCCACGCAGCCAGTCGGGCAATTTGACCCAGTCTTTTCTTGTCGTCACCAGAGCAGCACCGGGCTGATGCGAGAGGACTGACAGGCGTCGACAATCGCGCTCACTGTAATCATGGTGATCGTCGAAGGCGATCCTGCGCATCGGGGCAGCCCCTGCATCGGCGAGCATGTCGAAAAACTTGGTCGGGCGCCCGATGCCTGCGAAAGCAATGATCTGCTTGCCCTGTAATCGCCTGATCGCAGCGGATGGGATGAGCTTTGCAGCAAGGCATGGCAGATGAGGGGGCAGGCGTGTCGCGAGCGCCGTGTCGTCGCGCCCGATCAGCACGACCGCATCCGCGCGCTCCATACCCTTGGAGGCCGGTTCACGGAGCGGTCCGGCAGGCAGAGTGCGCCCATTACCCAGACCTGTGCCGCCATCGATCGTGATCAGTCGGAGCGTCTGGCGCAGCGTGAGATTCTGCAGGCCGTCATCCATGACCAGGCAAGTGGCGCCGGCTTCAGTCGCAAGGCGCGCCGTTTCTGCCCGGTTGGCGCCGATCCAGACCGGAAATTGCTGGGCGAGCATGAATGGTTCATCGCCCACGTCACGCGCCGTGTGATTGGCGGTGTCAACACGCAACGGTCCCTGCAGCCGCCCGCCATAGCCGCGACTCAATATGTGAGGCTTTTCGCCACGCATTTCGAGGCGGCGGGCGAGGTCACGCACGAGAATGGTCTTGCCCGTGCCACCAACGCTCAGATTGCCGCAGCACAACACGGGCAGGGGGGAGATGGCAGGCGACGCGCTCAGGGCACGAAAGCGCGTCAAAGCGCTAAGGACCCAGGAAGCAGGCAGGAGGGCTTTGGCCTGCCAGCCGGGAGTCTGCTCTTTCCAGAACGCCGGAGGGCCGAATTTCAGACGCACAGCGCGTCGATCCTGTCGAGCAATGCAGCAGGTGCCGTCTCATGCGAGGCGATTGCCCCCTGTGCCCGCCGAGCCCTGTCACGCCATGTTGTCGGATTACTCACCACTGCTTCGATCCATTCAGCCAGATCCTCTTCACCTTTAATAGCCTTTACGAAGCCCTTGAGTTGCTCGAAGGCAGGGCGAAAATTGTCATGGAATGGCCCTGTCGCGAGGATGACATCGAGCCTGACAGGCTCGAAAGGGTTGTGCCCCCCACCCGGAGAAAGGAGCGAGTTGCCGATCAGAGCACAATCAGCAAGACTGTAGAACAGACCGAGTTCGCCAAGCGTATCGGCAATCCAGACATGATCTTTTTCTGATGGTTTCTGCCCTTTCGCGCGGCGCGGCGGTGCGGGGGTGATAAGGGCGGCAATCTGTCCTGAACGCACAGGATGTCTTGGCGCGATGATGGTCAAGAGGTTCGGCAGGCTACGGCGCGCCCGAGCGGCGGCGCGCAGGATGATCTCGTCCTCGCCCTCATGGGTCGAAGCAGCGAGAAAGACCGGCCTGCCAGCGATATGGGCCCGAAGCGCCTCCAGCTCTTCCTGATCGACTGCCGGAGGGGGGGCGTTCTGCTTGAGGTCGCCGAAACACATAACATCGCGCGCCCCCAGTGTTGCGAAATGGCGGGCATCTTCTTCGCTGCGTGCCGCGACAAAATCGAGGCGCTTGAAAATCGGCGGTGCGAAACGCTTCATTTTCCGCCAGCGTTGCCAGGAGCGTCTGGAAAGGCGGCCATTGAGCACGCCCACAGGGATAGCGCGGCGCGTGCAGGCCAAAATGATTCCCGGCCAGAGTTCGCTGTCAGTCAGGAGCAGGGCCGAGGGGCGCCAATGGTCAAGAAAGCGTTTGGTCCAGAGTGGCACGTCGTAAGGGATGAATTGGTGAATCAGTCTTTCTGCTACTGGCCCCGCGTGACGTTGATACGCGGCGATGATATCCGCGCCGCTGGTCGTGGCGGTGGTGACCAGAAAGCGATGAGTTGGGTGACGCGCCGCCAGCGAACCGATCAGAGGCAGGATCGAATGCGTTTCACCGACGCTCGCAGCATGAAGCCAGAGCAGTGTGCCTCCAGGGCGGACGAGCTCGCTGCGACCGCGTCTCTCAGGCAGGCGGTCGAGCCGTTCCTTGCCACGCCGCAGGCGTATCAGTGACATGGCTCGAAGTGCCGGAAGCAGGGCCATGCCCAGCGCAGCCCACAGACGATCTGCGAGGGTGGCGCGCCCTAAAGAAAGACTGTTTTCAGCTCGGGTCGAGAGAGTCTTCAGCCGTGCAGCGATTTCATCGCCCGTTACAGGATAGGTGCAGGGCGCACCGTAAAGCAGATAGCCGCGCCCGAAAGGAAGCGGCACACGCAAACGGTCCCAGCTAGGCAAGGTAAAGCCCGTGCAGGCGCCGCCGATAGGAATGAGCGGCTTGCCGGTGAGGCGCATCAAGGTTTCTGTACCAGCCTGGACTGTCTCGGCAGGTCCGCGCGGGCCGTCCGGCGTGATCATGAAAATCGCGCCGTTACGGAGCGCGATGAAGGCCTCGCGCAGCGCCCGGCTGCCGCCCTTGTTCTTGCCGTTGCGGTCGCTCGATCCTTCGATGCTGGCGATATTCCACGGGGCGATGAGGTCGCTGATGAAGCGACCGTCGCGGTTGCGGCTGATCATGACCGTGATAGGCAGGTCGGGTTTTTGCTTGTGAGCCCACCGGCACATGGTCGGCAGCATCAGCAATGTGCGGTGCCATGCCGCAGTGATACAGCCATCTGCCGGACGTTCGGGCGTTTGCAGCAGCGCGGGGAAAGATTCAGGCGCGCCTGTAATCGTCCAGCGTATCGTGCGCATCGTCAGCCCGACATAGAAGCGCGCCGCTGAGAGAAGGAAACGACCTGCCACGCGCCTCAGGTTGATGCGGTTCATTCGGCGTCTGAGAGGAAAGCGCGCATGGTGCGGCGGTAGCATGTCCGACGCGGCATGGCAAAACTGCTCAGCGGCTCATGAGTACCGTCAGTTCGGCATGTTCCAGAACATGCCGTGTGGCTCCGCCCAGAATCATCTGACGCAGGCGCGAATGCGAGTACGCCCCCATCGTGAGCATATCGGCACCGAAATCGGCGCAGGCCGCGAGAATGCCGGCGCCGATATCGCGATCGATCCCCTTGAAAACGCGAATTTCGGCATCGACACCGTGCAGCTTGAGATAGTCCTGCACCGTGTCTGCCTCGGGGCCGCGTCGATGATAATCGACGCTTGTCAGGATCTGCACCGCCTCGGCACGCCTCGCGTAAGGTATGGCGCCTCGCAGGGCAGAGGCCGCTTCTGCCGTGCCGTTCCAGGCGATACAGATGCGCTTGCCAGAACTCACAGGGGGGCTGGGCGGCGCAATGACCAGCGGGCAGCCACTGTCATACAGCACGGCGTGCAGCACCTCCGACGCACGGGCGTTATCGTTAGGGCCGAGATGCGGCATCAGTGTGATGTCCGACAGGCGGGCGCGCCAGGTGACGGCCTCATGTTCGGAGCCTGTCAGAAATTCCAGCGAAGCGCTCAGGCGTGACTGAGCAAGGGGATCGTTTTCCAGAAAACCCTGTTTGGGCTCAATGTCGTTTTCCTTGATGAAGGCGTCGAATTTCAAACGCACCTGCAACATGCGTCGATGGGCCTCGTGCTCGGCGGCTTCCATCATTTCATGGATCATCGAACTCGACAGGCCTTCACCTGTCAGGGCCGCCATCTCGTTCGGGTCGTCACCGACGAGCACGGTCGAGAGATGAGCGTTGAACGCCCGGGCATGAAGAAGCCCCACGCGCAGAACGGCATCGATATTGCCTGCGCCATTCAGCGGGACGAGGATGTTTCGGACGTCGTTGGCCATGGGAATTCTCACTTGATGGTCAGTGGCGGGAAAAAACGGATTGCTCCGAGGCAACCCGTGGAGCGTCTGGAGATCAGGGATAGAGGCGCGTCACGGCCCAGTCGTTTTCCTGTCGGGTCCAGGTGGCGCGATCATGCATGCGAAAAGGCCGGTCCTGCCAGAACTCCATCTGTTGCGGCACCAGTCTGAAGCCGGACCAGTTTGCCGGACGCACAGGCTCATCGCCTTCAAAGCGCTCGGTGACCTGCTTGATGCGGTGCTCAAACTCTGCGCGATCGGCCAGCGGGCGTGACTGATCGGAAGCGATGGCGCCGATACGCGAATTGCGACTGCGGCTGGCGAAATAACGATCGGCCTCTTCGTCACTTACCGGCTCGACCGGCCCCTCGATCCGTATCTGGCGGCGAAGCGACTTCCAATGGAACAAAAGGGCAGCATGGGGATTGGCCAAAAGCTCCGCACCCTTGCGGCTTTCAAGATTGGTATAGAACACGAAACCACGCTCATCGGCGCCCTTGAGCAGGATCATGCGGACAGAGGGAATGCCAGCGGGCGTGGCCGTTGCGATGGCCATGGCATTGGCGTCATTTGGCTCGCTGGCTTCAGCCGCTTTCATCCATTCTGCAAAGAGCATGAACGGATCTGCATCGAGCGGGATCAGGGGAAGGGTGGTTTCGTCGGGCATGACAGGGTGCCTCCTGCTTGAATTCGATCCGTCTTTGTTGCCCCCTCTAACGTGTCATCTCGAGACTTGTTTGCGCGGCGGGCATGTGCGACGTAGCGGATCGTTATTATTTCTTTTGCTGACATTAACCGGGATCTGCCTCATGTCCACCGCTTCGTTCGATCTCCCCACCGGGACGCTGATGACGGGCAAGCGCGGCCTTGTGATGGGCGTCGCCAATGACCGCTCCATTGCCTGGGCCATCGCTTCTGCCTGCGCCGCTCAGGGGGCAGAACTCGCCTTTACCTACCAGGGCGAGGCATTGGGCAAGCGGGTGAAGCCTCTGGCAGAAAGCGTCGGGGCGTCTCTGGTCATCCCCTGCGATGTCGGCGATGACGCCGACATTGATCGCGCCTTCGATGAAATCGAAAAGGCGTGGGGCAAGATCGACTTCGTGGTTCATGCGATCGGCTGGGCCGACAAGCAGTTCCTGCGCGGGCGCTATGTCGATACGCCCCGCGATGCCTTTCTCAAGGCCATGGATATTTCCTGTTTCTCCTTCACGGCAGTTGCACGCCGTGCTGCGGCGCTGATGACGGATGGCGGGTCGCTGCTGACGCTCTCTTATCTGGGTGCCGAGCGTGTCATGCCCCATTATAACGTGATGGGTGTGGCCAAGGCTGCGCTCGAGGCTTCGGTACGCTACATGGCCGCCGATCTGGGCAAGGACAATATTCGCGTCAACGCGATTTCCGCCGGTCCCATCATGACGTTGGCCGCGAACGGTATCGGCGATTTCCGCTATATCCTGCGCTGGAATCAGCTCAATGCGCCGATGGAGCGTAACGTGTCGCTCAAGGACGTTGGCGGCGCCGGGCTTTATTTCCTGTCGGAACTCTCTTCCGGGACAACGGGCGAGGTGCATCATGTGGATTGCGGCTATCACGTGGTTGGCATGAAAAACCCGAACGCGCCCGATATCGCCGTCGTCTCTTCAGAAGGCTGAGATGTCGGATAACAGTTTTGGCACACTCTTCAGGGTCACTACCTGGGGTGAGAGTCACGGGCCGGCCATCGGTTGCGTAATCGATGGGTGCCCGCCGGGTATCACCCTGTGCGAAAACGATATCCAGCCCTGGCTGGATCGTCGTCGCCCCGGTCAGTCGAAATTCACCACACAGCGTCAGGAAGCCGATCAGGTGCGCATCCTGTCCGGCGTGTTCGAGGGCAAGACTACCGGTACTCCGATCTCTCTGATGATCGAGAATACCGATCAGCGGTCGAAAGATTATACCGACATTGCCTCCCGGTATCGCCCGGGCCACGCTGATGTCACCTATGATCTCAAATATGGCCTGCGCGATTATCGCGGGGGCGGGCGGTCCTCCGCACGTGAGACAGCCTGCCGCGTTGCGGCTGGGGGTGTGGCGCGACGCGTCATCGCCGAGCTTCTGGGCCGGGAGGCCGGATCCGGGCAGCTCTGGTTCAGGTCGGAGGTCTGGCCATTGATCGCACACGCTGGGACTGGGACGAGGTGTCACGCAACCCGCTCTTCTGCCTGATCCGGTGACGGCTATCGAGTGGAAGGGCCTCCTCTCCAGTGTGCGAAAAGACGGGTCGTCGATCGGGGCGCTGGTGGAAGTCGTTGCCGAAAATTTTCCGCCCGGTCTGGGCGCACCGCTCTATGGCAAGCTGGACGCCGATCTCGCCTCGGGGCTGATGGGCATCAACGGCGTCAAGGCGGTCGAAATCGGTGAGGGTTTCGGCGTTGCTACGCTGCGCGGAGAGGATAATGCCGACCCCATGCGCATGCATGATGGTGTGTTGCATTTCGAAGGCAATCGCGCCGGGGGCATTCTGGGGGGCATCTCGACCGGCCAACCCATCACCGCCCGCTTTGCGATCAAGCCGACAAGCTCGATCCTCGTGCCTGTACCCTCGGTCAATCGCCAGGGTGAGAATATCGACGTGATCACCAAGGGTCGCCACGATCCGTGCATCGGCATCCGTGCCGTGCCTGTGGCCGAGGCGATGGTCGCCTGTATTCTGGTCGATCATATCCTGCGTGATCACGCGCAAAACAGCTGGCATCGCAGCCGCGACTGAGAGTTCGTTGATGGCCACCTTCAGGAAGGTGGCCATCGCGCCATGTCAGGCGAGGGTCGTCGTCAAGGTAATCTCTGCCTTGAAGAGCTGCGATACCGGGCAGCCATTCTTCGCCTTGGTGGCGAGTTCTTCGAACTTTGCGTGATCTGCCCCTGGAACGCTGCCCTTGAGGTCGAGATGGATCTTCGAGATCTCGAACCCGGCATCGGTCTTGTCGAGCGACACAGTTGCCTTTGTCTCGAGTGAGGTCGCGGTAAGGCCGGCCTCGCCGAGAATCATCGACAGCGCCATGGTGAAGCAGCCGGCATGGGCAGCGCCGATCAGTTCCTCAGGGTTCGTACCCGGCTTGTCTTCGAATCGGGTATTGAAGCCGTAGGGCTGGTTGGACAGCGCGCCGCTCTGGGTCGAGATGCTGCCCTTGCCATCCTTGAGGCCGCCGCTCCACTGCGCATTGGCTGATTTCTTGATCGTCATTGCAAGATCTCCTGCTTTTCCGAGCCCGGTCCGGGCCGGTTGCTCAGCCAACGCGGCGCGACGCGAAATGTTCATCGCTCCTGCTGTGACATCGTGGCCGCGCTTGGGCAGGAGAGAAAAAAACCTCACTGGCGGAAGCTGAGGTTCCTCAAGGGCTTCGCCCCCTGTCAACACCATATGTAGTGGCGGGGGTGAAATTTAACCCGATATATTGCTTGTCTCGGGAGGGGGACTTGCGCCAAGAGGACACTCGGAATTTGCGATTTTGATCTCGCTTTGATCTTGGGGAGATGGCCCGTGAGCCTGCTAGAAGACACGACCCGTGAGACTGTTTCTGCATCGGCTGACGTCCTGCCCGAGCCTTGCGACCGCGCGCCGCAGGAAATCGAGGCCGAACCCGATATGTTCGACGATGTGGTGCAGCTTGAAGGCCATCACCCGGTGCGGGTCAACCGCTCGCGGGATGCGCTGCTGACCGATTTCGGTCGTGCGACGCTGGATAACCGCTATCTGCTGCCCGGCGAACACTATCAGGATCTCTTCGGTCGCGTTGCTTCCTATTACGGCGCCGATGCCGCCCATGCGCAGCGTCTTTACGACTACATCTCGCAGCATTGGTTCATGCCCGCTACGCCGGTGCTTTCGAATGGTGGCACCACGCGCGGCCTTCCGATCTCCTGCTTCCTGAATGAGGCCGATGACAGCCTGCGCGGTATCGTCGATCTGTGGAACGAGAATGTCTGGTTGGCCTCCAAGGGCGGCGGTATTGGTTCCTACTGGGGCAATCTGCGTTCGATCGGTGAGAATGTCGGCAAGAACGGCAAGACCTCGGGCGTTATCCCCTTCATTCGTGTGATGGACAGCCTGACGCTGGCTATTTCCCAGGGCTCGCTGCGTCGCGGCTCTGCGGCGGTCTATCTGCCGGTCTGGCACCCCGAGGTCGAGGAATTCGTTGAAATGCGTCGCCCAACGGGTGGCGATCCGAACCGCAAGGCGCTGAACCTGCATCACGGTGTGCTGATCACCGATGACTTCATGCGCGCCGTCGAGCAGGACGCGGAATGGGGGCTGCGCTCGCCCAAGGACATGTCGATCGTCCGCAGCATCTCTGCGCGCCAGCTCTGGATCCGTATCCTGACGGCCCGTATGGAGCAGGGCGAGCCTTACATCATCTACTCCGATCATGTGAACAAGGCTCGCCCCGAGCATCACAAGCTCGCCGGTCTTGAGGTCAAGACCTCCAATCTCTGTGCCGAAATCACGCTGCCGACCGGCCTCGACCATCACGGCAAGAACCGTACCGCCGTGTGCTGCCTGTCCTCGCTCAATCTCGAAACCTGGGATCAGTGGAAGGACAACCCGCAATTCGTCGAAGACGTCATGCTCTTCCTCGATCGCGTGTTGCAGGACTTCATCGATCGCGCACCCGATGATATGGAACGCGCCCGATACGCCGCCATGCGCGAGCGTTCGGTTGGTCTAGGCGTGATGGGATTCCATTCCTTCCTCCAGGCCCGGAACATCCCGTTCGAAAGCGTGATGGCGCGCGTATGGAACAAGCGCATCTTCGAGCAGATCAAGACCCAGGCCGACGCGGCATCGAAGCACCTCGCAGAAGTTCTGGGCCCGTGCCCCGACGCCGAGGAATACGGCTTCATGGAGCGGTTCTCGAACAAGATGGCGATTGCGCCGACGGCCTCGATCTCGATCATTGCAGGCAATGCCAGCCCCGGTATCGAGCCGATCTCAGCCAATGTGTTCCTGCAAAAGACGCTTTCCGGGTCGTTTACGGTGCGTAACCGCCATCTGTTGCAGCTTCTCGAGCAGAAGGGTCAGAACAATGATGCCGTCTGGTCGTCCATTACGCTTAACAAGGGCTCGGTCCAGCATCTGGACTTCCTGACCCAGGACGAGAAGGACGTCTACAAGACGGCTTTCGAACTCGATCAGCGCTGGGTGATCGAGCATGCGGCCGATCGTGCGCCTTTCATCTGCCAGGCGCAGTCGATCAATGTCTTCCTGCCTGCCGATATTCACAAGCGCGACCTGCACCAGATCCATTATCTGGCATGGAAGCGTGGGGTGAAGTCGCTCTATTACTGCCGCTCGCTGTCCATCCAGCGCGCTGACGCGGTGAGCGACATGGCGCTCAAGACCAATATTCTTGAGGAAGAAGATTACACCTCTAACGCCACGGAAGCCGCCAAGAAGCCGGTAGCGACGACGAGCTATGAGGAATGCCTGTCATGTCAGTAAAAGCCCTTACGCTTGCGGCTCTCATACTCGGCGTGGCGCCGGTGACGCTCCTGTCAGGCGCGGCACGGGCCGACGAGATGCAGCCCGGTGCATCCACGCTTCTGCGCGGTACGGTCACCATCAAGGGCAGGGTCGATCTCCCCGCAGGCGCCCAGCTCGCAGTAATGCTCGACGATGTCAGCCTCGCCGATGCGCCCTCTGTGACGCTCAGCAAAACCGTCTTTGCCCCAGTTGGCACGCAGAGCTTCGGCTACGCGCTGGCCTATGATCCGGCCTCTCTCAAGCCCGGTCATCGCTATGCGCTGCGGGCCGAGATAAGGACAGGCGATCGCCTGCTCTATATCAGCAAGGATGCCATTATGGCGCTCGGCGCCGTGCCCGAGCAGAGTGCGATCGTGGTCGAGCCCGTTGCCGTGCCCCTGCCATCGGCACTGGTCGGCAGCTGGAAAATCGAGAAGATCGGCGATAAGGCGACGGCCCCTGAAGCACCGGCTTTCATGGTCTTTCGCGCCGATGGTTTCCTCTCTGGTACGGGCGGATGCAACCGCATGATGGGGCATGTCACCGCATCGGGGCAGAGTGTGAGCTTCGGGCCGATTGCGGGCACCCGAATGGCCTGCCCCGGCGTGCGCATGACGCAGGAAGAGGCCGTTTTCAGCGCGATCGGTCAGGTTGCGGCCTGGCAGATCAGCGAGGGCAAGCTGCTTCTCGATGATGCGCAGGGCAGCCCCGTTCTGACCCTGACCCCGAACAAGACAGCCGACCACTCGCCAAAAAACCAGTCAAAGCACAGCAAAATCAGGAAAAGCCAATGAGCGAGACAAAGAACCAAGGCGCACCGCTCGCCGAGGCGCAGCATTTCGACCTCATGACCGCCAATCCGGTCTATAAGCCCTTTCGCTATCCTTGGGCTTATGATGCATGGCTGATCCAGCAGCGCGTGCATTGGCTGCCCGAAGAAGTGCCTCTAGCCGATGACGTCAAGGACTGGCATCGGACGCTGAGCGAAGGCGAGCGCCATCTGGTGACGCAGATCTTTCGCTTCTTCACCCAAGCGGATGTCGAAGTGAACTCGGCCTATATGAAGTATTATAGCCAGGTCTTCAAACCGACCGAAGTGCTGATGATGCTCTCTTCGTTCTCGAATATCGAGACGATCCATATCGCTGCGTATTCGCATCTCCTCGACACCATCGGTATGCCGGAAACCGAATATTCGGCATTCCTGAAATATAAGGAGATGAAGGACAAGTATGATTTTATGCAGTCCTTCAACATCGACAACAAGCGCGAGATCGCCAAGACCATGGCGGCGTTCGGCGCCTTCATGGAAGGGCTCCAGCTTTTCGCTTCCTTCGCGATTCTGCTGAACTTCCCGCGCTTCAACAAGCTCAAGGGCATGGGGCAGATCGTGTCGTGGTCGGTGCGTGACGAGACGCTGCATTGCCTGTCGATGATCCGCCTCTTCCGCACCTTCGTGCGTGAAAACAGCGAGATCTGGACCGAGGATTTCCGAGCCGAACTCGCCGAGATCTGCGCCACCACGGTCGAGCACGAAGATGCGTTTATCGACCTTGCTTTCGAAATGGGCGATGTCGAGGGGCTGAGCGCCGATCAGGTGAAGCGTTATATCCGCTTTATAGCCGATCGTCGCATGACCCAGCTCGGTCTCGATCCTTTCTATGGCATCGAAGAGAACCCGTTACCCTGGCTCGACGACATGCTCAACGCCGTCGAACATGCGAATTTCTTCGAGAACCGTTCGACAGAATACTCCCGCGCTTCAACCAGTGGCTCGTGGGAAGAAGCGTTCGAAGCCGACGTATTCGCTTCCTGAGGCAGGGGAGGGGGAAACCCCTCCCTTTTTTATTACGGTTCTCGCGTCGGTCTCCTGCAATTCGTCCCATGGCCTCTGGGTCGCCGTTGTGTTGAGAGCCGTCAATACGAAGAATAACTCTCTGATCCGGCAAGGACAGAGCTGTCTCTTCAGCGATCATGTCAAGTGATATCCAAAAAACGCTTTCTGCATCTTACCTTTTTCTGTTGTCGTGATCATTATGATTCGGGGAGGAAGAAAATGGCTGCACCGTGAGAAACAAGACCGTATTCATCACCCGGGCGGGTGTCGGGCGTGGAGCCGCCTCTCTTTTTGCGAAAGAAGGAGCAAAGGTTGTTGCGACCGATATCGACATGACCGGGCTGGAAGAAACCGCGTCGCTCGTTAGGTAGCCGGGAGGGTGGTTCTGATCCAGAGTCATGACGTGACGCCGGAAGAGCAATGGACCGCAGCCTATGCTTGGACGAAAGAGCCTTTAAGCGGGATCGACGTACTCGTGAACGTCGCGGGCATCCATATCGTTGTTCCGGTTGACGAGATCAGCTCGAGACATCGAGCAGCCTGAAGGCGATCTAAGTCAGAGGTCTCTATCCGGGCGAGAAGCATATCGTGCCCTATCTGGCCGAGCGTGGCGGTGGATCAGTGATCAATCTCTCATCCCCGCCGTCGGTCAGAGAGGCTTTACGGCGCCTCAGCGGGGGCGGTACGTCGGTCTTCACGCCGCGCTGAACGAGGTCGGGGAGGTCATCTTGGTCTCCCGTTCAACGAAAAAGGAAAGCGTCTCAGCGGAGAGCTTCAGCCTCGCGAAGAACCGCCTCGCTCTGCTCCGTATAGCCGCCCGCATCGCGGTGCAGTACGAGGCCGGGGAGGAGGGAGAATACTCCTCGGCCGCCTTGCTTGGCGCGTAGAAGAACTATTTTGGCTGCGCGCCCCTGTTTCGGCCATAGGGGCAGCAGGGTCAGGCTTCCGAAACCGGAAAGGCGCAGGGATTCGCAGGCGCGATCGACGACCGCCGCAGGGAGGGCAAGGGTCAGGCTCCCGCCCGGGAGCACCCAGCGTGCGAGCGTCGTGATCCATTCGCCCCAGCCGCCTTCCGGCATTGTCATGGCCAGACGTCGTCGTGCGTCGCTGGCGCCTGTGTGATCTGCCGGGTGCCAGGGTGGATTGGCCATGGCATGGTGGAAGCGTCCATTGGCTCCCGGTGTCAGTTGCCTGAGGGCAGGCGGGACATGGGGGATGCTGCCATGCAGGATCGTCACCCGCGCATCACGGTCGTTTTCATGCATGTTCTGCATCGCCAGCCGGGCGGTTGCGCCGTCGGCCTCCAGCCCGACCCCTCTGACATCGGGGCAGCGCGAGGTCAGGCAGAGAAGCCCGGCGCCTGCGCCGCAACCAGCCTCCAGCACGCTTTGCCCGGGCTGGGCGGGAACGAAGGCGGCCATCAGAACGGGTTCGATTCCCGTGCGGTAGCCCCGGGTAAATTGTCTGTAACGCACGCGACGGTCGAGCAGATAGCCGTCCATCGTGTCGCTTGTCGCCACGGCAGCGGCCTCAGCTTTTAGGGTGGCCGGGTTGACCGTGGGCGCAGCGCCGCTCATATGGTTTGGACTGTCAGAGGGCTGGTCTTCCGGTCTGGCTGGGTCATGCATGAAGTTCGATTTCTGCCACGGTGTTTTTCTGCGCCGGGAAGAAGCCCGGCTCGTGCCTTATACTGCATCAGGGTCGTCAGTGGCCAAGTTTGAAGTGGAGAGTTGCCTTGGGTGGTGCCGACAGCCTGACCGATATCAAGACGCAGAGCGCGGCCAATGGAGCAAGCAGCGAAAGCACGGCCTTGCACGCCCTTTCCGCTTTTCTGAAGGACGATATGGAGGCCTGCAACCGCGAAATCGTCGCGCGGATGCAAAGCCCGGTGCCGCTTATTCCCCAGCTCGGTGCGCATCTCGTTGCGGCTGGCGGCAAGCGGCTGCGGCCGCTTCTGACGCTCGCCTCGGCGCGTCTGTGCGGTTATGAGCCTCGGTAGAGAACCAGCGTCATGTGGGTCTCGCGGCCTGCGTCGAATTCATCCATACGGCCACGCTGCTGCATGACGACGTTGTCGATGAAAGCACGCTGCGCCGTGGCCTGGCTTCGGCCAACGCAGTTTTTGGTAACAAGGCTTCGGTGCTGGTAGGTGATTTCCTGTTTGCCCGTTCCTTCCAGCTCATGACTGCCGATGGCTCGCTGAAAGTCATGGCCATTCTCTCTGCGGCGTCAGCACCATCGCTGAGGGCGAAGTGCTGCAGATGGCGACGCAGAACGATCTGTCGACGCCTATCGAAAAATATCTCGAAGTCATCCATGGCAAGACGGCGGCGCTTTTTGCTGCGGCCTGTCGCGTCGGTGCGGTCGTCGCCGGGCGCTCGGAGCAGGAAGAAGCGGCACTTGACGCTTACGGCACCAATCTCGGGATGGCCTTCCAGCTTGTCGATGATGCGCTCGATTATGCTGCCGACCAGCAGGTTCTGGGCAAGACAGTCGGTGACGATATGCGCGAGGGCAAGATCACCCTGCCGGTTCTGGCTGCCTTCCAGGCTGGTGACGAGGCAGAGCGTGCTTTCTGGCTGCGCGTGATCGAGACCGGAGAGCAGACCGATGAGGATCTGCCCCATGCGCTCGAACTGATCGACAAGCGCGATGCCATCCAGATCACGATCGATCGCGCGTGTCTCTATGCTGACGCGGCAATCGAAGCACTGTCGATTTTTCCTGACAGCCCTATCCGTCAGCTGATGATAGACGCGGCGTCCTACACCGTCAGCCGCGCCAACTGAGCGATTCCGCCTCCTGCGGGGAGGCGGTTTTCAGGGTACGAGCGCGCTGTTCAGTACTGTGATGTCGTGATAGCCCAGCCGGGCAACGGCCTGCCTGAGGGCCGCGCTATCAGTGGCCGGTCCGGTCAGGGTCAGGCTCTCGGGCAGATCCTCCCGTTCGGGAGGCACTGTCCGCATTTCGAGAATCCGGTTGACTTGCTGGGCGACTGGAACAGCCGGGTCGAGAAAACTGATATTCGGCGGGCTGAGACGCAGGAAAGCATCGGCCAAAAACGTATAATGCGTGCAGCCGAGTCCTATCGTATCGATCTGTCGCCCCATGGGGGCCTCGAACAGATGACGCAATTCCTCTGCCACCATAGAATCATCGACGGGGCGGCCTAGGAAAGCCTGCTCTGCCAGATCGGCCAGGGCGCGGGCGCCATGCACGATCATCTCGCAATCAGCCGCGTAGCTGTCGCGCAGGCTGCGCAGATACGGGCGTCGCGCCGTGCCTCGCGTGGAGAGAAGCCCGAAGACCCGGGTCTGGCTTACGCGTGCGGCCCAGCGTACAGGAGGCACGCAGCCAACGAAGGGCACGTCGAAACGGGCTCTCAGCGCGTCGAGCGCGATTGTGCTCGCCGTGTTGCAGGCAATCATTACCACGTCGGGGCGCAACCTAGCGATGCGTTCTTCCATCAGGGAGAGCAGGCGCGTGACGAGCAGGGAATCTTCCTGCTCGCCATAAGGAAACAGCGCGTTATCGGCCAGATAGTCGATACGTGTGTCTTCCGGCAGGGTCGTGCGCAGGGCCTGCACGACGGCAAGCCCCCCTATGCCCGAATCAAAGGCAAGCACACGGCCCGGAGGGATGGGCAATTCAGCCTTCCGCCTTGGCCTTGAGCGCAGCGGCTTCTTCGGCGCTGCCAACACCGCCATGGGCCCTCGACCAGCCGCAGGGATCTTCGAGGAAGCGCCGCACCTCATGGATGTCGCTCTCGGAGAAATAATTCGCGCCGGAGCAGGCTTCGAGCACATCCCACCAGGTGCAGAGCGAATGCAGCGACACATTCATGTCGGCAAGGGTCTTCTGGGCGCCAGGGAACACGCCATAAAAGAAGACGACAAACGTGTGATCGATGATCGCCCCTGCCGAACGCAGGGCATTGGCGAAGCGGACCTTCGAGGCGCCATCGGTCGTCAGATCTTCGACCAGAAGCGTGCGCATCGATTCAGGCACATCGCCTTCGATCTGAGCGTTGCGACCGAAGCCCTTGGGCTTTTTACGCACATACGCCATGGGGGCCATCATACGGTCGGCAATCCAGGCAGCGAAGGGAATGCCTGCCGTCTCGCCGCCGACCACGCAGTCGATGCTTTCATAGCCGATGTGACGGCCGATCTTCTCGACGGCCAGCTCGACGATCTTGGCGCGGGCGCGGGGGAAGAAGATGATCTTGCGGCAGTCGATATAGACAGGCGACTTCCAGCCCGACGTCAAGGTGTATGGCTCTTCCGGGCGGAAATTGATGGCCTTGATTTCCAGCAGGATACGCGCCGTAGTGAGCGCAGCATCCCTGTCCCATTGCGTCTGACGGACTGCGCCACCATTGATCTCGTTGCTGAGAGCCATCTGCTATTACTCCATGATCTTACTGGCGTGCAGGATTATCCGCCCTTTGCGAGAAAAGTAAGAGAAATAAGGAGAGAAAATCCTCGCGCATTCGTTCGATAGGCGATGCTTGCATTTACTATCGGAAAAGATTTACAATGCGCTAATTGATAATAATTCTCAACTAGGATCAGTTTGCGTGACTGTTGACCTCAACCGCATTTCCCGAAAGTGCGAACGCGCTGTTATCACAGCGTATGAAGAGCTTCGGGATGTGGGCCAGCCTGATATCCAGGCTTTCACCGCATGCACGACCCTTTATCGCATTCACCATCCCGAGGCCTCGCTGAACGAAGCGCGTCGTCTGGTTTCGGAATGGATTGACCATCATATTGTCCGTCAGGACAAGGGCGCCACGCCGGGTTGTGACTGCTAGGCTTCGGCCCGGTTTTCACAAAAAGATGAAGCCCGGGCTTTCTGGTCCGGGCAAAGAAAAAGCCGGAGTATTCCTCCGGCTTTTTTCGTTTCAGGATGTCATACCGCTCAGCTGCGTCTGCATTGCGGGATATAATCGCGCCGGGCCTCACCGACATAAAGCTGACGGGGACGACCGATACGCTGGCCTGGTTCCTCGATCATCTCACGCCACTGGCTGACCCAGCCGACCGTGCGTGCCACAGCAAAGAGCACCGTGAACATTGAGGTCGGGATACCCATGGCCCTCAGGATGAGCCCTGAATAGAAATCGACATTTGGATAGAGGCGGCGCTGAACGAAGTAGGGATCATTGACAGCGATCTTTTCCAGCTCGGCGGCCAGATCGAACATCGGGTCGTGTTTCAGCCCCAGCTCTGCCACGACCTCATGATAGGTCTGCTCCATGATTTTCGCACGCGGGTCGAAATTCTTGTAGACGCGATGGCCGAATCCCATCAGGCGCACGCCGCTTTCGCGGTCTTTCACCTGAGCGATGAAAGACGGGATGTTCTCCCGTGTGCCGATCTGCGCCAGCATGCCGAGAACGGCCTCGTTCGCACCGCCATGAGCAGGCCCCCAGAGGGCGGCAATCCCGGCGGCGATACACGCATAGGGGTTTGCACCCGTGGAGCCGACCAGACGCACCGTCGAGGTCGAGGCATTCTGCTCATGATCGGCGTGAAGGATCAGAATACGGTCGATGGCGCGCGCCAGAACGGGATTGACCTTGTAGTCGGCGTTCGGCTTGGCAAACAGCATCTTCAGGAAGTTTTCTGAAAAGCTGAGATTATTGTCGGGATAAACGAATGGCTCGCCCACGGTGTATTTATAGGCCCAGGCAGCGATGGTCGGCACCTTCGCAATCAAGCGGCGTGTCGAGAGGTCGCGTGACGCCTCGTGGGAAATATCGACGGCATCGGGATAAAAGGCTGAGAGCGCCGCGACCGTGCCGCAGAGAATGGCCATCGGATGGGCGTCACGACGGAAGCCGTTGAAGAAGTTGCGGATCTGTTCGTGCAGCAGGGCCTGCTCCTTCAGATCCTGCTGAAAGCGGTCGTAGTCTTCGCGATTAGGTAGATCGCCATAGACCAGCAGATAAGCCGTCTCGGTAAAGCTTGCTTCGGTCGCGAGTTGCTCGATCGGGTAGCCGCGATGCAAAAGCACCCCTTCATCGCCATCGATAAAGGTGATGGCGCTGCGGCACGACGCCGTTTCACCATAGCCCGGATCGAACGAGAACATCTGCGTGTCGGCAGTGAGTTTGCGAATATCGATGACATCCGGGCCGAGATTGCCCTTCAGTATCGGAAATACGGCAGAACGCTCGCCAATGCTGAGGGTCGCCGTTTCGGGAGTGGATCCGTTTGTGTCGTGATCAGCCATGGACGTGCCTTAGAAATTTAGTCGGGGGGAGGCAATCAACTTATGGGTGAAGTACGGTGCCCAGTGTTGCCGTATTGGGCGAAAGACCGGCCCAGTCGGAAACAACGGTAAAGAGGGCCGCGGTGCCTGGCTCGTAGCCTTTCATCAGTTCCCGGGCGATCGGCCCGTCGATCGCGTCGCTTGCCAGATGGCGGCAGGTTTCGGCGATGGCCGGGTTATGCCCGATGATGATCAGGGTTCCGACCGTCTGAGGCGTCTCGCGCACAAGCTCAAGAATGCCGTAGAGGTCGAGGTCGTAAAGCGCGTCCAGACCATGGACAATGCAGGACTCCGGCAGATGACCTGTAATGGCCTGGGTTGTCTGCGTCGTGCGTCTGGCCGTGCTGTGCCACAGATGGGCGCCTGAGAGGTCGATGCCGATTGCGGCAAGCTTCTCGCCCAGAGCCTGGGCATCCAGCTCGCCCTGCGCAGTCAGGGGGCGTTTGCTGTCCTGGCTGCCAAAAAACTCATGCGCGGCCTGAGCGTGCCTGACGAGTATGAGATGATGCGCTGTCATGTCACGCCCCCGTTTCAGCGCGGGCTGCGCCCGGCAATTGAGTCATGATGACGGATAACTTCCCGTATGATGAAGGCAAGAAACTTTTCCGCGAAGTCAGGATCGAGCCTGGCAGAAGAGGCGAGCTGGCGCAGTCTTTCGATCTGGCGCGATTCGCGAGCAGGGTCGGCAGCGGGCAGGCCTGAACGGGCCTTGAGTTCACCCACCGCCTGCGTCTGGCGAAAGCGTTCCGCCAGCATGTGGATCAGTGCGGCATCGATATTGTCGATGCTCTGCCGATGCTGTTCGAGGAGCGCGCGTGTTTCTTGTTCAGACATCGAGATCAATCCAGGCAAGATGGCCGCCTTTTCCGGCGCCAAGGTCGGTAAAGATGGCACGACCACCGCTGCGTCCATCGCGTATCCAGGGGCGGCCATCGGTCGAACGTCGGTCGTGACCGCAATACACGATATGATCGGCGGGGATATGATCGATCCAGCGCAGTCGGCGCTCAGGATAACCGTCGGGCTGCATGCGGCCCGTCGTTTCGCCGAAAAGCGCGCGTGACAGCAGTGGTGTCATGGCCCCCAGCGCCGGTGGCGGGGCCTCGAACAGCATATCGGTATGAAAGCCACCATGAACGAAAATCATGTTGCCCTGAGCGATCCAGGCGGGTGCCTCGGCTATTGCCTCATAGGCTCGCTCGCGCAGCCCGGCCTGAACCGGGCCTGAGAGCTGGCGCAGGGTTTCTTCAAGAGGCGGATCGCGTCGCAGCCTTCTGCCTTCCAGGGCACGTCCGAGCTTGCGATCATGATTGCCTAGAATGAACAGACCGCGCCCGTCATCGATCAGGTCGAGCATGAGTCGCAACGTTCCGGCACTGTCCGGCCCATGGTCCACCAGATCGCCGAGCTGGACGATGAACCGATCGGTTGCAACGGCGTGTTCGAAAGCGGTGAGATCGCCATGCACATCGCCCACCACGCGCAGACCGCGACCGGCGCTCAGCTTCGACAGATCTGGAAGATGAGGGGGCGAAAAGGAAATCGGTTCGGCCTTTCGGGGCTAATGCGTCAAACGACCATTATGGGCGGTATCGAAGGGAAAATACAATAAAGACATGGTTATAACCGCTTCCGATCAGGACGCTACAGCCAGAGAACCCGTTTCGGCGAAGGAGGTTGCAAGGCTGAGATCGACAGAAAGCACCTGACTGACGCCGCGCTCCTGCATCGTGACACCGAAAAGCCTGTCCATATGCGCCATGGTAAGCTGGTGGTGGGTCACGATCAGAAATCGCGTCTCTGCTTCCTCGGCCATATCCTTCAGCAGTCCACAAAGCCGCTCGACATTGGCGTCATCCAAAGGCGCATCGACCTCATCGAGAATGCAGAGCGGTGCGGGCTGGCAGCGGAAGGTAGCAAAAATAAGCGACAGCGCCGTCAGTGCCTGCTCACCACCCGAGAGAAGCGACAGGGTCGAGAGCTTCTTGCCGGGAGGCTGGGCAAAGATCTCCAGTCCGGCCTCGAGTGGGTCATCGCTGCCGACCAGCCCCAAATGCGCCTTCCCACCGTTGAACATGCGGCTGAACAGCGACTGGAAGTGTCGGTCAACCTCGACAAAAACCGCCTGAAGCCGCTCGCGCCCCTCTTTTTTCAGCATATTGATCGAGCCGCGCAGACGACCGATGGCCGAAGCCAGTTCTTCATGTTCGCGCATCAGATGATCGGACTGGCTGCGCGCCTCGCTATATTCTTCCTCCGCCAGAAGATTGACGGGGCCGAGGGCCTCGCGCTCTTTCTGGCTACGGTTCAAACGCCGCTTGAGTGTGGTTTCGCTTTGCTCTGTAAGCGGCAGATCGAAGTTCTCCGGTCGAGTGGTGTCCCGGCTCTCGGCAAGTTTTTCGAGCTGGCCACAGGCCTGTGTGAGGCGTTCCTGCAAGCGGATGGCGTTTTCGCGTGCAGAGGCGCTGCGTTGCTCTGCTTCTCTGCGCGTTTCAGCCAGTGTCTCAAGAGCTGCTTCAATCCCGGCGAGCGAGGAAGCCGCGCTGGCAAATGCCTCCTCGGCCGTTTCCAGAGCGCCGATACTCCCCTGCGATGCAGTCTCCAGCCGGGTTCTATCGGCCTCGCTCTGCGCGCATTCCGTCTGGCCTTGAGCGACGCGGGTATCCAGGCGGATCAGATCGTCCTGAAGCGTCGCGATTTGAGAGTCGCTCTCGCTCAGACGCAGGGTAATCTGGGCTTTTTCCTGCTGTGTGCGGTCCAGAGTGGCTTCTGCGTCGCGGAGAGCCTCATGATGCCTTGCGGCCGTCTCACGATGGGCGGCTTCCTGCGTCTGCGCATGCTGGAAAGACTGCTCAAGGGGAGTCAGATCGGCACGGGCGCCAGGTTTTGCTGCCGGGCTTGGGTCTGGGCGAGGGTTTTCTGGACAGAATCGTGCTGAGGCAGGAGCGCCGAGAGGCGAGCGGTGAGACTGAGTTTGAGGTCACGCCTCATATGCAGATCCCTGCTGGTCGCACCGATTTCCCTGCCAAGCGTTTCAAGCGCCTGTTTCGACGCCTTGAGACGGCTTTCGAAATCCTGCAGGGTCGTCCGCTGCCTGTCTCTCGCCTCCGTGCATCGGGTCAGTTCCGCGTCGTAATCGGTCTGTGAGAGATGCTGCGTCTGTGTCCCCACCTCCGCCCGATCCTGGCGGGCCTGAGCCAGTGCGGCCGTCAGTGTACGGGATTTGGTGGCGTTGGAGTCTTCCTGAAGCCTCAGGCGCGTGGCGTTTTCCTGGGCGGCACCGTGTTCCGATTCGAGACGCTTGGCCAGCTCCAGTGCTCGGTCCGTATCATGACGCGCCTGCAGGAGCTTTTCGCGCAAGCCGTCGATTTGCGACTTGAGTGTGTCCTCCGACACGAGAGACGCAAGCGCCTCTCTCGCAGACTCGACGCGCCTGGCCACCTCGTCGCGCTGGATGGCGGTTTCCTCACGCGTCTGGTCGAGACGGTCGCTCTGGCTGCTGAGGCGATCGCGCTGAGTGAGAAGTGTCGTTTCCTCACGGCGTTTCACGGCGAGTGTTGCTTCCTGCTGGTGAAGCGCCTCGCGTAGTTCGGCGAGCTGAGCGGTCTGGGAGAGCTCTTGCTGTTCCAGCGCCGTCACACGCTCCGTCAGCGGTGCGAGAGCCTGCTCGGCCTGCTCGATTTCTGCGTCGAGTACACGAAGCGCGCTGAGATGCTCGACGCGGTTCAGCGCATTCGATGGCAGGTTGGCAGCTTCGCGATAGCCGTCCCATCGCCAGAGCGCGCCCTCTGCGCTGACAAGGCATTGGCCGGGCGCAGCTGGCTTTGAAGCGCAGCGCCAGTCTCCACAGAATCGACCAGCCCGATGGCCGTGAAGCAGCGGTGCAGTGCGGGCGGCAGTCGATCAGAGACAGCAGGCTCTGCGCAGGCGCTGGGAGGGGCTGTGCAGCCAAGGCAGGAAGCTGCGCCCAGGCACGATCCTGCGTTTCATCCAGCGAGGCATCGAGCGTTGCGTCGAGGGCGGAGGCGATGGCGCGCTCGAGGCCCGGTGGAATAATGAGGGAGTCAATCAGAGGAGAGGGCAAGGCCTCCGACTGATGTGTCGCGGCGAGAGCGTCATGACGCGCGCGCAGGGCAAGGGCTCTGGCGGTCGTCTCCCGGCGTGATTTCTCCTGCTCTTCATGCTGCTGGCGACAGATATTGCGTTCTGAAGAGAGGGTCTCGATTTTTGCCGTCAGGGCGGCGACACGGGCCTCCGCCTCCATATGGACGGCTTTCGCGGCCTCAAGGGCGTCAGGGGCGGGCATTTGTGCGTCGAGACTGGCGCGCTGGGCTGCCAGCGTTTCGATCTGGCGCTCATGCCGAAGGTGCGCCTCACAGGCCTGCTCGTGCTCACGCGTCAGAAGGGCGCGCTGCCGGGCAATGCTCTGAGCCTCGGCCTCGGCATGAGAAAGGGCCTGCTGGTGCTGGGTCAGAGTCGTTCGGGTCTGCTCGGCCTCGCTGCGTGCCTTGTCGCGTGCGGTGAGCAACTGACGCGCCTTCTCATCATGTCCGGCGAGTTCTGCTTCGCTGCGATGGGTTCGGGACAGAGCTGCGAGGTCTGCCTCATGCGCAGAGCATTGCGCATCAAGCGTCTGAGACCTTGCCACAAGGCGTGCGAGCGTATCGCGTGCCTGTTCTGCCTCCCTTATAGCCCTATCGGCCTTCTGCTCGGCCTGTGAAAGCGCCAGGCGGGCATCCTGCTGGGAGAGGGTCAGCGTGGCGCTGGCCCCTTCCAGAGCGCTGCGCTGGCGTCGCTTTTCGTCGAGCGCTTTTTGAAGGGCAGCAAGTTCCGCCTCGTCGGGAAGCTCGGCTTTCACCTCCCCCAATGTCTGCGCCAGCTGGCGCGCTTCTTCGGTAAGGGCTGCGACACGTCCTGCGGTCGACTCATGCTCCGCCTGAAGTGTCTGCGCTGCCAGACGCTCGGTAATAAGACGGTCCGACAGGGCCTGACGTGCTTTTTCTGACTCGGCCAGCGCGGAGGCACTGCCTTTTGCCGTATGGGCCAGATCAGTGAGCTTGCCCGGTAAATCCGTCATCAGGATTTCCAGGGCGGCCATGGCCTCTATGAGGCTCGCGTGCCTCGCCTGAGCCTCTGCAAGACGCGACTGGGCGATCGACCGGTCAGCCTGAAGCTGCGCCTGACGCTGCGCGCCTGTTCTGCAGTATTGAGCGCCTGTGCCAGCGCCTCGCGTGTGGTCTCGGCGGCGACGCGGAGGTTGTCGCGCGTTTCACGCAGGGTTTCGACCTGGTCCCGCAGCTCGAGAATACGCGCCTTCTGCCCGAGGCCTTCCTGCTCTGCTGTCTGTGCCGAGGCAGCAGAGTCGTCGCGCTCCCTCTCCGCCGCCTGCAACAGGGAGGTGGTACGCTCGACCAGAAGCTCGGCGCGCGTGTAAAGCAGCCAGGACAAAGCCTGCTCGTCGTCACGTATCGACTCGGATAGACTGCGATAGGCGCGCGCCTGCGTCGATTGTGCTTCGAGCTGCTCAAGGCGTATCTCGATCTGCTGACGCAGATCTTCCGACCGCTCCATATTGCCTTCGGCCTGGCGTAGCTTGAGTTCCGCATCATGGCGTCTGGCATGCAGCCCTGTAATGCCGGCGGCTTCTTCAAGAAGCGAGCGGCGCTCTTCGGGCTTGGCGCTGATCAATGCGCTGACACGGTTCTGGCTGACGATGGACGAGCTGCGCGCGCCTGACGACAGATCGGCGAACAATGTCGTGATATCGCGCGCGCGCAGGGCGCGACCATTCAGGCGAAAATCACTGCCCGAGCCGCGCTCGGCGCGACGGCAGATTTCTAGTGCGTCTGAGTCTGCAAAAGGGGCAGGGGCGAGGCCGGCTGCCTCTTCGAGCCAGAGCGTCACCTCTGCGAGGGAGCGGGCCGAGCGGGCACTCGTGCCGGCGAATATCAGATCGTCCAGTTCGCCGCCGCGCAGGGCGCGAGCCGAACTTTCGCCCATGGCCCAGCGCAGGGCCTCTACGACATTGGACTTGCCGCATCCATTGGGGCCTACGATTCCTGTCAGCCCGGGAAGGATATCGATCGTGGCAGGATCGGCGAAACTCTTGAAACCCGCTATCCGCAGGCGCGTGATCTTGGCTGACATACGCGAAAAGCGGGGTCCTCTTCTGGGCCTCTTTTCGATCGACTGGAATATGCCGAAAAAAGGCGCGATGCGGGAACGAACGGGGCGTTTAGGCCCCATCCGTTCGCGCATTTAA
The DNA here is from genome assembly GCF_000614545.1 of Asaia platycodi JCM 25414. Classification (GTDB taxonomy): domain Bacteria; phylum Pseudomonadota; class Alphaproteobacteria; order Acetobacterales; family Acetobacteraceae; genus Asaia; species Asaia platycodi. Next base: position 39,125 of record NZ_BAKW01000018.1, on the reverse strand, counting down.
CCGAATGCGGTGTCAGCCGCCAGCCTTCCTGACTTCAGCTTCGAAAGCCTCAAAGGTCAGGAGTTCCTGATTATAGGGCTTGTCGTTGAACATGAAGAAAGGCGTGCCGCCGATATTGTATTTGGCCTGATCGGCATCCTGCTGGGCAACAAGCGCCTGGCGGAGCGCATCGTCGCCATCGATCTTCCTGAACTGATCGGCGGAGATGCCAGCCAGGGCAGCCATTTGCTGGATCTGCTTTTTCGGGTCGATGTCACGGGCGAAAGCCCAGCGATCCTGTGTCGACAGCATCGAGTTGACGAAGGGCACGTAGCGTTCGACCGGGAGCGAACGCGCCACCATGGCGCCTAGGAGGGCGATCTGGTCGAGCGGGAAATCGTGATAGACGTAAAATACCTTGCCCGTATCGATGAGCTTGGCTTTGACCTCCTGAAACACCGTCATTTCAAAATGCGCGCAATGGGTGCAGGTCAGCGAGAACCACTCATTGACCGTGACCGGCGCCTTGGGATTGCCAAGCGTGCGCGGTGTCAGGCGGGTGTCATGGCTGGGGGCGTCTTCGGCGCGGGCTTTCGACATGAGGGCGAGGGCAGGGATCGCTGCCAGGAAACTGCGCCTGTAGACGGACATGGAAAACACTCCCGTTGGATGATGTCAAAGTTTTGAAGACCGGAAGGGGCGCCCGCGTCAAGTGCTGGTGCCCGACAGAGAACAGGCGCCAGCACTTGTTTCGACGTGGCGGCAGGCTGCATGACAGCCCGATCGCGATCAGCGGGTTTCGGTTTCCCGATCGGCTTGGCCGTTATCGCTGCGCACCCAGTCTGAGGGCACGCGCATACGCAAGGCGCGTATGTGGCGGGCATCGGCATCCGTCACGCGAAAGACGAGACCGCTTTCATGGGTGAAAACCTCGCCCCGTATCGGGACGTGCCCTGCCAGACGGAAGACGAGACCGCCCACCGTCTCGATCTCGGCCTCACGCTCTGCTTCGGTCAGCACCGGCCCCATGAAGCCCTCAAGCTCGTCGACAGGCAGGCGAGCATCGAGATCGAAAGACCCGTCTGCCCGTTCCGAAATCATCGCTGATACCGGTTCGTCATGCTCGTCTGAAATATCCCCGACGATGGTTTCGACCAGATCTTCGATGGTCACCAGACCGTCCACGCCACCATATTCATCGATAACCAGAGCCAGATGGGTCCGGCGCTGGCGCATTTGGAGGAGCAGGTCCAGAACCGGGATCTGGGGAGCCACCATCAAAGGCTGCCTCAGAAGTGGTTCGATATCGAAGGCTTCCGATGTGCCAAGATAGGCAATCAGATCCTTGACGTGAATCATGCCGATGACGTTGTCGAGATGTTCGCGATAGACGGGCACGCGCGAGTGATTTTCACGACGCATGAAATCGAGCGCTTCGTCCAGCGTGATATCGGCTGACATCGAGACGATATCGGCACGTGGCACCATGACGTCATCGGCCGTCTTTTCGCGCAGATGCAGCACATTGGTAATGAGCGCGCGTTCCTGACGGTCAAGTTCAGGGCGTGTTCCGGCTTCGGGATGCGGAGTTGCCGCTTCTTCCACCAGGGCGGCGATGGAAAGCCTCAGCCCCTGTTCGCGCCCTTTGCGGTTGAAGATGCCAAACAGTCCTTTGTTGGGCCGCTGGCGATGCTCGTCGCTTTCGCTCATGCGCCGCGCCCTCCACCCAGCCGCCAGGGATTCGGGACCCCCAGACGTGCAAGAATGCGGGACTCGGTCATCTCCATCAGGCGCGCCTCGTCCGGGCGATGATGGTCGTGACCAGCCAGATGCAGAAGCCCGTGAATGACCAGATGCGCGAAATGATGCGGAAATTTCTTGCCGCTTGCCCGCGCCTCGCGCCGTACCGTTTCATAGGCCAGGGCGATATCGCCATCGCCGAAACCATCGTTTTCCTCGAAGGTGAGAACATTGGTCGGCTTGTTCTTGTCACGGAACGTGGCGTTGAGCGCCTTGACGGCGTGATCGCTCGCCAGAAGGAAAGCGGGGACGCGATCACGATCCAGCCAGGGCCAGCTGGCCTCTAGGCAGCGTGCGACCAGCGCTTCCAGATTGGGCACGCTGGCACGCCAGCGGCGATCGGCCACGATCAGGTCCAGACGTGAGCGAAGGGCCGCCCTCATGATAGAGGATGGCTCTTCGGCGGATGGGGTAAGACTACTTCGAGGTTCCATTGTATTCCCGGCGCGACCTGCCTCGGGAATAATCCCGTGCCGCAGCCACTCGTTGATCATAAGCGTCCACGATGCGGCCCACGAGGGGGTGGCGCACGACATCGGCAGACTCAAAACGCGTAATACCAATTCCCGGCAGGCCTTCAAGGGTCTCGACGCTTCACGCAGACCCGATGCGACGCCCGAAGGCAGATCGATCTGGCTGAGATCGCCCGTGATGACCATGCGCGCGCCTTGCCCCATGCGGGTCAGGAACATCTTCATCTGGGCAGGGGTCGTGTTCTGGGCTTCGTCAAGAATGACGAAGGCGTGGGCCAGAGTGCGCCCGCGCATGAAGGCGAGAGGCGCTACCTCGATTTCGCCATTGGCCATGCGCCGTGCGACCTGATCGCCCGGCAGCATGTCATTGAGCGCATCGTAGAGCGGGCGCAGATAGGGGTCGATCTTTTCACGCAGATCGCCCGGCAGAAAGCCGAGCCGCTCACCGGCTTCGACGGCAGGACGCGAGAGAATGATACGATCCACCTGGCCCGCCTGAAGCATGGCGACACCCTGAGCGACGGCAAGATAGGTCTTGCCAGTGCCAGCCGGGCCTATGCCAAAGGTCAGTTCGGTCCTGGCCAGCATTTCCATATAGGCTGCCTGGCCGCGCGAGCGGGGGGCGATTGCGCCGCGCTTGGTGCGTATGGCAGGCAGATCCTGAAAGGGTGCCGGATTTTCAGAATCGCGACGGGGCGGTTCGGCAGGGCGTACCTGCGAGACGCGGGGCTCGGCCTGTCGCGACGGACGAGGCAAGGCGGAGAGGCGAATCACACTATCCACTACGGGCCCGTCGATCTTCCCGCCATGTTCGAGCTGATTGTAAAGTGCCGTGATGGCCGCCTGGGCGCGTGCAACCGACGCGGCTTCACCTGTGATAGCAATCTTGTTGCCACGGCAGGTCAGACGCACATCGAAGCCCTGTTCGAGGCGGATCAGATGACGGTCATGATCGCCCAGCAATTGCTGGAGCAGGATATTATCGCCAAAGCGCAGCGCAGAGGTGCGATGGCCTTGTTCCTGAGGGGGGATATCAGGCGGAAGCTGCCGCCTGGAATTACGGTCATTGGTCCCGTGTCCGGGATGCGACTGGGGTGCCGTGGGGTGGCTCAAGCGCAGACTCTCTCCCGTAAGAGTGTACCAGCCAGCGAATTGGTAAGACGCTGGGTTATCACAACCGGCACGGTCTGCCCGATAAGATCATCGGGGCCGTCGACATGCACCGGTTGCAGATAGGGTGAACGCCCGGAGATCTGCCCGGGTTTGCGACCGCGCCCGGTAAACAGCACAGGCAGGGTGCGGCCGACCATATCGGCGTTGAACGCATCCTGCTGCTCGCGAAGAAGCGCCTGCAAACGCTGAAGCCGTGCATCCTTGACCGCTTCGTCGATCTGGAAAGGCTGACCGGCGGCGGGCGTTCCGGGGCGCGGGGAATATTTGAACGAGAAAGCCTGTGCGAAACCGATATCGCGCACCAGCTGCATCGTTGCTTCAAAATCCTCATCTGTCTCGCCGGGATGGCCGACGATGAAATCGGAAGACAGTGCCAGATCAGGGCAGGCCTCGCGCATGCGTACGATGAGAGCCCGATACTCGTCAGCTGTATGGCCGCGATTCATGCTTTTAGGATGCGATCCGAGCCTGACTGGACGGGCAGATGCAGGAAGGGCATCAGGGCCGGGTTGTCGCGGTGGGCGTCGATCAGCGTCTGATCCATGTCGCGCGGATGCGACGTCATGTAGCGGATGCGCTCAAGCCCAGGCAGCGCTGCCAGAGCTGCTGCCAGCCTTGGCAGATCGGCGGTTCCGTCCTGACCGTCATCGCATGATAGGCATTGACGTTCTGCCCCAGCAGCGTGATCTCGCGCACGCCGCTTTCGACCATGCGTCGCGCCTCGGCAAGAACCGACGGCAACGAACGGCTGGTTTCAGCGCCGCGTGTATAGGGCACAACGCAGAAGGAGCAGAATTTGTCGCAGCCTTCCTGAATGGTGAGGAAAGCTGTCAGATTGCCCTCGACCTGCGGTGCAGCGTCCTGCGGAAGGAAGTCGAACTTCATCTCGACTGGAAAATCAGTGTCGATCACGGCCCCACCGGCGCGCGCGGCGCGGGCGACCATCTCGGGAAGGCGATGATAGGTCTGCGGGCCAAGAACGATGTCGACATAGGGAGCGCGGGCGAGGATTTCCTCCCCCTCGGCCTGGGCAACGCATCCGGCTACGGCGATGATCGACCGGCTCAGCCCCGAGGCCTCGCGCTCCTGGCTGATCTTGCGCAGACGACCAAGCTCGGAGAAGACTTTCTCGGCGGCGCGCTCGCGGATATGGCAGGTATTGAGAATGACCATCTCGGCCTGTTCGGGCGTCGTCACGGCACGATAGCGAGGGGGGCCAGAACATCGGTCATGCGCGCGCTGTCATAGACGTTCATCTGACAGCCCCAGGTGATGACATGCAGGCCACGTGTATTGGCATTCATGTCGTTCTGAACGGGAAGTCTGCTGTCGGTGGAAGCCTCGACGGTCACGTGTCCTTACCTTTTGCCAAATGGCGCTGCTCTGCGGGGCGTGGGAGCGGAGAAAAATCCTGATGTCCAGGGATGTTTTCTCTGGTTTGTTCCTTATGCCCTTTTATGGATGGTCTGACTGCCATTCTAGCGGAAAGACGCGGTAAATGCATGGGTAATATTTGGGCGACTTTGAAGCTTCCGCTTCGACGCCCGGTGCGGTCATATCGTTCAGAGCTGGACCGCTTCGGGATGGTCAGGGTTGTGATGAAGCTTCGCCACACCCAGCGCCACGATTTCCTGCACGGCAGAGGAAAGCTCCTTGCGGCTCGGAAAATCGGCAGGATCGACTGGCGGGTGCAGAATCACCGTTGCCCCCAGCGAGCGCCACTGCGTGACCGACCAGATATGAGGCGCGAGTTCCATATCGCCATACCAGGCCAGCGCCGTGCGTCTTGCGCGCCCGATGGGCAGCCCGTCGAGGCGATCATACACGATCGAGACGGGCTGGATCAGTACGGATGGCGGCGTCGGCAAGGAGGTGTCGACACGGCTTGGTTTTGCGATGGCAAAGAAAGACGACATGAAGGGCAACACATGCGTGCCATCCGTCGAGGTGCCTTCGGGGAAGAGGATGAGATTATCGCCATTATTGAGGCGATCGGTCATGGCCTGAAGCTCGCGCCCGGTATTGTTGCGCTGGCGGCTTACGAAAATCGTCCTGCCGAGACGGGCGAGGGTGCCGATGACGGGCCAGTCGGCGATCTGCTGTTTCGCAACGAAAACGGTCGGCAGAATGCCGCCTGCAACGGCAATGTCGAGCCAGGAGGAATGATTCGCGACGAAAATGATCGGCCGCTCGCCGTTCTTTACAGCGAGGCTGTCACGTATCGTTCCGGCGGCTTCACCAATGACGCGAACGCGAAGGCCGAGAATGCGGCAGATCATTGCCCAGTAGAAACGGGCAAAAACGATTTTGGCCGCGCTCTGGCGACGAAGGAGTGCGCGTTGTGGCAAGCTGGCGACGAGGGTCCAAAGGCAGGACAGGCCCATGCGCCTGATCGCGCGCAGCCGACAAACAAGGCTGTTCCCCAGAGCGGGCTCAAGCGGGGCGGTCCTGGGTTCGGGGCCGGAAGCGTCACTCGCGGGACGGCGGCGCGTAATCGCGTCAGTCATTGACCCGTATCTAGCGCGAAATCGCCGTCCCGGACAACCGCGTTACCGCGATGATTTGATTAAGAGTGTGCGAAACCCTCGTGCTCTGCGTCCGGAGAGGGAAAAGAACCCGTAGCCGCCTTTTCTTGACGGTGTAGCCATGACATGATCTGGACACGCTTTTCAGCCATACCTTGCAAGGACCGACCAAACAGCAGGAGTGCCTTTGCTGTCGTTTTGCCGCGTTTCGCCTTATCGTCTCTCTCGCAGCTGTCGGAGAAACCCGCGTTTGAAAGCGGCTCTCATGACCCGTGCCGTGGTCGCCCTGTGCCTTGCCGGTGTCACGCCCGTGCTTTCACCAGCTTTCGCGGCTGGCAAGCCCGATGGCAAGGCGGCACATAAAACCACCGAGCGCGACGAGGCCTATCAGGTCGAGATCCTGCCCTCTTCCGATCCCGATCTCGATCCGATGGTTCAGGCGTCGTCTACGCTCGTATCGTTGCAGAAAACCAGGGCGGTCGATCCCTATGCACTCGCCGGGCGCATCAGGGGGGATTATGACCGTGTGCAGACCGCGCTCGAAAGCCGGGGTTTCTATGCAGGCAAGGTGGTCATCACTGTGCGTCTGCCTGATGGTGGCGAGATAGACGGGCGCAATCCGGCGCTGCCGGATCGTCTTGCGGCCATGGGTGGGGCGGCTTCGGGCGGCAAAAAGCTGCGGATCACCATCAAGACCATAACCGGGCCTCAGTTTCATATTGGCAAGGTCACCCTTGTTGCCGGGACTTTGAATGGCGAACCGCCTCCGAAAGCGCCGAGCACGCGAGTAAAGGAAGCATCCGGGGGCGGAGCACGAGGCAAAGCGGTGTCAGGTTCGAAAGACACTCATGCGTCATTGCAGAATCGCCAATGCAGCACCCGGTGGTGCTGGATGAAACAGCGCGCAAGGCGTTCGGACTGGAAACGGGTCAGAAAGCCGTGGCTTCCGATGTGCTCGCTGCGCAATCCGGGCTCCTGCACGCGCTGCTTGAGGAGGGCCACGCCCAGGCTAATGTCTCGACACCTGTCGCCTATCTTCGCCCCGCAACGCACACGCTCGATCTTGAATTCGCCGTTGGCGTCGGTCCAGTTGTCGATATAGGACCGATAGGATTCACGGGGTTGGAGCGGACGCGCGAGAAATTTCTCCGTCGCCGTCTGCTGATCCATGAAGGTCAGCTCTATCAGCCGAGCAAGATCGAGGCAGCGCGTCAGGATCTCGCCGGGGTGGGGATCTTTTCCTCGGTCGGTGTGCATGACGCGCCGCCCCTCGTGGCTCTGGCACGTGGTCAGGGCACGCCCAATGTGACGCAGGCCATGCCGCTTCGCTTTACGCTCGATGAAGGCAAGCGTCATACCGTGTCGGGGCAGGTCGGCTATTCAACCGATCTCGGCGGCCGTGTGGGCGCAAGCTGGACGCATCGCAATCTGCTCGGCGCGGCCGAACAGCTCAAATTGACCGCGCTTGTCACCGGGGTTGGGGGCTCAGCGCAGCAAGGGCTTGGCTACGATGTCTATGCAGATTTCCTCAAGCCTGATTTTCTTCGGCGCGACCAGAATCTGAGTCTGCGCGTCGAGGGGATCAGGCAGTTGCTTTATTCGTACCACCAGACGGCCATTCTGCTGCGCGGCGGGCTTATAAGGCGGCTCAACAAGCGATGGAGTATCAATGGCAGCCTCGTGGCAGAGCAGGAGAACATCAAGCAGTTCGGCGTTTCGACCAATTATCTGATCGTCCAGCTTCCACTCGGCGCAGTCTATGACAGCACTGAGCTGTCGAACCCGATCGATCCGGCAACCCACGGCATGCGTGCTACGGTTAATATCACCCCGTCTGAGTCCCTCGAAAACGGCAGCGCGTTTTTCACGATCATGAGCGCCAGTGCTTCGACCTATTTCGACCTGCACCGAATCGGAATGAGCGCGCCAGGGCGTTCCGTCATCGCCGTGCGCGGGCTCGTGGGCTCAGTGCAGGGTGCCTCGACCTATCAGATACCGCCCGATCAGCGACTTTACGCTGGTGGCCCCGCCACGGTTCGCGGCTTTCGTTATCAGGGTGTCGGGCCGCAAAACGGCAAATATGGCATTGGCGGCACGTCGCTGGACGCCGGATCTGTCGAATTCCGCCAGCGCATCCTCAAGAGCTTCGGTGCGGCGGCGTTTGTCGATGCCGGTCAGGTGGGCGTTGGCAGTCGTCCGTTTCAGGGCAAGCTGCGCGTCGGTTATGGCGCGGGTGTGCGCTACTACACTCCTATCGGCGGTGCGCCTCGACGTGGCCCTGCCAGCCAACAGGCCGCCTCATGGCGATAAATGGGAGCTTTATATCGGTCTCGGGGAGACTTTCTGATGAGCGCGCGCCCCGTAATCGATCATTCCTTCCGCGAGGGCTCGCGGAATCCTGAACCCAACCTGAAACCCCGTCCGGCGCGCTGGAAGCGTATCGTGCTGTGGTGTGTCGCCCTGGTTCTGGGCGTGCCGACGGCCGTCGTGACGCTGGCTCTGGTCGGGATTCTCATTTTTGCCAATATCCCTTACGGGCAGCGTTTCATCGAACGCGAGACGACAAGTCTCACGGGCGGCATGGTGCAGATTCAGGGGCTGGACGGTGCCTTTCCGTATCGTCTGCATTTGCGCCGTCTCACCGTTAACGACCATATCGGGCCCTATCTGGCCATAGACGATCTGCGCCTGAACTGGTCGCCCCTCGCGCTTGTGCACAAATCGGTCAAGGCCTCGCTGCTTCAGGCGCAGGCCCTGCGTTTCGATCGCTTGCCGGTCAGCGACCCGTCCGTTCCTACGCCGCCTTCCGCGCCCAGCACGCCATCGAGCCTGCATTTCAAAATCGCGCTGCAGAAACTCGATATTGCCCGCATCGATTTGGGAAAATCCCTCGTCGGTTTTCCGCTCAGCGTCTCGGCGCAGGGGCATCTTGTTCTGGCCGATTTGGCGCCGATCCTTGACGGGCTGACGCTGGGACATCTGCCCAAGGCAGATCTTGGTCTGACGATCAAACGCCTCGATCGCCCCGCGACGATTGTCGTTGCGCTGGCGACACCGCGCGATGCCATCGATCTGCATCTGAGCGCACAGGACGGGGCGCAGGGTCTTGTGACCCAGTTCGCCGGCATGGACACGCTCGACCCGCTCACCTTAACGCTCGATCTGTCAGGCCCGCTGCGCGCCAATCATCTTTTGCTCGACATCCAGGCGGGCGCCGTAAAGGCTCATGCCCAAGGGGCGCTCGATCTGCTTCATCATCAGGCAGTCTGAACCTGAAGGCGTCGACGCCAGCCATGTCGCCGCTTGCGGGCGTGGCCTGGAACGGGTTTTCGCTCTCCGCCGAGTTGCACGGCGATCTGTTGGCGCCTTCAGGCAGTGGAGCGCTCGACCTTGATTCCCTTGCCGCTTCCGGTGCCGGCGTGACCCATCTATCCGCCGGTTTTCGGGAGATGAGAGCAAGAGCGCCCGTGCGGATAATCTGCTGCTTACGATGCGCGCCGAGGGTGTGCGTGTACCGGGTGTGCCTAGTGCGCTTCTGGCGACGAGCCCGATAGAGGCAAGGGTCACGGCGCGGCCGAATGCCGAGGGGCAACCCGTTACGCTGACTGTCACGCATGATCTGTTCCAGCTCGGAGCCTCAGCCAGTCTCAAGCCGGAGATAAGCGGCGCGCTTGATCTTGTGTTGCCCGATCTCAAGCCGCTGGCCGCTATCGGCAAGATCGCGCTTGCAGGTCACAACGTGACCCATGCCGATTTCACCTATCGGCCCAAAGGAGAGTCGCGGGTCAAGCTGCTCGATCGCCTCTCGATTACTGGCGGCCTGAAGCAGACCGTATCCCTCATCGGTGACGATGCCAGGATTGCGCTAGATGCCACGGCGTCTCCCGAAGGCAAGGAGGGGCGCGTTGTGCGGATCGGCGATCTGACCATCGACGGGCGGGCGCTGCATCTCCATGACGAAGCTCGATTTCTCTGGGAAAAACGCCCTCTCTGGTGAGCGATCTCGTTCTGGCGCTCCCCGATCTCAAAGCTGCGGCGCCGCAGCTTCATGGGCATCTCGCTTTGTCTGCCCATGCCGAAGGCCCATTTCAGGATCTGGCGGCGAGAACGCAGATCAAGGGTGAGATTGGTGCGAGCGAGGTCCCTGCCGGCCCCCTGACACTCGATCTGAACCTGCTACATCTGCCCACCACGCCGGAAGGCACGTTGCGCGCCGATGGCAAGCTCGATGGGCGTAAACTCGCGCTCGATGCCGCTTTTGCCCGTCATGGTGATGGCTCGGCCGAGTTTGTTCTTAACACGCTCGACTGGGCAAGCCTGACTGGAAAGGCGCATCTCGCGCTGCCGCCCTCTGCACGCGTGCCTTTGGGGACTATGGCGATTACGGCGGGAGATCTGAACGATTTCAGCGCCCTTGCGGGTCATCGCCTCGGCGGGAAGCTCGTGCTCGATGTGCACACGAGCGAGGCATCGGACACGGTGCTCCTGTCGTCAGCCTGTCGCTCAAGGGCGGTGTCAATGCGCCCGAGGCTCGTCTCGGGGCGATCGATTTGACGGGCACGGTGAATAATCCGGTCGACAAGCCGAATTTCAATCTCAAACTTGCGCTCACTGGCATCGACGCGCAGAACATCAAGGGTGCTGCGAAACTCTCGGCTCAGGGCTCGCTCGATGCGTTGTCTCTGTCACTCAGCGGCGCCTTTCAGAATGTCATGGCGGCTCCGGCGTCTATCGATACGGCGCTCCTGCTGGATCTGGGCGGAAAAACTCTCCGGCTCAATCGGTTTTCTGCATTGGTCAAGGGCGAGACCATACGCCTCGGTGGCGCAAGCAAGATCGATTTTGGCGAGGTAACAGGCGTCGATCGTCTCCAGCTCGCGATTGCACCGCAGGGTGTTTCGCCTGCCACGCTCGATCTGGCAGGGACGATCAAACCCAGGCTCAATCTTCATCTGCGGGTCGCTCAGGTGACGCCTGCGCTCGCGCGTCCTTTCGTTTCCGGTTTCGACGCGATTGGGGTTCTCTCCGCTCAGGCCGATCTGACGGGAGAAATCGCTCGTCCGGGGGGATCGGTTTCAGTCAATCTGCGCGGGTTCAAGCTGAGGAGCGGGCCGGGTGAGTCGCTGCCGCCCTTCTCACTTCAGGCGAACGCGCTTTTGTCGGGGCAGACGGCCCAGTTGACCGCTCAGGCCGACGCCGGGAGCAAGATCACCTTGCACGCCAATGGCGCAGTGCCGCTTTCTGCAACCGGCAGTATCGGATTGCGCGTCAATGGCGCTCTCGATCTTTCAGTGGCTAATGCTGTCCTTGGCGCGCAAGGGATGGCGCTGAGTGGCAAGACGGCAATCGATCTTGCTCTTAATGGCGTGCCCACCGCGCCCAAGGCGACCGGGCGCGTCACGCTCGAGGCGATCAATTTCGCCCATTACGGTCAAGGGGTGAGGCTGACAGATATCAACGGCATCATTCTGGCCAGTGATGACAGCCTGACCTTGCAGAATGTCCTGGCCCATGCCGGCAAGGGAACGATCGCGGTAAGTGGATCGGTCGGATTTCTGCGTCCCGGCCTGCCGCTCGATATCAGGATCGTCGCACGTAAGGCGCAGCCGATCACGAGCGATCTGCTGACCGCCGTGATCGACACGGATCTGCGCGCGCATGGGCAGCTTTCCAGTCGCCTTGATGTCGATGGCACAATTCGTTTGCCTTCGGTCGTGGTGAATATTCCAAGTTCGATGCCGGCTTCGGTACCGCAACTGACGGTCATCAGACCGGGCGAAAAGCGCGAAGCCAGTGCGAGTTCGCTCGTGATAGGGCTCGATATCGGTGTGGTCTCGCCAGGCGAGTTCTTCGTGCGGGGTCATGGGCTCGATGCCGAGATGTCGGGCAAGCTGCATATCGGTGGACTCAGCACGGCGCCCGATATTTCAGGGGGCTTCGATCTCAAGCGCGGCTTCTTCAACCTTGCCGGGGTCAATCTGAATTTCACCAAGGGGCGCGTCGCTTTCGATGGTTCTGGCGTCGATCACAAACTCGATCCGTCGCTAGATTTCCGAGCCGATCGCAATGTGCAGGGTACGCTCGCGAGCCTCGTTGTCGGGGGCTATGCCAGCGCGCCGAAGATCGATTTCACGTCGCAGCCCTCGCTGCCGCGCGATCAGGTCCTGTCCATGCTGCTATTCGGCAGTTCGACTGCCTCGCTCTCACCGACACAGCTTGCCAGCCTCGCCGCCGCGGTCGCCCAGATTACGGGTGGGTCGAGTTTCGACCCGCTCAACAAGGTACGCGGCCTTCTCGGCCTCGACCGTCTCGCGGTTGGTGGCGGAAGCGGCGTCAATAATGGGGGCGCCAGTCTCGAAGCCGGCAAATACGTGATGAAAGGCGTATATGTGGGCGCCAAACAGGCGACAGGCGGCTCGGGCACGCAGGCCCAGGTGCAGGTCGATCTGACCAGGCGCCTGAAGCTCAACACGACCGTCGGTACGGGAGGGCAGGTGACCGGCTTCACCACGCCGGAGAACGACCCGGGGTCGAGCGTCGGTCTGAGTTACGGCTTCGATTACTGAAGAAGAAAGGAAAAGGGGGCACAAGGCCCCCTTTTTTGTCAGCTTTCGATGGTCGAAGAGTCAGGCTGCGTCGATGTCGGGCACATATTGCCAGTCTGCCTTGTCTCGTGTCTGCAGGATAATTCGTGCGTTGGGGGCGTCGGTCACGGCAATCCAGTGGCGCGCTTCTTCGGGTGTGCGGCCAAAATGCACGTGGCGTGCCTCGAGCCACTGGTTGCGCAGCACCTCATCGGTGGCCACAAACCAGCTTTCATCCAGATAATTGCGTACGCCCGACCAGGCGCCGTCGCAAAGAAGATAATTTCCCTCGACAATCACCAGTTTGCGGTCGGGCAGCACCGGTATGGCCCCGGCGATAGGTTCTTCGATCTCACGGGCAAAGAGCGGTGCATAGACGATTTCAGATCCCTGATGCCGGATACGGTGGAGCAGCGACGTGAAGCCGTCTGCGTCAAACGTATCAGGGGCGCCCTTGCGCCCGGCACGGTCGAGACGTGTGAGCTCGCGATTGGCGAGATGAAAGCCGTCCATCGGTACGACGATGGCTTGCTCGGCATACTCAGCGGCAAGCCGCGCTGCGAGCGTCGATTTGCCGCCACCCGGCGCACCGACGAGACCGAGAATGATCCGCTCCGGGCGGGAGAGAAGCGCATCCAGCCGCTGTCTTGCGGCTGATAGCTGGACGTCATGATTTCTTTCGCTCCGCTTCGTCGTTGAGGAGGCTACGCACGGAAGAGACGACGTCGCTCCAGTCCCATGCGTGTGTTTGGCGCAGAATGCGCAGTGAAGGATACCAGGGACTGTCTTCCCGGTTCGTCATCCAGCGCCAGCAGGGGTTGATCCTGTCCATCAGCAGAACAGGCTTGTTCATGGCGCCTGCAAGATGCACCACCGATGTATCGACGGAGACGACAATATCCAGATTGTCGATCAGGGCCGCCGTATCATCCATGGTCTGGCACTCGGGCATCAGATCGATGATCGGGGTCGCCCCTCCCTCAAGCTGGGTTGCGGCGGCGCCTTTTTGCAGACTGTAAAAACGTGTGTCCGGCAGATCGAACAGCGGGCGGAGTGTTTCGAGTGCCATCGACCGGCGCTGGTCGAGCATGAACGGTTCGGTCTGGTCGCGCCTCGGCGCACCCGACCAGACCAGACCCACGCGCAGGTAACGGTCATCCCGCAGTCGGGTCGCGAAACGGGCCGACTTTGCCGGGTCGGCCTTGATATAAGGCGGGCTGACACCAAACGGGTCGGGCGAGGCGGCGAAGGCCCTCGGCAGGCTGATGAACGGGCAGTGATAATCGTAATGAGGCGTCGTGCCGCCGAACTGCACGCTGTCAACGCCCTGAACGCGGGCGCAGAGATCGGCCATGATATCGGCGCCCCAGACACGAATGATGGCTCCTTTTTGAGACAACAAGGGAAGGTAGCGGAGATACATGAAGGTATCGCCATATCCCTCTTCCTGCGTCACCAGAACATGTTTGCCGCGCAGGTCGAGCCTGTCCGTGATGTTCGGCAGAAGCCTGTCCATGGGCAGGCTGGTATGACCGGGCAGACGAAAGCGCCACTCATGCTCGGACCAACCTTGCTGAAAATAGCCGGCCTTGAGCAGGGCGATGGAATAGTTGAGGCGCATCTGCGGGTGGTCGGGCTTGATCTGTATGGCCTGACGGTAAAGATTGATGGCCTCATGAAGCTCGCCATTGGCAGCGGTGATATAGGCGATATTCGACAGAGCAGCCGGGTCTTGAGGGTCGAGTGCCTGCATCTGTCGCAGCACTTCGCGGGCATCGGTAAAGCGGCCGGCCTGGGCGAGGGTGCAGGACAGTACGCTCAGGGCGGGCAGATGACCCGGTCGCCTCTGCAACGCCTCTCTGAGGCGGGCTTCAGCCTCATCAAGACTGCCCAGTTGCATGAGAAGCGTGGCACCGAGTTCAAGCAGGCGACAATCCTGAGGCGCGGTCTCCGCGAGGCGGCTAGTCAGATCCAGAAGCTCGGAACGGCGATCGTGAGTTTCTGCAACGGGAAGGAGCGCCTCGAGAGGATGCAGCCCTATGCCGGAGATCGTAGCGAGTGTTCTCGCCATCATGAGGCAGCCCTCTGTGTCGCCAGACAGAAAGGCTTCTTGAAGAGTGGCTTGCGTCGCCTGCTGGGTTTCGCCCATGGCCTAGTTTGAAGGCGCCAGCTCGTGGACGACGGTGAGAATGGCGTCGAGCTGATAGGGTTTTGTCATGACCCTGTCTATCGGGGATAGGGCATCCAGCGTCATGCCGTGGCCGGTGGTGTAGATAATCGGCAGATCGGGGCGGATCTGCCGACTTTCCCTGCCCAGATCGGCGCCGCTTCCATCGGGAAGCGAGATATCCATGATGAGGAGATCGAGCACCATATCGCTCTGGATAAAACCCCGCGCCGTCGCACAATTCTCGGCTTCCAGAACCGACACATCGCTGTCTTCGAGAAATTCGATCAGGCATGTTCTGATCAGAAAATCATCCTCGACGACGAGGACGGTGGGCGAGGTGGACATAGGCGCGGGTCTCGGACGGTTCAGGAAGACCAGTTCTGCTCGAAATCGGCATAAAGCGTGAGGCCGCCATCGATGAACAGGGTCTGTCCCGTAATATAACTCGATTCCTCCGAAGCGAGAAAGGCCATTGCGTCGGAGATTTCGCGACACTCGCCCGGACGACGCATCGGGATGTGCTTTGCCGTCGCTTCGTATTTCTCCGGGTCCTTGGTCCAGGCATCATTGATGGGCGTCACGATGGCACCGGGTGCAACCGCGTTCACACGGATATCATACCGGGCATATTCAAGCGCCAGGGTGCGCACGATATTGCCGACTGCGCCCTTGCTGGCGGAATAGCCAAGATAATGCGGCTTCGGTATCTGCTGATGGACCGAACTGTTGACGAGTATGTTGCCCTTCTGATCGTTTGACCGCCAGTATTTGAGCGCAGCGCGCGCGCAGAGCACTACACCCGTAACGTTCACGGCCATGACCGCGTTGAAATCCTTCAGCGCGATATCTTCGGAGGGGCATTCGATCTGCATGCCTGCATTGCAGATCAGGACGTCGAGGCCACCGAAACCCTCGATCGTTTCCTTGACTACGCGATCGACATCTTCTTCGACCGACATATCACCGGCAACAATGAGATGCTCACCGCTGACGGGCTTAGGGAGACGCTCGAGAAGGGGGCGAAGTTTTTCGGCCTTGCGCGCGTTGATGGCCACCTGGGCCCTCGCGGGCGAAATGCAGGGCGGCGTCCTCGCCGATGCCCTGTGAGGCTCCGGTAATGAGAATCTTCTTGTTCGCAAACCGTTTGGTCGTGTTTTCCGTCACGCGGCGCTCTCCTTTTCCGAGGGAAACGACAGCCCGTGAGGGGCTGTCAGATCAGATCGGTCATGAAACGCCGGTGAACGAAAAAGGATGCCTGATGGATCAGGCGGCCTTCATGGTCTCGGTCAGGGCCTGGAGAACGGCTGTGGGGTCCTTGTTTTCAAGAACGGCCACTTCGCTCACGAAGCGTTCCTGAGCGGCTTCGAAGAGTTTGCGCTCGCTGAAGCTGCCATCGAGACTGTCGACGTTGCGACGCAGGTCGCGCAGCACTTCGGCAATCTGGATCAGATCGCCGGAGTTGATCTTTTCCTGATAAGCCACCGCACGACGGGCCCACATGCCTTTGCTGACATGGGGCTTGCCTTTGATGATCGACATCGCCTTTTCAACGATATCGCGCGTGACGATCTTGCGCAGGCCCGATTTGCGGGCCTTCGAGAGCGGAATACGCAGCGTCATCTGATTGCCGGGGAAAGAGATCTGGATGATTTCCAGCTTCGTTCCCGCGATCTCATCGATGCCGATGCGGTCCACGCGGCCTACACCATGCGCGGCGTAGACGATGGAATCCCCTTCCTGAAAGGGATCATCATCTCCGCCATGAGAGTCAGCCTGAGTTGCGGTCAGCGCAGCGGCGGTGCGCGCCATAGCGTCTGTCATGCCGCCCTTGGGAGGAGTTTTGAACGTGCTCATAACAATAGCTTGTATCAGAAATTCCTCAGCTTGTCTCGTGGTCTCATCAGGGCTGCACGCCACCCTGCGGCGGGATCGGGCCGCCGACAGGCTCACCGATTGGCTGAAGCAGGTCGATCTCGATCGTACGGGCCATGGTCAGCATCGGAAGGGCATGACGGCTGGGCACAAAAGGCTCCTGCAGATCGCGGCCGCTCTTGTCGAGTGCCTGGAATAGGAAGCCCACGAGGCTCGAACCGAGCGGGGTGATCCAGCCCAGCGTCTGCACCGCCGAAAACGGCAGAACGATGCAGAACACATGCACCACAAGCAGGGGCAGGACGGAATATTGCACCGGCAGAGGGGTGTTCTTGATGCGCTCCAGTCCGCCCTGAGCATTGGCCAGATCGGAGAGAATGCGATCGATCGTGCCATGAACGGCGCCGTCGATTTTCTTGCGCTCTACTTCTTCGGCCACGCCCAGGCCGATTTCATAGAGCAGCGCATTGGGTTTGTTGGTGCGCGCCATGATCCGCTCGTACATGTCCGGCGTGAGCAAACGCTTGGCGTCCGGCCCCTGCTCGGTGTTCGAGAGCGCCGTGCGCAGCAGATAGGGATAGGCCGCCATGGCTTTTGCCAAATCGGGACGACCGCCCAGAAGCGTCGCGGCTTCACGGGCGAAAGAGCGGGAGTTGTTCGTGATCAGGCCCCAGAGGGAGCGCCCTTCCCACCAGCGCGCATAGGCGGCGTTGTTGCGCACGCCCAGAAACAGCGCCAAAGCCGAGCCCATGAGTGAGATCGGCAAGGCGGGTTGTTCCATCCATTCCTGGTGGAATACCTGGTAGAGAATAACGACAACGAGGTCCCACAGGGCGAGGATACCGAGGGGTAAGGCGGTCTCACGAAGGAGAATCCACAGGCCGTAATTCTTGTCGACGATCAAGGTATGTCGGTCCTCAGTCTACGTGTTTTGTATGCAGGGCATCTTACCCAAGACGCTGGGCATAAAACTCGTTAAAACTGTCACCGTTTTGTGACGTATCGTGAATCATCTTCTTTCACTGGAGTTCCCGTCAATGGATGTGATTGCCGCTCTGGCTCTCGAAGCCGGTCGCCCGCTTGAGATCGACACCGTTCAGCTTGAAGGGCCGCGTGACGGCGAGGTGCTGGTCGAGATCAAGGCGACCGGGCTTTGCCATACCGACAAGTTCACCCTGTCGGGCGCCGACCCGGAGGGGCTGTTTCCTGCCATTCTGGGCCATGAGGGTGCGGGCATCGTGCGCGAGGTCGGTGCCGGTGTCACGTCGCTCAAGCCGGGCGATCATGTCATTCCGCTCTACACGCCAGAATGTCGCTCCTGTCCGTCATGCCTGTCGCGCAAGACCAATCTCTGCACCTCGATCCGCTCGACGCAGGGAAAGGGGCTGATGCCCGACGGCACCACGCGCTTTTCGTATCGTGGCAGGCCCGTGCATCATTATATGGGCTGTTCGACATTTGCCAATTTTACTGTCTTGCCCGAAATCGCACTGGCCAAGGTGCGCAGCGACGCGCCGCTGGACAAGATCTGCTATATTGGCTGTGGCGTCACGACAGGCATCGGCGCGGTGCTGTTCACGGCCAAGGTCGAGGCTGACTCCACGGTTGTCGTCTTTGGGCTCGGTGGAATTGGCCTGAATGTCGTCCAGGGAGCAAAGATGGTCGGTGCACGCCAGATTATTGGCGTCGATCTCAACCCTGAGCGTGCTGAAATCGCCCGCCAGTTCGGCATGACTCATTTCGTCAACCCCGCCGATCTAGGCCCCGATGGCGATCTTGTCGGGCATCTGGTTGAGCTTACTGGCGGAGGAGCAGATTACACTTTCGAATGTATCGGCAACGTCAAGCTCATGCGTCAGGCGCTCGAATGCGCCCATCGTGGCTGGGGTGTTTCCTGCGTGATCGGCGTGGCTGGGGCCGGGCAGGAAATCAGTACACGTCCTTTCCAGCTTGTCACGGGGCGTCGCTGGATCGGCTCGGCTTTCGGTGGCGCGCGCGGACGCACCGATGTGCCCAAGATTGTCGACATGTATATGGAAGGGCGCATCAATATCGATGCCCTGATCACGCAGCATCTGAAGCTGTCTGAAATCAATCATGGTTTCGATCTGATGAGTCAGGGCAAATCGATCCGCTCGGTCGTGGAATTCGACGCATGAGTATCGAGACGCTCTCGCGTGAGCTTTGCCATGGCGGTGCCGTCAGCACGATGGC
Organism: Asaia platycodi JCM 25414; assembly: GCF_000614545.1. Classification (GTDB taxonomy): domain Bacteria; phylum Pseudomonadota; class Alphaproteobacteria; order Acetobacterales; family Acetobacteraceae; genus Asaia; species Asaia platycodi. The sequence continues at coordinate 20,335 of NZ_BAKW01000018.1, read as the reverse complement.
CCATAAATCGACCAGCCTTGGCCTCGATGCGCAGTTCATGGTGTTTCAACCCGCACAGGCCTTGCGGGGAGAAAAGGTGCCTGTGCTGTTTCTGCTGGCCGGTCTGACCTGCACCCACGAGACGTTCTTGCAGAAATCGACGATCATCGCCGATGCTGCCGCCTGCGGCATCATGCTCGTCGCGCCTGACACCTCGCCACGCGGGGCGGGCGTCGAGGGCGAGGGATGAAAGCTATGATCTGGGCACGGCGGCAGGTTTCTATCTGGATGCGACACAGCGTCCGTGGGCGACGCATTATCGCATGGGGAGCTACGTTTCCAATGAACTGCCGGGTCTGATCAGGCAGCAGTTCAGTCAGGACGGTGCGGCTTTCGGAATCATGGGGCATTCGATGGGGGGGCACGGCGCACTCGTTCATGGGCTGCGCGACCCGTCGCTATGGCAATCGGTCAGCGCCCTTGCGCCAATCGTGCATCCTGCAGGGGTGCCCTGGGGCGAAAAGGCTTTTGGGGCTTATCTTGGCGATAAGCGGGAGAATTGGGCTGCCTGGGATGCTGTTTCGCTGATCGAGTCAGGCAGGCGCCACCCAAAGGAAATTCTCATCGATCAGGGTACGGCCGACCAGTTTCTTGCGCGGGAGTTGCGCCCCGATCTGATCGAGAATGCCGCGGCTCGGGCGGGGCAACCGCTGACGCTTCGCTACCATGAGGGGTACGATCATTCCTACTGGTTCATCCAGAGTGTGATCAGCGATCACGTCGCCCATCACGCGCGTCTTCTGGGAGCCTGTTCATGATACGCAAGCTTGTCGCTCTTTCGGTTCTGCTGCTCGCCGGCTGTGTCGGATCGGAGCCGCAGCGTTCGGGGCTTGTTCCGCTCGCACACGGCGATTTCGACCACAATACGCTCGCGCTCACCTGGCAGCCCGGTTTCTGTACGGTCGGGTCAGGGTGCGCCGCCGATCAGCCGCGTCAGTCGCTTGTCGGTCTGCATGGGCTCTGGGCGTCCGAGCCGCATTCTCTCGAAGCACAGAATATACCGGTCGAACGTTGGTGGCGTGACGGATGTGGCCTGTTCGGCCCGGACGCGCCTCCACCCGTGCTCGATAACGCCATGCTACGCACGCTCGGCGAGATCATGCCGCATACCACCCCCTCATTGCTGACCCATGAATGGGTCAAGCACGGGGCCTGCTTTGGCTACGATCCGGGAGTGTTCTTCGCCAAGGCAAGCGCACTCCAGCTGCGTTTTTCCCGCTCGCCCATGATGGCGTTTTTGGCGGCCCGTGCCGGTACGGTGGTGGGGCATGACGAGGTGCTGTCGTTTTTCCGCAAGGCAACCGGAGCCAGCCAGCCAAGGGCGCTTCAGCTTCGATGCGAAACGGATCCGGCGAAGCGTGTGGTGTTGACGCAGCTTTGGTTCACCCTTGATCCCGAGCGCATGGGGCAATTCCCGAGCGCCGGAAGCTATCTGGACTCACCACAGGCTCAGGATAATTGTCCGGCAGAGTTCTGGCTCAGAAACTGGTAAATTACCCCCTGAGCGCGCGCCGTAAGGGCGCGTTCAGGGATTGGGGAAGTCACGCACCATGAGGTGATGGTCATCCGGGCGTGACCAGAGGTTATTGCTGCCCGCCATGGGGCCGCGCCCTCTTACCTCATAGCCGCCTGACGCCCAGCATGTGTTGTTTGACACAAGAAGCGGAGAATCGTCGGGTTTGGGGAACGGGATCAGCCTCATGCAGGGGCCGGTGGCCACGCCCGTGACCTGATTGCCGATCACGTTGATATTCCCGCCCGCGACAATGACTGGCGAATGCGCAGCCGCCGCGCCCCAGACAGAAGAATTGGCCAATATACCGCCATACATGCGGTCCATATGAAAACCGGCCCAGCCGGGATCGGCCCCGCTGGAGGGAAGGTCGGCACTGCAATTGACCACGCGCGTAAGATCGACTCCATCGGCGAAAAGCCCGACGCGTTTTCCTTCCAGATAGGAATCGGAAACGCTGAGATCCTCGTCATCCTTACCGTCCACGGCATAGATGCCGTACCAGGCTTCAAGCACACGTAGATTGCGGATTTTCGTGCCTTGCACGCCTGGCCCGATGAACACGCCTGTGCCGTGGATATCCGTCACGTCGGTGACCGTATTGTTCGACGCATAGGCCGAGACGGTCTGATTGGCAGCCATGGTGCCGCTGATGAGCACCGCATTGGAATCACCGAAGGAATCGAAGAATGACCCACTGACGATATTATCCGAGGTTGCGACGAGTTCGATGCCGTTCTTGAAACGGTCGATATTGACATTCTCGATCAGCCCCTTGAACGCGCCGGTCACTAGGATTGCCGTGTCGGTATACGCATTGACCGACCGTAGCCGCAGATTGCGGATGATATAAGGAATGACCGCATTGGCGGGGCCGGGAGCACCAAGCACCAGCCCGCCTTCGAGGAAGCGCAGCGTGCCGTTATTGCCCTCTAATATGAAGGTTTTGGCGGTAACGGGTACTTTCAGGGTCCTGACACGACAGATGCCGGACAGGGAGAGCGCAACGCCTTTTGCGGATGCTGCGTCAATCGCAGCCTGAAAGCTTTTCGTGTCATCGGTAGTGTCATCGCAACGCGCGCCGAATTGCGTGACATCAAGCTGGTTTCGGCTCGGGCGGCAATCGGGTCAGTCAGCACCAGCCCGATCGCGACACAGAGAGCGGCACGGGCGCGGACCATCGCCTCAGTTGCCAAGCAGATGCAGCACGATCTCACGGCTATGCGGCGAGCGACGATGCTCGAAGAGATAAATCCCCTGCCAAGTGCCGAAAACGGGCTCACCCCGCATGACCGGAATGGTCAACTGCACATTGGTCAGAACGGAGCGTATATGGGCGGGCATGTCATCCGCCCCTTCATAGTCGTGTCGATAGGCACGTGACTCCGGTACGAGATCGTCGAAATAGCTGGCAATATCGTGCTGGACGGTCGGGTCGGCGTTTTCCTGCACGATGAGAGACGCTGAGGTGTGGCGGCACCAGAGTGTCAGAAGTCCATCTTCGATGCCGGTCGAGGCAACCCAGTCAAGCACCGGGCCGGTAATCATGGTCAGGCCTTTGCCCCGTGTGCGTATGGAAAGACGATGAAAGGCCTGCTGCATGTCCGGTATCCTGTCTCGGGCTGTTGGAACGGTTAGCGCAGATAACCAACCAGTCGTTCCGCCTCGCTGACGATGGGCTCTGCAATCGCGTTGGCCCGCGCTGCACCCTGTCGCAGAATGCTCTCCAGATGGGCTCGGTCTTCGAGCAGGCGGCGCGTTTCGTTGGCGACCGGCGAGAGCGTCTCGACCAAAAGCTCGGCGAGAGCGGCCTTGAAAGGGCCGAAGCCCTGGCCACCGAAGCGTGCCAGCACATCATCAACGCCCTGATTGGCCATGGCGGCGAAGATTGTAATCAGATTACGCGCTTCGGGTCGGCCTTCCAGACCGGCGCTTTCGGAGGGCAGGGCTTCGGTATCGGATTTCGCCTTGCGTATCTTGAGCGAAATGTCATCCGCCGTGTCGGTGAGTTCGATACGTGACTGGGCGGACGGGTCCGATTTCGACATTTTCTTCGTGCCGTCGCGCAGGCTCATGACGCGGGCTGCCGAAGGCGGGATCAGCGGCTCGATCATGGGGAAGAAATCGACCCCATAATCATGATTGAACTTCGCGCCGATATCATTGGCGATTTCGAGATGCTGCTTCTGGTCTTCGCCCACCGGGACGCGGGTCGCATGAAAGGCGTGGATATCGGCGGCCATCAGCGCGGGATAGACGAAAAGCCCGGCAGAATGCTGCTCGCGGTCTTTGCCCGCCTTTTCCTTGAACTGCGTCATGCGGTTCAGCCAGCCAAGGCGCACCACGCAATTGAAGATCCAGCCGAGGCGGGCGTGGGCGCTTACGGCAGACTGATTATAGAGTACATGCTTTTCAGGATCGATGCCCGACGCGATCAGGCAGGCGGCCTGCGCCAGATTATCGCGCCGCAACTGCTCGGGCTCACGAAAAACGGTGAGCGCGTGCATGTCGACCAGACAGAAAACGCAGTCATGATCATCCTGTAGCCGCACCCAGTTGCGGATCGCGCCAAGATAATTGCCAAGCTGGGGGACGCCGGTCGGCTGGATGCCGGAAAATACACGTTGCATGGCCGATGTTGTCGAATGCGTCTGGCGCACGGTCAAGGGGAAAGATTGCCGAGCCTGCGCAAATGCCTGTAAGGGCTGCGCGGCACCTTGAAGGATGGAAGCCTGTATGAGTGGAGAAAGCGTCGTGAGCAGGGGAATTCTGACCGTCTATGCAGGCCCGATGTTCGCTGGAAAATCGGCGCACCTGCTTCAGGACCACCCCGAGCAGGAAAAGACCCTCTGTCTCGCCCCGGCTTTCGACACGCGCTCTGGCGCAAGCATCCATAGCCGTGTCGGGCTACGCCGCCCCGCGCGTTCTGTCTCATCCTGGCCCAATGATTTTGCGCGTTTCGGGCATATCCTGCTCGATGAAGGGCATTTCATGATCGCACCGCACTACAAGGGCGATGTGGTGGCCGATATCGGCAAAAGCCTCGATGCGGGGGTCGATATCAGCGTTGCAGGGCTCGATACGGATTTCATGCGGCATGATTTCGATGTCATGGCGCGCCTTCGTCTGATGGCCGATCGCTACGTGCTGCTTATGGCGCGCTGTCACGTCTGCGAGGCGCCTGCGCGCTGGACCGCAAAGAAGCGTCAAACCGGTCATGTGCTCGAAACGGGTGATGAAGAGCTATACGAGGCGCGTTGTGAGGCGCATTGGGCGCCACCTGAATAAGCCGCGACGGGGTCTGCGCCACCGGTATCAGGGAATTTTGCCTTGTGCTGCGAGGCCCTCGCGCAGATCGTGAACCCGGTTCGAGCCGATTTCTTCCTTGCGGGTCGCCGCAAACACATCGGGGGTGATGACAGGGGCGGGGTTGGTCGTGCCCCGGGAAATGAGCCAGTTCAGGATAAGGCTCAACTGCTCATCATTCAGGCGCCGGAAACTGGGCATAGAGAAATTATAGCGCCCGCCATTGGCTTTAATAGGCCCGTCGAGCCCGTTGAGCATGACACGCGCGAGATAGGCACGCCCCTCAGGCGTCTTTGCGATCAGATCGAGACGGCCGACCAGAGGGGGTACTTCGCCGGGCAGGCCGTACCCCCCGTGATGACAGATGCCACAATTAGGGCCGTAGAGTTTCTGCCCTGCGCTCTTTTTGCCGCAACCCGCCAGAGCAAGCGCGGCCATGAGAGCGAGGGCGAAGGGCGCGCGTTTGGAAAGCGTCTTACTGCTCCTGCCCGCCCAGACCGAGAAGCTGGATCTTGAAGACGAGCGGGCTGTTGGGTGGGATGATGCCCATCGACCGCTTGCCGTAGCCGAGCGCGGGTGGAACATAGAGCATCCAGGTATCGCCCACATGCATCATCGGCAGGGCTTCCATCCAGCCTGAACGAGCCCGTCAAGCGCCATCTGCATATAGGCGCCGTTACCATGCTGCTCTGAACTGTCGAAAATACCGCCATCTGGCAGACGGCCTTCATAGATCAGCATCATCATGCGGCCCTTTGAGGGCTGCTCGCCATCCTTGGGGCCGGATTTCAGAACCTTGTAGGCGAGGCCGTCGGGCAGGGTCTTGACGCCGGGTTCGGCACGGACCTTAGCCATGAACTGCTCAGGCGTCAGCTCAGGCTCTTCTTTCGTGCCGCCACAGGCGGTCAGGGCAAAAAAAGATGCCCCGGCGACGAGGGTCTTGATGGAGCGGGACAAACGCATGGCTGAACCTCTTGGAACTTGCGATGTCTGCGTGCCCTTTACCACGCGGGGCGGTGAGGAGCACGCAGGCCGATGATCGCACCGGGTAATCGGTACCCGGTGCGATCAGGATCCGGCGATCAGGCTTGCCGCCGGTGCGACCGATCTGGCCGCCCAGACGCAGGCGCAGGGCGTTGAGCTTGATGAAGCCCTGAGCGTCGACCTGATTATAGGCGCCCTCGTCATCTTCGAAGGTGACGACGCGGGTGTCGTAAAGGCTGTTCGGGCTTTCGCGGCCGATGCAGATCACATTGCCCTTATAGAGCTTGAGGCGAACACGGCCCGTGACCGATTTCTGGCTGGCATCGATCAGTGCCTGAAGCATGTAGCGCTCGGGCGAGAACCAGAAGCCGTTATAGATGATTTCGGCATAGCGCGGCATGAGGCTGTCCTTGAGGTGCATGGCCTCTCGGTCGAGCGTGATGGATTCGATGCTGCGATGGGCCGTCAGCAGAATAGTGCCGCCCGGCGTTTCGTAGATGCCGCGTGACTTCATGCCGACAAAGCGGTTTTCGACCAGGTCGAGACGGCCGATCCCGTTGTCATGGCCGAGCTTGTTCAGGCGCGTCAGCAATTCGGCGGGAGAGAGCGTCACGCCGTTCAGCGCGACCGGATCGCCCTCATGAAAGTCGATGGCGATTTCGGTCGCGACATCGGGTGCGTTCTCGGGCGAAATCGTGCGCTGGAAGACGATCTCATCGGGCGCGATGGCGGGGTCTTCGAGAATTTTGCCTTCGGAAGACGAGTGCAGAAGATTGGCGTCCACAGAGAAGGGGCTTCGCCGCGCTTGTCCTTGGTGACGGGAATCTGGTTCTCTTCGGCAAAAGCCAGCAGCTTCGTGCGCGAGGTCAGGTTCCACTCACGCCAGGGCGCAATGACCTTGATGTCGGGCTGAAGCGCGTAATAACCGAGTTCGAAGCGAACCTGATCATTGCCCTTGCCGGTGGCACCATGAGCCACGGCGTCGGCGCCAACCATCTTGGCGATTTCGATCTGGCGCTGGGCGATCAGCGGGCGCGCAATGGAGGTGCCAAGCAGATATTGCCCTTCGTAAAGGGCATTGGCGCGGAACATCGGGAAGACGAAATCCTTCACGAAGGTCTCGCGCAGGTCCTCGACGAAGATTTCCTTGACGCCGAACATTTCGGCCTTGCGGCGTGCGGGTTCCAGCTCTTCACCCTGGCCCAGATCGGCGGTGAAGGTCACGACCTCGCAGCCGTATTCTTTCTGGAGCCAGCGAAGGATAACGGAAGTATCCAGCCCGCCCGAGTAGGCGAGAACGACTTTTTTAATGTCCCGGGCGGTCATAAGGCCAGGCTTCCCTCTGTAAAGATAACGCGTTGGGCGCCTTTCTTACCACCCGCCAGCCGATCAGGCCAGTCTCGGGGGACGGCCTCGACCTGTTATTCGGCATCCGCCGTCGCGTTGCGGCGCAGGCGCTCGCTTTCGGTCTTGAGCTGACCACAGGCTGCAAGGATGTCGCGACCGCGTGGCATACGGATCGGCGAGGCAAAACCGGCATCCATCACGATGGCGGCAAATTTCTGAAGCTGCTCGCGGGTGGAGGGTTTAAATTCTGAACCCGGCCAGGGATTGAACGGAATAAGATTGACCTTGGCGGGCAGGCCCTTGATCAGGCGCACCAGTTCACGCGCATCGGCCTCGCTGTCATTGATCCCGCGCAGCATGATGTATTCGAAGGTAATGCGACGCGAATTCGACGCTGCCGGGTAGCGACGGCACGCAGCCATCAACTCCTCTATCGGGTATTTCCGGTTGAGCGGTACAATCTTGTCGCGCAGTTCATTGGTGACGGCGTGCAGGGAGATCGCGAGATTGACCGCCAGTTCCTCACCGCAGCGATCCATCATCGGCACGACGCCCGAGGTCGAGAGCGTGATGCGTCGCCGTGAAAGGGCAATGCCTTCGCCATCCATCACGATGCGCATGGCCTTGGCGACATTGTCATAATTATAGAGCGGCTCGCCCATACCCATCAGCACGATGGTCGAGAGCAGGCGCGGAGTTTCCCCTCTTGCTCGGCCATTCGCCATAGGAATCGCGCGCCGCCATGAACTGCGACACGATTTCCGCAGCACCCAGATTACGGACGAGTTTCTGCGTGCCCGTATGGCAGAAGGTGCAGGAAAGGGTGCAGCCGACCTGCGACGAAATGCAGACAGCGCCACGATCTTCACGACGGTCTGGAATATAGACCGTCTCGGCTTCCTGCCCGTCACGAAAGCGGAACAGGAACTTGCGCGTGTCGTCATTCGACGTCTGTTCGAGTGACGTCGAAGGGCGTCCGACGACGTAATGTTCGGCTAGTTTCGCCTGAAGCGGCTTGGCGATGCTGCTCATGAGCGAAAAATCGGTGGCGCCTGATGATAGATCCAGTGCCAGAGCTGCTTCGCGCGGAACGGCTTTTCACCAAACGCCGCCATTTCGGCAATCAGCTCTTCACGGGAAAGGCCCACGAGGTCGCGACGGCCATCCGGCAGGACGGCAGGCGGAGGCGCGAAGAGTGCGGATTTGGCTAGGATGCGCGCACGCTCCTGCTCATTCAGATCGAGAGGGGTCGAAATGTCGGACATGGCGCTGCTCTATCACGGAAGAGCCCCTGAAACGCAAGAAAAACCATGTTTGTAAAAGGGCGATTGCTCTCTCAGAACCCTCTACTTCAAGGGATGCGCCTAGCAGCGATGAGAAATTCGCGGTTGCCTTCGGGGCCGGTGATGGGGCTGGGTTCTACGCCCAGAACTTCCCAGCCTTCGAGACCTTCCCACCAGCCGCGTATTTCCGAGCAGACACGCTCATGCACAGCCGGGTCGCGTACGACGCCCTTGGCGCCAATCTCGGCGCGACCAGCCTCGAATTGCGGCTTAATGAGTGCGACAGCCCAGCCGCCCGGCCGACAGAGCGCCAGCGCCGGGGGCAGGACCGTACGCAAACCGATGAAGCTCGCATCGCAGACCACTACCGAGATCGGATCGGGAATAAGCGTCGCGTCGAGCGTGCGGGCATTGGTTTTTCCATCACCATCACGCGCTCGTCTGAGCGGAGCTTCCAGGCGATCTGACCATGCCCGACATCGACGGCAAAAACCTTCGTCGCGCCTTTGGTGAGGAGCACGTCCGTGAATCCGCCCGTCGAGGCACCGACATCGATCGCAGTGGCGCCTGTCGGGTCGAGAGCGAAATGGGAGATGGCATGGTCGAGTTTGAGCCCGCCGCGCGAAACCCAGGGATGGTCCTGCCCGCGCAGATCGAGCGGAGCATCCTCGGCGAGCATGTCGCCCGCCTTGGCAATGCGGCGGTCCTTGCTGAAAGCAAGCCCCGCCATGATCAGCGCCTGCGCGCGGGCGCGGCTCTCGACGAGGCCGCGCTCGACCAGCAGAACGTCAGCCCGCTTCTTGGCCATCAGGCCGTCTGCTGAGCGCTCTGCGCACCCAGTGCCGACTGGGCCACCGTGATGATCTGAGGCGCATTGAGCCCGGCTTCGTCATACTGCACGTCGGGCAGATTATGGTCGATATAGCTATCGGGCAGGGCCATCGGGCGGAATTTGACCTGATCGAGCAGGGCCGTTTCGGCCAGATGACGCACCACGAGGCTGCTGAAGCCGCCTGCCGCACCTTCTTCGATCGTGATCAGCACGTCATGCTCACGTGCCAGACGCTCGACCAGCGCCGTATCTATCGGCTTGGCAAAGCGTGCGTCGGCAATGGTGACCGCTATGCCCTGTGCCGCGAGATGGTCGGCTGCCTTGAGTGATTCGGTCAGGCGCGTGCCGAGCGACAGAATGGCGACGCCCGATTTCGTACCCGGCTGACGCACGGCTTCGCGCACGATGCGACCACGGCCGATTTCGAGGATTTCGCCTGCTTCCGGCAGTTCCAGCCCCGTGCCGCTGCCACGTGGGTAGCGGAAGGCAATCGGACCGGCATCATAGACGCAGGCTGTTGCCGTCATATGGGTCAGTTCGACCTCATCACTGGGCGCCATGACAACCATGTTCGGCAGGCAGCAGAGATAGTTCAGATCGAACGATCCGGCATGGGTTGCGCCATCGGCACCGACCAGACCGGCGCGGTCGATTGCAAAACGAACGGGCAGGTTCTGCAGATCGACGTCGTGCACCACCTGGTCATAGGCGCGCTGCAGGAACGTCGAATAGATCGCGCAAAACGGGCGCAGCCCTTCTGAGGCCATACCGGCGGCAAAGGTTACGGCGTGCTGCTCGGCAATACCCACGTCGAAAAACCGGTCGGGATATTTGGTGGCAAATTTGTCGAGGCCCGTGCCTGACGGCATAGCTGCCGTGACGGCGGTAATACGCTCATCTTTCTCGGCATGGCGCAGCAATTCGCGTGCCATGACAGACGTATAGCTCGGCGGTCCGGCCGGGGCTTTTTTCTGCTCGCCGGTCACAACGTTGAACTTGCTGACGGCGTGGTATTTGTCACCGGCCGATTCAGCAGGGGTGTAGCCACGGCCCTTTTCGGTGATGACATGCAGCAGTACCGGGCCTTCATCAGCGTCGCGCAGATTGCGCAGGATTGGCACCAGCTGGTTCATGTCATGGCCATCGACGGGGCCAACATAATAGAATCCGAGTTCCTCGAACAGCGTGCCGCCCGTAATAAGGCCGCGCGTCAGCTCGTCTGCGCGCTTGGCGGTGCGCTCAAGGCCTGCGGGCAGGCGCTTGGCCAGCTTGCCTGCCAGATCGCGCAGGCTCAGGAACTTGCGAGACGTCATGAGGCGCGACAGGTAGTTCGACATCGAGCCGACTGGCGGGGCAATCGACATCTCGTTGTCGTTGAGAATGACGATCAGACGCTTGGCGCCCGCACCAGCCACTGCCGCATTGTTCATGGCTTCATAGGCCATGCCAGCCGAGATCGACCCGTCGCCGATGACGGCAATGACGTTGCGCTCGTGATAGGCGGGGTCTTCATTGGCACGCAGGTGATGCGCCACCGCCATGCCGAGGCCCGCCGAGATCGACGTCGAGGAATGTGCCGCACCGAATGGGTCGTATTCGCTCTCCGAACGGCGGGTGAAGCCCGATAGGCCATGAGGCTGGCGCAGCGTACGGATACGATCACGACGCCCGGTCAGGATCTTGTGAGGATAGGCCTGATGGCCGACATCCCAGATGATGCGGTCATCGGGCGTGTTGAACACGGCGTGCATGGCGACCGTCAGCTCGACCACGCCCAGAGAGGCACCGAGATGCCCCCCTGTAGTGGAAACGGCATCAACCGTTTCAGAGCGCAGTTCTTCGGCGAGCTGCTTGAGCTGCTCGGTCGAGAAATTCCTCAGATCAGCGGGAACGACCACGCGATCAAGATGAGGAAAGCGGCCCATCGTCGGGATAGACGCGGTGGTGTTCGGCTTGGTGGTATCGCTCATTCTCTTAATTCCTGCGCTCGACGATGTATTGTGCCAGGGCTCTGAGCGCGGCTGCTTCGGTCCCGAAAGAGGTCAGGGCCTGTGTGGCCTGTTCGGAGAGGCGCGTGGCCTCGGCGCGGGCGCCGTCAATTCCGAGCAGGGAGACATAGGTGGATTTGCCGGAGGCTTCGTCCTTGCCGGCGGTCTTGCCGAGTTCTTCAGCACTTGCCGTTGTGTCGAGCACGTCATCGGCAACCTGAAAAGCCGTGCCGATATCGCGCCCATAGGCGATGATCGCATCGCGCTGCACCCGGTCGGCGCCGCCGAGAATGGCGCCGGCTTCGGCAGCGTAGCGGATCAGCGCGCCGGTCTTCATGGCGTGCAGACGGCGGACCTGCTCGAGAGGAAGGCTTTTGCCTTCGCCACGGATATCGACCACCTGACCGCCAACCATACCTGCGGCGCCGGAAGCCTGAGCCAATGCGGTCACCAAGCGATACGCACCGCCGGGTCCGGGTGGGTCGCCTCATCTGCAAGGATTTCGAAAGCCGAGGTCTGCAACGCATCGCCTGCAAGAATGGCGATCGCCTCGTCGAACTGCTTGTGCGTCGAAGGCTGGCCGCGACGCAGATCGTCATCATCCATGGCGGGGAGATCGTCATGGACGAGGCTGTAGGCGTGAAGCATCTCGACAGAAGCCGCCACACGCAGTGCGCCTTCGGGCTCTGCGCCAAAGATGGCCGCGATTTCAGTCACAAGATAGCCACGCAGACGCTTGCCGCCGCCGAGCGCCGCATAGCGCATGGCTTCGAGCAGTACCGACTCGTCACCATCGACCATGGGAAGAAGACGATCGATCATGGTCTCGATCGCGCGGGCTGCCGTGCCGAGCGAGGCGGCAAGGACCTCTGGTGATGCGATAGGGGTGGGTGAGGGGGTCGTCATGGGGCTTTTCCGCCAGTATTCTCGTCGAACTCGGATAGGGGAGCGGTCGTCGTGGTGCCGTCACGTTGCGTGATGGCACGGACGCGCATTTCCGCCTCCGAGAGTTTTGTTTCGCAGTGGCGGCGCAGGGCTGCACCTCGCTCATAGGCGCTTATGGCGTCCTCGAGTTTCATCTGACCGCTTTCGAGGCCGCGTACGATCCTGTCGAGTTCAGACAGGGCCTCCTCGAAAGAGAGCTGTGAAAGCTGTGCGTCCATGCCGTAAATGCCGTCCCGCTCCGCTGTTTCGGAAAATCGCCGTCAAGGAAAACGGCTCGATGGGAGGAGGGATAGCGTGTCGCACTCCATTCTCCAAGCCCAAGGAAGTAATGACTATGATTATTCCGTAACAGGAGATGACACAGCTGTGTCCGATTTGCGACGGATGACGAAAGAAAGCGTCTCGCCGTCTTCAGAGAATGCAACCAATGCATGGCCGGTCTCACGGCAGAATGCCTGAAAATCAGCAACGCTGGCGCGGTCTGTCGCAAGAATACGCAGACGCGTGCCAGCCTCCATGGCTCGAAGGCTGCGATGCGCACGCAGCACGGGCAGGGGGCAGGCAAGCCCGCGTACGTCAAGGAGGGTTTCAGAAGCCGGAGGGGTCATTAATCAGACTATGCGCGCAGCCTCGGGTATGTTTCAAGATCGGGCGCTGTTTTGCCATTACATCTTTACTCGGACCGCATTCGTCCGCAACATGCGCCGCAGTTTTCAGAAGCAACTTCAGTAAGGCATGAGATGGCTGATTATCGCCTCGGCATCGATTTCGGTGGCACGAAGATCGAAATCGCAGTTCTTGATCGCGCGGGCGATCTGCAACTGCGCGAGCGTGTCCCTAATCCGGGGATTTACGAGGAGGCCGTGATCGCTGTTCGCGATCTGGTGGCCAGTGTCGACCAGCGCCTCGGCAGCGTCGCTTCGCACCTGGCGAAGCCCTGTCAGTTGAGCTCGACGCTCGGCATCGGCATTCCTGGGTCCATCTCACCCGAAACCGGCTGATCAAAAACGCCAATGCGACCTGGCTGAACAATCAGCCTTTCGGCATTGATCTTGATCGTGCGCTCGGTCGCTCCGTGCGCGTCGAAAACGACGCCAATTGCTTTGCCTTGTCCGAGGCGGCAGACGGCGCGGGTGAGGGCAATCGTACCGTTTTCGGCATCATCATCGGCACCGGCATGGGCGCTGGTATCGTGGTTGACGGAAAGGTGATCGGTGGTCGTCACAGCATTGCCGGTGAATGGGGGCACACGCCGCTCCCCTGGACGCGGCTTGAAGAATTCCCGTTGCCGAAATGTTTCTGCGGCAATGAGGGTTGCCTCGAACGCTATCTGTGCGGCCCTGAATTGGCCAAGGACTGGAAGGGCATCGGTCACCACAACACGGCGGGTATCGAAGAGGCCGCCGCCAGCGGGGATATCGCGGCAATCGGCGCGCTCGATCGTTATATGGACCGCTTCTCGCGTGCTTGCGCGCTTGCGATCAATTTCCTCGACCCTGATATCATCGTGCTCGGTGGCGGGGTGTCCAATCTCGACAGCATCTATGACCGTGTGCCGCCGCTTCTCGCGCGCCATGTCATCACGCCTGTCTGCACCACCCCGATCGTTCGCAACAAGCACGGCGACAGCTCAGGCGTACGCGGTGCCGCCTGGCTGTGGGACGTGGCTGAATAATCAGTCCTGATTGAGGCGATCGGGCCTGAACCCGGTCGCTACAACATAAAGCTCGCTCGATTCCTTGCGTGAAGCGGGCGGCTTAAGATGTTTGACACTTGAGAATGCCAGTTTCATCGGTTCGAGCATCTGGCGCTCCGACCCGCCCTGAAACACCTTGGCGACAAAGCCGCCGCCAACTGCCAGAACCTGCATCGCGAAATCCAGCGCCCCTTCGGCGAGACCCATGATGCGCATATGATCGGTCGGCGCATGGCCTGTTGTGTTGGGCGCCATATCCGATAACACCAGATCTGCGGGACCGCCCAATAATTCGATAAGCCGCGCCGGCATCTCTGGATCGGTAAAATCGCCTTCTATGATGGTGGCGTCGCTCACCGGGTCGACGGGCAAGAGATCGACCCCGACAACCGCGCTCGCCCCGCGCTTGACCGCGACCTGCGTCCACCCACCGGGCGCTGCCCCCAGATCAATGATTTTCATGCCCGGCTTGATAAGGTTCAGCCGGTCGTCGATTTCGATCAGCTTGAATGCCGCGCGTGAGCGCCACCCCTGCTTGCGAGCTGCCGCAACATACGGGTCGTTCAGCTGCCGATTGAGCCAGCGCTGCTGGGCAGTCGAACGGCCACGCGCCGTGCGCAGCATAATTGTCTTGTTGCGCGCATTCTGGACGGAGCTTCCGTCGAGCGTGCTGTCGGATTGGCCGGGTGCGGTCGAACTCTTGAGGCTTTCCCGGGAACCCTTTTCTCTGAAGCTTTCCGTTCTTGCCGCCGCGCTTGTCACTATTTTTGCTCATGGGCGTCACATAAAGGAAGACGGTGCCACATGGCCACGATAATCATGCTACTCCGGCGGTTGACGCCATTACGCGTCGGGTTATCGGCGATAACGCGGCTGTTTCGTGCCTGGGCTGCCATGCGCGCCACCATGCCGTCTCGCAACCCACGATCGGCGACGATGATCTGTTGAGACGGCCATACGCTGTGAATTGCCTCAAAGATGGCGCAACCAGGCAGCATGAAATGCTGTCTGTCCGGTGAAAGCGCTGAAGGTGCCTGCTGTTCTCCAGAGGATGCGCTGCGGACAGTGGAGATGGCGTCGTGTGCCGCCTGCGCCGAGAGCGAGAATCCATCGACGGCGTAACGGCTATAGCGGGTCAGGTTCTGAGCCATGCTCGCCAGTGTCGTAACAGTGCCGCTGGTGCCGAGCATCTGAACGGCGCCACGCTGCATCTCCCTGCCGATCTGATGGATTGCCTCGAAGGCGAGCAGGGGCTTGCGCACCGTTTCCACCATCGTCTCGTAAAGATCTGTCTCCCCCAGGGAGGGGGAGGACTGGCGTGAGCGGCCGAACTGTTCCGACAGGGTCACGACGCCGTATGGCAAGCTGACCAGGCTGACCAATTCATGCCCGCGTGTCTCAGGGCTCAGGCGTAGCCAGGCGATCTCGGTCGACCCGCCGCCGATGTCGAAGACGATGGCACGCTCACCCGGTTTCTGCGCACGATGCAGCAGCGTGCGACACCCTTCGACGGCGAGCTCCACTTCTTCTCGTGGGGAAATGATTTCGAGCGAAAGTCCGGTCTCGGAATGGACGCGAGACAGGAAGCTGTCACGATTGAGCGCCCGTCGGCAGGCTTCCGTGGCAACCGCGCGAACTTGGAGCGAAGGAAGCCCCTTCATCCTTGCGGCGAAAGAGTCGAGTGTGCGTACCGCCCGATCCATCGCCCGTGCGCTCAGCTCGCCAGTTTCGATAAGACCTTCGCCAAGGCAGACCATGCGGTTCTGGCGGTCGAGAATCTGCACGCCACTGTCCGTGCGCCGCGCGATCATGAGCCGACAATTATTGGTGCCCAGGTCTAACGCAGCAAAATGCCTGAACGGTGCGCCTTCAGGCGTATGGGATGACAGCGTCTCGCTACGGCTATAGCCCATAATCGTCCCCCCTCATCCTGATCCCGACATGAAATCTTACGTCAAAAACAATGTGATAGCGGCAAGGTGGCGCAGCAAGCATTTTATGCCCTGTCGAGGTCCAATTTCTGAAAAAAAAAGCGAATAAGGGGGTTGCGGCTTACCGGGGTGGATGCTATTTCACCGCCACCGCAAGGCAATCAGCTTCTGCAAAGATGCTGGGGGATAGTTTAGCGGTAGAACTACCGGCTCTGACCCGGTCAGCCCTGGTTCGAATCCAGGTCCCCCAGCCAAAAACCTTCTCAATTGCGATCTGAAGATTATGGGCTCCCGAAAGAGAAGCCTACCCGTCCTCGTTTCAGTAGTCTCACTCTGAGTCGTTCGGCTTCTCGAAGCGGTGAGGGAAGCTTTTACAATCTCATTTCAGCTCAATGGCTTTTCCCTCAGCACTGATTCGGGATTCTGCACAGCTTCTTGCGCTTTGGGATCAGCATCATGGCCGCTCAGAAACGCAGGGCGGCACATGCTGAGAAGATGATGGGCGCATCCAAGGAATGCATGTCACCTGTCGTTCTTGCGAGAAAACATGCCTTTGAGGCGTCTCCAGAGGAGAGCGAAAAAGCCGATCACGGCGACGATCGCCTTCGAGCTGAACAGCGCCGAGCCAAACTTGACAATAAAAGTGATAACGACGCCAACCAGCCCGGTTTTGACGGCGACTGCCGCCGTTCCGCCGCCGATAAGCCCCATCAGACCATATTCAGCCAGTTTGTCGCCGCTCTTGAAATCGCTGTAGCAATTACCCGAAGTTGGCTGAAGGGACGTCAGGGCATTATTGAACTCGTCTCTGTCTGCCCCATAGCTATCGACGTTTCCGACCATAAGAACGCGGTAATAGCCGGTGCGTGTCAGCACTCGCGTATTGAGGTTGGTGATGAGTGAGCCGTCATCTGTCCTGAACTGGTACGCCCATTCGAGGTGGTGGGTCTGCTGATCGTAGTGCGGGGGAGCCTGCCACCCGGCAAGAAACAGCTGAGGGAGGTGAGCGGCCTTTCTCTCCTTATTCTCTTCTGCTGAATGAGCGGCCATCGAACCAAACAGCTCTGCCGCGTCGATTGTGTCTGTATCGCTGACATGACCGGAATTCACGTAATGAAAATCCAGGAACCAGTCTTTATCCTTCGCCTCTGGCTGAAAAATATAGCCCTCATTGTCGCTTGTCGAAACGAGATTGCCGAGCAGAGCGAGGAACTTCTTGCCGTTTGGAGGTGATAGCCCCTCATATCCCGTCGGGATTTTGAGTCCGGAGCTACCTTCCGTCCGAATTGTTGCCGGACCATGAATCCAGGGAAGAGAGTTGATCATCTGCTGTGTTTTCGTGGGGCGTCTGCGTCTGGTTGTCTGACGCCTGACTAGAGGCTGACGACAAAGCGAGGGCGGTGATCAAGCAGGAAATGTGTTTACAGAAAGTCTATCGATCACAGTATCGGGTCTCGGATGGGTGTCGGAGGAAGGGTTGTCTCTAACAATGAGTATGAATTAACGAAATATAAGTGATGATAAAGCAGTTACTATGTCTGATTTATTTTATATAGATATTATATTCCTTCATATGGTCACTTCGTGGACTTACAGTAAACCGATTGCGGTTCTCCATTTCCAGAACACTCTTCGTATAACGATCCCGGTCGATAGAAATACTTCCGAGAGGCATCATTGTATCATATGTAACTGAAAAGAAACGATTTCTTAAAAGAGTATCGTCATTAAACTTTCATCGTGATTGTTTCGGCTGCGTGTTAATGGCTATCGTCAATTCGTTAAATCCTTTTAACGATCAGCTATTAAGCTTCAGGAACCATGATGAGTTTGAGAGCCCGTTTTTTTCTCTGTGCAACGTCTGTTCTCGCGTTGCAGATTTCAGCAGCGTCCGCGCAGGTCAGCCCCTCACGAAATGTTGCGTCGGGTTCTAAGGGCCAGACCCAAAAGTCGGCGGCAAAGGCTGACGATGGCCCGTCGATGATGGGCTCAACGGCGCCAACTGACGCTGCAAAAAGTGAGACGGTGCAGGTGCGCGCCAGTCGTCACACGGCGGCCGGTGGCGGCTTGATGGTTCGTGAAGACGCGGCGAAATCCCGATCCACCGTCACTCAGGAATTCATTGCAAAGCAGACGCCCGGCCTCAATCCCATGCAGCTCATTGCCATGCTGCCAGGCGTGAATACGACTTCGGTCGACCCGCTTGGTCTCAATGGCGGCAATCTGACCTTGCGTGGTCTCAATGCCAGTCAGATCGGCTTCACGCTTGAAGGTTTTCCCATCAACGATATCGGCAATTATGCGGTTTACCCGCAGGAAATCGTCGATTCCGAAAATCTGCGGACGATCAATGTCGAGCAGGGCTCGGCTGACCTCGATAGCCCGCATATCAGCGCCTCCGGTGGTGCCGTTAACATGTATCTGCTCGATCCTGCCGAGCGCTTCGGCGGTCATCTGGACGGAACATACGGAAGTTACAACTCACGGCGTATCTTTGGCCGTGTCGATACAGGCCGTATCGGCAATACGCATCTGAAGGGTTACGTCTCCTTCTCGGCAGCCCATGAGGATTCATGGCGCGGCCCAGGCGCCCAGAAGAAGCTTCATGGCGAGACGAAATGGGTCAATGAATGGGGTCAGGGTAACCGTATTTCGCTGGCGATCGTTGGCAACCAGAGTGACAGCACGCTGTTTCCGTCCATGTCACTTGCCAACTGGCAGAAATATGGCACCAGCTACACGTATGATTCCAAATGGAACCCCAAGAGCCCAAGCGGAAACTACTATAAGCTGCACCAGAACCCATTCACCAATATCTATGCCAGCGCCCCGTCCACCTTTACGCTGACCGATCACCTGACGCTGACGGAAACGCCCTATTTCTGGTACGGCAATGGCAATGGTGGCGGCGCTTACAGTGAGAGCCTGACGAGCCAGCAATACGGGGCTCAGACCTTGAGCGGGTCGATCGGCTCCTACAATTCGTCGAATACCAAGAGCCTGCTTCTGTATAACCCGTCGAACACACAGACCTATCGTCCCGGTGCAGTCACGAAGCTCGCTTTGCACACGGGTGCCAATCGTCTCATGATCGGCTACTGGTTCGAATATTCGAAGCAGATCCAGACATCGCCCTACAGTCTTGTCGATGCCGCGACCGGCGCTCCACTCGATGAGTATGGCGGCGGGCCTAATCTTGTTCTTTCCAATGGTGAAACGGCACAGTATCGCGATACGCTTACACAGACGCGCATCCACACGCTCTTCATCGATGATTCGCTCTCGTTGCTCAATAATCGTCTGACGCTCGAAGGCGGTCTGAAATATGCGATGATCACGCGTCAGGGGCAGAACAACCTGCCCGATACATCAACAGGTCGCTATATCCGTGGAAGCTGGAACGAGCCGCTCCCGGCGGCATCGATCCGTTACAAGCTGAACAATCAGTTCCAGCTTTTCGCTTCGGGTACCACCAATTTCCGCATTCCGATGAACACTTCGCTCTACGATGCAGGCACCTATACGAAGGGCGTTGGATACAGCACTCAGGCCAATCCTAACCAGAAGCCTGAAATCTCGATTTCGGAAGAGGCGGGCGTTCGTTATCAGGGCAGCCTGTTCAACAGCACGCTTACCTATTTCCACTATAATTTCACAAACCGCCTTTACTCACAGACCGTCGTGCTGCCGAACGGCTCGTATTATTCGCAGAGTATCAACGGGGGCGGTTCACACGCTGATGGGTGTCGATTTCGAAATCGGCACGCGCCCGATCCTCTACCACCTGCGCCCCTACGTGTCGGCGGAGTATATCAACGCGCGCACAGACAGTAATATCGCCGCAGGAAGCACAGGCGACTATGTGAAAAGCAAAGGCAAGTTCGCGCCCCAGACGGCTCGCCAGCAGGTAGCCTTCAACCTGGATTACGACGACGGCCACCTCTTCAGCGGCTTCGCGCTGAAATATGTCGGCAAGCAATATGCAACGTTCAATAATGACACCTCGATCCCGAGCTATGTCACCATGAACGTTCACGCCGGTTATCGCTTCAGGAACTTCGCGTTCATGAAAAATCCGGTTCTTCAGCTGAATATCCAGAACATCACGAACAATCACTATCTTGCTTCGTGA
Organism: Asaia platycodi JCM 25414; assembly: GCF_000614545.1. Classification (GTDB taxonomy): domain Bacteria; phylum Pseudomonadota; class Alphaproteobacteria; order Acetobacterales; family Acetobacteraceae; genus Asaia; species Asaia platycodi. The sequence goes on along the minus strand of NZ_BAKW01000018.1, from coordinate 339 downwards.
ACGGCGTCACCGCCAACGGCAAGGCCACAACCGGTGTTTATGGCGGCAAGATCGCTGCGTCGAGCTCAACCTATTACGTGGCTTCGCCTTTCTTTGTAGGGGGAACGGCAAGCGTCGATTTCTGAGACCGGTAGTTCTGTGTACTAAAGGGGAGGGGGCGTAAGCCCCCTTTTTGCTATCTGACGCCGCAGTTTGTGAAGGTCTCTCGGCTTATGGCGAGACTTTTTTTCACTGATCTGTCATTTTTTCTAATTTTTATGATTGACGGGTATGGGTGTGGGGTCTAAAAGCGTTCACCGCAGAGGAACACGCTGCGGTGGCTGCCTTGGGAACTGAGAT
>NZ_BAKW01000019.1 GCF_000614545.1 Asaia platycodi JCM 25414 | reverse complement strand
TTGCCTGTGCCCCGGAGGGGGATAAGCTCGGTTTTTTCATGGCTCAGCATCGCGTCTCCGTCGTTGTCGTATCCATTTCCTGCACAGGCAGGGGCGGATCGGTGCGCACGCAGAGTTTCTGCTAGGCCCTGTGTCCAACCCCGCCGCAACGGCGGGGTTGTTTCTGGTCTCGCCGGGTGGCCCTTACGAGGTTCCCCCTTCGATGAAAGAGCTTTTCCCTACCGCGCTGCCGGCTGGCCTTTCTTCTACGGCGTTCATCTCCTTCCTGATTTTCGCCCTGACGAGCTCAGCGAGCCCTGGACCGAACAACCTGTTGATCATGAGCGTTGCTGCACGCTCGGGACTAAGGCGCACTCTGCTCTGCATTCTGGCGATCACCCTGGCTTTCGGATCGATGCTGTTACTGGGAGCATGGGAGGCGCTGCGATTTTACACCATGCCTCCGGTCCTGTTCGGATACTTGGCATTCTGGGGGGCTGCTCGATGCTTTATCTTGCCTGGACAAACGCGTGAACGCGCCCTGATGAAGTGCCTGCCGGACTCTTGCCGCACTGGGGCAAAGCGTTTGTGCTCTGCTGGTCTAATCCGAAAGCCTAGATGATGGCTCTGACCACCGGCACGACTTATCTGTCCCAAGGGCCACGTTGGTTTTTCGCACTCTCGGCGCTGATAGGCATCAAGCTGGCAATCGGTCTGCTGTCCCAGCTCGGCTGTACCGCGCTTGGACTGTATCTTTATCGGCTGGGCGACAAGCCGGAACATATTACCCTGATCAATCACATCATGGGTGGCCTGCTGGCAGCCTCGGCCATTGCCATTCTGGTCTGATCGGACGCCAGACACACAAAAGCCGCCTCGCACCATCGGGCAAGGCGGCTTTCACAGAAGAGGCTCAGAGCTTGTTGAGGCCGTCTTTCACACTGTCGATACCGTTATTGACGGCGCCTTTACGTCGCCCTTGGCCTTTTCGGCCTTGCCTTCGAGGTTCTGGGCAGCTCCCTCAGCCTGAAGCTTCTCGTTATCTGTCAGCTTGCCGGCTTCTTCTTTGATCGAGCCGACAACCTGCTTGACGGTGCCGCTGACCTTATCGGTGAATGAGCTCATAGTGCTGTTCCTTCTCACTAGGCCCTGCCTCCTGACGATTATCCCGCAGAAGTCTGCCTCAGGCAGGGGAGCCGCTTGAACGCATGATCTCGCGCAAAGTCGCATGGCGCGGATATTTTGTGCACTGTTTCAGTCTTTTTTCCGAAACTGCGATCCCATAGGGTGAGTTGCTACGAACCCTGCACCAAGAAAGCACATAAATGGCCCCCTTCCTCTTTTTTGCAGTCGTTATCTTCTGGGGCCTGACCTGGTTTGCCATCACTCTTCAGATTGGCGGCACAACCGCCGATGTCGCTATATTCTGGCGCTTTCTTTTCTCAGCGGGTCTGATCGGTGCCAGCCTCGCCATAACCGGAAAGCTACGACGCCCACCCGCTTCTGCCTGGGTATGGATCCTGGGCATGGGGGCCTGCCTGTTCTCATGCAATTATCTCGGCATCTATACGTCGGAGCTGTATCTGCCTAGCGGCACGGTATCGGTCGTTTTCAGCATGGCCACCCTGCTCAACACGCTCAATCTCTGGCTATTCTTCAGACAGAAACCCGATCTGCGCGTGCTGGCAGGCGGGTTGCTCGGCGTATGCGGTGTTGCCCTCTTGCTGGCAGGCGGGATAGGGCATGGCAACTGGCATCACACGCTGATCGGGCTCGGCTTTGCCCTGCTGGGTACATTTCTGTTCTCCTGCGGCAACATGTTCTCGCGCCAGATGGGACGTTACACCCTGAGCCTCACCAATACCGTATTCTGGGGCATGCTCAGCGGCGCGGCCATCATGGCGCTCTTCATCCCTCTGGCTGGTCATGGCTATGGCTTTCCCCTGACATGGCGCTGGATGACAGGGCTGGTCTACCTGATCCTGTTCGGCTCCATCGTGGGCTTTCTGTTCTATCTGGAGCTGGTGCGTCGCATCGGGGCGGACCGGGCAGCTTACGCCACCATTCTCTCGCCGGTCATTGCACTCGGCATGTCGGCTTTTTTCGAGCAAGTGCGCTGGTCTGTGCCAATGCTGGCCGGCTTGGTGCTGATCCTGCTTGGCAATGTACTGGCGTTTCTGCGCCGCAAGCCGTTTCCCCAACCTCTGGAAGTCGAGCAGGGCTGAAACCCATTTGACAGCCGGACGAGGCGGTTTTCTGATACCGGGCTGAAACGCCCTGTAAGGAGAACCATCGATGAAGCCCGCCTCTGGCCAGACCCCCGCCCTCGTTCTGCTGGAGAAAGAGGGCGTGGCCTATACCCTGTACACCCATGAGTATGACCCCGAAGCAAGCCGTAAGGGGTTGCAGGCGGCAGAGTCGCTCGGCATCTCGCCTGAACGCGTGTTCAAGACGCTGATGGTCTGGGTCGACAAGGACAAACCCGCCTGCGCCATCATACGCTCGGACCACAAACTGCATCTCAAGGCAGTTGCCGCTGCGCTTGGGGGCAAATCGGCCGCGATGATGGCCCCGCCAGATGCGGAACGTCTCACAGCCTACAAGACGGGGGGTATCAGCCCGTTCGGACAAAAAAAACGCGTACCTGTCCTTCTGGACCGACACGCGTTTGAGCAGGGAAGGATTTTCGTCAATGCAGGCCGAAGAGGCCTGCAATGCGAGATCGAGGCCGAGCCGACCGCCAGCCATTTCAGCTGGACGGTCGGGGCCATTGCAGAGTGATCAGAACCCGGTCGAAAGAGTGACCATCGCCGAGAAGGGCGGGTTGAGATAATAGGTCGGCTGTGTACCTGCCGCGATCATGGTGCCATTCACGCCCTTGGTAGGCTTCAGATTGGTGGTGAAGCCATAGACACCGCTGCGGAACTTGGCGCCGGTCAGGTTGGTCATGTTCAGCTGGATCTGCGGCGACTTCATGAAGCGACATTCTTGAAGCGGTAACCGATGCCGACCTGATTGGTGACATATTGCGGGATCGAACTGTCATTCATGAAGCTGGCATATTGTTTGCGACATACATGACCTGACCCGAAATCCAGAACCCACCGAGATCGTAATCGAGCCCGAGCTTCGCCTGCTTGGCAGGGGCACGAACGGCAATCTTGCCCGCTGTCGGCAGCAGATCCGTACCGACACGGATATTGTTGTCGATGGTCGAATGCAGATATTCGAACGTCGCATAGGGACGCAGATGATGCCAGGCACGCGTTGAAAGCTGGATATCGACGCCGCGCGTGGTCTGACCGCCTGCGTTGACCGTCTGGCTGTAGCTCGCACCCGCGTTCCCGTCATAATAATTGAGGGTCTGCTGGCGGTTCGTCAGGTTGTAGTTGAAGAACGAGATCGAGCCCACAATCAGCTCGCCATTATAGCGATAGCCCAGCTCTTCCTGAATTGTGTATTCGGGCTTGGACGCGCCGCCCTTCTGGGTCTGCACACCCGCCGTGCCGTAATAGTCCACCAGAGACGTATTAGATGGCGCCTTGAAGTTGGTGCTGCCCGACACATAGATCTGATGATGCTTGTTGAAATTCCATGAGATACCGATCTGCGGTAGCGGCTCTGGCGTATGCAGATTACGGTTATACTGCGTACCGGGCGTGTAGTTATACATCCGGCGCGTCACCATGGCTTCCTTGAAACCGACCAGGATGTTCAGGCGATCATTGAAATACTTCATTGTATCGCCAATGAAGATCGTATTGACCTGTGTAAGCGACAGGAAGTCGCGCGCACGGTAAGCCTGACCCGTGGTCGTCTGGATGGTATTGGTCGTACCCCAGATATTGTTCGCCTCACCCGTCGCCTGATTTACGGTGCCATAGGGCGAGTACTGGTAGAGATTGGCATATTCGTACCACCAGCCCAGCGTCAGGTCGTGATGATTGTCGGGCTTGTAATGCAGCGCGATCGTGTTGCCGGTACGGAACTGCTCCTGATTGGACGGTGCAAGTGCGAGCACACTCTTCGCCCCGCCCAGATCAAGCTTGACTGCCTGATTGCCCATATAGGACGAAGCATTGATGACCGAAGCACCCGTGCCGTTGCCGATGCCATGCCAGAAATAGAGCGAATCCTCGAGCGTCAGCTTGGGCGTGATGACAAGATGAGTCGGCAGAACCGCCACCACGTTCTCGAACGGGTTGACGTGCAGCTTGTAGTAATTCGCCCCAGCAGCATTCGGACCGGCGTAATCGGTCGCGTAATTGGTCGAATAACCAGTCGTGCGCCACTGGCTGAGATTCGGGGCCAGATAGAAATCATTGGTCTGGTCGTTATAGGCCACCGTCAGACCGGTATGGCTTCCGTTGCGGAAATCCTTCACCAGTTTGAAATCATAATGGTATTTTTCGGCCTGACCGGGGCCACGCCAGGTGTTGCCCTTGGTATGGCTGAAGGCGAACATCGCGCGCACGCCGCTATTGCCGATATCACCCGAATTCAGACGGATGAACTGGCGGAAGGTATCGAATGAGCCGAACGATACGTCCATGATACCACCGGCATGATGCGACGGGTTGCTCATGGTCATTGAGGTCATACCAGCCGAGGCGCTGGTGACCGGCGTGTCGATATTGACCGAACCGGGCTGTACCGAAACGTTATCGAGGTTTTCGGATTCCAGCACTTCGTTGGCGTAGAACTGACCGCCACCGATATCGTTGAGCGGTGCGCCATCGAGCAGCCAGCCCACTTCGGTGCCGTCAAAGCCACGGATGTTCGTCTGGCCTGTATAAAGACCAAAAGGATCGGCCTGTGTGACGTTTGCGGAAGGCAGCATGGCGATGACCTGCTGCAGGTTCACGCTGGGCGCCAGCTTGGCAATGAAGTCATGCGTGATGGTCTGCACGGCCTTGGGCGCCGTTTCGACACGCATCAGGCCGCCACCCGGCTGGCGGGTACGGCTGCTGCGGCCTGTCACGGCAATTTCTTCAGGCTGCGAGCGCGCCATGACAGGGGCAGGCGCCGGGCGCGGGGCCATCGTTGCGACAGGGGCTGCAGTGGCGGCGACCGGCGCGGTGGAGGGCTTTGCCGTCCGATGTGTGGACGCATAGTGCTTGTGGCGGGTCGGCGCGGCGGTCGATACCTGAACACTGCCAGCAAGGGCGGTACCTGCAAGCAGCATCTTAAGACAGCGATGCGTGAAACTGGACGACATAGAGTAGCGTTTCCCTCGGCACTGGACAAAACGGACGGCACTATTCGACTTCATCGCATTCGTTACGATATCAAACAGAAACCCAATTCCCGGCTACCAGTTACGTTAAGAAACAGCAACGAAACGTCGGCGACAAACGCGCCGAGGTGACCGAATCGTCACTCACTGTTACCAATCTGCATCATCTATTGCTTCCTCAGACAGATCATGCCTGCTAGAGCCCTGAAAGTTCACACTGGTCTTCGGATCAGGAATGCTCAGGCCCGTTGGGCCGACATGCTGCCGCCACAGGATCAGACGATGCTCTGCCGGATGATGCTTCGAGCACTGTCTGTGCACAGATTGGAGCCCCTCCCCCTGACGCTTTTTCCAACAAAACGCTCCCTGCCAAAAGGCCTCTGGAAGCCGGGACTGACGATCCTGATCATCATCGGGCTGCTTCTGCTCGTGCGCGCCTTTCCCGTTACCCGCGCTCTGCTCGCCACCATTGAGAGCTGGAAGAACCAGCCTCTTGCTCCGCTGATCTTTCTCGCCATCGGCATTCCCTACAGCCTGTTCGGTCTGCCCCGTCAGGCCCTCTGCCTCGTGGCCGGGTTGATGTTCGGAACGCTCTTGGGCTTCGGCCTCGCCTCGACCGCGACACTGGGCGGCACGGTGCTCGGATTCCTGTGGATACGCCGCCTGGCCACGCCCGCACAGCGCCAGCGCTGGCAGCAGCGTTTCCAGGGCAGACTACGTCCGATCGGTCATGTTCTGGAAAAGGCGCCGTTTCAGGCCGTGCTGACGCTTCGGCTCATGCCGGTCGGGTCGGCTCTGATGGTGACGGCGGCTGCCGGGCTCTATGGCGTGCCGCTTGGCGCCTTTGCCTGGGCAAGCTTCATCGGGGCTATTCCTCAGAATCTCGTCTTCGTCCTGATCGGCGCCGGGGCTCAGCTTGGGCAGGGTGTTCAGATCGGGCTCGGGATACTGCTTTTCGCCGGGTCATCCCTTCTCGCCTGGGTTCTACTCGTCAAGGCAAGACGCGAGGGCAGCGAACTGGCTGCTCTGGCCGAGCACGACGTGACCGAGGAATAAGCCTGACACAGGGGCAACAGACGGAGCCGTTACGTTAAAAGACGCTGCGATAACGAAAAAAGAGATTGAAAAACCACGGCTCTGCGATATCTGACACCTCATTGCCAGAGACTGGCCTGAAAACTGCCTTGTTCCTGATGCGCTTGAAGAGCGCGCCCCCCGACCGCTACGGCCTTCGCCTGATTTTTCGCAGCCCTTCATCCAGCAGGAGCGCCTCATGGCCTCTCCCGACGGGATCTCTTTTTCTGACAATTCAGCCACCGGGCGTCAGACCGACGCGGCGCCTGTCGCCATGCCCAGTTGGCTTCCTCTGCTTCTGGGGTTTCTGACGGCGGTTGGCCCGGTTTCGACAGATATCTATCTGCCCGCTTTCCCCGCGCTCGAAAAATCGCTGAACTCTCCGGCAGGCAGCGCAGGCATGACGCTCTCTGCCTGGATGGTCGGACTGGCCATCGGGCAGATCACCATGGGTCCGCTGGCCGATCGTTTCGGTCGGCGCATTCCGATGCTCATCGGCATGAGCATCTACACACTGGGCAGTGTCGGTTGCGCCATGGCGGCGACCATGACCGAAATGTGCCTGTTCAGGCTGATTGCCGCCGTCGCTGCCTCGGCCAGTATCGTCATCCCGAGCGCCTGTGTACGCGATCTTTCCTCGGGGAACGACGCCGCAAAGCTGATGTCAAAGCTGATTCTCATACAGGGAATCGTACCGATTCTTGCCCCCATGCTGGGCGGGATCGCGCTGGACTATATCAGCTGGCGGGCAATCTTCTGGGTTTCTGCGGTTTATGGCGCACTCTGCGTGCTTCTGCTCTTGCGGGCCTTTCCCGAGACCTTGCCACGCGAGAGCCGACGCGAATTGCGACCGCTCTCATTGCTGCATCGCTATCTCTTCATCGCCCGCGAGCGGAGTTTCATCACCAACGCGCTCGTCTGGGGCTTCTGCGGCTTTCTCTCTTTCACCTACCTGACAGCGGCACCAACGGTCTTCGAGCATATTTTCGGGTTTACACCGGCACATTACGGGATGTTGTTCGGACTATTTGCTGTGTGCATGATCGGCTCTTCACAGATAAACGGCGCATTAGTCGGGCGTGTCAGTTCGTCCGCCATGCTCGGCTGGGGCATCGCCTTTTCTGTTCTCGGTGCCATCGCCCTTCTGGTTGTCGTGATGGTGGCTGAACAATATCCGGGCCCGACGCAGCATATCCGGCCTGTCATGCTGATTCCGATCGTGGGCTGCATGATGATTACTCTGGGCATGACCGGCATTATCGGCCCCAATGCCATGGTCGGGGCGCTGAGTAACCAGTCGCAATATGCCGGAAGTGCCTCGGCCTTTGCCGGAACCATGCAATACGCGTTAGGTTCTCTTGCGAGCACGGCAATCGGCGTTCTTCCGGCGGATACCCCTATGCCCATGGCAGCGCTGATGCTGTTTGCGGCACTGATGATGGGAGTGTTCGCGGTGATGCGTCCGCATACCCGCCACCCTGTCGCTTCGGCTGAGTAATCAGCCTTTCCGGAGAGCCCTTTATGACCGATTCGCCTGTCCTGCTTGTAGAGGATGACGATTCAATCGCCCTTATCGTCGAGGCGATTCTTTCCTCTGCGGGGCAGACGATCAACCGGGCCATCTCGCAGAAGAGGCGCTCTCGCTTGCGGCAACCCGCGCGCCGTCTCTGATCATCTCGGATCTCAATCTGCCCGGCGCACTGAACGGCGATGCGCTGGCGCGCAAACTGCGCGAGACCCAGCCCGGTCTGCCGGTCATTCTGATCTCTGGCGATTTCGAAGACGCTCGTCACGCGACGATCTGGTGCCGGGCGCCGTGATCCTGCCCAAGCCGTTTCGTCGTGCCGCGCTCATTGAGGCTGTCGAAAAGGCTCGAGCGTCGTCGCGCTGACATTATACGACGGCCTGACATTTACATTTGAGGCCTGACGCGGCTAGATGCCGCGCCTTTTGACGATGTTACGCAGCAGGGAAGAGAAGCAGCAACATGACCCAGAACACGCCGCATGGCGATCAGCCCGAGCTCGATCTCAAGAAATATATTCGCGAGATCCCGGATTTTCCCAAACCCGGTATCCTGTTCTACGACATCTCGACCCTGATCCGTAACGCCGATGCCTGGCAGATCGCCACCGCTCGTCTGACGCGCGCCATCGCGCCCTGGCAGCCCGATCTGCTGGCCGGGATCGAAAGCCGCGGCTTTCTGACAGCCGCCCCGGTCGCCATGCGTCTTGGCTGCGGCTTCATCATGCTGCGCAAGCCGGGCAAGCTGCCGGGCAAGACCATCTCGCTGAAATACGGTCTCGAGTACGGTCAGGACGAGCTACACATCCAGGCCGATGCCATCAAGCCCGGCCAGCGCGTAGTCGTGCTTGACGATCTGCTTGCGACGGGGGGCACGCTCGCTGCTTCGATCAAGCTGCTGCAGAATGTCGGCGCCGAAGTTGTCGGCACCTCGGTGCTGGTCGAGCTTGACGGTCTTGGCGGACGCGACAAGCTGGACGTGCCGCTGCATTCACTTCTAACCTACCCGGCCTGAGGCCTGCACCACAGGGCGGTACTGCCATGCTGCACGGCAAAGGCTGAACCGCCCCGTTACCGGCAGGCCCCCTCATGCGGAGCCTTGCCATGACCGATCGCCTCTCTTCTCTCTGGCAGCAGCGTTATCGTTCGCCTCTTCCCGAAAATCTTGCCGGGGCTCTGACGGATAACAAGGTCAGCCAGAGCGCCGTTTTCGACTCTCTTCTGACCCATCGTTCCGTACGCGCCTATCTGCCCGATGCGCTGCCTGAAGGCACGATCGAAGCCGCCATCGCGGCGGCACAATCGGCCGCGACTTCCAGCAATCTGCAATGCTGGAGTGTAGTCGCTGTCGAGGATCCGGTCAGACGCGCCCGTCTGGCAACTCTCTGCGGCAATCAGGAGCATATCGCGACAGCCCCGGTTTTTCTGGTCTGGGTGGCCGATCTCTCCCGCCTTCAGCGGATCGCCAGGAGCGAGGCAGAAACGCATGAAGCGCTCGATTATACGGAAGCCTTCCTGATCGCTGCCATCGACACGGCGCTGGCAGCCCAGAATGCCGTCAGCGCACTCGAGGCGGCAGGGCTCGGCACCGTCTATATCGGCGGGCTGCGAAACCACCCTAAGGAAATTGCGGAAAAACTCGCTTTGCCCGAAGGCTGCGCCGGGCTGTTCGGCCTGTGCGTCGGCTATCCCGACCCAGCCGAGCCTGCAAGCATCAAGCCACGTCTGCCACAAAAAGCCGTCCTGCATCGTGAGCGTTACGATCTCGATGCAGAAGCTGAAATCATTGCGGCTTATAATGCGCTCGATGATGCATTCCAGAAAGAACAAGGTCTGCCCCCCCGACGCTGGTCTGCCGCCATGGCCAAGCGTATCGCCACACGAGCTGCCCTGCATGGACGCGACACGATGATGGCCTCTCTACGCGCGCTCGGTTTCCCCATGAAATGAAAGAGCGCGGCACCGACCCGGTCTGCCAGCCTCTCTAGACTGCCGTACCGGGTCGGGCGCCCGCCAGAACGATATCGACGAACTGGATGGCCTGTTGCGGTCTGTCTCCCGCAATCGTGCAGACTCCGTAGACCGCACGTAGCAAATCCATAGGATCGATATCGTCTCGCAGAATGCCCGCTGTGACGCAGGCCGATGTCAGGTTCTGCATAGCCGCGATGATCGGTGCGCCAGAGCGCTCATGCAGCGAGGCCGCCCCGCCGCTTACGGTTTCGAGCACCGGCGTCATGATCTTCTTGGTCGCGGCATAAGCCACGAAAAGCTGCATCCACTGGCGCAAGGCCTCGAGCGGTTCATGACGCCCGGCCAGAACCGGGGCAGACGCCACGAGCTGATCGCGCTCATCGGCATAGACAGCCTCAATCAGCGCGGAACGGTCGGCGAAATGGCGATAAAGCGTCCCGACACCGACTCCGGCACGGGCCGCGATGGCATCCATGCGAATATCGCTCTCTCCCGCCATGAAGGCGCTGCGGGCTGCGGCCAGAAGAGCCAGACGGCTGCGCTGCCCATCCGCACGCGGTCGACGCGCTTTGGGGGAGTCACTCATCGGTAAGAAACCTCTTGTTAAGCGGAATATGATTCCGTATACAGAAAACGGAGTATGCTTCCGTTTAGCTTGCGTCCTGTCGGCCGGCAAGATGTTCGCGCTTTCTGCCCAAGAGGCTGTTCATGTCCAATTTCTTCAATGCGCAAACGACCACCGATGACGTGCTCAGCGGTGTCTCGCTCGATGGCAAACGCTATCTCGTGACCGGCGCTTCGGCGGGTCTGGGCGTCGAAACCGTCCGGGCGCTGGTCGCTCATGGCGCACAGGTCGTCGGTACCGCGCGCGATCTTGCCAAGGCTCGAGACGCTACCTGCCTGATCGATCCCGCTTTGCTCAGGCTTGAAACCCTCGATCTCGCCGATCTTGCCAGCGTGCGTGAATGTGCCGATCGTCTTCTGGCAGAAAACCTTTCATTCGATGCGCTGATCGCAAATGCCGGGGTCATGGCGACGCCGCTCGGGCATACAAAGGATGGGTTCGAAACGCAGTTTGGCACCAATCATCTCGGACATTTCGTACTCGTGAACCGACTTATGCCGCTCGTAAAACCGGAGGGACGGGTCATCATGCTGTCCTCCGCCGGGCACCGCTATGGCGATGTCGATCTGGACGACCCGAATTTCGAACGCAGCGACTATACGCCTTTTGGCGCTTACGGCCGGTCGAAGACGGCCAATATCCTGTTTGCCGTGGCGCTCGATGCCCGACATAGGACCGTGGCATCCGCGCCATGGCTGTGCATCCCGGTGGGATCGCAACCGAGTTGACGCGTCACATGCCCGAAGGCGCGATCGAAGCATGATCGAGGGGATCAATCAGCAGGAAGCCGATGCCGGGCGACCGCCTTTCGCCTTTAAATCCATCCCGCAAGGCGCAGCAAGCGCTGTCTGGGCAGCAACAATTGCCGATCCGGAAGCCATTGGCGGGCGCTATGGCGAGAATTGCAGCGTGAGTGCCATCGTGCCCGATGACGCGCCGCTTGGTATCACCATCCCCGGTGTGCGCGCCTACGCCCTGGATCCCGCTCGCGCCGAGGCACTCTGGCACCTAAGTGAGTCGATGGTGGGTGAGATCTTCCCTGCCCGATGAAAGCGGGCGGGCGGGGGCATACTGGCTGCCCTCCGCACACCTGCCCTGTCTGTGCGATTTTACACCAGACCGTTCAGCATGCCAGTGCGATCATGACAGCTGATATACTCGAGTATCTGGGTATCGCTTTGGAGAACGGCGACCTCATGGAACAGACGCAGGGCGAGCTTGCCCTGCAATGCCTGCACGACCTGAAGGAAGTCGCCGAAGATCGCCTTATGGGTCGGGTGATGCTCGGCCCAACGTTCCATCGCGGCAAGATCGCGCCAGGCGCTCATGCCGAAACTGCGACATGGTTTGCCGCCATCAATTGTGCTGACGCTCATATAGCGATTGAAATAACACCCGATGCCGAGCCCCTCATCGCGCAGGAACTCCATACCCGCACGCAGGGTCGGTTCTATGCGCTCGCAATAGAGCGTCAGCTCTTCTCCCGTCACATCTGACCAGTCCTGACCCGACCGAATCAGCGCGACCCCTTCATGACTGATCACGCGTCGGCGCAGGGGCGTGTCTACCATCACAACTCTATCGCCGGAGGAAGCCAATGCCTCTGTCTGGCTGGCGGGCAAACGGTCACGCATACCACCCCAATAGCCATGTTCCTGTATCGGCTCGGCACTTCTCTCTCCAAGCATGACAGCAATCCCTTCCAATCGGTCGGACGCGCTGAACAGCGTTTCGAGATGAGTACTGCGAGGCAGATAGATCTCACGATAGAGGCCCAGGCCCCCACCCTCTCGCACCGGATCGGCCCACCATGCATCATGCTGGTGCCACCAGGCCTGATAGGAAGCGAGGTCGGGCCAATAGCCGATCAGCACGTCATTATGCCATTCAGCCCCATCGACAAAGCTGGCACGTTCGATGCCATGAGCCGCCTCCCCTTCACCGAGCCCGCGAGCCAGTGCGGCGAGCAGGGCTTCTGCCTTTGCTGCCAGCCTATTTTCGCGCCATTGCACCCCGATATAGCCCATGACGCACTGAGACGAAGTCGTGTTGCCGCGCGCCGTCCAAGCAGGAAAAGGCGGCTGAAAATCATTGGCAATACGCCGCTCGCGCGAACGCGGACAACGGAGATGGGGCGCAATGGCGCTTTCCATGATCAGACCTCGCCAGAGAGGGGAAGGGAATGCGGAAAGGAGAACGACGCGGTCTCGACCGGATCAGGATCAGCTGGCCTCACATACTCCACGCGCCGCGCTCTGGTCGGATTGAACAACAGCCGGGTAACATCGGGACGCGAGTAATGACCGACGGGATCGGCCGAAGCCTTGGCGACGGGTATGGCCGCCAGATCGATCTCCGCGTAGAGCAGCCCTTCCTCATCCGGTGCGAGAGGCGTGGCAAGCTCGCGCCCATCGGGGCCGAAAATGCGAGCGGCGGCGCCACCGGCACGCAAAAGCTCACGCTTGTTCGGCGTGTCGCATAGCGTGTCGAGCATGGCTTCGGAAACGATCGCACAAGGCGCCAGCACGAAACAGCCGCCTTCAACCGCGTAGACACGCGACGCTGCGGTATTGACCTCGGCACTCAGCGCATAGGCGAAGGGCTCGTAAAGCGAGAAGCTGGGCCAGGCGCCCACATGAACCTGCTCGTTCTGGGCGTACATGGCGTATTTCGTCAGGGGCTGGATATGCTCCCAGCAGCACAGCGCCCCCACACGGCCCAGACCCGGCAGGTCATGCACAGCCAGATCGCTGCCATCGCCCTCACCATAAACCGTGCGCTCTACGTGGGTCACGCGCAGCTTGCGTCTTGTTGCGACCGTTTCGCCATCGGGACCGAGAATCCATTGGGCGATATAGAGCGAGCCCTCGTAACGCTCCGACAGGCCCAGTACGGCGGTGATGCCTGCCTCTCTGACGGCCTTGCGCAGGCGGTCGGCCTCGGGGCTGTCATAAGCAAGCGAGTTGTCGAAATAACGGCTGGTGAAGCCCTTGCCGATCGACCAGGCCGGGCTGTCGAGCCAGATATGCCACGGATAGCCAGGAATGAACGTCTCGGGGAAAGCGATGAGAGCGGCCCCCGAAGACGCGGCCTCCCTGATCAGGGCGATCGTCTTGTCGATCGTGGCGTCGAGATCGAGAAAGACCGGGGCTGCCTGCACGACAGCGACCTTGTATCGAGGGTGCTTGAGGCTCATTTCTCTGCTCCGTCCGTTGATGTCTGATCGGGCGGAAAATGCCCGGAACAAAATCGATCTTAGGTCGGAACGAATTTCTGTCTTGTCTGAGAGGGAAGCAAAACATGCCTGCCGTTGTTAACGCTATCGGATGGTTTCAGAACGGCTGATCGCGCCTCTCCTCTCGCCTGCTGCGATAATCTCGCGGCGAGCATCGATAGGCCGCGGAAAAAACACGGCTGAAATGGGCCTGGCTGACAAAACCGCTCATCCGGGCGATTTCGCCGATCTGATAACGGTCCCGGCTCGGATCGGACAGGGCGCCACGCGCCCATTCCAGTCGGCGTTTCATGACATATTCCGCCACCCCCATCCCCTCATCCGCAAAGAGATCGTCGAGATACCGGGTGGAAATACGAAACTGCTCTGCAAGCGCCTTGCGCCCGAGATCGGGATCGCGCAGGCGCATCTCGATGGCATTGCGTATCTGCAGCCCCATGGCCATGCGATGCGATGTGGGCGCACCAGAGCGACTGCCCGAGGCGATCAGCATGGTCGCGACCAGTTCCGCCGCCTGCGCGGTGAGTTTGGACACCAGCATATCGGGCATCGCGCGCGTCGTAGCCATCAACCGGTCAGGAAGTGGCGTGTCAGCTCGGTCAGCGGGTTGGACGTATCGATCAGTGTCGCCGTGAGATGATCCGCATGGCCAAAGCGGGAATTCAGCGCCTCGGCAGGCAGCATGAAAATGATCTGTTCGAAATCGCGGTCGAAACGCAGCGTATAGGGGCGGCTCGTATGATAGAGCGAGAACGTGCCAGGCAGAACGATTGCCTCGCGCCCATCCTGAACGACCTGCCCCCTGCCACTGACCCCAAGGCTCAGCAGATAATGAGTCTCGTCGGAGGCACTGATCAGGCGACGCGTGCGTGAGACCGATTGCGCGCTGGACCGTACAGTCGAGACGCTACAGGAATCGAGCGCGAGACGTGTGACCGCCCCTCGAAACGCGCCCTGTTGCGGTTGGCATTCGAGCGGGACGAACGACCGACAGACGATATCGTGCCAGAACTCGACCCCGGCCCGGGGCGACAGACCTGCAATATCGTAACTCTGCAATGCCAGCGGCATGTCACTTTGCCTCCGTCTGTGTCGTCATCCGACCGCAGAACCCCGGTTAGCACGGCATAAAATGTTGCGGTATCGTTATTGTTCCGCTTTGGAACAATCCGGAGCCCTGAGGCAAGAAAACGTTCTCCTCCGGACAAGAACACTGCCCTGTCTGCATGCTGGGATTTCCGCTCGATTTCAAGCGGGGATGAGATGAGACAGGTCCTGAAAACCACAGCGTCAATCGCAAGCTCTTTGGGTGTGATCTGCCTGCGCATCGTCTGCCTGGGCGTGGTCTGTTCGGGCATGGCGCCCACGGCACAGGCGACCGAAGGCGGGCAGACCAACTGGGCCTCTGGCGTGCAGACCGTCTATCCGGCTTTGACACCGCCACCCGGCCAGACATTCTGGCAGGATTACTTTGTGGTCAATCCGAATGGGGCTTATTCCAGCACAAGCAGAAAATCTGCCGTACCGGGATTCAGGGCGACCGCCATCGCCAACGCCGCACGGCTTTTCCATAGCTGGAACGGGCAGTTTCTCGGCGCCACGATCTCTAGCAGCGCCATTCTCGCGATCAACAGCCTGACCTTGCGGGCTGGCGGACAAGGCGGTACAGCATTCGGCGCCAACTGGCTCTATGTCGCGCCGCTCTATCTCTCCTGGCACACGCCAACAGTGCATGTCTATCTGGGGGAAGGGGCGTTTCTGCCCATCGGTTCTTTCAGCAGGACCGATCTCGTCAATGAAACGACTCATGTCTTTGCCTTCAATCAGGAAGCCGCCCTGACCTGGATGCCGACGAAGCGTTTCGATGTCTCGGCCGAAGGCGAATTGCAGATCAATTCCAAAAACGGCGCCACCAACTATAAATCAGGCGATGTCATCAATATCGATTTCGGTGCCAATTACATGATCACCCTAGCCCTGCCACAACTGCGGCTGGGCCTGAACGGCTTCGTGACGTCACAATTCACCAATGACGTGCAAAACGGACAGCGCGTCGGGGATGGCAACCGCCTAGCCAAATACGGACTCGGCCCACAGCTCATCTGGTTTTTCAAGCCGCCCTATGCGGTTGCGCTAAAATGGCAGCATGAAATGGGCGTGCAGAACAGCACACGCGGCGATCGCTACTGGCTTCAGTTCCAGATACCGCTCTGACCCTCACGCCACCTTGCATGAAGCCATTGCCATCAGAGCGGCCCTCCTCCGAGGGCCGCATGACGGGACAGATCAGCCCATCGCCCTGACGAGGCTATCAGACGTGATTTCGCCAATCGAACGGGCGCCGGTCAGGGTCATGGCCACACGCAATTCCCGCTCCAACAGATCGAGCAGCTTCTCGACCCCACGCTGACCGCCTGCCGCCAGAGCATAGATGTAGCACGGCCAAGAAGGACGGCATCGGCGCCGAGTGCGACCATACGGGCAATATCGAGCCCCGAACGCACCCCTGAATCGGCCAGAATAGCCAGTTCGCCCTTTACAGCATCGGCGATAGGCGGCAGGGCGCGGCAACTCGACAATACGCCATCGAGCTGTCTGCCCCCATGATTGGACACCACAATCCCATCGGCGCCAAAACGCACCGCGTCGCGGGCATCCTCAGGGTCGAGAATACCCTTGATCAGCATCGATCCTTTCCAGAAGGTACGGATCCATTCCAGATCTTTCCAGCTAATGGACGAGTCGAAATTATTGGCGAGCCAGCCGATATAATCTTCGAGCCCCGTCGGGTGGCCACGATAGGTCGAGATATTACCAAGATCATGCGGCCTTCCGTTGAGACCGACATCCCAGGCCCATTCGGGATGGAGCACAGCCTGAGCGATACGCCGCGCCGCCGCATAGGGGCCGGACATACCCGAATGCACGTCGCGATAACGCGCGCCCGGCGTCGGCATATCGACCGTGAAGACGAGGGTCGTCACCCCGGCATCGCGTGCGCGCTCCAGCACATTGCGCATGAAACCACGATCTTTCAGCACATAAAGCTGAAACCAGATCGGTGCGGGGCTCTGGCTCTGCACCTCTTCGATCGGGCAGACCGAGACGGTCGAGAGCGTGAAGGGAATGCCCTTGCGAGCAGCAGCGCGCGCAGCCTGAACTTCGCCGCGTCGCGCATACATGCCGGTCAGCCCAACCGGCGCAAGGGCGGCGGGGAGGCTGAATTTCTGGCCGAAAAGCGTGGTAGAGGTATCGAGACCGGAGACATTGCGCAAAACGCGCTGCCTCAGCGCGACATCAGACAAATCAACCCGATTTCGCCGCATCGTATGTTCCGCGTAGGCCCCGCCATCAATGTAATGAAACAGGAAAGGCGGCAGCTTGCGGCGCGCAGCCTTGCGAAAATCCGTCGGGGCGGAAATCAGCATGGGATCGGGCTCCTGAGAATGAACGTCTTATTGTTAACGTTCAGCAGGACCGCATTACCCCGAGGCGTCCAGTCACATCACCGTGGTGCCCAGACGGGACTCTTTCAGGCCATGCGCCTGCCGAAAGCGCCCCATCGGCCCAAAAGCCAGGATGGGACGGCAAGGACCGTACCCCGCTTAGCGCAGGATACCGGTATGACCGACGCTGTAACGGCCCGGCTGCGGCCAGACGGTCAGACCGTGCGGTTCGGCGCCAACAGGAATCTTCTTCATCTCGCCGGTTTCGGTATTGATGGCATAGGCCACATCATCGAAACGGCCCGAAAGCCAGAGCAGCTTTCCATCGGCGCTGACATTGCCCATATCCGGCTGCCGCCGCCGGGGATCGGCCAGGTCTTGACGACCCTGTCCGTCGCGAAATCGATGACCGATACGCTGCCGGGGCTGTGGCGCGGGCCGTGGATCTTGTGCGACCCGCGATTGGCCACATACATGAACTTGCCGTCGCGGCTGGGATATTCGCCATGCGTACCGGGGCCGGTCGGAATAAAGCCGGTTTCCTTGAAGCTGTCGCCATCCACGACGAACACGCCATCGGCATGCATGTCGGCGATGTAGAATTTGTGCCCGTCAGGCGCCGTCAGAATGTCCTGCGGCATACCGCCCTTGGACAGTTTGAGATAGCCGATCAGACTGCGATTGACGGTATCGATCTTCGCCAGATAGCCACCGAATTCGCAGGTGAAGATGGCATAGCGCCCGTCGATCGAGAAATCGGCGTGGTTGATGCCCTTGCATTGCGGGGCCTCGACCGAACCGATCAGCGCCATAGTGTGCGGATCGCGAAAATCGAGACGCTCATGGGCCTCGGCCACCACGATGGCGTATTTGCCGTCGGGGGTGAAATACATGTTGTAGGGGTCATCCACCGTGACGGCCGTACCTGGCTTGCCTGTGCGCGGATCGATGGGCGTCAGGCTGCCGTCATTGCTGCCTTCGGCGTTGTTGGTGACCCAGAGCGTGCGCAGATCCCAGCTCGGCACGACATGCTGCGGGCTACGGCCGACCTTGAACGTATCCACCACCTTGAACGTTGCCGGATCGATGACCGAAACGCTGTTGCCGCGCAGATTGGCACATAGACACGCGCCAGATCGTCCTTGATGGCGGGCGAAATCCTGCCGGCGACCGTCTCGCTGTAGATGTTCTTCGGGTCGATCACGGCAGGCATGCCGGGAATGGTCTGCACGGCGCCGGGCGTCGTCAGGGCGACAGGCGCCGCGGTCGTGGCAGGGTCAGCCGGAGACTGGGCGTTTGTCTGGGCACTTGTCTGGGCAACAGGCTGGGCCGGTACGGCAGGAGCCGTCGCGTCAGCCGGTTTCGAAGAAGACGCCGGAACAGCATTAGGCGTGGCGTCCTGCGCCCATGTCGCCGGGGCAGCGCCAAGCGCCACGCCGAACAGCGATACGATGAACGCGTGATGTGAGAACTTCATAGATGCTCCTTGAAAACGAATCATCTCAGCGGGCCTTGCCAAGGGCACTGAGCGCTGCCTGAACCTGAATCTCTGTTCCGATCTGCCCCAGCGCCGCCGTAGCGGGACGTGGGTCTCCTCCATAAACACCCTGGGCGACTCCCGGCAGAGGCGCCTTTTTCAGAGCGTCCTGCCGCACCATCGTCGGGTCGATCGCCAGCATCAGCGCCGTGTCGCTCAGATCGGCATGTTTGCCTAGCGCCGCGCCAAGACCTTTCTGACGCAGGGTGTCGGCAAACTGGCCGCCGATACTGTCGTAATACGCCGCCAGATAGAGGGCTTCTCCCTGACCGTGCCACTTATTGTTCAGCTTTTCCACGGCTGCCTTGAGATAGGACAAATATCCACCGTGATCGGCAATGAAAACAACGCGGCGAAAACCCTGAACATGAAAGCTTTCCCCGGCGCCCTCGATCACCCCTTCGAATACCGCAGGCGGAATCGAAATCGTGCCGGGAAAGCGCATATGCGAGCTGCGCGGCGTAGTGCTACCCTCAGGCACATAGGCGATAACCGGTGCCACAAGCGTATGGCCCAGACGTTCGGCAATGCGCTCGGCCTGAGTCTGTGCCCGCACATTATGTTTGCCGACCGCGATATAGGGGCCGCTCTGCTCGGTGCCCCCCACGGGCACGATGATCGTGTCCGTGCCGCTCTGCAAACGCGCCTGGATCTCTGTCCACGTCAGTCGCTCGAAAGAAACGGTCTCGGCATAGGCAGCAGAAAGCGTCCCGCATGCTGGAGCGGCTGCTGCCAGAAGAACCGACAGGACGAAGCCCCGCGCAGCAGAACGGAAACAGGACGTAAAGGCCACGCGCGAGACTTTCCTCTGAAGAATTCGTCGCAGTTCTATCACAGGTACGGACAGGCGCCAGAGCCGGGCATGGATGTTGCAGAGTTTTGCCAGAGCTGTAAAACACCCAGCTCATTCCGACCAAGATATGGAGCACTTGCCCCATGGCGCTCGACCCCGTCGGCCTTAACGCCCTTCTGGCCCCCGAACCGATCGATAGCGTGGCGCATGTCATTCAGGTCGCACTGACGCCTGTTTTCATGCTCTCCGGCGTCGCGTCTCTGCTGACGCTGTTCAACACACGGCTCGCCCGTGTTTCCGACCATGTGGAAGAAGTCGCCCATCGTCTGAGCGAGACCAATGAAGACGCCAGGGAGACGGCTCGGCTCGAACGCCACCAGCGACGATTGCGACGGCGTATTTTCGCGCTAGACAGCGCCGTCATGCTTGGCGGCGTCGGCGGTGCGTCGACCTGCGGCGCCGCTCTCGCGCTCTTTCTGGGAAGTCTTCATAATAGTCAGACCGTCGCCTGGCTCATCTTCCTCTTCGGCGGCGCCCTGTTCTGCACGGTCGGCGCGCTCTCGGCATTCCTGGCCGACACGTTTCTGGCCTGGCACGGACTGAAGAGAGACGGCGCCCTGCCCAAGCCCGTCGCCATGGTCAAAGCAACAAGATAGCCTGCCACCTCGCGGGTCGGGTAATTTTGTTACCCGACCCGCCAATAAATAATGATGAAATAGTAAGCAAGATCGTTCCATGCATTTACTGCATTGCTGGAACGCGTTTTCAGCGATTGCCTTCGGTTGGGTTTGGGCGCTTTTTCCGCCGCCATACACCAAATACCTTAGGAAAACCTGATGTTCAGCGTCGAAATCGCCAATCTTATCGCCCATCCGATCAGCGCCCTGAGCGCCCTCACGATGGTTTCTTTCATTCCCGTTATTGGCGCTCTTCTGGTTGCCACCATTGCCGCCGACCGCACGGCTGATCCGATAGAAATCAGGATAATGATTACTTGAAGAAGAGATACGAAAAACACTCATTTCGCTTCCCGTCTTCAAGCTATTCATCTCGATAGTTCATTTGTGCGCAGGCGCGTAGAGCCCCAGATCCAGATGGTGGCCATTGGAATAGTTGAGACCGGTTACACGGCCATATTCCGTCAACAAAAATCCCTTCTCCAGCATGCGTGCCGTCAGGGCAGCCTCATCCTTGCGATCGACCAGCACGAGCGCACAGGAGGGATTGGCTGCGAGATAATCCGAAGCCGCAGGCACACCGAGCAACTTCGTGTTTGACCCTGCCAGAAAAGCGAGGCTCGGTTCGGAATATGAGACCGAGACCAGCGTGCTATCCTCGCAAGGGCGATAATCGTCATAAAGCGCCGCCGCCCGCGGGGCGAGCTGCAACAGGCCAAGATTGGGGATGACCGTCAGGAAGATGCCTGCATGGACCACGACCGCCGCGCCAATCACGACCCAGGCCGCCCTGAGACGCTGCGCCTGCCACAACAGCCAGAACGCATAAAGCACCAGAGGCAACGCGCCGAAGACCGCAATCAGCGCGCCGTAATCGAGCCGATGCTCGCTCTGCCCTAACAGAATGACCCCGGCCACAACGAAGACCAGCGCCAACGCCCCCCAGAGCAGCGCATAGAGCCCCATGAGACCGCGCGCCCACACTGCCTTGGGGCGGCGCAGCGGCCATTTTGTCAGTGTCGCTGCCGCCAGTATGGCAATGGCCGGATAGGTAGGCAGCACGTAATGCGGCAGCTTGGTCGCGATAGCCTCGAAAACGAGCCAGTGTGGCACGATCCAGCAGAGCAGGAAGCGCACCGCAGGCTCTCGATGACGGGCCAGATGGCCGGCAGACCGAGAACGAGAAAAAGCGACCCCGGCCAGAAGGCCAGCAGAAACACCACAAGATGAAAGCCGGGCGGCAGACCATGCGCCTGCTGGCCATGTCCGATCTTGCCCAGAAAATTGGTGCCTACCGAATGGGAGAAGAATGCCCCATGACTCACCACTCCGATGGCGATGCACCAGGGGAGCACAACAGCAAGGGTGACCAGCCAACCCCAGCGAGGCCGCAGACGGCCGAACCAGACTGCCTGACGCTCGATGATACGCAGGGCAAGAGGCGTCGCGAGCCCGGGGATGAGGACCACAGGCCCCTTGAGCATCAACCCGCAACCCAGAGCGCCCCAGTAGAGCAGAGCGATGCCGATCGACGTCTCACGATTGCGCTGCTGGTCGATATAGGCTCGCAGCAGCGCCGTCTCGACCAGAAGAATATCGAGCAGCAGCACCGTATCGATGGTCGCCATGCGCCCTTCAGCGGTAAGCAGGGTCGAGACTGCCAACAGGGCCGCTGCGACAAGTCCGGTCATCCCGCCAAACAGCGTCGCACCGAGATAGGCCGTAAGCGTGACGGCAGAAACAGCCGCGATCAGGCTGGGAATGCGATAGGGCCAGGCAACGTGGCGATCATGAGGGCCGCCAAAGATCTTCTGGGCCCCGGCTTCGAGCCAGTAAATCCCGGCAGGCTGAAGATAGCGCGGCTGGTCGAGAAAACGGACATCGACAAAATTACCGCTCTCGAGCATCTGCGCCGAGGCTTCCATATAGCGCGGCTCGTCACGGTCGAGAGGGACAAGGCTCATACGTCCCGGCAGAAAAATCAGCAGGGTGAGCAAGGCCACGCCGACATAGTGGCGCCAGGTCAGAGTCATGAGAGCCTCAGCGTTCGGTTACGCGGCCCGGCAGTCTCGTGCGATTGAGCAGCCACATGACACCCAGAAGATCACGGATGCCAACGAGCGCGCGATTGAAATTGGTATATTTCGACTGCCCGTGCAGACGCGCACGATGGCGTGTCTCGACACAGATCAGCTTTGCCCCATAACAGCCCAGAAGAGCCGGCAGAAAGCGGTGCACCCCTTCGAATTGCGGAATACGCAAGAAGGCGGCGCGCGCGAAAAGCTTCATGGGCGCGCCTGTATCGGGGCAGCCATCATTCAGAAGGCGACGACGCAGGCCGTTTGCCAGTCTGGTTGCGATGACACGCGACAGACGATCATTACGTTTGAGACGCACCCCGACAACGAGAGGCTCGCCATCCTTGCAGGCTTCGGCCCGCTTGAGCATGTCGATGATCACGGCCGGGTCGTCCTGACCGTCACCATCGAGAGTCGCGATCCAGTGTCCTTTTGCCGCTTCGATGCCGGTGCGGAGCGCCGCCGACTTGCCGCGGCGACGATCATGGCTCAGCAGTCGCAGGCTCGGCAGACAACGTGCACGCTCGGCAAGAAGCGCCTCGACCGTTGCGTCGGCGCTGCCATCATCGACAAAGATGACTTCGATTTCGGGGTTGTTCTCGAAAACATCAGCCAGTTCCTGGCAGACGGGACGGATGTTTTCCGCTTCGTTGAGAACGGCAATAACGACGGAGAGACGTACACTCATGGCAGGAACCGCCTATGGCTTGTCCGGGGGCAAAGCCACCCGGACAGATGATCAGGCCGCGTTCTGGCTGTGCGATCCGGCCTCGTTGGAAGCCTTGAGAGCCTGAGGCAGATCACTGATGGCGGAATCGAGCAGAGCAGATGCCCCGGCCTGCTCCGTGCTCAGATGCTGACCAAGCAGTTTGCGCGTAGCCTGAATGGCCGCGTCGGCAGCCAGGTCACGCACTTCACGAACAGCAGCGCGTTCGGAAGCCGAAATACGATCGCGGGCCATCTGCTCACGGCGGGCAGCGACAGCTTCGGCCTCACGGCGGGCGGTCTCGGCAATCGATGCGGCTTCTTCGCGTGACCGCTCGATCAGCGCACGGGATTCGGCCAGAGCTGCTCACGCTCACGCGTCGCATCCTCGAGCATTTTCTCTGCTTCACGACGAAGGCGGCTTGCCTCGTCAAGATTGCTCCGCACCTGATCGGCGCGCGCATCGAGAATGGCTGCTATAGCCTTCCAGAGTTTGCCGCCGAAAAGAACGAAAAAGAGAACAAAGGAAATGGCGACATAAAAGCGCTGATCGTGGAACATCGCGTGATCTCCTTAGCCTCTGCTGGCCGCAAGGCCTGCCTGAACGGCGTCCTGCACCTGAGCGCGTGACACTGCAGTCTCGATACCAGCCGGACGAAGCAGCTTGTCGATCAGGCTCTGGGCCGTGTCTGCCGCGACGCCAGGCAAGCTGGCGAGCGCTTCCTTGCGGGCAGACGCGATGCGCTTTTCTGCCTCGACGATATCGGCCAGAAGCCGGTGATTCATTTCGTGGGTCTGAGCTTCGGCGGCCATACGGGCTTCGTGAACAACCCGGTCGATATTGGCTTGCGCCTGAGCGGCCGCGTCGTGACGGGCGCGTCGCAGCTCATCGACAGCGCGATCGGCGTCGTCACGGGCACGACGGGCAATATCGAGATCGCCCTCGATCCGGTTGCGTCGATGGGTCAGAACCCCTTCGATACGCGGTAGGGCCGAGCGGCTCAGAATGACGTAGAAAACCGCAAAGATGACTGCACCCCAGACCACCTGCCCGATGAGCAGAGGGTTGGCGAAGTCTAGCTGCGGCATGCCAGCTGCCCAGGCCCGTCCCGGCACAGCGCCGAGCGCAAGCGCAATGGCCAGCGGGGCAGCGAGATTACGAGACGGAAGGCGCATGACTTTACCCTGCCTCTCTAATCAGACGAACAGGATCAGAAAGGCGATCAGAAGAGCGAACAGCGCAACGGCTTCCGTCAGCGCGAAGCCGAGCATGCCGAGGCCGAACACGTGCGGGCGGCAGCCGGGTTGCGAGCGATCGAGCTCACCAGCGTCGAGAAGATATTGCCGAGGCCGATGCCGACACCGGCAAGAGCGATAACAGCAATACCGGCACCGATTTCGCGAGCAGCAGTAACGTCCATGAGTCAGTTTCCTTGGTTACGACAGAAGAACAGGTAAACGTGAAGAGCGATGTGCACTCAGTGCGCCACAGCCTCACGCAGATAAATGCAGGTGAGGATGGCGAACACATAAGCCTGCAGAACGCCCACCAGCAATTCCAGAGCCGTCAGCGCGACATTGATGACGACGGGCGCCACAGCCAGCACTGAACCGAATGCTCCAAGACCTGCCAGCATCAGAGTGAAACCGGCAAAGACTTCGAGCAGAACGTGACCAGCCATCATGTTGGCGAAAAGTCGGATCGACAGGCTGACAGGTCGCGAAAGAAAGGAGAGGATCTCGATCGGGATCAGAAGCGGCGCGAGAAAAACCGGCGCACCCTCAGGCATGAAATGCGTGAAGAACTTGACGCCCTGATACTTGAACGAAGCCAGGATCGACACCAGAAACACGAGAAGTGCCAGAGAAGCTGTAACAGCGATATGGCTCGTGAAGGTGAAGCAGTAAGGGATCAACCCAGATAGTTACCCGCGAGGATGAAAAAGAAGATTGCGAACACGAAGGGGAAAAACGCTGTCCCTTCCTTGCCGATCGTCTCGGTGGCCATGTTATGGATGAAGTCATAGCCAAGCTCGGCTGCCGCCTGCAGGCGGCCCGGCACCACGGCAGCAGGTCGCATACCGAGATACAGGAACGCCAGAACGGCCACGATGGCTATCAGCATGAAGAGCGGCGACTGGCTGAAGCGCAGAGCCTCGCCAATCTGTCCGAGAACAGGATGAAGCTCGAACTGGCCGAGCGCGTCAATCGTTGATCCGGCGGCCAAGCTGCCTCTCCCGCTTCTCATTCAGACCTTCCGGATGCCCGGAAGACCCATGAACCCATAACAATGGTGCACAAACCGCACCGCGCTGTCAGACGTTGGCGTTTTTAACCGCGCGCCAGACATTCAGCATCCCTGCTGCACCGCCGACGAGCGAGAAAAGGATCAGGAACAAGGGCTTCGTCCCGCACAGGCGGTCAAGCCCATAGCCGAGAACAACGCCAACGACGAGAGCAGCAACCATTTCGGTGCCGATCCTCATCGCAAGGCCGAATGCCGAGTAATCGGCACTGACTTCCTGCTCTGTGGTGCCTCTGTCCGCCTTGCCGCTCTTACCGCGCATACGGGCCTCGGCATCGGCCAGCCTTCTTTCGAAGCTGTCAGCGCCTTTTCCCGCTTGCGAGGAAACGTTCAGGTCGTCCCGTGCGCCCACGATTCCATACCTCGCTTTTCTCCCCGATCTGGGGAGTCCTTGGTGCGCGGTTGCTACCCATCAAGACGTGTCCTGTCAACGCCTCGTAACAGCTGGACAATGATTTCTTGACGTCATACGGGCGCTTCAGACACGCCGCACCTCACCGACCAGTTCGCGCCTCGTGCGATCCAGTGCCTCGGCATAACGGCGCAGCACGTATTTCTCGCTCAGAAGCCCGACCACCCTGCGCGTGGCCTCATCCTCAACCACAATGAGCGCGTCGGCTTCGGCGCGCTCGAAGAAGTATACGGCCTCCTCGCATGCCATACCGGGCAACAGCATGATCCTGTCATGCTGGGCTATTGCTCCCAGAAGCCGCTCGGGTGGGTGATCGGGCGCATGGATCTCGGAGACCAACACGATCCCGCGATAGCGCCTCTCCTCGTCTATCAGCACGACATGGGGCGCCATGCCGAGAGGGCAGCACTGCCGCGCCTCGCCCACAGTCATGTCAGCCGTTCGGCAGGGAAATTCGCGCTGCATCAGGCGCTCGACCGTAAGCGCCCTCAACCAGCTCACATCAATGGCCGAACGAATCGATTCGCCACGCTGATGAAAGCGCCAGGTGGCAAATGAGTAGCCGAACAACCGACGCACGGTGAGCATCGACAACACGCTTGCCAGCAACACACCGCTGGCAAGCGTCAGATCGGCGGTCATCTCGAGAATGAGACAGGTCATGGTCATCGGCACGCCGATAATTGCAACCGCCGTGGCACTCATGCCCAGAACCGCACAGCTCGCAACAGACAGGCCGCCGACTCCCAGTGCTGCGATACCGAACCCGTAGAGCGAGCCTGCCAACACGCCGAGATAGAGCGAAGCAAAGAACAGCCCCCCGCGAAACCCGCTTCCAATGGAAACGGAAGAGGCCACCACTTTCAGAATAAGGAGCAACACCAAAGGAAGAGGTGTCAGCCCCTCTTCAAGCACCTTGATGACAGCAGCATGGCCCGCCGACAGGATGGACGGGGAATAAAGTGCAAGCAGCCCCACCACGATGCCGCCTAGCGCCGGACGCAGCCAGACCGGTAGCGGAATCCGTCGGAACAGAGCCTCCGCCAGCGTCACGCCGCGCATTGTCGCGATGCCGACCAGCCCGCAGAACACGCCAAGCACGAGCACCGGCAAGGTTTCATGCAAAGTCAGCGGGGCATGAGGCAAAAGCGTCAGCGTAGTGCTGACCCCACCCAGAAAATGCGCCGTGCCGACCGCAGCCACGGCAGCCACCGCAACAGGCGCGAGATTGACAAGCGAATACGTGCCGATCACCAGCTCGAAGGCATAGAAGGCACCGGCGATCGGCGCATTGAATGCCGCACCGATCGCGCCCCCTGCGCCGCAGCCGACAAGGATGCGCAGATCCGAGCGACGCACCCTAAACAGGCGCCCGCATCGGCTCCCCAGCGCCGCAGCAATCTGGGTAAACCCGGCCTCCAGTCCGAGAGACGCGCCGCTCCCGTTGGAGAGAAAGGTCTGAAACGCGACGATGGCGCTGTCACGCACGGACATGCGGCCACCACGCAGGGCATTCGCCTCGATAGGGTCGACGGGACGATGGCTGAAACGACGGGCGAGCATCACCCCGAAAGCCCCGAGCACAAGCCCGCCGAGACACGGCATAAGCACGGTGCGCCATGGGCTGAGGCTGGCGAGACCGGAGAGCCGCCCGTCATTATGAAGGGCATAAAGCACGCGATGGGCGTAAAGCGTGCTGCGCGTCATGACCCAGACGCTCAGTCCGGCTAGGATACCAATCCCCGCAGCGAGAACGGTCAACCAGATTTCATTGGATCGAACGAGCGCACGCACATAGTACGGCACATGCACCACATGCCGGAGCCAGTCGAACGTTCTGCGAAACCCTGAGGCCAAGAAAGATCCTCACATGGCTTTGAAGACAGACGGAGAGCGATGCCCTTATTGTCGCCCGGACTTGCCGCAGGCAACAGAAAACCCCAGACTTCGCTCATTCTGCCTCCCTGAAAGGAGCCCTCTATCGTGCTGCTGAACGTCATCGAACGCCTTCCGGCCCAGCCGGGCGGACATCCGCCGGTCGTTTTTCTGCACGGCCTGTTCGGACGAGCGCGCAATATGGGCTTTCTCCAGCGTCAGGTGTCGCGCACGCATCGCACCCTTGCGCTCGATCTGCGCAACCATGGAGACAGCCCTCATGGCCCGATGGATTTCCCCGCCATGGTGGATGACGTGGTGGAGACCCTGCGCGCCAACGAAGCACTCCCCGCCATTCTGGTCGGCCATTCGATGGGCGGTAAGGTCGCCATGATCATGGCGCTTCAATATCCCGAGCTCGTTGCCGGCATCCTGATCGGTGACATGGCCCCTGCCCGCACCGGCTTCGGCCAGGCCGCTCTGGCAGAGGCCATGCTGCATATCCATTTTCCCGATCAACTCGACCGGCAACAGGCCGACCAGCTTCTGGCAAAAGATATCCCCAACCGAAGCGTTCGTGACCTGATGCTGCAGAATGTTCGCCTCGGCAACGAACCGGGCTGGCAGATCGGACTGCAAGACATCACCAATTCGATGACCAATATCGAGAACTGGCCCTATGTTCCGGAAGGTTACGTCTATGAAGGACCGACACTCTTCCTGAGAGGTGAACATTCTCCCTATATCGGCAAGGATCACGAACCAGTCATGCGCAGGCTTTTCCCCAATTACCGGCTTGAGACCATTCCTGACGCAGGCCACTGGCTTCATGCCGATAATCCGAAGCTTTTTTCTGAAAAGATGCTTGGGTTCATCGAGACCATCTGATCGACCAGCCCTTTCTTCAAGGTAACGCCTCATGATCAAACGTGCCGCGCTGATGCTGCTGCTTTCCATCGGTTCCGCGCAGGCCGACCCGCTACCCACTTACACGGGACGGGCTGAAGGCGCTTACCCTGGCGAAAGACTCCATCGCCTTTCGTTCGGTCGCGGGAGTACATAACCAGACAATCAACGTCGCGGAGCTTTATCGAAAGACGCTTATCGATGGCGGGTTTCCCGCCGATGCGATCACCATCACCCGGCTGAATGACACCGCTATATGGTGTTCCGGTGGGCCGGAGAGGAAAGCGCCCTCAAGCCGCTTGTCATTTCCGGTCATATGGATGTGGTGGCTGCCGACGCTTCCGACTGGACACGCGATCCCTTCACCCCGGTCGTGGAGAATGGCTATCTCTACGGGCGAGGCGCCTCGGACATGAAAATGAGCAATGCTCTGGCGATCACAGCGCTGCTGCATCTTCGCCATCAAGGCTACAAGCCTCGGCGCGACATCATTCTCGCGCTCTCCGGCGATGAAGAAACAGCGATGAAAACGGGCCAGATTCTGGCAAACCAGCTTCCCAAAGCCGAAGAGGTGCTGAATCTCGATGTCGGCGGCGGCACGCTGGATGAGGAAACGGGCCAGCCGCTCTTCTATAGCTGGTCCGGTGCGGAGAAAACCTATGCCGATATCGGGCTGATGGTAGCCGATCCGGGTGGTCATTCTTCGGAACCTCGGGCGCGCAACGCCATCTCCGTGTTAGCTCAGGCTGTCGTTAAAATTCAGTCGCATCCCTTCAGGCCGGAACTGAATGCCCTGACGCGCAGCTACTTTCTGAACGCCGCGCGTTTTACCTCGCCCCACCTTGCCTCAGCCATGCGCATATTCGCTGCAAGCCCGGATAATGCGCAGGCCGTTGCGACCTTGCGCGCCGATCCGTCTCTCGTCGGAGCCATCGGCACAACCTGCGTCGTGACCATGATCAAGGGGGGCCATGCTCTCAACGCCCTGCCCCAACATGCCGATGCCAATATCAATTGCCGTATTTTCCCTGGCCATTCACGCGGGGATATCATTCACGATCTGTCGGCCATTATCGACGACCCGTCGGTGCATATCGAAGATCATAGCCAGGGCTCGGTAGAGACTCAGCCTTCGCCGATGAACGGCGCGCTGCCTACAGCCGTGACACGTGCCGCCCATGAGGCGTTTCCAAATGTTCCGGTCTTCCCGAGCATGAGCTCCGGCGCGAGCGACAGCATGTGGTTCAGGGAGAAGGGTGTCCCGGCTTATGGGGCCAGCCCCATCTTCATGAAAGCGTCCGACGATTTCAGCCACGGTCTGAATGAGCGCGTACCGCTCTCGGCCATCACGCCCGGCATGCATTTCCTGCTTTCTCTCATCCCTGCCCTTTCGCAGAACTGAGCCAGAAGCGAGGATAGGCTTTTCAATCGCCGGTCAGGACGTTCTTGATCGTTTTTCCCTCTTCGGAAAGGCGCCAGAGATACCAGGCGAGCGCGGAGCGATAGGGGCTGAAACGCTCGCCCTCCTTCCTCAGGGCCGCAGGCTTTGGAGGGAGCGCGAGCCCGTAGAGTTTCTGCCACCCTGCCCGCACGGCGAAATCGTCTACAGGCAGAACATCACCTCGATTTAATGTAAAGATCAGCAACATCTCCACAGTCCAGCGACCAATGCCACGCAGCGTGACAAGGCGTGCAATCAATGCGTCGTCGGTCAGGAGCGCAGCTTCCTGAAGATCCGGCACGACCCCCGTCAGACGCGCCTCTGCCAGACCGCGCAGCGCCAGAAGCTTGGAGGCCGACAAGCCGCAGGCGCGCAACGTCTCGTCTGTCTGCGCCAAAAGCGCCTCTGGCTCCGGCATGGCGCCCCCCGTCAACGCGCAGACACGCCCCAGAATCGCCTCCGCCGCACGGCCATGCAGCTGTTGCCCGATGATCGCACGAAGCAACGCCTGATACGGGGTCTTGCCATCAGAACCCCTGAGACGACACGGACCAATGCGCCTGATAGCAGCATCCAGAGCAGGGTCCTGCCCGAGACAGGCATAAAGTGCGGGGTCTTCGGACACGAAATTCTCCTCTTCCATTACAGCGCAGCCCTCTCGCCCGCTTGGCAAGAGGCGGGGTCCGATGTCATGATAGCGGCAAGTGCCAGATCGTGTCGTCATGCAGAGTTCGTTGCCTGCCCGATCACGTGGTGGCGTGTGTTCTGATTCTCTACAGGTGTTCTTCTGACACGCACCCAGCCCGTCGATCCGGCTCCACCTTCTTCAGGTGCGCCCCCTGCCCCGCGTCCGGGTAAGAAACGGACGCGAAACGAGCCGCTGCTTTTCGCACCATCGGCACAGCAGACGCGCGCCGTGCCCCCTATGGCGGGCACGCGCGCCAAACTCAGCCATTACGAACCAAAAACAGACGCCGAACCCGCCGTCAAACCGGCTGGCGCCTCCCTGATACGCCCCCAGATTCTCGAAGATTCTGGTGTCACGACGGTGTTGATCGCCTCGGCAATCGCCCATGCGCTGCTGATTGCGATGCTGATCTATGAAAGCGCCCATCATGCGCATGGGCTGCCCAATGGCATGGAACAGCCACAGGTCGAGATGATGTTTGCGCCGCCAAGCCAGAGCGGCATGGCGGGCCCGCATGAAGACAAGCCGGGCGGCGAGGAGAAGCCCTCGACCAGTCATGATTCGCCTTCGGCCAGCAGCCAGGAAACCCAGCAGGAGCAGCAGCCCGACGAGCAGGAATCGACGCCGACTCCTGCAACGCCGACGCCAACCCCACCAGCCGCGCCCCCCGTGCCCGAAGGCCCGTCAACCGAGATCCCCAAGACGCAGACTGACCGCCCTGTCAGCCCCGGCATTGCAAAATCGGGCAGGCAAAGCCAGACGCGCGCCCATAGTCACCGTTCAAGCCGACGCCCGACGCCCAAGCAGTCGGATAATCCGTTCGCCAACATGACGACGCTCGATTTCGGCGAAGCGCCCTCCACCCCTCGTCGCCAGCGCGGACGTCGTGGTGGCTCCGGGGCACCAATCGACATGTCACTCGGGCCGCTCTCGACCAACGGCCAGATCAATGCGCCCTTCATGACGCGCAATTCGATCAGGGGTGTGAGCGACGATTACGGCAGCGAGATCGATCGCTGGATCCGGGCGCATCTTTATTATCCCGAGGACGCCATCAAGAACGGCGAAGATGGCCCCTCATCGGTGCACGTCGTGCTCGACCGCACAGGGCGCGTCAAATCGGTGCGCCTGACGGGTCAATCGGGTTCTTATTCGCTCGATGCTGCAACCACTGGCATGTTCCAGGGTGCGCGTCTGCCCCCCGTGCCGCCCGACATGAAAGGCGACCATTTCGATATTGATCTGACGATCAATTACATCCTGATCAGACGGTAAGCCTGAAATGAGCCTCGATTCCGTTCGCGACGAACTCGCCCGCCTGGCCCCCGAACTGGCCATCATCGATGACGGGCTGAGCACGGCCACGGTTCTGGAGGCAGCCGAAGTGCATAAGGTCGCGCCCGACCAGATCGCCAAGACACTCTGCGTCGATGTCGGTGGCCGTATCGTGCTGGTGGTGATGGCAGGCACGGCGCGCCTCGATAACAGGCGCGCCCGCGACGCCCTGGGCGGCAAGCCCCGCTTTCTCGGGCCCGAAGCCGTACTGGAAGTGACCAGCCACCCTGTAGGCGGCGTCTGCCCTTTTGGGCTGCCTGCCCCCCTGCCCGTCTATTGCGATGAATCCCTGCTACAATTCGAAGAGATCATTCCCGCAGCGGGCTCGATTACGGCCTCAGTGCGCATGACGCCGCAAAAGCTGGCCGAATTGACCAAGGGCGTTTGGGTGCATGTGCGGCAGGGCGTGGAGTAAGGCTTCTCTTTTTAAAAAAAGAACCAAAAAACTTTCGTTTTTTAGCCACCCGCGAAACACTTCGCACAGTAATATTTAGAATAATAAAAGTCTTTTTGCTTCTTTTTCTTCAGAAAAAGAAGATCCCCCGCCTCACATGAAGGCGGGGGCAAGCCCTTTTACTCCGCTGCTTCAGCGTAAGCAGAGATATCGGGGCAGGAACAGACGAGATTACGGTCACCCCAGGCATTATCGATACGGTTGACCGGTGCGAAATATTTCACGCGGTCGAGACCGTTCGGGAAGCAACCCTGCATGCGGTCATAAGCGCGATCCCACTCACCGACGAGATCGGCGGTGCTGTGAGGCGCATGACGCAGCGGGCTGGCTTCCATGGCAATGCTACCAGCTTCGATGGCCGCAATTTCCTGACGAATGGCGATCATCGCATCGCAGAAACGGTCCAGCTCTGCCTTGCCTTCGGATTCCGTCGGCTCGATCATGAAGGTGCCAGCCACCGGGAAGCTGACCGTCGGAGCATGGAAGCCATGATCGATCAAGCGCTTGGCGATGTCGTCGACCGTCACGCCGACAGCATCCTTGAGGGGACGCAGATCGATGATGCACTCATGCGCGGTGCGGCCATTGCTGCCACGATAAAGCACCGGATAATGCGCTTCGAGGCGGGCAGCGATGTAGTTGGCGTTGAGGATCGCCATCTCGGTGGCTTCACGCAACCCGTCATCGCCCATCATCAGCACATAGGCGACGGAGATCGGCAGAATAGAAGCCGAACCGAAAGGCGCGGCTGACACGGCGCGTGCGTCTCCCTTTTCGGGACGACCCGGCAGATGCGGCGCCAGATGCGCCTTGACACCAATCGGGCCCATGCCGGGACCGCCGCCGCCATGCGGAATGCAGAAGGTCTTGTGCAGGTTGAAATGCGAGACATCGGCGCCATACAGCCCCGGGCGAGCAAGCCCGACCTGGGCGTTCATGTTCGCCCCGTCGAGATAGACCTGACCGCCCGCCCCGTGAACGAGATCGCAGATCTCCATCACCGCTTCCTCGAACACGCCATGCGTGGAGGGATAGGTCAGCATGAGGGCCGCGATACGGCCCTCATGCTGCGCGATCTTCTTGCGCAGATCGTCGAGATCGACATTGCCCGCAGCGTCGCAGGCCGTCACGACCACGCGCATGCCGACCATCTGGCCGAGGCCGGATTGGTTCCATGGGCCGAGGCCGGGATCAGGCAGACATCGCGTTCGCTCTGGCCATTGGCTGATGATAGGCGCGAATGGCGAGCAGACCGGCATATTCGCCCTGCGCGCCAGAATTGGGCTGAAGCGAGACAGCATCATAGCCGCTGACGGCGCAAAGCGCGTGTTCGAGAATGCCAAAAAGCTCGTGATAGCCTTCCGTCTGATCGGCTGGCGCAAAAGGATGCAGCGCGCCGAATTCCGGCCAGGTGATGGGGATCATCTCGGCGGTCGCGTTCAGCTTCATGGTGCAGGAGCCGAGCGGAATCATGGTGCGATCCAGCGCCAAATCCATATCCGACAGGCGACGCATATAGCGCAGCAGATCGGTCTCGGAACGATGGGCATGGAACACGGCTGCCGTCAGGAAAGCCCCGCTGCGCTGCAAGGAGGCCGGAAGGGTGCTCGCGCCGTCGAGCTTTGCTTCCAGCGCGGCCAGACGCGCATCATCCGGGCAGACGCAGCGCCACAGCGCCTTAATATGCTCGGGCTGCGTGGTTTCGTCACAGGATATGCCCAGTCGGCCATTGCCTGCATCGCGCAGATTGATCCCGGCCTTGCGGGCGCGTTCGAGCACGAGCGCAGCGGATTCACCGGCTTCGATGGTAATCGTGTCGAAGAAAACGCTCGTCTCGACCTTCACCGCCAGCTCGCGCAGGCCTGCGGCCAGAATGGAGGCGAGACGGTTCACGCGATGCGCGATGGCGCGCAGCCCTTCAGGACCGTGATAGACCGCATACATTGAGGCGATGACCGCCAGCAGCACCTGTGCCGTGCAGATATTAGACGTCGCTTTTTCGCGACGGATATGCTGCTCGCGGGTCTGAAGCGCCAGACGATAGGCCGGAGCGCCACGGCTGTCGCGCGACACGCCGACAAGACGGCCCGGCATGGTGCGCTTATAGGCATCGCGAACGGCCATGAACCCGGCATGGGGCCCACCGAAGCCCATCGGCACGCCGAAACGCTGCATCGAACCGATGGCGATATCGGCGCCGAGCTTGCCCGGTGCTTCAAGCATGACAAGCGCCAGCGGGTCGCAGGTCATGGCCGCGACGGCACCCTTCGCATGCAGCGCGTCGATCACGCTGCGGAAGTCACGTACTTCGCCCGAACTGCCGGGATAGGAAAGCAGCGCGCCGAACACGTCTTCTTCTTCCAGATCGGTTTCTGGGTTGCCCACCACGATGGTCCAGCCCAGCGGTTCGGCGCGGGTGCGCAGCACGGCAAGCGTCTGCGGGTGCGTGTCAGCATCGACAAAGAAAACCGTGCTCTTGGTCTTGGCATTGCGCTGGGCAAGCGCCATCGCCTCGGCGCAGGCCGTGGCTTCGTCGAGCAATGAAGCATTGGCAATATCAAGCCCTGTCAGATCGCAGACCAGTGTCTGGAAGTTCAGCAGCGCCTCAAGACGGCCCTGACTGATCTCGGGCTGATACGGCGTATAGGCCGTGTACCAGGCTGGGTTTTCGAGGATGTTGCGCTGGATCACCGGCGGCAGAACCGTGCCGTGATAGCCCTGCCCGATCATGGACTGCATGACGACATTGCGGCTGGCGATCTGCTTCAGACGGGCCAGAGCCTCGCTCTCGGTCAGGGCCGGACCGACGCCAGACGCCTTGCGGTCGAGAATGGCGGCAGGCACCGTCTGTTCGATC
Organism: Asaia platycodi JCM 25414; assembly: GCF_000614545.1. Lineage (GTDB taxonomy): Bacteria > Pseudomonadota > Alphaproteobacteria > Acetobacterales > Acetobacteraceae > Asaia > Asaia platycodi. The sequence continues at coordinate 44,339 of NZ_BAKW01000019.1, read as the reverse complement.
AGCGCGTCGATGCTGGAAACGCCGAGCGTTTCGAGCATGGCGACGACTTCACCGGGGCGCGGCCCGTTATGGCGGGAAACGAATTGATCGGCAGCCTGGTTTGGCCAAAGGGGGGCGTTACGGGTCACGTCTCGGCAAATCCTCGTCGGGAACGGGGGCGGTCACGGATAAAAAAACGAAGGCGGCACAATGCGCCGCCTTTGTCGGTCAGGTCAGAGAGAGGCCTTATAGGCGTCGGCATCGAGCAGGGCCTCGAGCTGGGCGGAATCGGTCACACGCAGCTTGAAGATCCAACCTTCGCCTTCCGGGTCAGCACCGACCAGCGTCGGCTCGTCGCTCAGGCGGGTGTTGAACCCGGCCAGAACACCGCTCACCGGCGCATAGATGTCCGAAGCCGCCTTGACGGACTCGACTACGGCAGCGGCATCGCCCTGAGCGACTTCGGTGCCTTCGTCCTTGGCCTCGACAAAAACCAGCTCGCCCAGCTCTTCGGCAGCGTGGCCGGTGATGCCGACAGTCGCGATCTTGCCTTCGAGACGGATCCATTCATGGGACGGGGTGTAATAGGTGGTGCTCATGACGAATTCTTTCTCTGTGAGATGGTTTTCAGCGTTTGAAACCGGGAGGAACGAAAGGCAGGGCGCGCACCTGAACGGGCACGAACTTGCCGCGCAGCGCGCCATAAAGAACCGTGCCAATCGCAGAATGGGCGGTGGTCACATAGCCCATGGCAACAGGGGCGTTCACGCTCGGGCCAAAAGCGCCAGACGTGACCACGCCGACCTTCTGGGTGCCCTCGGCATCGGCAAAAAGCTCGGTACCACCGCGCACGGGCGCGCGGCCTTCAGCCGCCAGACCGACGCGCAGGCGCGAGACGCCATCGCGAGCCTGCGCCATGATGATCTCCGCACCCGGATAACCGCCCGCACGGGCACCGCCCTCGCGACGGCTCTTCTGCATAGCCCAGGTGAGCGCGGCCTCGACCGGCGTCGTGGTATCGTCGAGATCATTGCCATAGAGGCAGAGACCCGACTCGAGGCGCAGGCTGTCACGCGCGCCGAGCCCGACAGGCAATACGCGCTCATCGGCCAGAAGGGCGCGGGCAATCTGCTCGGCATGCTCGGAAGGGATACCGATCTCGAAACCGTCTTCGCCGGTATAGCCCGAGCGCGTAAGCGTGCAGCGTACGCCATCCACATCAGCTTCGATCGCATCCATGAAACGCATCGACGCGGCTTCGGGACAGAGATCGGCCAGAACATGCACAGCCTCCGGGCCTTGCAGGGCGAGAAGCGCGCGGTCGGCCAGAGTCTCGATCACGATGCGGTCACCGAGCGCTTCCTGCATAAGGGCCGTATCGGCTGCCTTGCAGGAGGCATTGACGACCACGAACAGCCAGTCGCCCATATTGGCGACCATCAGATCGTCGCGAATGCCGCCTTTTTCATTTGTCAGGAAGCCGTAACGCTGACGGTTGGTGCCGAGCCCGGCCAGATCGACAGGGATGAGGGATTCCAGCGCCAGAGCGGCGTCTTCGAGCGTGGCTGTGCGCGATGTGACGCGCAGCTGACCCATATGGGACACGTCGAACAGCCCGGCCTTGCCGCGCGTATGCAGATGCTCGGCCATCAGCCCGGCAGGATATTGCAGGGGCATGGAATAGCCCGCGAACGGCACCATACGGGCGCCCAGTTCGAGATGAAGGGCATTCAGCGGCGTGAAAAGAAGCGCGTCGGACATAGGGCAGAATCCCCCGGAAGCAGGAAACGAGAAAAATCGTCGCCCCTTCTGTCGCCTTTGCCTGAGATCGCTATCCCGTCGGCGGACACCCCACAGGGGTGCCTCTCTCCAGAAGTTCCAGCCGATCGCGGTCCTTTTGCCTGAGAGTTTCCGGGGCGGTTGCTCCTTCGGCGCCGGAAAAAGTGTCCGGTCTCTCCCGTGAATCGGTGTTTACTCTTCGCAGGAATAGGGCTGAAAAGTCAATTCTGTAAACGAAAGGGATTTCAAGTCATGTCACAGCATTTCACGGTCATCGCAGAGTTTGCTGCTCCCGCCGAGAGCTTCGACGCTTCCTGGAAATCTGCCGTTACGACAGCGATCGCTCGCTGGCCGATGAAGAAGCTGTCTGGCCTTCGACGTGCTGACCCAACAGGATGCTTCGGATATCATCGTCCTGCATGAAGTCTATACGGGTCGCCCGGCCTTCGACGCCCATCTCAAGACGCCCCATTTCGAAAAATTTGCTGCTGCCCTGCGCGACCTCAAGATCGAAGAGCGCAATGTACGCTTCTTCACGCGCCAGCATCCCTGAGAGACGAAGAGTCTGACTGTCTGAACAGGCAGACATGATCAACTCAGGAAAAAGGGGCTGCAAGGCCCCTTTTTTCGTTTCTGCCCCAGGCTGAGCCACTCTGATCAAGCCTTGCTCTGCCTCGTATGAAACAGACTTTAAGACCCGCAGGCCGGGGGAGGGTTTCAGCATCCCGAACGCTGGCCTAGTCTGTCTTTTTGGGTTTCTGCGTGACTGAGACAGCATGACACCGTTTTCCAACTTCCTGCCAGCCATGGCAGCGCTGTCCCCCTCGCGTGAGGCCATTCTCCGGTCTTCCCGCCTGCCCGAAGCCGAGGCGCTTGCCGCCTCGCTGGTCAGCGCGACGCTCGGTGAGCCGTTTCTGGAGCAGATCGACCAGCAGGCCCGTTTTCTGGCCACCCGTCTGCGCGAAACCGCCGGGACGAAGGGGGTCGAAACCATGGTGCAGGCTTTTCCGCTGACCTCGCCGGAGGGGAAGGCCCTGCTCACCCTGGCGGGCAGCCTGCTGCGCATTCCCGATTCCGCGACACGCGATGCGCTGATTCGCGACCAGATCGGTCAGGGCGCCTGGCTGCAACAGGGCGGGCACGATCACCCGTTTTTCCTCAATGCCGCGAGCTGGGCCATGTCCACCTCGTCACGCTTTCATGCCCTGACAGGGGGGGTACGCAGCCTTGCCATGAAAAGCGGCGCGCCCTTCATTCGCCGTGGGGTCGAGCGTGCCATCACCATGATGGGTAGCCAGTTCGTGCTGGCCGATACGCTCGCCCAGGGGCTGAGGCGCTGCCGTAAAGCCGAGCAGGATGGATTTTCTCTGGCCTATGCGCCCTTGCGTGAAACGGCGCGCACGGCAGAAGAGGCCGATCAGGCACGTCAGGAAGCGCTGACCATGGTCGAAACGCTGGCCCGGCACGGGCGCGGACAGACCCTGCATGAACGTCCGTCGCTTTCGCTCAGACTCTCCTCGCTGCATCCGCGTTTCGAACGTGCCCAGACCGCGCAGGTCATGGACGGGTTGCTGCCTTTTCTTGCCACGCTCGCATCCCGGGCAAAAATCGCCAATATTCTCCTGATTTTTGACGCAGAAACCAGCGAGACGCTCGATCTCAGCCTCGATCTGTTCGACGCACTCTGTCGCCTGCCCGATCTGGAGAGCTGGAACGGGCTCGGCTTCACAGTGCAGGCCTATGACAAGCGTGCGTTGCCGATCATCGAGCATCTCATCACACTCGGCACCGAAACCGGGCGACGCGTGGCGTTGAGACTGGTGAAAGGGGCCTATTGGGACCACGAGATCAGGCAAAATCAGGCGCAGATGGCGCGCGACTATCCGGTTTTCACTCGCAAATGTCATAGCGATGTCAGCTATATCGCCTGCGCCAGACGGGCACTCGAGGCGCCTGAGGCACTTTATCCGCAATTCGCCACCCATAATGCGCGCAGCATTGCCACCATTCAGGTCATAGCTGGGCCCTGGACACCGGGTCTGTACGAATTCGGGTGTCGACATGGCATGGGCGAGACGCTTCTCGCGCCGCTGGTGCAACCCCGTCAGGCGGGCATTGCCTGTCGAATCCTGACCCCTATCGGCCCCGATAGCCGTCTGGCATCATTTCTCGTGCGCCGGTTGATCGAGGCGGGGGCTGCCTCCTCTTTTCTCAATCAGGCCCATGACAGGCTCGTCACGCTCGACGCCCTGATTGCCGATCCGGTCGCTCAGGCGCGCATCGTTCTGCCGCGCGGCATGCCGAACGTCGATATCCCCCTGCCCTGCGACCTGACCCTGCCGGATCGACAAGGCGCCATCGCGCCCGATTTCGCAGACGATCTTACCCTGACCCAACTCGCCGTGACTTTGCCCCAGGCAACACGCCCCTGTCAGGCCGTGCCCATGGGCCCGACCATGCCAAGGGCCGAGGGGCGGCCCCATGCGATCATCAATCCGGCAGCTCATTCCGATCGCGTCGGTGTCGCGCTTTATGCACGGCCACGCGATATCGACGCGGCGCTGAACGCCGCCGAGACAGATCAGATCTGGCGCCGCACCGAGCCGGAAGAGCGTGCTGCCTGTCTCGACCGCATGGCCGAGGCGCTGGAGCAGGATCAGACGATTCTTCTGAGCCTTCTCGTTCGCGAAGCGGGCAAAACAATTGCCAATGCCGCTGACGAACTGCGCGAGGCGGTGGATTATCTGCGCTATTACGCCGCCCAGCTTCGCAGCCTTTCAAGTCAAACCCTTGTCGGTGCCCCTCTCGGCACGATCCTGTGCATCAGCCCGTGGAATTTCCCTCTCGCGAGTTTCACCGGGCAGATTGCCGCCGCTCTGGCCGCAGGCAATGTGGTAATTGCCAAACCGGCGGAGGAAACACCGCTGATCGCCGCGCATGTTGTCGCCCTGTTTCTGCAAACGGGTTTGCCGGCGCGTGCGCTTCAGCTACTGCCGGGCGAAGGCAATGTCGGCGCGTCTCTCGTTGCCGATTCCCGCATAGACGGTGTGCTCTTCACCGGTTCGACGCTGTGGCCAAGACGATCAGCCGCGAATTGCTCGGACGCACGGGACGCACCGGCCAGCCTGTGCCGCTTCTGGCCGATACGAGCGGGCAGAATGCCATGCTGGTCGACAGCACCGTGTCGCCCCAGCAGGTCATTCCCGATATCCTGGTCTCGGCTTTCGACAGCGCAGGTCAACGCAGCGCCTCGCTTCGCGTGCTTCTGGTGCAGGAAGAAGGCGCCGATGCGCTGATAGAGGCGCTTCGGGCAGCCATTGGCGCACGCTATATCGGCGCGCCAGACCAGTTCCGCTGCGATATGGGGCCGGTTATCTCGGCGGGCGCCCGCACCCGCATCGAAGCGCATATCGACCGCATGAGACGCGCAGGCTATCGAATCTGGCAGCCCGATCTGCAGGCTGAAACGCTGAACGGTCATTTCGTGGCGCCCACGCTGATCGAAATCGGGCGCGTGGCCGATATCGGCCCCGAGGTGTTCGGCCCTGTGCTGCATATCAGACGCTATGCCCGCCACGAACTCGACGGGGTAATCGATGCGCTGAATGCCACCGGCTACGCGCTGACTTTTGGTGTGCAGAGCCGTCTGGGCGAGACGCTCGACCGCGCCACTGCGCGCAGCCGGGCGGGGAATATCTACGTCAATCGCTCGATTATCGGGGCGAGCGTGGGCATGCAGCCTTTCGGGGGGCGCGGCCTTTCGGGCTCGGGGCCAAAGCTGGGCGGTCCGCTTTTCATGCCCAGGCTGATGCATGGTGCGCCCTGCCCGCTCGTCCCTGAAACCGAGGTTCCCGTGCCGTCGGCAGCGCGGGCGTTTCTGGCTTTTCTCGAACCACGTGACCCGCCCTCGGCCCGCAAGGTGCGCGCCGTTATCGCTCATGGGCTTTGCGGCCTCAGCCTCGATCTGCCCGCGCCTTCGGGCGAGACAAACCGCTACAGCCTCCGCCCTAAAGGCGTGGTGCTTTGCGCCTGCGAAAGCTGGCCCGCTTTGCTTCATGCAGTCGGTCTGGCGCTGGGCACCGGCAATGCGGTTCTGGTTCTGGCGCCGGACCCAGCGGTGGAATGGCTGCGTCAGGTCTCGCGTCAGCTCGCCAATCTGATCACCCGCGTCAATCCCGGTGCCCTGCCCGAATGCGACGTCATGCTGATCCAGCGCGGTGCGGAGAGCGCGGAACAGGCGGCGCTCACCATCACGGCCCGTGAGGGCATGGTCGTGCCGGTCTATGACCTCGATACGGTTCGCCCCGAATGGCTGCTGAGCGAGACGGTTGTTACCATCAACCACGCGGCGATTGGTGCCGATATCGACCTTGTAACCCGGCTGTGAGCCCTCTCGCGGTCAGAAAAGCCGACGCGCTCTCGCGATAAAACCCTGAATATGGGTTGTCACGGGAGGCCGTTTACATTCTGGTAAGGAACCGTTTCAGTCAGAGCCCCTTTTCGGAGTATTCCTGCTTGACCATCCGTCTTTTCCGCGCCGGCACATTTCTGACCGTCATGCTGCTTGGCACGCGCGTTCTGCCTGCACTCGCCGCCCAGCCCCAGCCTGAAGCTGCGCCGCTTCCCTCGCCGCTGCCCCAGGCCAAGGACGTCGCTTTTCCCGGCATGCTCAAACTGAGCGTCGATGCGACCGATCTCGACCATCACGTCATGACCATGCATGAGACGCTGCCCGTGCCACAATCGGCACGCGAAGCGGGCGAGCTGGTACTGCTTTATCCGAAATGGATTCCGGGCGGCCACGCGCCTGAAGGCACGATCACCCAGCTTGGTGGTCTGACAATCAGCTCTGCTGGCAAGCCCCTCTCCTGGCTGCGCGACCCGGTGGATGTCTTCGCCTTCCATGTTCCGGTCACGAAGGCGCAGACGCAGATCGATCTCGATTTCAAGCTGCTCTCGCCCGTGAGCGACAATGAAGGCCGCGTCGTCATGACGCCGCACATCGTAAACGTGCAGTGGAATGAGGTCGCGCTCTATCCGGCCGGTTATTATTCGCGTGATATCCCCGTGCAGGCGAGCGTCAAGCTGCCCCATGGCTGGCAGGCCGCGACAGCGCTTCGCCCGACAGGCCCTGCCGTAGGCGACACGCTGACTTTCGGTAGCGTTCCATTCAACACGCTGGTCGATTCTCCGATTTTTGCGGGCGCCTATTTCAAGAAGGTCTCGCTCAACGCGCCGGGCGGCGTGCCGGTCACGCTCAACATGGTGGCCGACAAGCCCGGCGATCTGGCCTATGACGATGCCGAGCTGCAGATCCATCGCAATCTGGTCACGCAGGCGCTCCTGACTTTCGGCTCGCAGCATTATGCGCATTACGACTTCCTGATGGCGCTGACCGATGAGCTGGGACGCATCGGTCTTGAGCATCACCAGTCGAGCGAAGACAGCGTGAGCGAAGACTATTTCACGGACTGGAAGCATTCATTCCCGCAGCGCGATCTGCTGGCGCATGAATACACCCATTCCTGGAACGGTAAGTATCGCCGCCCGGCCGATCTTTACGGTGCCACCTTCAATGCCCCGCAGCGCGGCTCGCTGCTCTGGGTTTATGAAGGCCAGACAGAGTTCTGGGGCAATATTCTTGCTGCACGCTCCGGCCTCGTTAGCAAGGAGCAGGGTTTCGACTCTCTGGCGCTCATGGCAGCGACCTATGATGCCCAGGCAGGACGCACATGGCGCCCTGTGGCCGACACGACCAACGACCCGATCATCGCGCAACGCTCGCCCCTGTCATGGCGCGATTTTCAGCGTTCGGAAGATTATTATGTCGAGGGTCAGCTGGTCTGGCTCGATGCCGACATGATGATCCGCAAGCTCTCGCATGACACGAAATCGCTCGATGATTTCGCCAAGGCATTTTTCGGGACCAATGACGGCAGCATCATTGTCAGCACCTATACGTTCGATGACGTGGTTCTGACCCTGAACAAGGTAGTGCCCTATGACTGGGCCAGGTTCCTGCATGAGCGCATCAGCACCGTGCAGAAGCGCGCGCCTCTGAACGGCCTCGAAGCCGGTGGCTACAAGCTGGTCTATACTGACAAGGAAAATGCGTTCGAAGCTCAGGCAGGCAAGAATTACCACCGCCTGCTGCTGCGCTTCTCGCTGGGCGTCATAGTGAGCGGCAAGAATGCTTCACTCAGCACGGTTGCCTGGAACAGCCCCGCCTATAAGGCAGGTCTCGCCATTCATGACGTGATCGTCGCCGTCAATGGGGATGCCTTTACGCCAGAAGCACTGGTCGATGCCATCAAGGCAGCGAAGACCGATAAGGCGCCGATCACCCTGCTGGTCAAGACCGGCTCGCATTACCGCACGGTTTCGATCCCTTATCACGACGGCCTGCGCTTCCCCCATCTGGAGCGCATCGCCGACACCCCGGATCGCCTGACGACGCTGTATTCAGCGCGCCACTGATAAATGAAAGAGTAAGAGCGCCTGCACAGGCGTTCTTACAACCCGCTTTTATCTACAGCGTGCCCGGCTCTCGCAGTCACCACTAAGATACTATTTGATTGCGCTGATCTTACCATCACTGTGAAGAGAGAATACTTTACGGTGGTGGAGCAAAGAAAAAAAGAAATCCGACCGCTTTTTAAAGCGCGCAGGGCTAAGGATTTTCTTTTTCTTCCACGCCCTCAAAAACACAAAGCGTCTTTCGGTCTGACTTTATAAAAAACAGATAATATTTCAACATACGAACCGGCGCGATTTATTTCGCGCGTATTCCTGAGTAGAAGTTATTTATTTCTACAAAAATTTACATAGATCTTGATATCGAATAAACTTCGATCATCGCCTGAATACACAAGAAAGGCACGCTGCTTGGGCCTTCCTTCTTACGTGTATGAAGTCTTTACGGCCGGATCGAACTTACGGTGCCGCAATGAAATTGAACTCCAGCCTCTGCCCCGGTACGTCGAAATGGGGTTTGAGGCGCAGGGTCATGGCCGGCCGAGCCGGGCCGAGGGCTTCAGCGATGATGCGCTGGCACGAGACGAAGATGCTGCTATCGGGAATCATGTAAGCCAGATGCGTGATATCTTCGGGTAACAGCCCGCTGGTGGCCAGAATTTCCCTTATGCGCGCCAGAGCGTTCTGGCATTCCTCGATCAAGCTGTCAGGCACCTGTCCATCGGCACCGAGTCCTGTCACACCATAGACGGTCACACTGTCCTGCAGGACAGGACGGGAAGAAGAGGAGGAATGATCGTGCATGAGCCGAAGCATATCGCACATTCCTGAAGCTGCCCATCGCTTATGCGCAGTTCCCTCCTGCTCAGGCCAGCTTCTTCACGCCTCCTGCGCCTGTTGGGAAGGGCTTGGGGTGCTGCTCACCGGGGCGTCTGGCTGTGGCAAATCGAGCCTGCTGCTACGCCTTATCGACGCAGGTTTCGCCCTAGTGGGTGATGATCAGATCCTGTTGCAATGTTCCACGGCGCGCCCCGCCCCCGCACTTGCAGCTGATCGAAGTGCGCGGTCTGGGTATCGTGCAGATGTCCTCTCTGCCCGAGACGTCGATCGTGCTGCGAGTTGATCTGACGCGAAACGCTCCCATCGTGCGCCTGCCGGGAAAGACCATCGACCCGCAGACCGGCGCCTGGTGCCTGACGCTCGATGCCTTTCACGCCGATGCCGTGGCAGTCATACGCACCGCCCTGCGCTGCTTTCGCGGCGATTTCACGCTGGTTTGTGGAGTGAATGGGGAAATGGCTGCTGCAAACCCCTTCCCCAAAAAGCGCGAAGAAAGCTAATGTCACGTCATGTATCCCGGCTTTGATGACAGGAGGGGCGGTCTGTGATTCCCGCGCGACGCGTTCTGCTTGTCACCGGGCTGTCCGGGGCAGGCAAGTCTTCCATCCTGCGCATTCTTGAAGATCTCGGTTACGAGGTAACCGATAATCCGCCCCTGAACCTGCTCGACGCGCTGGTCGCCCGCACGGAACATCCGCTCGCCATTGGCATCGATGCCCGCACCCGCGGCTTTGAAGCCAGCATCGTGCTCGAAGCGCTGGCCAAACTGCGCGCCCAGCCTGGGCCGCAGCATGTCGAGCTGATCTACGCTACTGCCGAGACCGATGTGCTGCTGCGCCGCTTTACCGCCACGCGCCGCCGCCACCCGCTCGATGCCAACACAGGCAGCGGCCCCGGTCTCATGGGCAGTATCGAACAGGAAATCGGCCTTCTCATGCCGCTGCGCGGTGCGGCCGATCTGGTGATCGATACGTCAGATCTGCCACCGCCCGATCTGCGTCGGCTCATCGAGTCGCGATTCGGCCATCAGAACGATGGCGACTCCATGACAACGACCCTGCTTTCTTTCGCCTACCCCGCCGGTCTGCCCCGTGAGGCCGATCTGGTGTTCGATGCGCGTTTTCTGCGTAATCCGCATTATGATGCGGCCCTGAAGGCCATGACCGGGCTTGACGAAGACGTACGCGAATACGTGCGACGCGACCCCGATTACGCATTATTCCTTTCGCAAATCCTTGGCTTGCTGAGACTTGTATTGCCTCGTTTCGTAGCCGAAGGAAAAAAACATGCAACGATCGCCATAGGCTGTTCGGGCGGTCAGCACCGCTCTGTAACACTTGTTGAAGAGATTGCGGCCGCGTTAGGGAACTCCGAAGACATTACGCTCTTGTCAGACGGGCCAATCGCCGTCATGCATCGGGAACTGGCACGGCAGGGACGCAGCTCATGGCGATGGGTGCGGCCTCCACAACACCGTGTCACGCCGGATGAACAGATACGGACAGAGCCGTCTTGATAACCGCGATTGATGACCGATATCTCATGGGGTCGCCAGATTTCTGGCGTTACAGACCCCTTGAAGGAAGGCCCCGATGATCGGGATCGTTCTTGTCACCCACGGTTCTCTCGCTCAGTCCCTTCTCGAAATCGTCACCCACGTGGTGGGCCCGCAGGCCCAGATCGCCGTGATGGGCGTCATGCCCGATGATGACGTCGCTCTTGCCCGAACCCAGCTCAACGCTGCCATCAGTGCCGTCGAAGCCGGTGACGGCGTGCTTCTCCTGACCGATATTTTCGGCAGCACCCCTTCAAACCTCGCCCTCTCCCTGCGTGAAGAAGGCCGTATCGAAGTTCTGGCCGGCGTCAATGTGCCGATGCTGGTCAAGCTGGCCAAGACACGCTGCAAGCGCAGTCTGGCCGAATGTGCCGAACTGGCGACAATGGCAGGCCGCAAATATATTGCCGCCGCCTATCAGCTGCCTGAGTCCTGTTTGCAAGGCGGCAAAAGCTGTGAAATGGTAGTCAATACTACCATGAGCTACGTTCCCCCCATCTCCCCGCTTTTGACGCCTCTGCGTCAGGTCGCACGATGAGCGCAGGCCCGGCGCTGGAACGCGATGTGACCATCGTCAACCGGCTTGGCCTGCACGCCCGCGCCGCAGCGAAATTCGTCACGCTTGCCGAGAGCTTCGACGCCACGATCGAGGTAAGCCGTCACGACCAGCGTGTTTCGGCGCTGTCGATCATGGGACTGATGATGCTGGGTGCCGGGCGCGGAGAGATGGTCAGGATTCTGGCGAGCGGCCCTCAGGCCAGCGCCGCCATCGATGCCCTGATCGTGCTCGTCTCCGACGGCTTTGGCGAACGTGATTAAGAGACTGCGCCGCCCGTCGAGCGATATCGCCCTGCCGGATGACCGACCGATGAAGACCCTGCAAGGCACAGGGATTTCAGCGGGCATCGTGATTGCGCGCGCGAGCCTGACCCATGAGCGTCCGCTGCCAACCATCAAGGCCTTGCCATCACAATTGACCGCAGAGGCAGAGCGTACGCGCCTCGATCAGGCAATCGCGCTCACTCTCAAACAGCTCAAGAAGCTGCGAGGCAAACTGACCAGCCTGCCCGATGAGGGTCGCATTGAAATCGATGCAATGCTTATCGTCTATGAGCGAATGCTCAGTCAGTCACGGCTCGTGCGCGCTGCCCATCGTCGCCTCGTCGCAGACGGACTGACAGCAGAAGCAGCAGTACAACTCGAAAGCGACATCCTCGCGGCCCAGGCCGGGCCGCAGCCCGGCATGCCGGAAGAGGAAATCGAAGGCGCAAAACGTCGCGAAGGCGAGTTCCGCGAGGTCGCCCGCAGGCTGCTGCGAAATCTGACCGGCGTGTCGTTCCGTGCCTTCTCCGACGTTCCGAGCGGATCGATTCTGGTAGCGGAACAGATCAGGCCCGCCGATGCAGCCGTGATCGACCCGAACCGTATCGCCGCCGTGCTGTCGGAAGCAGGCGGCGCGACCGATCATACGGCGATCATGCTGCGTGCACTGAACGTACCCGCTGTGCTGGCCGTGCCGCATCTGACGTCTCTGATTGAGGATGGCAGCCTGCTGATCGTCGACGGAGCGAGCGGGCGGGTCACCATCAATCCCGATAGCTCGACACTGGCGCAGGCCCGTGCAGCGATGGCCGAAGAAGCACGCGAACGCAAAGGCATCGGACGCCTGCGTCGTCTTCCGAGCCGCCTGATCAGCGGTGAGGATGTTGAGCTTCTCGCCAATATCGAGATCGCCAACGAACTACCCCTGCTGCATCGCAACGGTGCGTCGGGAATAGGGCTGCTGCGCACCGAATTCCTCTTCGATGAGAGCGCGCCCCTGCCCGATGAAGATGGGCAATATGCTGTCTATGCCGCGCTTCTTGCCGATATGCAGGGCATGTCCACAACCATCAGGGTGCTCGACTGGGGCGGCGAAAAAGGCCTGGCCCGACTGAGGCAGCTCGGCATCAACGACGAGCGGGAAGAGGAAAACCCGGCTCTGGGCGTGAGAGGTTTGCGGCTGCTGCTTCGCCACCCGGAAATTCTGGAAGACCAGCTCTGCGCCATCCTGCGTGCCAGCCTCGAAGGCAAGTGCCGCATCCTTCTGCCGATGGTCAGTTCGGTCAATGAAGTCATCGCGACACGCCAGATTTACGAGCGCTGCGCCAGAAGGCTGCGTCGCCGTGGCGTGAAGCTACCCGCCGAGCTACCGCCGCTCGGCGTGATGATCGAGACGCCCGCCGCTGCTCTGACGGCCGGAGCTCTGGTGCGACAGGCGGAATTTCTGGCTCTGGGCACCAATGATCTGACGATGTACACCCTCGCCGTCGATCGCTCTGCGGCCATGGGCTCAGAGCTGTATACTGCGCTGCACCCCAGCCTACTGAGATTGGTGCGTTTTTCTGTTGATGAGGCGCTGCGGGCGCATCGCCCGATCTGCGTCTGCGGCGAGATGGCGGCAGACCCGCGCAGCGTGGCCCTCCTGATCGGCATGGGACTGCGGTCGTTTTCGATGTCTGCGGCGTCGCTGCCAGCCGTAAAGCGCATGGTCCGCTCGCTCAGTATCGAAGCCTGCGACGACCTCTACCGCCGGGCCATGCTGGTGGAAGACCCGATCCAGCTCACCCAGCTTGTACGCGAGTTCGCGAACTAGGAAAGCGTCGACGCCCCTCTTTCTGTCCAACCCTATCAGACGGAACTGCCAGGCTGGAGCGCATGACTGGCGCAAAACAGGCTGAGCCCTGATCGCGCTCAGCAATGCACGATCAGGCTCTATCGTCTCCCGATTTATCGCCCGCAAGACGAACCATCCAGTGTCAGTGACGGAGATCTTCAGGAACCTTGCCGCCGTTTTCGGCAAGCTTCTGCATGACCTGACGGATCAGCCATACATTCATGGCGGCGCTGTCTTCCGTGCTCTCGGTATAATGCAGTTCCTGCGCCAGATGCTTGCGCGCATCGAGCGAGCTATCCATGTCGAGCAGCTTCAGGAGATCGACAATCGACGTGCGCCAGTTCAGGGCCTGGCCCTTCTCGGAAGCAAGATGTGTCAGCACCGCATCGACGTCGACCGGCGTAGCCGGCGCGGACGGCGTGGCAGAAGACGCATTGGTCTCGACCGCAGAGGCAGCGGTGCTGCCTGCCGAGCCACTTGCGGGCGCAGCTCGGCGTGACCGAAGATCTTTGTCATGATGGTGCTGAAAATGCCCATTCTGGCTCTCCCTGGTGATCGACGCACGACTCCGGCCACCAGGCCGGGTATCTACATGTTTCATGTCGTAACGAAAAGTGACATGCGATCTTCGCGCATCATTTGGATTGGAAAAGTCTTATCGCATCAGAAACGCGAAGGTTTTTTCTTGCCTGTGCTTTTTTTGATACATATTTGCGACATCGACACCCCATTGCGGGGACGCTGACAGCCCGATAGGCGGAGTTTTCCACCATTTCAGAGGATCAGCCTGTGCGATGCCACCCAGCCCAAACGTCCATTTCATTTCCGGCCTTCCGCGCTCCGGCTCCACGCTGCTTTCCGCCCTGCTCTCGCAAAATCCGGCTCTCGTGACATCGGGGCGCTCGTCGCCCGTCGCGCCCATGATCCTGCGTGTCTCGTCTCTCATGGCAGAGGGCGAATATGCTGCCGATTTCCACTCAGGCAAGCGTGACAGGGTGCTGAGGCAGATCCTTGATAGCTATTATGCCTCTGGCGCCGAGCGACGCATGATTATCGACACCCATCGCGACTGGTGCGCGCGGCTGGGGCTAATCGACACGATCTTTCCCAGGGCCAAAGTCATCTGCTGCGTACGCGATCCGATCTGGATCATGGACTCGCTGGAACGCCTCATTGTGCGTGACCCCATCCTGTCCTCGCATCTCGTGCCAATCGGGAAACGCGCCACTCAGCATGACAGGCTCGACCATCTGCTCTCGACCGATGGCGTCTTCGGCTATGCATGGCGCGTGCTGATCGAGGCATTTCATGGCCCCTTCGCCAACCGGCTCATCATGCTCGATTACGATTATCTTGCCCGTTATCCAAAGGCCACGCTTGATAACCTGACCCGCGAGCTGGGCCTGCCCGCGTATGAATACGATTTCGAGCAAGTCGAGAGCCACGATCACACCGCGTTCGATCAGGCTCTCTCTACACCCGGCCTGCACAAGCTTCGCCCGAAAGTCAGCTTTGAGGAACGACGCTGCATTCTTCCCCCGTCAGTGCAGGAAAATCTGGCGGGTGGCATGTTCTGGCGCAGGCCAGAAGCAGCGCAAAACGGTGTCCGCATTCTAGCCTGAAGCGAGCGGAGATCAGAAAACCAGAACGGTCTTGCCAATGCTCGTGCCGCTTTCGCTTTCACGATGCAGCGCCGTCAGGGTTTCGGCATCTAGCCCCGTGACGCGCCGATATTCTGTCGGCACGAGGTCACCCGCCTGCACCAGAGATGAGATCTGTTCGAGAATATCATGCTGGCGGGCGCGGTCTGGCGTCGCGAAGAGTGAGCGGGTGAACATGAACTCCCATGAGATCACGGCACTCTTACGCTTGAAGCCCATGATATCGAACTGCGCAGGATCATCGATCAGACTGAGACGACCTTGTGGCGCGAGCACCTCTTCATAACAGGCCTGATGACGGTCGCTGGCAGTCAGGGAAGCGATATGGGTGACGTGCTCGAAACCCAGCGCCCTGATCTGCGCGACGATGTCACAGCGATGATCGACAACATGGTGCGCGCCCATTTTCTGCACCCAGTCACGCGTTTCGGGACGCGACGCTGTGGCGATAACGGTCAGACCGGTCAGCTTGCGGGCGATCTGGACAAGGATCGACCCGACACCGCCAGCGCCGCCCACGACAAGAAGCGCTCCAGACGTCAGATGATCGACGGCCAGACGGTCAAAAAGCATTTCCCACGCCGTCACGGCCGTCAGGGGCAGTGAGGCAGCCTGCCCCCAATCCAGCCCTTCGGGCATGTGGCCAACCAGCGTTTCCTCGACAAGTTGCTGTTCCGCATTGCTACCCTGACGCATCAGGCTCCCGCATAGAAAACACGATCGCCGGGGCGGAAAAAACGCACATCGGGACCGATGGCCTCGACAATGCCGGCAGCATCCCAGCCCAGAACGCGACAGGCTTCGCCCTCCAGCGCACCCGCACGCTGGCGGATCTTGGTATCGACCGGATTGATGGAGACGGCCCGGACCCGAACCAGCAGATCGCGCCCCGTTGGCGGCGCCGGATCGGGAAGTTCTATATCCTGCAGGATGTCAGGCGCTCCGGGCGCCTTATAGCCGACCGCTTTCATCTGGACTTCTCCTTCGTGGCAACACGATGAAAAAGCGATCCTAGCACAGTCATCATGCCCGAAGCAGCGGCTTCACGCATCTCCGGGCAGCCATCATCCATTCAGACTGGACGAACGAGTTCGTAAAGAGCGACAGCAGCTGCGTTAGAAACGTTCAGGCTCTCCATATCGCCGGGCATGAAGACGCTGGCAATCTCGTCGCAGCTTTCGCGTGTCAGGCGGCGCAGCCCCGCACCCTCGGCACCCAGCACCAGCGCCACGCGACGGCCGGCATAGCTCGGGCCGTTCAGCACCGAGCCCCCCGCATCGAGCCCAACCGTCCAAAGACCCGCATTCTGCAGCTGGGCGATGATGCGTGACAGATTGACCTCACGCAGAACAGGCACGACATCCAGTGCGCCAGAGGCAGCCTTGGCCAGTGCGCCACCTTCCTGCGGGGTATTGCGATCCTGAACCACCAGAGCAGCGGCACCGAAAGCCGCAGCAGAACGCAGGATCGCTCCGATATTGCGCGGGTCGGTCACCTGATCGAGAATCAGCAGCGGGCCTTCACGGCTTTCGAGCACTTCATCGAGAAAGGGCGGGGTTAAGGGCTCGACACGCAGACACACGCCCTGATGCACGGCATCACGCTCGCAGAGCAGATCGAGGCGCTGGCGCTCCACCACATTGGGTGAAATGCGGATTGGCGCCTGTTTGGATTCAAGGGCCGAGAGCCCCTCTTTCGTCACGAGCAATTCGTGCAGATGGCGATCCGCATTACGCAGAGCTGCCTCGACCGCATGCAGACCATACATCCAGTAGCCGCTGGCTGCGGCACGTCCCTCGGCAGAGCGGCCCGAACGACCGGACGGAGAACGGGGAGAGGGCGGGCGTGAGGGGCGTTTCGACATGAGGGCACTTCTAGAGAAACCCTCTCATCTTGCAACAAAAATGAAGAATGCCCGTTGACACCAATCCTGATCCGCCATATTTCCCGTCCCGACCTGGAGAGATGCCCGAGTGGCTAAAGGGGGCGGACTGTAAATCCGCTGGTGTACGCCTACGTTGGTTCGAATCCAACTCTCTCCACCAGGTCTCCTTCTTAGATAATCCGTCCTGAAATCCGCTCTTTAGCGGCGCTGTCACCAGACTCCTCTCGTGCGCCTTGCATCAGGCATTCTGTCCCTGCGCCCCCTCACGAGCAAGGCCTGGCCAAGACTGGCTGCGGCTTTTCCGACGCTCCCTTTTTATCTCTCCGCCACCTTGCTGCTGCATTGCATGCAATCGACGACACGGTACACAATCTCCTTTCTATTCTGGCTGCGTATGAGCCGCTCCCCATAGTCGGGCTGCGCGCCTTATGACGATGCCTTCAGGGAGTGAAATGCTGATGTGTTCTGATACGATCCCGCCGAAACGCCCTTTAGCAGTGAAGCGCCTGAAACGGAGCGGTTCGATGCGCTCGAAAACGGTACGCCTGGGTCTTTCATGGCTGGGTATGGCGTGGTTCGGCCTGAACGTTGCCCACGCCGAACCGCGCAAGGTCATTCTCGATGATGACGGGTTTGCCCTCGCCCAGTGGATGATCATCAAGGCCCCGAATGTGCAGGTTCTGGGTGTCACGACAGTGACGGGTGATGCCTGGGCGAAAGAAGCCACGGCCTATGCCCTGCGCGGCGTTGAAATTGCCGGACGCGCGGATCTGCCGGTTTTTACGGGGGCCAGTTTTCCGCTCGTCAATACCGAAGCACAGACCGAACGCTGGGAGACACTTTACGGCAAGATGGTCTGGAAAGGGGTGTGGATGAAGCATTGGGTGGAACCCACCCTCCAGAAACTGCCACCCTATCACGGCCCGGATGTCGTGCCCGATCTGCCGCAAGGCAACCCGACCATCAAGGCGCAGTCTGAACGTGCGGCCGACTTCATGATCGACATGGTGCATCGCTATCCGCATCAGGTCTCGATCATCGCAACAGGTCCGCTCACCAATCTCGCTTTGGCCCAGCGTCTCGACCCCGAATTCGCCTCTCTGGCCAAAGAGCTGGTCTATATGGGGGGCAGTCTCAACCCGCGCCAGACGCGCCCTGATGAGGTAGCCCATCAATTCGCCCGCGAGTTTCTGAACACGCCGCGACGCGAATTCAACATCCGCTTCGACCCTGAAGGCGCCAGTATTGCCTTGCGCGCGCCCTGGGCGAAGATCACCATGATACCGGTCGATCCTTCGACAGATACCGAACTGACGCCCGCCCTGCTCAAACGCTTGGCCGCTCTGACACGCCCGTGGCTCGCTCGCTCAAGACGCGAGAGGCAGGCTTTCCTCTGTGGGACGAGATTGCTGCGGCTGTCTGGCTCGACCCCAGCCTGATCATCCAGAAGGCCGATCTCTATGTCGATGTAAACACGCAATTCAGCGCGTCTTACGGCGACATTCTCTCCTGGTCGCCCGGCTATCAGCCCGGGCTGGGCGAAGGTAGAACCATCGTGGTGCAGAGAATCGACATTCCCCGTTTCGAAGACCTCATGGACCGCCTCGTCGCAGCCCCGCAAAAACCGCTGAGCGGCAGACCTCTGCCCTAACTGTTGCCTCAACGTCCTCATGGCCGATCATAAAATCTCGTTACAAAAAGACTCGATCAAAGACTCGATCGACGAGGAGGAAGCAAGATTGGCGTGCTACGCGCGAGGCGCCAGAGCCTGGGCGCTTTGCGGTGGGGCCCACACGCGCCAGAATGCAGGATCAGAACATGTGCTCCCCCCTGATCTGCCCCCAGTTTAGAAGCAAGAAAAACATACATGGCTCATCCACAGACGATTCAGATCTTTCTTCCCGATGGCGACCCGCAAGGCATACGCATCGCCTCAATCACCACGCGTATCGTGCAGCTCATCGAAATTCCCCGCTTGAGATTGGCCGAATTTCTCTCAATGCCCGAGGCAAGTCATGTGGGGATATATTTCTTGTTCGGTGAAGATGCTGAGACGGGCAATGCCAAGGCCTATATCGGTCAGACAGGGAATCTTGGCGCGCGTCTCAAGCAGCATCATGATAGCAAAGATTTCTGGAACCGGGCGTTGGTCGCTCTTTCTCTCACCCACAGCCTGACTATAACCCACGCCCAGTACCTCGAATGGCTGTCGCTTAATCGCGCGGATAAGGCCAGTCGTCTCCACATCGAAAATAGCACTACAGGTACACGTCCACACACTCTGCCTGCAATGGAAGCAGAGTGCCGGGAGATTTTCGAGACGATCAGTATTCTTCTCACCACACTCGGGCAGCCCATATTCGAGCCTCTTGTTCAAGCCGACGCCTCGTTGAGCCTCTCAGATAAAAAAATGGGCTACTCGGTTCTGAGCACGAGGGTGGCTCCGCCAAAAGCGTCTCGCTGAGCAACAAAATGGCAAACGCTCAGGGCATCTATACAGAGACAGGCTTTGTCGTTCTCAAAGGCTCTTGGGGTCGGGCGCAGGTTTCGCTTCAATCGATCACGCTTAGCGCCCAGAAAAAGCGACAGGACCTCATAGATGCGAGAGATCTTAAGATTATCGGTCAGCGCCTCTATTTCGAGAAAGACATGAGCTTTAGTTCACCTAGCAGCGCTGGTGACATGGTCAATGGCCGCTCAACCAATGGCTGGACCGAGTGGAAAGACGTAACCGGCAACACGCTCTCTGAAATCATGGGGCGCGACATGGCAAAAACCGCAGCCTCAAAAGCGTAGAGCTGAGAACACTAACTCACACCGCCAATAATCTTACATCCTCCCTCCACGGTGAATCCGCCCCCCGCTTGGCACAGGTGGCACTCGCGACTTTCTGGCCGCAGGCGAGCGCATAATGCAGGGCGGCGGCTTTGGGATGACCCATACTTTCAGGGGTGAGCAGGTCGTTTTCATATAGTCCGGCCAGAAAGCCCGCCATGAAGCTGTCTCCGGCGCCGACCGTATCGACCACTTCAGTAGGAATAGCGGCAGCTTGAGCGTGGGAGATGCGGCTCCAGCCACTCACACCGTCCTTGCCGTGGGTGATCACCACAACTCTGGCACGATGTTCCAGCCAAATGGCAGCAGCACGTTCATGCGACAATCCGGGAAAGAGCCAGTCGAGATCGGCACTGCTGATCTTGATGATGTCGGCCGCCTGAAGAAGCCTGTCGATGCGCCCCCGATAGGCGCCTTCATCGCGCACAAGTGAGGCACGAATATTCGGGTCGAAGCTCACCAGCCTGGCACCTCCCGCCTCACGCAGAAAGAGCTGTTCATAAGCCGAGGCTGTCGGCTCGCGCAGAAGCGCAATAGAGCCAAAATGCAGCGTCCCGACGCCGGAAAGCGCAGCATCGGACGGCATCGTTTCACAAATGCGATCTGCCGCAGCCTCATCATAGAAAGCATAGGCCGGTTCAGCCTGATCGAGGCTGACGAAGCCGAGCGTCGAGGGAGCATTCAGCCTTTGCAGAAAACGCCGCCCGACCCGGCTTTCGTCAAGGCCCGCCACGAACTGATCGCCAAAGAGATCGGTCGACACGGCGCAGCCATACTCTGTCGGCACGCCGAGCCTGCCCAAAGCACGCGCCACATTATAGGACGACCCGCCCAGGCAAGGGCGATAGGCTGCCCCTCCCTCGGCCTGCACAGGGATGAAATCGATCACCGCCTCGCCGAGGCAGAGAACAGAATGTGTCATGGCTGTCTTTCCGTCCGCAAAGCGCGGGTGATGTGCGGCAAACGTCACAGGACGCAGTGATCATGCCCCTGCTGCGGTCGCCTCGAAAACGGCGGCGGCTTCCATCGTCTGCGGATCCGAGAAAAGCTGCTCGGCGACGATCGGGCTGAACGTGAAGGTATCGCAGCCTAGCGAGGCAAGGCGCGCCATGTCTTCCGCATGGCGCAAACTGGCCACGAGCAGGCGTGTCGTCGTGCCCGAGGCGGATAAAATGGCCTGCATTTCGCTGATAACGGCCAGAGCATCACGCCCGCTATCGCCGATGCGCCCGAAATAAGGCGCAACGTAATCGGACCCTGCCGCTGCCGCAGTCAACGCCTGATGGGCGACATAAACCGCCGTGAGCGTCGTACGCACGCCGCGCGCGTGCAAGGCAGCCACAGCTCTGATGCCATTCTCTGTGATAGGCACCTTGACGACGAGGCGCGGGTCGAGAGCGGCAAGGGCCAGGCCGGTTTCAATCAGTGCCTCGGTTTCTATCCCCCAGCACTGAGCCTGCACCTCCTGCACCGGATGAGCCAGGATTTCGCGCATGAGCGGTGCGATGTCATCGAGCGTGCTACGCAACCCGGCGCGATCGAGAATGGTCGGGTTAGTCGTGACACCGTGAAACAGGCCAGTCGGCAGCCAGCGGGCCAGCGCCTCGCGATCAGCTGTATCGAGAAATAATCTCACACCCGAAAGGGCGCCCGGCGCGGCTCTCTGAACCATGTCACTCTCCTGACCTCATCGACTTGCGAACGGTAGAATACGTACTTTTGTCCTATTGTCAGGACATATGTTAGAGTTGACGAACACATATGCGTCACTCGAAAGAGCGACGCACAGCGTTTGCGGAAAAAACGATCATGACGCGAGTGAAGCGAATGCAGGGTAAGGGCGTGACGTCAGACAGGACGACGCGTCTGCGCGTGGCCTGGATGTATTACGATCGCAAGATGACCCAGAAAGACATCGCCGACGCGTTGGGTCTGGCCCGCACCACGGTCATCCGTCTGCTGGAAGAGGTTCTGCGTCGCGGCGAGGTGCAGATCTGGGTAGCAACCGACTCGGAAGAAAGTCTCAGCCTTGCCGCCGATCTTGAATCCCGCTTCGGTCTGGCAGAGGCGATTATCGTGCCAGAAGCACGCAATCAGGATGAGGCGACACGATCGATCGGTGCCGCGCTGGGGCGTTTTCTGTCGGAGACGGTGCGAGAAGGCATGAATCTCGGTGTCGGTTGGGGCAGAACTCTCACCGCTTCGCTCGACAGTTTTCGCCCTTCGCGACTGCCTGATACGCGCGTCATCTCTCTTCTGGGCGGCATGATCGAGGCAGGACACGAAAACAGCACCGATTACGCATGGCAGCTTGCCAGTCGAATGGGGGCAGAATGCTTTCTTTATCCAGCGCCGCTTCTGGTGGACTCAGCAGAAACGGCAGGTGTTCTGCGCGAAAAATGTGGGCTCGATCGGCTCGATCATATGGCAGCCTCGCTCGACATGGCCATACTGGGCGTTGGCGATATCGGCGCAGGAGCGACGGCGCTGTCGCGTGGCCTCATTTCCGACGCGGAATATACGCGCCTTGTCGAGCTGGGCGCGCTTTGCGATGTGATGTGCCATGCTCTGGACGGGCGGGGCCGTGAAATCGATCACCCCCTCAACAGCCGTATCATGTCGGTGGCGCTCTCCGTACTGGCTGACACGCGACATCTTGTCATCGCCTCGGGCGGTGTGGCGCGAGCACGGGCGATTTTTGCAGCCATCAGGCGACTGGGGTGCCACACGCTCGTAACAGACGAAGGCGCCGCGCGCGCCCTGCTGGCGCTCAAGGACGTCACACACTGACCAGGCCAGCCATCTCCCATAAAAAAATGCCGCCCCTCTCATGAAGGGGCGGCGTTTTGAAGCTGGCAGAAAACTGGCTGTTATTTCAGCTTGGCATTGCACTGCGAGTAATAGCCGCCGCCCTTCTGAATCCATTTGAGCGCACCATTGCCGCCGCTCTGCTGGTTTGCATGATACTGGTCGAGACAGGTTTTCATGCGGGCCTTGCCAGCAGAGAGCTTTGCATATTGCGCTGAAACAGCCGTCGGGAAAACGACATTGCCGGAAGCGACCGCGCTGGGTTTGGACGCAATGCCCGCACCCGGTGAGGCCGGGGCCTCGCTTGTCACCTTCTTGTCGGTAGCGGCCTCTTTCTCGGCGGCGGGCATGTTTTGCTGCGTTGCCTGAGTCGAGACCTCACCGCACTGAGCGGCCTTGAAGTCCTTGTATTTCTGGCCGTTCAGCGTGCCCGCCTTTTCGGCGGCCTGAAATTTCGCATGGCATTCCTTGGCGGTCAGCGCCAGAGCCGGAGAGCTGGCGAATGCCGCTCCGCCGATCATGAGACTGGCCAGAAGAGCGTGGCCATATGAGAATTTCAGTGCCATCGGCATTTCCTTTTGAGGACAGGCGGATCAGTTGATCCGTTCGCCATGAAGAACCATGTCCAGACCTTCGAGTTCCTCATCACGGGTGACACGCAGGCCGATTGTAAGGTCAATCGCCTTCAGAATGATGAAGGTGAAGATCACGCACCAGACGATTGTGACGCCAACCGCTTCCGCCTGACGGACGAACTGGGCGAAAGAGCCCACCACACCGGCAGGATTGGCATCGGTGGCCGAAAGCGGACCATAGGCGAACACACCCGTGAGCAGCGCGCCGACGATGCCGCCCGTGCCGTGGACGCCGAAAGCGTCGAGGCTGTCGTCATACCCGAGGCGCGGCTTGAGAATGGCAGAAGCCCAGAAGCAGACGACACCCGCCACAAGACCGATGATCAGCGCCGGACCAGCCAGAACAAAACCGGCAGCCGGGGTAATGGCGACCAGACCGGCCACCGCGCCCGAAATGATACCCAGAGCCGTCGGCTTGCGCGAATGGATCCATTCTGCGGCCATCCAGGCCATCGCACCGCCTGCGGTTGCAATCTGCGTGGTCAGCATGGCCATGCCTGCACGACCATTGGCACCACCGGCAGACCCCGCGTTGAAGCCGAACCAGCCAACCCAGAGGAGCGAAGCACCGATGATGGCGTAGGTCAGGTTGAACGGCGACAGATCTTCGTGCCCGTAACCGCGACGCTTGCCCAGAACCAGGGCCGCTACGAGACCGGCCACACCGGAATTGATGTGAACGACCGTACCACCGGCGAAATCGACCGCACCGATACCAGCAACCCAGCCGAGCGGGCTCCAGACCCAGTGAGCGATCGGGGCATAGACCAGCAGCGACCACAGAACGGTAAACACGCAGAGCGCCGAGAACTTCATGCGCTCGGCAAAGCTGCCTGCAATCAGGGCCGGTGTGATGATGGCGAAAGTCATCTGGAACATGACCCAGACGCTCTCGGGGATGGTCATCGCCACCGGGTTGGCCGAATTGGCACCCATGGTGAAGGCCTGATCGACACCCTTGCTGATATGCTCGGCCACGCCGTTCAGCATGAAGCGAGACATGTCGCCGATCCAGGGTGTGCCAGTGCCAAAGGCAAGGCTGTAGCCCACCACCAGCCAGACAAGGCTCGCGATACAACAGATGGCAAAAGACTGGATGAGCGTGGCCAGCACGTTCTTCTTGCGCACCATGCCAGCATAGAACAGGCCTACACCGGGGATGGTCATCAGCAGGACGAGCGCCGTGCTGACGAGCATCCAGGCAGTATCACCCGTATCGATGGCGGCAGGGGCTGCGAAAGCAGGCAGTGGCGTGAGGGCGAGGGAAAGAGGAGCAAGCGCCTTGAACATGCGGCTCATATGGCGGTTTCTCCCGTTTCACCGGTTCGGATGCGGATGACAGTGTCGAGCGGCGACACGAAGATCTTGCCGTCGCCGATCTTGCCTGTGCGGGCAGCATTGAGGATCGCTTCGACCACCTCATCGACGATATCGTCGGTCACGGCGATCTCGATCTTGACCTTGGGCAGGAAACTGACCTGATATTCTGCCCCTCGATAAATCTCCGTCTGTCCCTTCTGACGACCGAAACCCTTGATCTCGGTAACCGTTAGCCCTTGGACCCCTAATGGGGTGAGAGCTTCACGGACATCGTCCAGTTTAAACGGCTTGATAATCGCCGTGATGAGCTTCATTACATCCCTCCGCGCCGCAACAGACCACTGTTTTCGCAAACAGTTCTGCCAGTTCTCATGAACGCAAATCGTGCCAGTTTCATAACGAGATTGGCAAGGGCCTATAACGATCCATTTCCCATTTCCCAGGACTGCATTAAAAAAGCCACGGTTATTCAGGCTGTGGAGAAACAAGCCCCATGCGACAGGTCGATATCTGCATCAACGGCGCCGGTCCGGTTGGGGCGACTCTGGCCTGCCGTCTCGCGGCTTCAGGTCTGCGAATCCTGCTGATTGACCGGGCCCCTCTGCCTGGCATGGAGCACCCGTCGCTCGATGGCCGCGCCTATGCCATTACCGAAGGCTCGCGCCGTATGCTCGATGCAGCCGGAATCTGGCAGCATCTGCCGAGCCCCTCCCAGCCCATACACAGCATCACCGTCAGCGATGGACGCCCCGGCCAGGCCGCCTCGCGCCGTGGGCTGTGCTTTTCGCCTGAAGATGCCCCTGTCGAGAATGGCGAGAAACCCCCGTTCGGCTGGATGATCGAGGCACGAGATCTGCGCGCCGCGCTCAATCACGCCCTGACCGCGCATGAGGGCGCCCTGGAAATCGCCGCCCCGGAAACCGGCAGCTTCGTTTTTAAAGCAGATCACGTCGCCATCACACTTGGTTCGGGCGAACGCTATCGTGCGGCGCTGGTCATCGCCGCCGAGGGCAGGCAGAGCCCGCTGCGGCAGCAGGCAGGCATCATGGTGACACGCCTGCCCTATAATCAGTGCGGGCTGATCAGCATCATCCACCATGACCGCCCGCATGAAGGCCGTGCGCTCGAACATTTTCTGCCTCAGGGCCCGTTTGCGCGTTTGCCACTGCCTGGCAATGACGAGCATCCCTATCGCTCGGCCATCGTCTGGGCCGAATCGACAAGCCGGGCAGAACGCTTTTATGCCCTAGACCAGACCGGCTTCGCCAAAGCGATCATGCAGCGTCTGGGTGACGATGTTGGCAATGCCGTGCCGGTCGGTCGCCGCTGGATCTATCCGCTTTCTGCCCAATATGCGCAGCGTTATATCGCCCCCCGCCTGGCTCTGGCAGGCGATTCCGCCCATGGGCTGCACCCGATTGCGGGACAGGGCCTGAATGTCGGCTTCAAGGACGTCATCGCCCTGACAGCTCTGCTTGAAGAGCATTTCGCCAAAGGGGGCGATCTCGGCGCTGCCGATCTGCTCACCCGCTATCAGCGCCGTGTGCGCCCCGGCAACATGGCCATGATGGCCGCGTGTGACGGGCTGGAGCGGCTTTTCGGCAATGATAATCCGGTTCTGCGTTTCGGGCGCGATCTGGGTCTGGAGGCGATGAACCGTCTGCCGGGCCTGCGGCGCGCCTTTGTGAAGAAGGCCATGGGGCTATGAGCACGCCACCCGATCTCACCGTCATCTGGCAGGAGATGCTCAAACAAAGCGATGTCTGCTGCGATGTGCTGATTCAGGGGGTGTTTGCGACCGGAATCAGCGACCACCGCAATTTTCAGGGCGCGCTTGCGGCCTTGCTCGGCACCAAACTGGCCGATCGTGCCCTGTCGGCGCCTGTGCTCTCGGCCCTCGTCACCTCGGCTCTGATCGAAAGCCCCGAGATCGCCGAAGCCGCTGCCGAAGACATGATCGCGATTTTCGAGCGCGATGCCGCCTGCCCGGATTACGTGACGCCTTTCCTGTTCTTCAAAGGCTATCACGCCATTCAGGCCTATCGTATCGCGCATTGGCTCTGGCAGCATGACCGCCAGCATCTGGCCCGCCATATCCAGAGTCTGGTGAGCGAGCGCTTCGGCCTCGACATTCATCCTGCCGCCCAGCTCGGGCGACGTCTGGTGTTCGATCATGGCGCAGGAATCATCATCGGTGAGACCTGCATTATCGAAGATGACGTCTCGCTACTCCAAGGCGTGACACTGGGCGCACCGGCAAGGAAACCGGCAATCGTCACCCCAAGGTGCGTCGCGGTGTTCTGGTGGGTGCCGGTGCCATTGTTCTCGGCAATATTGAGCTCGGGGAAGGCGCAAAGATCGGCGCAGGTTCAGTGGTGCTGGAAAGCGTCCACCCCTACACCACTGTCGTCGGCAATCCGGCCCGCCGCATCGGCACGCGCCACACCAGCATGCCCGCCCTGGCGATGGATCAGCGCCTGCCCCCGGTGGATTACGTGATCTGACCGGCCTAGCGCGCTGTGAGTCGGATTGGCCCCGGCTCGCAGCGACGTGGTTTTTTTACAAAAAAGGATCGAAAACGAAGATCATTCATGCGGTAGTTGAGACGGCTGCACCGTAGAGAACCACCCTATCGATTTATCCATAGCATCTCGCCGCCTAGGAGTTGAAAAATTCTAGAGAGACAGATGTGCTCATCGAAGAGGAAAACCTCTAGGCTCTCGCAAATTAGGAAAAGATACGAAATCTCTGCTCTTGAACCTCTAAGAGTAGGAGCTGTCTCAAGCCCGATCTCAGAAAACTTGGGTTTTAACAGGATTACGAGATGATTGATAAAAAACTGTGGGACGAATGTCTCAAGGATTTCTCAGGAGCTTCCTGTAAGACTTTACTTATAGGAACAGGAATAGACGAATTAGATATATCGTCTTGCGAAAAGAAGGAAATGTTTAAATAATTTCTTGTATATGGCATGAAAAAAAACCTAGTCATTGAGTTTGACTATAATCGCGATCTACCAGTATTTTCAGGGGAGAGCCCGGAAATTGTAGCCGACCGTATTCTTTCAGACTGGCCAAAGAAAACGATTGAAGGCTCTCTGGAAAAAGATAAGGATTTTTTTCTTTATTTCATAACCTTGAACAAGTTTGCCCAGCTTTGGCATGGAACGCGTCTTGGCTATGTAGGTTGAACGACGTTCTTGGAACTTATTTGTTCTTTTAGATACTAGCTAGCCTGCAGAGCCTTCCTCAAGAAGCATTGTGTCCCTTGACCATTGATATCTTTCCGGCGTGAAGAAGGTTTGGACTGTAAAAACAGCGAAGGGTGAATTCCGACTGAAAAGCAAGTCGGCGTCGTCGGAAAAGGGCGACCACTGATAAATTGACAATTGATCTTCCGCGAGGGTTATCAAATCCTGCCAATGCTTGATCTATGAACCTAAAAATTTTGGCAGGATGCAGATATGATAAATAAAAAACTATGGGATGAATGCCTTGAGCATTTTTCGGGAGCATCCTGCAGGACGTTGTTCGTACATACCGGAATAGACGATTTGAACCTGGATTCAGAACAGAAAAAATCTTTATTCAGGGAATTTCTTATCTATGGCATGAATAATAATATAATAATAGAGTATGACTATGATAACGAAAGACCTATATTTTCCGGCGATAGTCCCCATATCGTCGCTGATAGAATACTATCCACATGGCCTAACAAGAAAATTGACGGCTTTCTGGGAGAAGACGGGGATTTCAGAATTTATCTCTCAACACTAACGAAATTTGCACAGCTTTTCCATGGGACAAAGATCGGTTACGTAGAGTAGTTCTATTTACGATTCCATTATCTCCTATCGATAACCTTATCTTTTTCGTTTTAGCCCGGTGGGGGTTGCAGTGTATCCGAGGCGCCATGAGCAGGTTGACGGCCTGTTCATAGGAGGCATTTCCCTGCCCAAAACTGTGGATCGAACTCATGGACAATAGCGTTTGGGATGAATGTCTAAAGGACTTCTCTGTCACATCCTGCCGCACGCTATTTATCCAGACCAGGATCGATGAAATCGATGTAGACTCAGAAGAGAAAAAAGTATTGTTTAAAGAATTTCTCTCATATGGTATGAATAAAAATATAATAATAGAGTTCGACTACAATGAAGATAGACCTATATTTTCTGGCGATACCCCCGAGGAGGTAGCAGATCGGATCCTTTCCGATTGGCCAAAGCGTATAATACGGGGGTCATTAGTCGATGATGATGAGTACTATCTCTTTTTCATAACGCTGGAAAAATTTGCACAGCTTTGGCATGGAACGCGTATCGGCTATGTGGGTTGATGATCAGATCAATCTGATCCCCAACCTGATGAACGTCCAAGCACAGGGGACGTAAGAAATGGGACATCGGGGCCGGAGAAAGATCTGGAGGTCCTCCTGTCGGGCCGCTCTTTGCCTGACAGGCGCGTTCGGCCTGTATATCGCCATACTGGTTTATCCCCAGCCCGCTTTCGCCTATCGTCTCCATTACCAGCGATTCGATATCTGGTCGGATCGCCCTATCGACAAGCAAATCTCGGTCGTTCTGGATGACGCCACGCGGCGATTACGGACATCGACCCTCTATACGCCAGAGCAACGCTTTCATGTTTTTTTCTGCAATACGCGCTGGCGGTTACAGCTTTACGGGGTGTTTCATCCCGATGTCGGTGGCATCGTGATCGGGCCTCTCACATCTAATATCTATCTCCGTGAGTCGGATATCGCTCATGACAGAATTATTCCCGCTCATGCGCGGCCTATGGCGGATGCGACACATCGGCGGACCTCGAACGGTTTATTCTTGTCACGGGTGATGATCCAACAATTGTGATGCCGATCATTGAGGGGCTGCCTATTGAGGAGCGGCTTCCTTATATCGAGAAACTGACTGGCCTTGACCCGAAGCAAATCAACGAATTCATACCCCCATACAGGGCGACGAACCTGCAGCCCTACCATTTCTCCACCTGGGTCAAACTGATGGAGGGCCCGGGACGAAGGGCATTCGGCATGAAGGATTGAGCGCCGGTCAGGAAAACTATCAGATAAAGACTGCCGGGGCTCCAAAGGATATCGCTTATGTCGTGGCAGGCGCTGATGGCAAGGAAGTGAAATTTGACGGATATGACCCGAACACCGGCGCTTTACTCGATGCCAAACGCTGGACAAGCTGGCCGCTTCCAGGAAAAGACTTCAATGAGAAATCCGTGATGGACCAGATCAATAGACAGTTGCCCGCAGCGAACGGGAGGGTAGTTGAATGGTTCGTTCCTTAAGAGGCCACGAAAGAGCGGATACTTGAAATCTTCGAAAATAGAAGATTCGATGCCGAATCGAGCAAGATCCAAATCAAGGTAGTGCCACAATAATGTCAAATAATAGCCTTTTTATCCATTCGAGCGGAGTCGATCCCACTCTCTCGGCATCAGAGCATATTGTCTGGTGTCACGACTTCATGGCTGGTTTTGTTGCACACTCTCCGTGGCAGATTCCATTCTCCGTGAGTGGCACAAAACCCCGGCATGGCAATTTGGGCATCGAAGCCGATCTCTCGAATTTCGAAGCCATGTGCACGCTGGCCCAATCAGACTCCAAGAATAACGGATTTCGCAATATCGGCAGCAATGGTGATAATCGCCTGCTACCCGGATCCTACGCCGCCAGTGGGTTTTCGTCGTCCTTTAGTGACGGCTACGATCTGAAGAAATCGAGCGCCCGATGCCATATCACGCTCACCTCGCCAGGCTATCTGGAGACGGTTAATCCTTTCAGCAAGCTGGCATTCTGGTGCAATAAATTTGAGAAAGAGCAGGTTAACGAAAAATGGTCATCCCGTGAAAGGTCGTGGGGAATTTTAAGATTCTTCATTACACGTTTTCGATTCTGTATTGATGCCGGCACCACATCAAGGGCACTGTACAGAAGCTCTATCCGCGGACCTAATCTGCGGGGCGAGAGCCTTGCCGAAACCGGAGGCCCAGTGATCGGGCCGCTGCAATATTTCGGCAACCCAGCAATCGTCGCGCTGCTCAGGGATGAGCCCGACATGACACCGCTCGGAGAGGGGATGCTACTAAAGCTGACTGACGATTTTACAAATGTCGATACCGTGGAGATCGATGACCGGCTCCACGCAATCCGGTTAAAGCTGCGAAATGCAGGATTCAAAGCGCTGGATCAGGGGATCGATCGTGCCGAGTGGGGCTGCGGAAGTGAAAGCGTATTGGGAGCTGAAAAATTGTAGAGAAACGGATGCCTCCTGACACATCCGTGTTCTTTGATGCAGTAAGCTTCTACGCATTTTCAACTTCGCAAAGGGTAGGGAATTTCCTGCTCTTGCTCCTATGAAGGTAAGGACTGATTCAGGCCCGACCTCCAATCAGTCGAAAGCCTTGCGAACGAGCGAGCCGAGCAACGTGCCCTCTGCCGCACCGGTTGCTTCCGTGGCGCCGAGGTAGGGACCAAGTGCACCTGCCAGATTGGACAGGGTAAGGGTCTGAAGCCAGATCCGTCCCGGTCCTGTCAGTCTGGCCAGAAACAGCCCATCACCGCCGAACAGCTTGTTGCGTATGCCGGGCAGCGTCGTGATATCGAACTGCACGCTCTCTTCGAACATGCCGACATGACCGGGATGCACATCTATCTGCTCACCGGGCGCCAGATCATGCGCGATGATCTCGCTCCAAGCTCGGCCCAGAACCGGCCGTAGCCAGAGATACGTTGCAGCACAAAGCCTTCACCGCCGAACAGCCCTGCGCCCAGCTTGCGCTGGAATGCCATATCGAGGCGCACCCCTTCGGTCCCGGCAATAAACCCGTGGCGATGCACGAGATAGGCGCGCGACCCGTCCAGCGCGTGCTCGGTGATATGGCCCGGTATCTTGGCGGCAAAGGCCACCATGCCGGGTGCCCCTTCGGCACGATATTCGGTCATGAACAGGCCGCCGCCTGCAATCATGCGCGAAACAGAGCCGAAAAACCCGCTATTGCCTGCCCCGGCAGTGCTCGTGCTCAGGGTCACGTGCGGGCTCTTCCAAGAGAGTTCGCCCGTCTCGGCCACGAGGCGCTCGCCCGGCTGAAGCGCTATGCGAAGCACCGGAAAAAGCGACCCGTCGATTTGCGCATCCATGCCAGAGGCTCCCTGAAACAATGAGACACAAAGCTTGGCACGATCGGCAGCTTCAGTGCAGCGAGAAAATCACTCGATCGTCTCTTTTTGCAACGAGCCCGCACTCAGGCGCTGTCAGAGAAACTCCACATGGGTCTTGAAGCCCAGAAGCACCGCATCCTTGAGATTGCCCTGCCCGTTCGGCCGTATGAAGGCTGAACCATCGGCTGCATCAGCACGCCGCGAAAAGCGTGCCAGCCATAATTGGCTTCCATCACAATCGCATGGCGCTGGATGCCGGTCGCGCGATAGGGCAACACGCCGCCCTGGGCGCGCAGCAACGCTCGGTGCGTTGCACGCCCGGTGAGATGGCGGTGTAGCTGAAGGCCAGCGCAATCGTATCTTCAGGCGTGACGCCCAGGTACCGCGGCTGATCAGACCGCCATAGACCTGCCAGTTACGTAGGGAAACGCGCTTGTCGTTATACAGAAATCCCCAGAGCGCTGTCAGGCCGGAATCGGTGTCATGCCCTGCCCTGTCACGGCGATAGGTCATGAATTTCTGATCCATCAGCACCCAGGTGTTGAAACTGGCGCGATGCTGCCTCTGTGTTACCCCGGTCAGGACATAAGGCTGGCCGTACTGGTCTTCATGAATATCCGAAAGCGGTGCTGTGGTGAGCGCCGCACCGATCTTGTAATGACCGGGCAGATGACCCCTGAGTTTCGGCTCCCAGCCCAGTTCGAGCGGCATTCTGACGCCATTGATATAGGCGCTGTTGAATTTGAACCCGCTGCGATTCATCGTGTAGGAAAACATGCCCTCTTCGGTGAGATAGAGACCAAGCTGGATATAGGACTGCGGCAGAGGGCGGCCACGCACGCGCAACCCCCAGTTCCCGGCGGGGAAGGTCGAGGCATAGCCCGTATCGGCAGCAGCACGGGGCCGCCCGCAAATCGCGTTCATCTGAAAGGTGCAGTAAAGCGGGCTGGCCGCGAAATCAGAAAGTTCGGCCATGCGTCCTGCGGCAATCGACAGCTTGCCGCCATAGAGCGTCTCCTCGCCATAGGCCATGACGAGATGCACGACCACATTGCCGCCGCCGCCATAGATTTCGGAGGAATGATTCAGCCAGTCTCCGAACATGCGATTGGCCGGCGTGCCATAACGCCCCGTCACGACCATATGGGTCGCAAAGCCCTTTATATGGGCGATACGCTCCCAATCAACATTGAGCGACAAAGCATATTGCCCGGCATTGCTCGACCCCTGACGATAATCGCCTACATTCCTCGTGGGCTGCGTAACGGCCGCCGCATACTCATTGATGTTGTCGAGCAATACCCCAATGCCGTGACGACGCAACCAGTCCGTCAGGCCATAGGGATTGTAGAAAACCGCCTTGGGCTGACCGAATGCAGGCACGCTGGTCGGCTGCATGCGTCGATCGGGAAACGGATCATTGATCTGATAGCTGGGTTCGGAGCCGGTTTCCTCTTCGCCGTCCTCACCTGCCCAGACGGCAGGGGTGCCGAGAGCCCGGCCAGACAGGCAGCCGCGAGGCTCCAGCGAAAGAAGGGATTCGGCACGATGGGCAGGGCTCACGAAAACGTTAGTCTTACGTCCCTACCACCGGAGGGCCCATCCTGACCACCCGCTTTCGGGGCGGAGCAGCCCCGCCCGACGCGCAGACCGGGCCTATTCGGCGTCGATCTTGCGCTTGGGCAGCAGAGCCGGAATGAAAGTCAGCGTTGCGAGAAGCGTGCAGGCCAGAGACATGAGCAGCAGACGCCCCATGCTCGCCGTGCCCGGATGCTGCGATGCTGCGAGCGAGCCGAAAGCTGTACCAGTGGTGAGCGCCGAGAACAGAACGGCACGCGCCGTAGGCGAGGTCAGAGGGCTTTTGATGCCTGCGCGCCAGTTCATCACGAAATAGATATTGAACGACACGCCCACGCCCAGCAGCAGAGGCAGGGCGATGATATTGGCGAAGTTCAGGGTCTCCGGCACGGTGACGATCAGGATTACGGTCAGCAGAGCCGACAGCATCAGAGGGGCCAGAACCAGGACCATATCCAGCAGACGTCGCAGCGCGACGAAGAGGATGATCGCGATCATGATCAGCGCCGATATCGCCGCCGTCGAGAAGGCATGAACCATGGTATGCGCGCTCTCGACCACTTCGAGCGCCGTGCCTGCCGTATTCTTGTCGACCGAGAGCATGTCGTTCAGGAAGTGATACAGCACCTTGCTGTCAGACATACGTCCTTTGGGCAGGATCTTGAGCAGGGCGCGCCCATCGGGCAGCACATAATCGCGCGCGATATCCTGCGGAATACCTTCTAGCGTCACAGGGGTGGGCTGCAGCACATCCACCAGCTGGGCGAGTTGCTCCGGCAGGAAGCGTGTCAGCGCCGTATTGGCCGCAAGAATCTGCGCATCCGGCGCTTGGCAAGAAGAGCCAGCGATTTCTGGATATCGCGCAGAGGCGAGCCGGGCGCCGTCTTGTCGAGCACGGTCCCGAGCTTGCCTGCGGCGGCGGCGGCGCTGGCGCGCAGGGCATTGGCGTCAGGGGCAGGCTGCACCTCCTGACCGACAAGGGTCGGCAGCAGAATCGAGGCCGTATCCTGAATCATCGCCAGTTTTTCTGTCTGGTTTTCAGGAACGAACATGCCAAGCCACATGACGGACGAAACGCTCGGCAGGGCATCGAACTGCTTCACCCGCTCAGCAGCAACTCTGAGATTGGGCACGATAACCTCGCCATCATAGGGCGAGGCGCGTGGGTCCTGCTCCAGAAGATGCAAGGCGCGCATACCCTCGGTATCAGGGTTCTTTGTATGCAGCGGGTCGGCATCGAAGCTGAGACGCGGGATCAGTACCAGACCGAGAAGGGCCAGCAGAGCGAAAAAGGCCAGAACAGGCTTGCGGAAACGGCGCAGCAAGCGATCGGCGCCTGCGAGTTTCCTGAAGCCCGGCTCACCACGACTCAGACGCGCACGAAACAGGCAGAGCAACGCAGGCAACAGCGTCATGGTGCAGAGAAAGGCGATGATCATGCCGATACCGGCGATCAGTCCAAGCTGCGCCACGCCAACGAAATTGGTCGGCACGAAAGCCAGAAAACCGGCCGCAGTCGCCAGAGAGGCGACCAGAATCTGGTGCCCTGTTTCACGCCCCGTTTCGGCCAGCGCGTCCGCGGACGGCATGTGGCCCCCTGACGCCAGGCGCTGGCCACGAAAACGTACGGAAAACTGGATGGCAAAATCGACCGCAATGCCAACGAACAATACCGCGAAGGCAACGGAAATCAGATTGAGCTTGCCGACCGCAATGGCGGCAAAGCCGGTCGTCAGAAGCAGGCCGATCACGAGCGTGATCAGAATGGGCACGATGACACGCACGGAACGCACGGCCAGCACCAGCCAGCATGCCACTAGAACGAGCGAGGTCAGCAGCCCGAGCCCCATGCCATGGGCCACGGTCGAGAATTCTTCATCGCTGAGCTGCACCGGGCCTGTGATCATCGCAATGGCGTTGCCGCTCCTGACGAAAGGCAGGGAGTCGATAGCCTTGCGCATGGCGGCGCTGGCTTCGCCTCCGGGCTGGAGCGAGCCGAAATCCTGATGCGGCTGGGTCAGTACATATTGATAATTACCCGCCATATCGGCCAGCGGACCCGCCAGAAGATTCTGCCAGGAGAGATCTTTCGGGTGGCCTTCGGCCGCGTCGTGCAAGGCAGTGGCAAATCCCTGAAGCTCGGGCGTGAAACTCTCAGGTATGTCCTCACCGGCAGAAAGCCCTTCACCCATCAACCCGAGCGCGGAAAAAATGCCGCGCGCCGACGGATCGGCGGAGAGCGTGCCCAGAAAAGCTGCGCCGCCACGATGGAATCGAGCAAGGACCCCAATACTGGCTTGTCGAGGAAAAGCAGGCCGTGATTTTCGAGAAAAGGCGAATCGTCCGGCAGTCTGACCGTGCGGAAGTTCTTGTGATCGGCACGGAGGATCTTCGCCAGTTCCCGCGCCGTTGCCCGCCCCTGCTCGGGCATGTCAGCCTTGATGATAGCAACCATCAGATCGTCATTTTGCGGGAAGAGGCGGCTCAACTCCGCCCCGCGCTGCTTCCACGGCAGGCTTGCCGCAAACATCTCGTCCGTATCGGTCGTCACGCCAAGACGCTGGACTGTCAGAAACAGGCTGCCCGCCGTCAAAAGCGTGAACAGGAAAATGACGATCCAGGCGCGTCTTGTGCAAAACGAGACGATCGTGCCGATGAAATTTGCAAGCATTGGTGTGCGATGAACCCTGCCACGGTGAGACGCCAAGGCGTCACGGTTCGGGCAGGTTTAGAGCATTGTCTCCCGATTGGGAAACTTCATGCGTCACACACTTGTAACGCTTCGGTCAGTCGCGTGTGTTGCGCAGAAAGGCGAGTGTCTCGACACAGGCAGCAGAAGCCTCACGCCCCTTGTTGTGCGCATCCTTGCGCGAGCGGGCCTGAGCCTGCTCATCGGTATAGGTCGTGAGCACGCCAAACGAGATGGGTGTCTCGGTAGCGAGCTGCGCCTGCATGATGCCGATCGTCGCGCCGAGGCTGATGAATTCGAAATGCGCCGTATCGCCCTTGATGACGCAGCCGAGGCAGATCACGCCCTCATAGGTGCCAGTCTTGGCCAGAGCCTGCGCCATGAGCGGCAGTTCGAAGGCGCCGGGCGCGTCGAACACATCGACATCGCGAATGCCATGTTCCTCAAGCCACTCAAGCGCACCGTCGCGCAGACCATGCGTGACATCGGTGTTGAAGCGGCTGACCAGCAAAGCGAGCTTGGGTGTCGGCACCAGGGTGAGATCGGGGGCGACGGGAATGGACTTGCTCATGGGATAATCCTTATTTCTGAACCATGGTCTCGACGAGTTCCGGCCAGACATCGCTGAGCTGATGCCCCATCCGGGTGCGTTTGGCATGAAGATAGGCGCGGTTGAACGGGTTGTATCCGGCTTCGAGACGCTCCTGGCTGACCACTTTCAGCCCGGCAGCCTCAAGGCCCGATACCTTGCTCGGGTTGTTGGTCAGCAGGGTCAGGGTATGGATCCCGAGCAGCTCCAGAATGGCGGCCCCCGTCACCCAGTCGCGTGCATCGCCCGGCAGGCCGAGTTCGAGATTGGCTTCGAGCGTATCCTTGCCCTCGTCCTGCAATGCGTAAGCCCTGATCTTGTTGCCAAGGCCGATGCCCCTGCCCTCATGACCGCGCAGATAGACCAGCGCTCCCGAAGGCGCTGCTGCGATACGTTCCAGCGCCTCGCGCAGCTGAGGGCCGCAATCGCAGCGCAGCGACCCCAGTGCATCGCCGGTCACGCATTCGGAATGCAGACGCACCAGTGGCACGCCCTTCGTCAGATCGCCCTTGACCAGAGCCACATGCTCGATGCCATCCGGCGCCCGGAAGGCCTGGATACGCAGGTCATGCCCCCCATAGACGCTCGGCAGCGCGGCCTCGGCAATGCGCTCGACCGCAGGCGGCACAGGCGCGGGCAGCACGATCTCGCTCAGGGCATCGCGCCCCTGCACGCGGCACCAGGCAGCAATCTCTTCGATGCTGATGACCGGTATATCGTGGCGTGACGCAAATGCCTGCAACTCGGGCAGGCGCGCCATGGTGCCATCATCGCTCATGACTTCACAGATCACCGCCGCCGGGTGCAGCCCGGCAAGACGGGCAAGGTCGATCGCGCCCTCAGTATGGCCGTCACGAGCGATCGTGCCTTCAGGGTGGGCGCGCAGCGGAAAGATATGACCCGGCGTGCTGATATCCTCCGGCCGGGCCTCGGGATGGCCCGCAAGCTGGATCGTTCGTGCGCGGTCTGCTGCAGAAATACCGGTCGTGATGCCTGTCGTGGCCTCAATGGAAACAGTGAAGGCTGTTCCACGTGGATCATGACCGCGTCGTGGCATCATGGGCAGGTCGAGGCGGTCGATCTGCTCGGCTTCAAGCGGCAGGCAGATCAGTCCGCGCGCATGGGTCGCCATGAAATTGACGGCGTCTGGCGTTGCGAATTGCGCGGCAATTACCAGGTCACCCTCGTTTTCGCGCCCTTCATCATCGACCATCATCACCATGCGCCCCTCGCGAAACGCCGTGATGGCGCGTGCAAGCGGATAGGAAGGCGTCATGTTCATGAGCGCACCCCGTATTTCAGCAGGCTCTCGACATATTTGGCCAGAACATCGACCTCGAGATTGGCGCTCGCCCCCGGCGTAAGCTCCGAGAGACCTGTATGGTCCCAGGTATGGGGGATGATCATCAGCGCAATGGTAAAGGCATCATCGGCCACGTCACTCACGTCATTGACCGTCAGGCTGACACCATCGAGCGCGATCGAGCCTTTCTCGACAACATAACCGCGCAGCGAAGCGGGCAGGCGAAAGGTGATGTGATGCGATTCACCGACAGGGCGTACCGCCACAAATTCGGCCAGACCATCGACATGACCCTGCACGATATGCCCCGACAAGCGGGTGGCTGGGGTACTGGCCCGTTCGAGATTGACCCGTGACGCCTCTTTCAACCGCCCCAACGCCGTGCGCGACAGGGTTTCGGCGCTGACGAAAAAATCGGCAAGCCCGGAGGAATCATAGGCGGCGACCGTCAGACAGACCCCGTTAACGGCGATGCTCTCACCCAGATCCATGTCCGCGAGACCTGTTTCAACCCGAAGCAGAATGGCCTGGTCGCGTGGCTCTACAGTTTTGATACGGCCGATATGCTCGATAATGCCTGAAAACATCAGAATGCAGCCTTGTCAGCAGGAAGGGGCTGCGCCCCTTCATCAAGTATGAAACGCAAGGGAGAAGGTCCGTGGGAGCGCACCGAACATCGGTCAGGACCGTCAGGCGAGACCTGTATGGTCAGCCAGTCATCCCACAGGCCGAGCGTCTCGATTTCGCCCAGAAGCGCCGGTCCCGCCTCGACCATGGCCCAGTTCACGCCATGATCGCCAAGCAGAGCCGGTATTTCGACGAGGTCGCGGGAGACAATCACCTTGTATCCGCTGCCGATCATCGTCTCGCGCCACGAATCCGGCAGGCGGTTCTGACGGTCGCAGACGACCACCAGACGCGGCGCCCTGTCTTCATGATCGGGCACATGACGAATGGTAAAACGCGGGCGATCGGCCATTACCGTGCCGATGCCTGTTATGATCGCATCGCTGGCGCGCCTGAGGCGATGAGCGATTTCAAGCGAATTCTGGCTCGTGAAGGTTGTCTTGCCCTCGGGGGGGATCATCGACCTGTCGCATCGCAGGCCTGTTTGACCGTAATCCAGGGGCGCTGTTTCAGAATGCGCGTTGCAAAAGGCGCAATCAGCGCCTGGCAGGCCCGATGCGTCTCCACCAGAGCGGGATGATCCTCAAGGAGATGGACCTCGCGGCCCTCCGGCATCTGACGCAGCCTGGCAATGCCACCACCAGCGACGGGATTCGGATCGCGCATGCCGACCCAGACCGTGCTGACCGGGCTGTCTCGCAGAGCCTCGCTACAGGGGGGAGTACGACCGACATGATTGCAGGGTTCAAGCGTCACGAGCGCGGTCGACACCCGCTCAATGACACCCAGCTCGCGCGCCCTGTGCAGCGCCAGCGCCTCGGCATGGCGTGTTCCTGTCCGGTGATGCGCCTCGGCGACAAGAATCGCCCCGTCGCGGTCAAGCAGAGTGCATCCAACCGCAGGATTGGGAGAGGTGGCGCCAAGATAGCGCGAGGCTTCTGCAAGAGCCGCTTCGAAACCCAGACGGACGGCGTCGAGAACGGACTCTGTCAAAGCCCCCTTCTCTCGGTCAGGTCTGAAGGAGAAAACTCCCGACACAGCGATACGGTCCCATCCCATCAGGACGGTCCCCAGGCACGAACATCCTTCGGTCTCGCCATGGCGAACCATGGTGAGAGCGTATTCTGTTCTCTTCCATCCGGACTATGACCGTCGGCTCCGGATTCTGACCGGATCTGCTAGACCTTTCAGCCCTGAAGCCGAAAGCGCTCGCGGGCTCGTGCCAAGCACCTACCGCCGGTGGGGAGTTTCACCCCGCCCCGAGAACGTCAATTATAAAACCGGCCTTCATGACCGGGGGCTTACTATGTGCTGTCTTGCGGTCAATTTGCAAGAGCAGGCCCCTGAGCGCGCGGCGCCTCGGCCGAACGCGTGGCGAGCGACCGGAGAGCACAATAAAAAAAGGGCGGAGCCTGGCCCCACCCTTTTCTTGCAACCCGGTACAGGACCGGATCGGTCAGTGCGTTGCCGCCTGCGGAACCGAGTTATGGATTGCGCCCTGGGTCGCATTGGCGCCACGGCTCACGTCATGACCGACAGAGCTGACATCGCGACCGGCGCCATCGAGCGTGTTGCAGGCGGTAAGACCGAGAGCCGGAAGCGCCAGCATAACAGCAAGAGCGCCAGTGCGGAGGAAGGAAACCGTGGTCATGGAACATTTCCCTAATAAAATGTTTGGGGCCATTCAACGCCCGGATCAAGAGACGGTTCTCTGCGTTACAAAAGAGATCTTCACTTTTTCAGGCGCTGACTTGCCGGCAGCCGGTCACGCCTGACCGCGCAGAGTAACGCACCGTGTTTTTCGTAGCGAACCGGGGTCGGTTTGCTGCGCTTTTCCTGCATCTTCCTCTTCATCCGCCGTTCGCCATGTCAGGATTCTCATGACCAGTACACCGCCTGCCCTTCTCTGGTTCAGGGACGATCTCCGCCTAGCCGATCACCCAGCCCTGAATGCGGCCCTTGATGCGGGAGGGACATGTCTGTGCGTCTACATCATCGACACATCAGGGGCGACGCGCCCGTTTGGCGGCGCGCTGAAATGGTTTCTGCACGAGACACTCGCCGCTTTCACGAAGAGCGTGGAGGACCGTGGCGGCACTTGCCTCGTTCTGGAAGGAGACCCCTGCAAACTTATTCCACAGTTGATGGAGAAGAGTGGTGCTCGGAAGCTCTATTGCCACCAACGCTATCAGAAAGCGGAGCTCGAGCAGGACGACGCCATCGCCAGAACGTTGAACGACTCAAAGCGCGAGATGATCCGTCTGCACGGCACGGTGCTGCGGGCGCCCGAGACGGTCGCCACCAAAACCGGCACGCCTTACAAGATTTTCACCGCCTGGTGGAAAGGCTTCAAAGCCCTCGGCGCTCCGCCGGAGCCACTCCCGGCACCGAAAAAAGGCGCCTTCAAAACATGGGACGAGATTCTGGAAGCGCATAGCAAGACGATCTCACCGGCCGATATCGGCAAGGCCCTGCTACCGCACAAGCCCGACTGGGCCAGCAAGATGGCTGAATACTGGGAGTTCGGCGAAGACGCCGCTCAGGAGATCGCCCATGATTTCGCCTCCGGCGCTCTCGACCGCTACGAAACGGGCCGCAACGATATGGCTGCGGAAGAAAGCTCACGGCTTTCACCCTATCTGCGTCTGGGTGTGCTCTCGCCACGGCAAGTCTGGCATATCTGCGCCGATAAGGGCGCCAAGGAAGACCGGGAGATCTACCTCTCGGAACTCGGCTGGCGCGATTTCTCGTGGTACACACTCTTTCATAACCCGCATCTGCCCGACAGAAATCTCAAATCGCAGTTCGATTCGCTCGGCTGGCGACACAGCAAGAAAGACCTCGCCGCCTGGCAAAGGGGGCAGACGGGCATTCCCGTCGTGGATGCCGGGATGCGTCAGCTCTGGGAAACAGGCTGGATGCATAACCGGGCACGCATGATCGTGGCCTCGTTTCTGGCCAAGCATCTGCTGATCGATTGGCGCGAAGGGGAAAGCTGGTTCTGGGATACGCTGATCGATGCCGACCCGGCGTCCAATGCGGTCAACTGGCAATGGGTCGCCGGAACAGGAATCGACGCCTCGCCCTTTTTTCGCATCTTCAACCCGCTACGCCAGACTGACAAATTCGATCCCAAGGGCGATTATATCCGCCGCTGGGTGCCGGAACTCTCGAAACTGCCTGATGACGCCATCGCCGCCCCCTGGGAGGCGCCGCCCGAAGTGCTTGAAAAAGCAGGCATCAGACTCGGCAGGACCTATCCCAGACCGATCGTTTCTCTCAGCGAGGGGCGCGATCGCGCCATGGCTGCCTATCGCAAGACGCGAGGCTCATGACCGGGTGACCTGAAATGTCACCCGGTCGCCGCTACGCGTGCTGAGAACCAGCGTCGCGGCAGCACCAGCCCCCAGACTGGCGACATCTTCGAGTGCCGAAAGATTGGTGGCGAGGGAAAACACGCTGTCGCCAATCTGGCCATTATGGCCCTGAACAAGGCGAAGTGGAGCCTGAACTTCGCCCTGCTCATTGGTAATCGTACTGACCGAATCCTGACTGAGAATGGCGTAGGCATGCATCATCGGCTCGGACAGGATGAAAAAATGCTCCCAGTCCTTTGCCTGGATGGCCTGAAAATCGATTCCCTCATTTTCGACACTACGCAGATATCGGCCGGTGCCATCCATCCGTCGCAAACTAACGACGCCGTTCGGCAGTCGCGTCGCCAACAACTGGGGTATGGGCATTGGCAGGGAGACGACCTTGCGCAATGTCACGGTAAATTCAGCAAGCAGAACGTTATCGGCAAAGAAGAAAAGCCCCGGATAGCGCCCCGGCGGCGGGGTAATGGAAAACAGGCAGTCGCGTAGCGGGTCGTGATCGACAACATGACCGAAGAAATCGAGAAGCCAGAAACGGGCGGAAGCATAAAGCATGTTTGAAACTCTCTTTCTTCAGTCGGCGTCGGTCGCGCCTGCAGCTGCAAGGCATTTCTGCATCACGCTGGGCAGCGCCTGACGAGAAAGAGCCTCCGGCAGGCAG
This sequence comes from Asaia platycodi JCM 25414, assembly GCF_000614545.1. Taxonomy (GTDB): domain Bacteria; phylum Pseudomonadota; class Alphaproteobacteria; order Acetobacterales; family Acetobacteraceae; genus Asaia; species Asaia platycodi. The sequence goes on along the minus strand of NZ_BAKW01000019.1, from coordinate 1,897 downwards.
GCAAAGCCGGTCTGGTTGTGCAGCGGGCCGAAATCAGGCACCCGCGCTATCATAACCCTTAGATTAAGCGTGAAATGTGTGAAAACATGACGTATCTGTCCAGCTTCTTTCCACGCTGCTTCCATGGGTGCCTCTTGCAGCGCCGTGTGCAGATCCTGGGTCTCGTCCAGCCACAAGGTACCGGGCAGCTCCGTCATGCCGCCGAGCAAGCCTTTTTCAGGACGCTGACGCAACCAGATGGCCCCCTCACGATCTCTGAGCAGGAAAACGACGCCATGTCGCTCAGGCTTCGTCTTGCGCGGCGCACGCACCGGGAAACGCTCGGGCGCTCCCGAGGCGAAGGCCCGGCACACGCTACGCCACGGACACATGAGGCATGACGGGCGCCGGGGCGTGCAGAGCCCGGCCCCCAGATCGAACAGCGCCTGCGCAAAATCGCTCGGGGCCGCACGCGCAGCCGGATCGTCATTAAGCAGGCTGGCCAGATGATCCAGCTTGCGGCGCACACCGGGCAAAGGCGCGTCTTCGGCATGCAGACGCGACGTGATACGCTCGACATTGCCATCGACCGGCACGACCGGCACGCCAAACGCGATTGCCGCCACGGCGCGCGCCGTATAGGCGCCGATGCCCGGCAGGGCCTGAAGCCCGGCCACATCGGAAGGAAAACCGCCTAGCGCCGTCACCGCCTGCGCGCAGGCATGGAGATTGCGCGCACGGCTGTAATAGCCAAGCCCTGCCCACAAAGCGAGAACGTCCTGCAATGGCGCATCGGCGAGATTCTGTACGGTGGGATAGCGCTTCAGAAACCGCTCATAATACGGCATAACCGTCACCACGGTCGTCTGCTGCAACATGATCTCGCTCAGCCACACGGCATAGGGGTCGGCGGCTTGGCCGGGCAGAGCGCGCCAGGGCAGAACACGCCTTTGATGGGCATACCAGTCGAGAAGTGCGGAAGCTGAAGGAGTCACCCCGGCGATATGAAGCGAGATTTGCCTTCGGACAAGGGCCAGACACGCCCCCCCACCGACAAATTGCCCCGCTCCGCGGCTGCATCACGTCAGGGTGGCGACAAGACGGCAGCAAGATCGGGCGTAAAAAAAGAGGCGCCCTTCCCGGCTGCCCCTGAACGCCCCAAAGAGCGGCGCACCATGACTGGGCGTGCTCTGGGATCGATACTCCCTCAGATCACGAAACCTGCCTTCAGCAAGCGAGCGGCACCGGCCATCCGGCTGATTCTCGACTGGGCCGAGATCGTGGGCCCGGCCCTTGCATCGCAGACAGAGCCGCGACGTGTCAGCGCAGGCACACTGACGATCGCCTGTACCGGCCCGGTTGCGCTGGAGCTTCAACATCTGGCTCCCCAGCTTATCGAACGGATCAACACCCATTGCGGGCCTCTGCGCAGCGGGCGCGACCTGCGTTTCGATGACGGCTCCATTCTGGTGAAGAGGCTCAGGATCCTGCAGGACCCTTCGATCATGCGTCCCGTCACTCCGGCCGCGCGCCCCATGCCGCAGCCGGTTAGCATACCCGACATGAAAGAGGGCGAGCTGCAAGCCGTTCTGGCGCGTCTGGGCGGGCATGTACGGCGCAGACCGAGGCGCTGACACCAGAAAACCTTTGCCCGCCCTGAATTTTGCGCGCGCCGACCATTTGTCACGAAACGAAATCGCGCAGTTACGCTTTCGTCTTTATTCCGCCCCCACGCGACACGATATGCTGGATAGGGAGAGTGGAATCTGACCGCTCTCCATGGAAGGGAAGACTGAAGCCATGCATGGATCACACAGATTGAGGGCCGCTCTTCTGGCCCTGCCTCTGCTGATGCCCCTCTCTGCCCATGCACAACGAGGCGGCGGTGGCGGATTTCATGGCGGCGGCGGTGGGCCAG
>NZ_BAKW01000020.1 GCF_000614545.1 Asaia platycodi JCM 25414 | reverse complement strand
CCCTTGCCGAGGCGCGTGCGGGCGATGTGGTGGTCGTGGCAGGCAAGGGCCATGAGAGCGGCCAGACCGTCGCAGGCGTGACCACGCCCTTCGACGACCGTGCCGTCATCCGTGAGTTGGCGGGAGTTGCCGCATGAACGGCCTCTGGTCCAGCGCCGAACTGCGCGAAGCAACACAGGGACGTCTCGACGCCGAGCTTTCGGTGAGCGGCATTTCAATCGACACCCGCAGCCTTGAGCCGGGCGATCTATTCATCGCGCTTGTCGGTGAAAACAGCGACGGCCACGCCCATATTGCGACGGCCCTAGACAAGGGCGCCGCCTGCGTCATGGTGCATCAGGCTCACGCGGGCACTGACCCGCGCCTGCTGCATGTGGCCGATACCATGGCCGGTTTGCAGGCCCTCGGTCATGCGGCACGCGCACGATTTTCAGGCAGGATGGTCGGGGTGACCGGCTCGGTCGGCAAGACCACCACCAAGAACATGCTGCAATGCGCCTTTTCGGCGCTCGGCCCGACCCATGCGGCCATCGCCTCTTACAACAATCATTGGGGCGTGCCGCTCACGCTTGCCCGAATGCCCCGTGACACTGCCTATTGCATGGCAGAAATCGGCATGAATCACCGCGGCGAAATCGCGCCGCTCGCTGCCATGGTACGCCCCGATGTTGCAGTCGTCACCACGATCGGCAGTTCGCATCTCGGCTATATGGGCAGCCTCGACGCCATCGCCGAAGAGAAATCAGATCTGATCGCGGCCCTGCCCGAAGGCGGCGTGGCGGTCGTGCCTGACGATACCGGCATGGATGCCATCTTCGCGCATGCAGCGGCCAGATCCGGTGCGCGTCTCACCCGCGTCGGACTTTCCAAAGGCGCCGATTACAGGCTGACCGACCTCACCATCACGCCTGACGGATCGCATTTCCGCTTTGACGGGCTGAATATAGTACTGCGTGCGCCGGGCGCGCATCTTGCGCGTAACGCCGCGCTCACGCTCGCCACGCTTCGTGCTTTCGACCTGCCTCTCGATGCCGCCATCACGGCCCTCACCCATTGGCGCCCCGGCGCCGGCCGGGGGCAGATCCAGCCCATTCTGGACGGCACTGCTCCCTGCTCGATGAGAGCTACAACGCCTCGGTGCTCTCCATACGCGCTGCGCTGGAGACGCTCTCGCTCGTGCCGGGCACACGCCGAATCGCGGTTCTGGGAGATATCCGCGAGCTGGGTGACTTCGCCGAAAGCGAGCATCTGTCTCTCGTGCCCGATCTGATGGCCCATGCCGATCTGGTGTTTTGCTGTTGCCCGCATATGCGCCATGTTTTTAACGCTCTTGCAGAAGAAAAACGTGGCGTCTGGCAAGCAGACGCGGCATCTCTCGCCCCCATCGTCCAATCCAATCTGAAAGCCGGTGACGTGGTTCTCGTAAAAGGCAGTCTTGGCAGTCGCATGCGCGACATTGTCGCCCCTCTTCTTGCCGGGGGCGCGAAAGGCTGATGCTGTATAATCTTATCGCCATTCACGACACGACCCATGGCGGTTTCTTCAATCTCTTCCATTATCTGACCTTCCGCTCTGGCGGAGCCTGTCTGACGGCTTTTGTCATTTCGCTGGTTTTCGGGCGTCCGTTCATCGCCCAGCTCAAACGCATCCAGCGTGAGGGGCAACCCATACGCACGCTCGGCCCAGAGCGGCATATTCTCGAAAAGGCCGGCACCCCCACCATGGGCGGAATGCTGATCCTGATCGCGCTTTTCGTGTCCACCCTGCTCTGGGCCGATCTGACCAATGGCTTCGTCTGGGCCGTCATGTTCGTTACCGCGGCATTCGGTGCGGTCGGTTTTGCCGATGATTATCTCAAGCTCTCCAAGCGCAATACGGCTGGTTTCTCCAAACGCGCCCGTCTGGGGAGCGAGTTCGCCGCGTCGCTGATTGCCGGATACTGGATGGAAAGCCTGATGCCGCCGGAACTGCGCAATATGGTGGCCTTTCCCTTCGTGAAAGACTTTCTTCTGCCGCTCGGTTTCGCCTTTCCGCTTTTCGCGATGCTCACCATGACGGGGTTCGGCAACGCAGTGAATTTCACTGACGGGCTCGACGGTCTGGCCATCGTGCCTGTGGTGATCGCGGCCCTTGTATTCGCGCTGATTGCCTATCTGGTCGGCAATCGCGTTTTTGCCGATTATCTGCAACTGCATCTCGTGCCTGGCACGGGAGAACTCGCGGTTTTCTGCGCCGCACTGATCGGCGCCGGGCTCGGTTTTCTCTGGTTCAATGCAACGCCTGCCGATGTTTTCATGGGCGATACAGGCTCACTCTCGCTTGGTGGGGCGCTGGGCGCCGTGGCGGTGGCTGTCAAGCATGAGCTGGTGCTGTGCATCGTGGGCGGGCTGTTCGTGGTCGAAACCCTCTCTGTCGTGATTCAGGTCTTCTGGTACAAGCGCACCAAGCGGCGCGTCTTCCTGATGGCACCGCTGCATCATCATTTCGAAAAGAAGGGCTGGCAGGAACCCAAGATCGTCATCCGATTCTGGATTGTCTCGATCCTGCTCGGTCTGGCTGGCCTCGCCACACTGAAGCTGCGCTGAGATGACGGATTGCACCTTTCCTACCGATCTGTTTGCCGGATCGCGATTTGCCGTGGCGGGTCTGGGCCGTAATGGCAGCGCTGTGGTCAAGGCCCTTCTCGCCATGGGCGCCGAGGTGCAGGCCTGGGACGACAAAAATCCACCTGAAGCCGACCCGGCTCAGCCACGCTTTACCGCGGCTCCTATCGAGACGCTTGCAGGCTTGGACGCGCTCATTCTCTCGCCAGGCATTCCGCACGTACTGCCAGCCCCGCATCCGGTAGCCGTCAGGGCACGAGACGCGGATGTGCCCATTTTGTCGGATGCAGAAATTCTGTTCCAGGCAGTGCGCCGCGCCGGGTCAAAGGCCCGTTTCGCAGCCATAACCGGCACGAATGGCAAATCGACCACTACGGCACTTCTGGCCACATGCTCGAAAAAGCCGGGCGACCGGTTGCTGCGGGCGGCAATCTCGGAACGGCCTCGCTCGCCTTGCCGCTTCTGCCCGATGACGGCGTGTATGTGATCGAGATGTCGTCCTACATGCTGGAACGGCTGAGTTCTTTTCACGCCGATACGGCCTGTCTGCTCAATCTGACACCGGACCATCTCGATCGTCATGGCGATATGGCAGGCTATGCCGCCGCCAAGCGTCACGTGTTCGACAACATGACCAGCGCCGATCTCGCGGTGATCAGCATCGACGATGATCATTGCCGGGCGATTGCACAGGATTATGCAGCACAGGGCCTCACGGTCGCAGCGCTCTCGATCAATGACGAGGAATCCGTCACTTCCATCGCAGCCCCGATGCGTGAAGCGCCGACTCTGCCGGGCGCGCATAATCTGCAAAATGCGCTCGCTGCCACCGCCATGGCCCGGCATCTCGGCTCGATGAACGCGCTATTGCCGAAGGCTTCGTAGCTATCCAGGTCTGCCGCACCGTCAGGCTTTGGCCGGTGTGATCGATGGCATCCGCTTCATCAATGACAGCAAAGCGACCAATGCCGAAGCAGCCCAAAAGGCGCTGCTCTGTTACGACAAGGTGATCTGGATTGCAGGTGGCACCGCCAAATCGGGCGGCATCGAGGCGCTGACACCGCTTTTCGGACGCATCGCCCAGGCCCTGCTCATCGGGCGTGACGCGCCGGTTCTTGAGAAGACCCTGAAAGACCATCACGTGGCCGTCGAGAATTGCAGCACACTCGAAGCTGCGACCGTCGCGGGCCTTGCCGCGGCAAAGGCGCTCGCTGCACCAGTCGTTCTGCTTTCGCCTGCCTGCGCAAGCTTCGACCAGTTCGCAAGTTTTGAGGCGCGAGGCGCACGGTTTGTCGATATCCTGACTCGTCTACGCGATTCAGAAGCGCCCTGATCCGAGGGGCCAGAAGGATTAGGGGAATATGGCAGGGCTCTCACGTGTCGATACGTCCAGAATTGGGCGATGGTGGCGCAATATCGATCGCGTCACGCTCTGCTGCGTCGGGATCCTGATCGCTTTCGGTTACATTCTCATGCTCGCGGCCAGTCCCGCCGTGGCCGTGCGTATCGGTGCCTCACGCGAGATGTTCATTCTCAAGCAGGTGATCTTCCTGCTTCTGGCGGGCGCCGTGGTGCTGGTGGTGTCGTCGCTCTCTCGTCCGGCGGTCAAACGCCTGGCCTTGATCGGTGGCGTCATCGCACTCGCCGCCACGTTCATGACGCTGGTGCATGGTGTCGAAATCAAGGGCGCACGACGCTGGATTGCGCTTCCCATGATGTCGGTTCAGCCTCGGAATTTCTCAAGCCGTTTTTTGCCGTCGTCACGGGTTGGCTTCTGGCCGAGCAGCGCCGACGCGTGATCATGGGGTCGATCCGCTTTCCCGGCATGCTGATCGCTTTCGGCTGTTTCGGGCTGATCCTGCTTCTGCTCAAATCGCAGCCCGATATCGGCATGTTGTCGGTCATCACCATGGTGTTCTTCATCCAGCTTTTCGTGAATGGCCTGCCAATCATTTTCGTGGGCGCCGGTGTAGGCGCCATGGTCGCCGCCTTTGCGGGCGCGTTCGTGGCCTTTCCTCACGTGCGTTCACGTGTGGAGCGGTTTCTTCACCCCAATGTTGGCGACCATTACCAGATCGACACTGCCATGCGGGCCTTTGGCAATGGCGGCATGATGGGGCGCGGCCCCGGCGAAGGGCGCGTCAAGGATCTGCTGCCCGATGCCCATGCCGATTTCGTTTTTGCCGTTGCAGGTGAAGAATACGGGCTGTTCATCTGCCTGTTCATCATTCTCATTTTTGCCGTGATCGTGGTGCGTACACTCGTCAAGCTGATGCGAGAGAGCGATCCGTTCGTCATCACCTCTGCTGCAGGGCTGGTCGCCGGTTTCGGGTTACAGGCTTTCATCAATATGGGCTCGACCCTGCATCTGATTCCGACCAAGGGCATGACGCTGCCGCTCATCTCCTATGGCGGTTCATCCGCGCTTTCGATTGCCCTGACGCTGGGCATGGTGCTGGCCCTGACGCGCCATCAGGTTTCTGCCAGCCCGATCAGTTCAAATTATGCAAGCCAGGGCCACTGGACCTCGCTTCGGGAAGGACCGACTTCATGACCCGTCCAATCGTGATTGCCGCAGGAGGCACGGGCGGACATTTCTTCCCGGCCGAGGCGCTCGCCACAGAACTTGCCGCGCGTGGGCACGACCTCGTGCTCATGACCGACAAACGCGCGGGCAAGCGCATGACCGGCGTTTTCAAGGATCGACCGCAATATGTGCTTGATGGCACCGGCGTTGCGGGCAAGGGCGTTTCCGCCAAGCTGCGAGGCGTGGCGTCACTCCTGCGCGGGGCATGGGGCCGCGCGCGCGCTGCATCGCCAGCTTAACCCGATCGCGGTCATCGGCTTTGGCGGCTATCCGTCCGTACCGCCCATTTTGGGTAGCCGCTTCGTGACCGGCTCGCATCGCCCGCTCGTGATCCTGCATGAAGGGAATGCGGTTCTCGGTCAGGCCAATGCGCTGCTGGCGCGTTTTGCCACCGCCATCGCGACTTCCTATCCCACAGTTGCCCGCCTGCCGCTCGGGCTGCGCGCCGCGCTGACCGGCATGCCCGTGCGACCCGAAATCGAGGCCCTGCTCGACGAAGACTATGCGCCGCCGGGCGACGCCATCCATCTTCTGGTCTGGGGCGGCTCTCTTGGCGCGAAGATTTTCTCGACGATCATTCCGGCGGCGCTTGCCTTGCTCCCGGCAGGATTTCGGGCGCGCCTGCACGTGACGCAGCAGGTACATGAAAAAGATCTCGAGGACGTACGCGCGGCTTACGAAAAAGCCGGGATCGATTGCGCGCTGGCGCCTTTCTTCTCGGATGTCGCGAGCCTTCTGAAAAAGGCGCATCTGGTAATCGGTCGTGCCGGTGGCTCGTCTGTTGCCGAACTCACCATCGCCGGTCGCCCCTCGGTGCTCGTGCCGCTGCCTATCGCCGCCTCGGACGAACAGGGCGCCAATGCAACACAACTCGTCGATGAGGCGGCGCCTGGATGTTCAGGCAGAATACCCTGACCCCGGAAACCTTGTCGGCATTTCTGGGCACGCTGCTGAACGACCCTGAGCGCCTGACTGCCGCCGCCAGAGCAGCACGCGCTTTCGCCCATCCTCACAGCGCCAGACTGCTGGCCGATCTTGTAGAAGCGCGTATTTCGGATTACCGCTCCTCCACTTCCTGACACGCAGCGTTTTTTACTGACGTCTGTTTTTTGCTGTTTCTCTGAAAGCCTGTTTCATGCGCGCACTTCCCCTTTCCATTGGCACCATCCATTTCGTCGGTATCGGCGGCATTGGCATGTCTGGAATCGCCGAAGTGCTGCATATGCTGGGCTACAAGGTTCAGGGTTCGGATATCAGCGAAAGCGCCAATGTGCTGCGCCTGCGCAAGCTGGGCATTACGGTCGCGATCGGACATGACGAGGCGAATCTGGGCGGGGCGCAGGTTGTCGTGACCTCTACGGCGGTAAAGAAAGACAACCCGGAAGTTCTGGCCGCGCGTGCTCGCCTGATCCCTGTCGTGCGTCGTGCGGAAATGCTGGCCGAACTCATGCGCCTGCGCTGGGCCGTGGCCATTGGCGGCACACATGGCAAGACCACCACGACCAGCCTCGTCGCCTGCGTGCTGGAACAGGCAAAGCTCGATCCGACCGTGATCAATGGCGGCATTATCGAGGCCTATGGCACCAATACGCGCATGGGGTCGGGCGACTGGATGGTGGTTGAGGCCGATGAGAGCGATGGCTCCTTCCTGCGTCTGCCTGCGGTGATTGCCGTCGTCACGAATATGGACCCCGAGCATCTCGACCATTGGGGTACGGCAGAAGCCATGCAGGCGGCCTATGACCAGTTCGTCTCGAATATTCCATTCTACGGTTTCGCCGTGCTGTGCATAGACCATCCTGCCGTGCAGCAGATGATCCCGCGCCTTTCCGATCATCGCATCGTCACCTACGGGTTCAGCCCGCAGGCCGATGTACGCGCCGACAAGATGATTACCGACCGTCTTGGCGCCACGTTCGAGGTGGTCATCACCAGCCGCACCCAGAAGACCACACGGCGCGCCGGCCCCTTCCGTCTGCCCATGCTGGGCCAGCATAATGTGCTGAATGCACTGGCCGCGATTGCGGTCGCCAGCGAGATGGATATCAGCGACGAGACCATCCGCCTCGCCCTCGCCGGGTTCCGTGGCGTCAAGCGACGCTTCACGCGCTGTGGCGACTATAACGGCATCACGGTGATCGACGATTACGGCCATCATCCTGTCGAGATCGCCGCCGTGCTGCGCGCTGCCCGTCAGGCAGGCGCACGCGATGTCATCGCCGTGGTCCAGCCCCATCGCTATTCGCGTCTCGAAGCTCTTTTCAGCGATTTCTGCACCTGCATGAACGATGCAGGCACAGTGATCGTGACCGATGTCTATGCCGCAGGTGAAGCGCCAATCGAAGGGGTGAGCCGCGATTCGCTGATCGAAGGGCTGCGCGCGAGCGGCCATCGGTCGGTCGTGCCGCTCCCGGGGCCCGAGCATCTGGCCGAGATGATCAACGCCATCGCCAAGCCCGGCGATTTCGTTGTCTGTCTCGGCGCGGGCACCATCACCAACTGGGCGCATGCCCTGCCGGGTCAGCTTGCCGCATTGAACGGCAAATCCTCATGAGCACAGCTCTACGCTCCCTCACCCCGCGCGGCAGGCTGAGCTTCGATGCGCCCCTCGGGCCACGGGCCTGGTTTCGCACGGGCGGCAATGCCGAGGCGCTTTTCGTGCCCAAGGACGCGCAGGATCTGGCCGAGACGCTTGCAGCCCTGCCCACAAACACGCCGGTCACGGTGCTTGGTGCCTGCTCGAACGTCATCATACGCGATGGCGGGATTGAGGGGCTTGTCGTGCGTCTGGCAGGCGGGTTTGCCGATATTGTCATCGAGCCCGACGGGCTCATTGCGGGTGCTGCCGCGCTCGACATGATCGTGGCAGAACAGGCCGCCAATGCCGGGCTTGCAGGGTTGGAATTTCTGGCAGGTATCCCCGGTTCGATCGGCGGCGCGTGGTCATGAATGCCGGGGCTTATGGCTCGGACATCAATGCCGTGCTCGACTGGGCGGAAATGCTTCTGCCCGACGGCACGATTGCGAGATTGAGCAACGAGGCCCTCGCTTTTACCTATCGTCATGCCGTGCTTCCGGAGGGGGCCATCGTGCTCCGGGCGCGTCTCAACGCCAGACCCGGCGATGCAGCGGCCATTCGCGGGCATATTGCCGAAATCAAGGCCGCGCGCGAAGCGTCACAGCCCGTCCGGGCGCGCACGGGCGGCTCGACCTTTCGCAATCCGGAAGGCCACAAGGCCTGGCAGTTGATCGACGAAGCCGGGTGTCGCGGGTTGACGCGGGGCGGCGCTCAGGTGAGCGAAAAGCACTGCAACTTCCTGCTCAATCTGGGCGAGGCCACGAGCACCGATCTCGAAGCCCTTGGCGACGAGGTGCGTCGACGCGTGCAGGAACACAGCGGCATCGCGCTGCATTGGGAAATCAAACGTCTGGGGAAACTGCCATGAGCCTGAAAATCGCTGTCCTTCAGGGTGGTATTTCGAGCGAACGCCCGGTGAGCCTGCGGAGCGGCGCCGGTGTCGCCGAGGCGTTGATCGAAGCGGGCCATGATGTGGTGAGCGTCGATGCCGGTGCGGATCTGGTGCAGACCATCAAGGCGCTGCGCGATGCCAAGCCCGACGTGGTGTTCAACGCGCTGCATGGGCCGCTCGGTGAAGATGGCGCCATTCAGGGTGTGCTGGAATGGCTCGGCCTGCCCTATACCCATTCTTCCATCCGCGCCTCTTCGCTCGCGATGGACAAAGATGCCTCGCGTCGCGTTTTCGCGGCGGCTGGCCTGCCCGTTGCAGCGGGCCGGGTGGTCACGATGGACGAACTCGCCGCCGCCGACCCACTGCCCACGCCCTATGTGGTCAAGCCGATTTCCGAGGGCTCGTCTTTTGGAGTCGAGATCGTGCGCACCGGCAGTAATCGCCGTCAGGCCATCGCGGCAAACTGGGCATTCGGGAAAGAGGCGCTGGTCGAGGAATATATTCCGGGCCGCGAACTCACGGTGGCGGTGCTCGGTGACCGCGCCCTGACTGTGACCGATATCGTCGCGGCCTCCCCGACCGGCGATTTCTATGATTTCGATGCGAAATACGCACCTGGCGGCTCGGTGCATCATGTCCCCGCGCAGGTGCCTGACGATATTTTCGAGCAGGCCCTTCGTGTGGCGGAAGCCGCTCATCGGGCTCTGGGCTGCTCCGGGGCCTCACGCGCCGATTATCGCTATGACGAGGAAACGGGACGGCTCATTCTGCTTGAGGTCAATACGCAGCCCGGTATGACAGCCACCTCGCTTCTGCCTGAACAGGCGGCGTATTGCGGGATAAGCTACCCCGAACTCTGCGACTGGCTGGTCCGTGATGCGCTGGCGGCTCGAGGCAAATCGGCCGCATGAGAGACAGGCGGCCAGAAACGCCGTATCGCGGCCCTGTGCAGCAGGACAGACCGGCAAGGCTTGTCCTCTTCATGCGCCGACACAAGCGCGGGCTGCGCCAGATTCTGGCGTTGCTCGTTTTGCTGGGTCTGGTTGGCTTCGGCTTCTCTGCGCTCAAACTCTCGAGTTCAGAAAGCCGTTTCGCCCCCTACCGGGCGAAGCTGGTTCAGTATCTGCCGTTTCAGATCAAGACCATACGCATCGAAGGGCGCAACCTGACACCAGAGGAAGATCTGGCCAAGGCGCTGGGCACCTCTGTCGGCCAGCCCATATTCGGCTTTTCCGTTTCGGCGGCGCGTGACCGTATAGATGCGCTGCCCTTTATCGACCACGCCACCGTTGCCCGTCACATGCCCGACACGGTCATCGTGAAGATTGTCGAACGTAGCCCGATTGCCGTCTGGCAGGACCACGGCCAGTTCATTCTCATCAACCGGGCGGGGGAGCGCGTGCCCGACCAGGGGCTGGAGGGAAAGAACGGACAGGCCTTCATAAAGCTGCCGCTCGTCGTGGGTGAAGGCGCCAATCTTGCGGCGGCGACACTGACCGACGCCCTGACAGCCAACCCTGCGGTAAAGGATTTTGTGGTCGCCGCCGTACGGGTGGGACAGAGACGCTGGAACCTCACCCTTCGCGATGGTGCGACCGTATTGCTGCCGGAAGGCCAGGAGCAGGCAGCGCTTGCGAGACTGGCACAATATCAGGCCCAGTTCCGGCTCATGGAGCGCCCGGTCGTGTCGATCGACATGCGTCTGCCCGACCGGATGGTCATCCATCAGACGCCCGCGCCGACTACCGATCCGAACGCGCCCCAGGCGGACAAGGCGGCTGCGTCGGGCACTCCGGGCGATAAAGGCGCGCCGCCTGCCGCAGCACCGCCCGCCGCCGTAAACAAGACCTCTCGCCCCGCAGCGGCACATGGAAGCGCGGCGCATCTCCCCTCCCCCCACCCCGCAGATGGAGCCCCGGAAGAATGAACGACCTCGTACCAACCGACCCGGAAGCCCCACGCAAGAAGCGCCGCCGCACAGTGAGAAGCCGCTCGCTCCTGCCGGTCAGTTCGCGGCAGAACAATCACGCACGTTCTGAAGAGCATATCCTGTCGCTGCCACCGGCAGACGAGCCCAACCTGCCCAGGCATTGGCGGTTGGTGTTTTCGGGGTTCTGGATATCGGATCCACCAAAATGACATGCCTGATCGGGCGAGGCGAAGCCGATGGCACATTACGCGTTCTCGGTTATGGCTGGCGGCGTTCACGCGGCATACGCAACGGCAATATCGTCGATCTGAAAGAAGCGGAACAGGCCATTCGTGCGACCGTCGGACAGGCAGAAGATGCTGCCGACCGACGATTGGACAATATTGCTGTCAATCTCTCCTGCGGCCATCCCGAAAGCCATCTGTTCAACGCCCGCATGCCGATCGGCGGGCGCGAGGTGAGCGAGGCCGATATGGGGCGCGTCGTGGCAGAGGGGCAATCGCGCGCCTATACCGAGGGGCGAACGGTCATTCATACCCTGCCCATCGCTACGCCGTGGACGACACCTATGGGATCGTCGACCCGCGTGGACAGGTTTGCGAGCAACTGACAGCGCGCCTGCATGTTGTCGATGCAGCAACCGCAGCGGTAAGAACGCTCGACTCGGTGCTCATGCGGTCAGAACTGAAAATGACCAATCTCGTCTCGGCGTCGCTTGCCTCGGGGCTGTCAGTGCTCGACGCGGATGAACGTGAACTTGGCGCCACCGTGGTGGATATGGGCGGCGGCACGACATCGATCGCTGTTTTCGGCGAGGGCATGCTGCGCCACACGGCATTTCTGCCGGTCGGCGGTCTGCATGTGACGCGTGACCTCGCTGGGATGCTCTCGACCTCGCTCGACGAGGCCGAACGACTCAAGACCAAATACGGGGCCGCCGAGCTTTCGGCAGAAGACAGCAGCGAGCTGATCACGCTTCAGAAAATCGGTGAGGAAACGGGCATTCTCACAACCGTCTCGCGCGCAAGACTGGTCTCTGCCATTCGTCCTCGCATTGAGGAAACGCTCGAACTCGTGCGCGACAGGCTCGATGATGCCGGGTTCGGTCGTACCGGACGCGAGCGCGTCGTGCTGACTGGAGGGGCCTCGCTGCTCGATGGCGTCGGCCCTATGGCAGCCCGTATTCTGGATCGTCCCGTGCGGCTCGGCCGCCCTCTGGGCATTGTAGGCCTGCCTGAAATCGGGGCCAACTCGGCCGGTTTTTCCACGGCTTCGGGCCTTCTGGCCTGGGCGGCTGGCGCCGATCGCGGCTTTCACGATGCCGACTCTCCAGACCCCCGACCGAATGGCATGCTAAAGCGCCTTGTGCATTTCATTAGGGGTCGCGCGTGAGGAAAAAGTAACCTATGTAGTTCATGCTCCTCAGTCATCGTTTTGCCTTTCGCGACTGATTTCAGCCCTGTTTCGGATTTCGCCATGACGCTCAATCTCACCGCACCGCAGTATAATTATTCCGATTTTTCGCCACGTATCACCGTGATCGGTGTCGGCGGTGGCGGCATGAACGCCGTCAACAACATGATCGAGATGCAACTGCAGGGCGTCGAGTTCGTCGTGGCCAATACGGATGCGCAGGCCCTTGCCGGATCGCGCGCCGAACGCCGCGTTCAGCTTGGCCCGCATCTGACCCAGGGTCTGGGCGCAGGCGCAAAACCTGAAATCGGCAAGGCGGCGGCAGAAGAAGCAGCAGAAGAAATCAGCCGCCATATCGATGGCGCGCACATGGTGTTCGTCACGGCGGGCATGGGTGGCGGCACAGGCACCGGAGCTGCACCCGTCATTGCGAAAATGGCGCGCGATCGCAAGATTCTCACGGTCGGCGTCGTCAGCACGCCTTTCGGCTTTGAAGGCGCGCGACGCAAGAAAGTCGCCGAGGCGGGTATTGCCGAGCTGCAGCAATATGTCGATACGCTGATCGTCATCCCGAACCAGAATCTGTTCCGCATGGCCACCATGCACACGACTCTGCGCGAAGCGTTCAAGATGGCCGATGAAGTGCTCTATATGGGTGTGCGTGGCGTCACCGATCTGATGCTGGCACCGGGGCTGATCAACCTCGACTTTGCCGATATCCGCACCGTCATGGCCGAAATGGGCAAGGCGATGATGGGCACCGGCGAGGCCGAAGGGGAAGATCGCGCTCTCGAAGCCGCGAACCGCGCCATTTCGAACCCGCTTCTTGACGATTCCTCATGTCCGGTGCGCGCGGCCTGCTGATCAACATCACGGGTGGTGACGATCTGACCCTTTATGAAGTTGATCAGGCCGCAGAGCGCATCCGTCAGGAAGTCGCCGATGACGCGACGATCATCTGGGCTCGGCAATCGACTCCACCTCAATGGCCGCATCCGCGTGTCGGTTGTCGCGACGGGGATTGATGGCAGCCGCGCGCCCGAGCCCGAAATCGTCGAAGCACCGATCGAGACCGTCGAGCAGGCGCCTGTCACCCCCGATGGCGCTGAAAATGCCCAGCCTGGTGCGCAGCCGCCCTTCCAGCCGGCCTCGACCTACGCAGCGGTGTCACGCCAGCCGCCGCACTACGCTCTCGACGGTCAGGCTGCACCGTCATCGGCTCCGTCGCCACATTCCGTGCCCTCTCAGGCTGCCAAACAGGCGCCGCAAGCGGCTCCCTCGCCGCGCTCGGGTCTTTTCTCTGATCAGAACCAGCGTTCCGCACCTGAGCCCCAGTCGCAGCCGCGCAGCCTGTTTGGCATCGTGACAGGCGCGCTTCGTGGTCGCCCTGCTCCGACGGCCAGCGCCCCGCATGAAGAGGCGCCGCGTCACGCGCCGACCGTTGTCGAGCGCGAAGACTCACCGCGCGTTTCTTCCGGCCACGAGGGCAGTGAAGAGAACGGTCTGGACATTCCCGCCTTCCTGCGTCGCGATCAGGGGCGCTAAAACCTTGCACTCTGTTGCAACCTGAAACTGAAATTACAGTTCAGTTTCAGGGGCTTAGAGCGTAATACTTGGCAATAAACATTGACTGGTCTGCCCTCCCCTTAAGCGGTTACAGCTTTCCAAACGATCCGGGCATCATGTCGCGGAATTAAAGGAGAGCCTCCCATCATGCAGATCACGGCTGAAACACCGTTCAAAGCATCGATTGTGCCTCTCCCCCTTTCCAATATCGCCCAGGGTTTTTCTTCTCTTGCCTCCACGAGCGCGCGCTTCTTGCGCCAATGCACGCTCAACCAGTCGATCACCTGCGTCGGTATCGGCCTGCATAGTGGCGCACGTGTGCGCATGGTGCTAAATCCAGCGCCCGCCGGTCACGGCATCGTCTTCAAGCGCAGCGATTTACCGCAGTCGCGACTGATCCCAGCACGCCATGATTACGTGGTCTGCACCAGGCTCAGCACCGTCATCGCCCACCCCGATGCCCCGGAAATTCGTATCGCCACCATCGAGCATCTGATGGCTGCTCTTCATGCCAATGGCATCGATAACGCCCTGATCGAGATCGACGGGCCGGAAACGCCGGTGCTCGACGGGTCGGCAGCCGAATTCGACTTTCTGATCCAGTGCGCGGGCACGGTTGCGCTGGAGAGTGCCCGCAGCGTCATTGAGGTGCTTCATCCCGTGCGCGTCGAGGATGCCAGTGGTGCCTATGCCGAGCTGCGCCCTGCCCGCTCGGGAATGGCTCTGGCCATGTCGATCGATTTTACCGCTTCAGTGATCGGTCAACAGCGCCATGCGATGCCGCTCACCCTGGAGCGCTTTCGTCAGGAAGTCGGGTTTTGCCGCACGTTCGTCGAACGCAAGGAAATCGAGGCACTGCAGAAGATGGGCCTCGCGCGCGGTGGGTCATTGCATAATGCAATCGTTGTCGAGGGCGATACGGTTCTCAACCCGTGCGGACTACGTCACCCGAAAGAATTCGTCCGTCACAAGCTGATGGACGCGGTGGGTGATCTCTATCTGGCCGGGCATACCCTGCAAGCCGGTTTCATGGGCCATAAATCGGGTCATGGGCTGAATAACCGCCTTCTGCACGCGCTTTTCGCCTCGCCGGAAAACTGGCGCCTTGTCGGTGGTGAGAGTGTCGCGCAGCCCGCCTTGCGCGCAACGGCGTAAGCGCAACGATCTCATGCGCCCAGGTCTTCCGCGAACGGTAAGGCGTGATATAAGACCGTTCGTCAGTGGAAGAGTCGGCATGCACCAGAACACAGAACGTAACGTTACTCCTGCTCCAAAGCGTCAGCGTCTCGTTGCCGCAATGATGGCGAGCAGTTTTCTGCTCCTGAGCGGCTGCTCGATCTTTTCCAACAAGGAAGAGGTCAAGGCACCCAAAGTAGCGAGCGCCGAAACACTGTATAATTACGGCATCGATGCTCTGCATTCCAAGCGCTATACGCTGGCGAGCGGCGAGTTCGAACTGCTCCAGCAGAATTATCCGTATTCCGGCTATGTCGGCAATGCGGAACTGATGGAAGGCTATGCCTACTACCTGCAGGGCGAGTATGCACTTTCCGTCCAGCAGCTCGAACGTTATCTTCTTCTGCATCCGACCAGCCCTGACGCTGCCTATGCCTATTATCTGCGTGCGCTCTGCTATTATGAGCAGATTGCCGAGGTCCAGCGCGACCAGCAGGGAACCGTCGAAGCCCTCAACGCGCTCGAGGAAGTGGTGACCCGTTTCCCGCAGACGGCTTATGCACGTGACGCCCAGCTCAAGATCGATCTCTGCCGTGACCATCTGGCCGGCAAGGAAATGCTCGTCGGGCGATACTACCAGCAGCAGCATAATTACGAAGCCGCTCTTGGACGTTATCAGCGCGTCGTGGCCGATTTCCAGACGACAAACCACGTTGCCGAGGCGCTTGAGCGCATCGTAGAAGTCGATCTTGAGATCGGCATGGTTGACGAAGCCCGCAAGGCGACTTCGGTGCTCGGGTACAACTACCCCAATAGCCAATGGTACCGTTACAGCTATAACCTGCTGCGCAATCGCAATCTTCTCCCCGAAAACAGCAAGGCCCCCGGCTCTGACAAGCGCGGCTTCTTCGGACGTGTGTGGCATTCGGTTTTCTGATCTGAAACAAGGCTTTCCGCTGGTGTCGCGCGTTGTCGCCAGCGAAATCTTCGTGCTGATTTTTCAGGATTCCGCCTCATGCTGACTCACCTCTCGATACGCGACGTGGTTCTTATCGAGAGGCTCGACCTGCCGTTTCATCCGGGTCTGACGGTCCTTACGGGTGAGACCGGCGCGGGCAAATCCATTCTTCTCGACTCTCTGGGTCTCACGCTCGGCGACCGCGCCAGTGGCGGTCTTGTGCGCGCAGGGGCCGATCAGGCTGCGGTTTCCGCCTGTTTCGAGATTCCCGACGGGCATCCGGTTCATCAGCTCCTTGCCGAGCAGGGCATCGCGCTTGACGACCCGCACGAACCGTCGTGCTGCGACGCACTGTCACGGCCGATGCGCGCTCACGAGCCTATGTCAACGATCAGCCATCGGCGTCGGGCTTCTGCGACGCATCGCCGCCCTTCTGGTCGAGATACAGGGCCAGCATGACCAGATGGGTCTTGCCGATCAGGCAACCCATCTCGATCTGCTCGATGCTTTTGGCGTGGAACGTTCCACGCGTGAGGCCGTGGCCCGCAGCTATCGCCGCTGGATAGAGGCCACCGCGGCACTCGCTGCCGCGCAATCGGAAATGGAAGCGACGCGACGCGAGGAAGACTGGTTGAGACAGGCTGTTGATGACCTCGGCGTTCTTGCACCGCAGGAAGACGAGGAAGAGCAGCTAGCCGCCCTGCGTATCGGGTTGCAGCAGGGCGAAAGGCGCGGCGAGGCCATTGCCGCGGCTCTGGCAGAGCTGACCCCGCGCGACCGCCGCTCTGCTGCCCCTGCCGCGGCCCTTCGCAGCGCGAGCCGCACCCTTGCGAGGCTTCTGCCTGCACCGGGCGAAGAGAACGCTCCCAGCTCGGCCCAGCAGCAACAGGCTCAGGAAGCCCTGGTCGCGCTTGAAAAAGCCGAAGAGGCTCTAGCAGAGGCCGAAACCCTGCTCTCCCGTCTTGCCGCCGACGCCGATACCGACCCGCGCCTGCTGGAAGAGACGGAGGAACGACTTTTCGCGCTGCGCGCAGCAGGTCGCAAGCATGGCGTGACAGTGAACGCGCTTGCGTCGCTGCTGACCAGTCTTCAGGCCCGGCTCGATGCGCTGGATTCAGGCAATGCCCGCATAGAACAGCTACAGGCCGAGACGCAGGCAGCGCGTGAGGTTTTCGCTGCCGAGGCCGAAAAGCTGAGCACCATTCGCGAGCGCGCTGCCCGTCGCCTCGAAACCGCCGTCATGGCCGAGCTCAAACCGGTCAGGCTGGAACGCGCCCGGTTCATCGTTTCGCTGACACCACTCGAACCCGAGGCCTGGAACCTACGCGGCAAGGAACAGGCGTCTTTCCTCATCGCCGCCAATCCGGGCCAGCCCCCCGGCCCTCTCGCCAAAGTGGCCTCGGGCGGCGAGCTGTCGCGTCTGATGCTCGCGCTCAAGGTTGTACTTGCTGAGCGCTCTGCCATTCCGACGCTGGTTTTCGACGAGGTCGATTCCGGTGTTGGCGGGGCAACGGCGTCATCCATTGGTGATCGTCTGCATCGCGTGGCGCGCGATGTGCAGGTTCTTGTCGTCACGCACAGCCCGCAAGTGGCCGCGCGCGGCGACCAGCATCTGCGCATCAGCAAGCGCATCCGCAAAGAACGCACCGAGACGCTGGCCGAAAAACTTTCACCGGAAGAACGGCGGGAAGAGATCGCGCGTATGCTGGCCGGTGAAACCATTACCGACGCCGCCCGTACAGCCGCAGACAGTCTTTTGGAACAGGAATAATGGACGACACGACTGCCGGGAAACATGCCGAGGAACATGCCCGGCTTTCCGCGCTCATCGCACGCTGGAATGCCGCCTATCACCAGAACGATGCGCCAGAAGTGTCGGATGGGGAATATGACAGCACACGACGTGCCCTGATCGCGCTCGAAGAGGCCCATCCCAACCTCAAGGCGCGGGGCAGCGCCCTCGACGAGGTCGGGGCTGCACCCGATTCCGCTTTCGGCAAGCAGACCCATCGTGTACCGATGCTTTCGCTCGATAATGTTTTCACGACAGAAGAATTCGAAGCTTTCGTATCCAAGGCCGCACGCTTCCTCGGCCTCGACAGCAAGGCGGCGGATGCTCTGGCTTTCGTGGCTGAGCCCAAGATCGACGGGCTTTCGATCAATCTAACCTATCGTCATGGCAAGCTTTTGCGCGGCACGACACGCGGTGATGGCCTTATCGGCGAAGATGTGACGGCCAATCTGCTCACAATCGCCGAGGTCCCGCGCGAACTCTCCGGCAACGCGCCGGAAGAAATCGAGATTCGCGGTGAGATCTTCATGGCAAAAGCCAATTTTCTCGCCCTGAACGAGACAATGCTGGCGCAGGGGCAGAAGCCTTTTGCCAATCCGCGCAATGCTGCCGCTGGGTCTCTGCGTCAACTCGACCCAACAGTCACGGCGAGACGCCCGCTCTCGCTTTTTGCCTATGCGCAGGGCCATGCCAGCGAACGCTGCGCCGCAACGCATTGGGCTTATCTGGAAAAGCTGCGTGGATGGGGCTTCGTCGTCAATCCGCTCTCCAAAGCGATTGCGCATGCCAGTGAAATTCCTGCCTATATCGAGGCATTGGCGCGCGATCGGGCCTCCTTGCCCTATGATATCGATGGCGTGGTTTTCAAACTCGACGATCTCGATCTTCAGACGCGGCTGGGTTTTGCCGGTCGTGCGCCGCGCTGGGCCATCGCCTGGAAATTCCCCTCAGAGCAGGCCATCACAAGGCTGGAAAAGATCGAGATCCAGGTTGGCCGCACCGGCGCCCTGACCCCCACCGCACATCTTGAGCCCGTCAATGTGGGTGGGGTCATCGTCTCACGCGCCACCTTGCATAATGAAGACGAAATTGCCCGCAAGGATGTACGCCCGGGCGATCTGGTGCGTGTGCAGCGGGCAGGCGACGTCATTCCGCAGATTCTCGGCCCCGTGCCGGAAGACAAGGAACGCGGCCCGGCATTTGTTTTCCCGACAACCTGCCCGGTCTGTCACTCCCTGACCGAGCGCCCCGAGGGCGAGGCCGTGCGTCGTTGCACAGGCGGACTCACCTGCGAGGCGCAGGTGGTGGAGAGGCTGATCCACTTCGTTTCGCGTCAGGCCTTCGACATCGACGGTCTGGGCGAACGCTCCATCCGGGAATTCCATGAAATCGGCCTGATCGACAAACCGGGCGATATTTTCCGATTGCACGAAAAAGCCGCTGTGATCCGGGCGCGCGAAGGCTGGGGCGAGACGTCAACCCGCAACCTGCTGCGCGCCATTGAGCAGCGCCGCAGCATCGCGTTCAGCCGCTTCCTGTTCGGCCTGGGCATCAGGCGTATCGGTGAGCGCAATGCCCAGCTCCTTGCACGCCATTATCAGACTTACGAGGCATGGTTCGACGCCATGAGAGCGGCAAGTCTGATTGGTTCCGATGACCGTCTGGCTCTTGGCAGCATCATGGGGATTGGCGAAAGCATCGTGGCCGATCTGCTCGCCTTTTTTGCCGAACCGCATAATCTTGCAACACTGACAGATCTACGCGGCGAATTGACGATCGAGGCCGAGGCGCGCCCGGAAGAAGGGCCGCTCTCTGGCAAGACCATCGTTTTTACCGGCACGCTGCACAGCATGACACGTCCGGAGGCCAAGGCGGTTGCAGAACGTTTAGGCGCGCAGGTGAGTGATTCAGTTTCGAAAAAAACCGGCCTGGTGGTTCTGGGTGAAAAAGCCGGTTCCAAAGCAAAGAAAGCCGCCGAACTCGGCCTCGAAACCTGCGACGAAGCGGGCTGGCGTCAAATCGCTGGCCTGCCTCCTGCGAATTAAGGCGCGGATACTGGAATATGGAGCACAACGCGTCTAGTATTGAAGCTTCTGTTTCCAAGCCCCCTTTTTTTGAGGAGCCACGCGCGTGACGTTGCTGCTTCTGGGCCTCGCGGCCATGGTGGCAGCGATTGCCGTCTCCATTCTCATCTCGTTGTCAGAGATCTCCTTCGCTGCGGCACGCGATATCCGCCTGCGTGCCCTCGCCGATCAGGGTGATCCGCGCGCAGCTTCCTTCCTGAAGCTGCGGCGTAATAGCGGCCAGGTCATCACCGTTCTGCAAATCTGCCTCAATGCGGTAGGCGTGCTGGGCGGTGTGATTTCGAGCGAATTGCTGACGCCGGCATTCAGCGCGGCTCTGATCGAGGCGGGGCTGACACCCGGCTTTGCGGGCAAGGTCGCTGCGAGCCTGGCCTTCATGGTCGTGACCGGGCTCTTCGTGCTTTTTGCCGATCTGCTGCCAAAACGGATCGCCCTCAACAATCCGGACCGGGTCGCGCTCAAGGTAAGCTGGTTCCTGACCGGCGCGCTGCGCGTGTTGTATCCGGCTGTCTGGGTGTTCTCGATCATTTCCGACTGGCTGCTCAGCCTGCTGCGCATTCCTGCTGCCTCGGTTGTCGATCCGGTCACACCGGAAGACCTCAATGCCATGCTCGCGGCCGGGACGGCCTCTGGCGCATTGCAGGAAAAAGAGCATCAACTTATCCAGAACGTGCTGGCCCTGCAGGATCGGTCGGTTACCTCGGCCATGACCCCGCGTGACGAGATTGTCTTTCTCGACGTGCAGGAGAGTCTGGAATCCCAGCGCGACAAGGTGCGTATCCGTCCGTATTCGCGCTATCCGCTCTGCGATGGCGGGCTCGATCATGTCATCGGGTCGATACGCGCCGAGGATGTTCTGGTGGCGGTCGTCGATGAGGTTCCACCCAATGCTGACCCCTCCCAGCCGATCAGCAACCAGATCTTCCGCATGCGGCGCGACACGCTCTCCCTCCCCGACACACTGAATTTATGGGATACGCTGGCGCAATTCGACTCGCATGGCGCAGGATTTGCGCTGATCGTCAATGAGTATGGACTGGTTGTCGGGCTGATCACCTTCAAGGACATCATGGGCGCGCTCATGGACGGGCTCGCCAGCCCGTTCGAGGAGCAGGCGATCGTGCGACGCGACGCGAATTCCTGGCTGATAGATGGCGCTGCTCCCATCGGCGACGTCTTTCGCGAACTCGATATCGCTCTCGATGCAGAGCGCGACCTGTTTCACACGATTGGTGGCTTCGTCATGCATCGTCTGCGTCGCATGGCCCGCAAGGCTGACCGGGTGGAAGCCGCTGGTTATCGCTTCGAGGTTGTCGATGTGGATGGGTTCCGTATCAACCAGCTTCTGGTGTCGCGCATGGCGCCGGGGGATGGCACTGGTTTCTGAAGCGTATCTGACAAAAGATTTCAGAACCCACGCAATCGTGTTGCGCGCTTGACCTCACCTCTCATCAGGGCGTTCCTCAACCGGATATCAGTTTTCTGGATGGAGCCGAATGACCGAGGGGGTTGAGACGCGCATACGCTGGTGGCCACGCCCCGGCGATCTGCCCAACCCACCCTTCCCTCCCGGATGGATCGGTTTTTCACTTCGAAGCTGGGCTGCTGTCTGTCTGGCGCTGGCCACGGCCTTCTGGGCGCAGCTCGACGCGCCCGCCGGTGCTGCCGTCACGGTAATGATCATTACCCAGCCCCTGCGAGGCCAGGCCCTTTCCAAAGCCCTGTATCGACTGATCGGCACGGCGCTTGGAGGGGCAGCCTCGATCCTGCTCATCGCCTGTTTCAGTCAGGATCGCGGCATGATGCTCGGAGGGTGCGCCCTCTGGCTTGCAGGATGCACCTATATCGGCTCGCTGGAGCGGCATTTTCGCTCCTATGGCGCATTGCTTGCCGGCTACACCATCGCGCTGGTCGCCATCAATGTGGTCGATACGCCGCAGGATGTCTTCGATGTTGCCCTCTCACGGGCGAGTTGCGTGGCCATCGGCATCGCGTCGGTCGCCTTCGTGAACATGCTCACCGGCTCTCCCAAGGCATGGCAGAAGCTCGCCGACGGGCTCGAAGCCCGCGCGCGCCAGATACGCGAATTCGGTCGACAGGCCGTGCAGGGCGAGAGCGTAGCGGATGCGATGGAAACCACCGCACTTGCAGGCGATATTCTCTCGCTCTCGGCCCAGATCACCTATGCCAAGACCGAAATCGACCGCTCGACCCGGCGTACGGCTGGGGCGCGACTGGCGATTATCGGCATGTTGACAGTGCTCGGTTCAGGGCGCGCCATCGCGCATATATTGCGTACGAAAAACGTCTCCGCTCTCGCACGGCGTCACGTTCTGGCGTGGCATGAGTTGCGAGAGGACCACAGCGATCGCTTCGAGACTGTCGGTTCGCTGATCGAAGCCATACGGGAAGAACAACCGGATTATCATCCCGATGCCACGGATGCGCATTATCTGGAGCGGGCAGCGGTGCTTCTGAGCAATCGCCTGCATATCTCGACTGGCATCAATACGCTGCAATATGCCACGCCTGCGGGCGAGGCGCTCAAACTCGCACAGATCGCTCAGCACCCCGATCATGTCGCCGCCTTCATCAACGCCCTGCGGGTGCTGCTTGGTTTCTCGATCACGGCCGGGTTCTGTATCGCGAGCGGACAGCCTGCCTCCATGGCGGCACTGTCTCAGGCGGCGCTGATTCTCACCCTTGCCTCGACGGCGCTGGACACGTCCAAATTCGGGATGGGCGCGATATTGGGTCTCACTCTGGCCGTGTTTGTCGCTGCCATCATGAATTATCTCATTCTGCCCCATATTGCGGCCTTCGGGGCTCTGGCACTGGTCTTTCTGCCCCATACTATTTTCGCCTGCATCATGCTTCTGAATGCACGCACAAGTGCGATCGGCTTCAATTACGGCGCGTTTTTTCCGATCATCCTGGGGTTGAGCAATCATCAGGATTACGATCCCCTCGCCTTCATCGCGCGCAATATCTTCTACCTGATTTCAGGCGTGATCTCCTTCATCATCCTGGTCCTGCTTTTTCCGCCAACGCCGCGCAGCCGGCGCTTCCGCATTGCGACCTCGATCGGTCAGGATCTCGAATCCCAGCTCAGAGGCAGAGGCAAACCGGCAGGAGCTGCCCTGCTCAGCCAGAAATATGACCGCCTCGTTCAGCTGCTGACGTGGACGAAACAGCTTCACGCCCACCCCGCCAGCAGGCAGGCGCCGAACGTCCGGTCAATCGTCACGTCTTCAATCGTCTGGTCACGCTGGAAGATCTTGCCACCACGCTGGCACGCGTTCGGCATTATCTGCGTGAGGCCGATCAATGCATGTGCCTAAACGCTCTTGCAGGCGAAGCACGACATCTGGTGAGTTCGGCATCTTTCCCGACGCTCGCCCTCGCCCTGCCGCGACTGAGCGCCTCCTTTCTCGCTCTCGCCCGGGACGCGACGCCGAGAGAACGCGCCATCGCCATTCTCTGCGCCGGCAGCCTCGAAGCCGTCCGCTCGACACTCGCCGATAATCGCTCGACGCTCATGCATTTCGGGCTGGGACGCTCAAGATGGTAGCGTCACCCCATGAGAGCCCCCTCGCACAGAACTGCCCTGACCGGAGAAATACGCGGTGAGTGAGGTGATCGATCTTGAAGGGGTACTCGTCTCGGCTTTTGTCGCCAATCTCTTTCTGGCGTTGCTGACGCTTGCGCTCATACGCTGGTGCTTCGGCAGGCTCAATCTCTGGCGGTTTTTCTGGAATCCGCCCCTCGCCCAGTTCGGCCTGCTTGTCTGCCTGCTCGGGCTTTATACCTGGCTCATGTGAAAGATTCCCGATCGTGCTCGCTCGTGCCTCACGCCTGATCAGATGGCTCATCACCCTGTCGATCCTCGTCGTTGCAGGGATCGTTATCGTGATTCTGTGGGATTATTATACCGCTGCCCCCTGGACCCGTAACGGTCAGGTGCGCGCGCAGGTGGTGAATATGGCGCCGCGTGTTTCAGGCGAGATCATCGACGTGCGTGTGCATGACAATGAATTCGTGCATCGCGGCGACGTGCTTTATGTCATCGACCCCTTCGATTTCAAAGTGCGGGTAGCGACCGCCGAAGCCAACCTTGCCGAGCGAAAAGCCGATCTCGATTTCCGTATTTCGCAATATCAGCGTCGCCGCATCATTCCCGGTGTTGCGGTTTCGGCGGAAGAAAAGCAGCAGTTTTCTGCCGCTGCCGCTCAGGCCCGTGCGCAATATGATGCGGCTGAGGCTTCCTTGCGTCAGGCACGCATCGATCTCGATCGCACCATCGTCCATAGCTCTCTGGATGGCTATGTCACCAATCTCTTGATGCGGCCCGGCGATTTCGCCACAGCAGGACACGTCAATATCCAGATCATCGACTCAGCCTCCTACTGGGTGGACGGCTATTTCGAGGAAACCAAGATCCATAATATCGAAATCGGTGACCCGGTACGAATGGATCTGATGGGTGGCCACCACCCGGTTTTCGGTCATGTCGAGAGCATCACACGCGGCATTTCGAGCATGAACGCCACCACCGCGACCCAAGGCCTGCCGTCTGTCGATCCGGTCTATACCTGGGTGCGTCTGGCACAGCGCATTCCTGTGCGCGTTCATATCGACCAGCTGCCGCCCGACCTGCACCTGGCCGCAGGCATGACCGCTACCGTCACCATTGTGGCTGAAAACGGACACAGGCGACATATGTCGGCAAAAGACGCCCTGCATCATTTCGGTGACGACATGCGCCATGTTATCGGTCACTGAGACACGCGGAGTTTCTTCTCATGGCCTCTTCATTGCCTGCAGCGCCCCGTCGCGCCCTGCTCGTCATCGACGTGCAGAATGATTTTCTGTCAGGGGGCACGCTCGCCGTGCCTGACGGCGATCTTGTTCTGCCTGCTGTCAATGCGCTCATGACGCAGGCCTTCGATGCGCGTATTGCCAGCCGGGACTGGCACCCTGAGAACCATGTTTCCTTCGCGCCACAAGGGGGAGATTGGCCAATCCATTGCGTCGCCGGAACACAGGGCGCAGATTTTTCGTCGCATTTCGATCAGAGCCGCCTGAGCCATATCGTGCACAAAGGGCTCGATCCGGCATGCGATTCCTATTCCGCCTTTTTCGATAATGACCAGCGTCATTCGACCGGGCTCGATGCCCTTCTGCGCGGCCTCAATATCAATCACGTCACGATCTGCGGCTTGGCGCTCGATTTCTGTGTGGCGGCCACCGCATCGGATGCACGCAAACTGGGTTTCGAGACAGTCGTCAAACGGGCAGCCTGTCGCGGGATAGCAGCTGACGATACACTCTGTCTGAGCGAGCTCGCTGCTCTCGGCGTGCAGATCGATCTGACGTGATTTCTGAAGTCCGGTTAGGACTGATGCGGCGCCTCAAGCCGTCACGATGCGAACATCCCGCTCGTGATGCGTCGATCATGATCTGTCCGCCTCGCGTATGAAGACGCGTTTTCGGAAAAGAATTGTCAGGTCGGTTTTTCTGCTCCATCGCTGGCTTGGAATCACGCTCGCTGATGATGTGCATCTGGTGTCTCTCCGGCTTCGTCATGCTCTGGAAAGCCTGGCCACAACCCGACGAGACACGAGCAAGTCTGGCGCATGAGCGCTTCCAGCTCGGCACTGCCGTCATTCTGCCCTCGCTGGATGGTTCTTACCGATCCTTTCGGATCGTAATGGCCGGATCTCTTCCCGTTCTTCAGGCCATTGCTGAGACAGGTGCTGTCAAAAGCTTCGATCTCAACACTGGCAGGACGCTGTCTCTCTCAGCACACGATCTTGAGGACGAGGCGGCACGCTATGCTGGTTTGGCACGCGTTTCGGCACATTTCGAGGGGCTGCGCGACGATGATCAGTGGATCCTCAACACGAAAGGCCATCAGTCGGGATTTTATCGCTACGCCCTCGATGACCCACAAAAGAGCCTCGTCTATCTTTCACCAGTAACCGGCGATGTGGTTCAGGCGACCACAAGCGCGACCCGCTTCTGGTCGTGGCTCGGGGCGATACCGCACTGGCTCTATCCGTCTCTTCTCAAGCGCCATCAAAGGATCTGGGTGAACACGCTCATCATCCTGTCCGGCCTGGGCATATTGCTGACGTCGTTGGGGCTCTGGATTGGCTGGCGACGCCTTGGAGCAGGGCGACGTCTCTCCCCCTACAAGGGGGTGCATTTCCTGCATCATATTGCCGGGCTGATTTTCGGCCTCATGCTGCTTTCCTGGATCACGACCGGGTTTTTGAGCATGAATCCCGCAGGCCTGTTCGAGCTTGGCCCCGCGCCGGACTGGGTCGCGCGCCTTCACAGGCCCGTTTCGTCATCCGAGCTGGAAGCCCTCATTTCGACACTGCGCGCGCACCCCGGACACATGTTTCGCGACATCAGGCTCAGCGCGTGGGGCGGCACGGTTTTTCTATCGGTCATCGACAATGACGGAAAAAACAGAGCGCTCGATCTGACGCTATCGCCCGTTTCTCTGACAGGTGAGCCCCTGCGGCAGAATCTTTACAGACAAGGCCTCGCCGCAAGCGTGACTACACTCGACCACGAAGATTCCTACTATTTCTCTACCCACCATCTCAAAACGTCCTTTTCCGGTGCTTCGCATAACGGGTGACGATGGCGTGAGCCTCTATCTCGACGTGCGAAGCGGCGCACAGCTAAAACTTGTCGACACTGGCGCCATAGGATCGCGCTGGTTCATTTACGGGCCACACGATCTTGATTTCTTCGGCTGGCTGCGCACATCCACGGCGCGGCTCCTTATTGCGTTGCCCCTCCTTTGCGGCGTCAGCGCCCTCTGCCTGACCGGGTTCTGTCTCGGTATCGCACGCCTGCGTTTTGGCTTCACAACGGCGCGCACCAGTCGTCGCAGGCGAGACAGGTCGTGCGGCTCAAGCTAGAAGAGCAGCATGAGCCGCAGCCCAAATCCCCCCCAGAAGAATCTTCCTCTCGGTGTATTATGCGGCGCCGGCGCCGGTGCTCTGTGGGGGCTGGTCTTTCTCGCGCCTGAACTCGCGCGCGACTTCCCCCCTCTCGACCTCGCTGCCGGGCGCTATCTCGCCTATGGCTCATCGCGCTGTGCCTTGTCAGCAAGAGATTACCCTCTCTGTGCCGCAGCCTGCGTGGGCGCGACTGGCATGGGCTCTTCTGGCTCTCGTTTTTCGGCAACAGCTTCTATTACGTCATGCTCTCGATGGCGGTGCAGAAAGGTGGCATCGCCCTGACCTCACTTGTGATCGGGTTCATGCCCGTCGCGGTGACGATCATCGGCAGCCGCGAAAAGGACGCCCCCCCTTTCCTGAAGCTTGCCCCATCGCTGTTCTTTTGCATGATAGGCGCATTCTGCATCGGCTGGCAGGCCCTGTTTCATGTCGGACCCATATCCGACGATCCGGGTTCGAGCGGCCTGATAGGCCTGCTCTGCGCTTGTGCGGCCTTGGCCTCCTGGACGGGTTTTGCCGTCGGGAACAGCCACGCACTGGCGCGCCTGCATCATGTATCGGCCCATGACTGGAATTTACTTACCGGGCTCATGACCGGCGCTCAGGCAGTAATCATGCTGCCGCTGGCGTTTCTGTTCGACCAGACAACGCATGATCTGGCCGCATGGGAACGTTTTGCCACTGTCTCTATCGGCGTCGCGGTCATCGCCTCTCTTTGCGGCAACGCGTTATGGAACCGCATGAGCGCCTGTTACCCCTCACCCTGACCGGACAGATGATTCTGTTCGAAACGCTGTTTGCGCTGCTCTACGGTTTCTTGTGGGAGAAACGGATGCCGCATTCGCTGGAACTTGCGTCATTCATTTTTATCGTTGCCAGTGTGCTGTGCTGTGTGGCAGCGCATCGCAAGCCTGCAGCGCAGACGTCAGACAACCAAGCCTCCTGAGACAGGCTCAGCAAAAAAGCGAAAGTGCTTCCTTGATACGCTGCTCGTTGAGGGGCTTAGGCAGGAACATCGCTCTGGCGGGAATACTCGCCAGTTGAGGAATACCGCGCCCACTGGTCACGATAATCTCGATGGGAGGCCAGCGATCTCGCACAAGAGCGGCCAGACGCAGCCCATCCATCGAACCAGGCATATCAACATCGGCCAAGACGATACGAATGTCAGGTCGACTCTCAAGAATGATCAGCGCCTGATCGGCATCGGAAGCCTCAGCAACCGCATAACCCGCCTCTTCGAGCAAATCCATGAGGCTCATGCGCTGCAACGGTTCATCTTCAACCACCAGCACGGTCGTTGCCTGTCGATGTCCGTAATCCAGTGAATGCGCCATTACGTCCTCATGATCTTTTCTGCGTCGGCCCGGAAGCTGGCCGACAGACCTTCCTGCTCATAGCGCAGGGAAACGCCTCCCGTTCCAATGAGTCCAAAGGATATTAAACGTGATCCGAAGCCACCTTTGGTTGGTTCCTTGACGGGCGGACCGCCTAGCTCCTGCCAGAAGAGCACGAGATCGCTCCCCGTCTGTGTCGGCTCAATCTGCCATGTGATAATGACTCTGCCTTCAGATACTGAAAGCGCCCCGTGTTTACAGGCATTTGTTGTCATTTCGTGAATGAGCAACGCGGTGGACATGGCAGCTCGCGAGCCAAGACGCAGAATAGGCCCCATAATCTGGCATCGCTCGAATACAGAAGCATCTTTCAGAATATTGGCGATGAGATCGCCAAGTATTGCAGCCCGCTGTTCGTCGCAGTGAAGCAGATCATGGGCACGCCCCAGAGATTGCAGCCGCTCATAAAACCGACTTGCCTCCTCCTTTGACAGCGCATCGCGCAGCGTCATGCGTGCAACGGCCTGAACCATAGCCAGTGTGTTGCGCAATCGGTGGGCAATCTCGCCATTGATCACGTTCTGAAGCTCGTCTGCCCGCCTGCGCGCAATGGCGAGTTCAAGACGATCGGCGGCATTATGAAGCCAGGGAATTTCCTCGCTCGTCCAGTCGTGAGGCGCAGTAAAATGCACCAGCATGAGCGCGACATTTCGTCCGTCCTCACGCACCGGCACATTGATGACGCCACGCGCCTTGAGGGCGAGCCACCCCGCACTATCATCGCGTGTGCGTGGGTCGGTCAGGATATCGGTAATGACGAGCGCCTCGCCCGCGAGAAGCGTCTCGCGCAGACGCCCGTAATCGTCGAAGCGATAGACGCCCTTGATGGGCGGCATGCCGGGCAGAGCCCACCCTTCGGCGACAGAGATGGTCTCGATATCATGATCGAGTTCACCATACGTCGCCCGGTCGGCGCTCAGGGCCTGGCCGATCACGGCCATGGCCTGACTGATCATGATTCCAATATCGCGTTCGTCGCGCAACACGTCGCCAAGAGCGATCAGACCGGCCTGACGATTACGCGAGGCGATCTGACTGGTAACATCCCGGAACGTTGCTGAAAAAAATCCCTGGCCGACCGGGTAAAACGTGCCTTCATACCAGCGCCCTGTCGCCTTGACGCGCTGGACGAATGGAACGGGCTGATCGTTGTCCAGCGCTTTCGCCGCAAGATCGATCCAGTCAGCCTCCACAAAAGGGAAAAGCGCTGCATAGGTTGCGCCGATAACCGAAGCGGCCGGAATACCTACATGGCGCTCCCAGGCCGGATTGACCTCATGATAGACCCAGTCGAAGAAGCGGCCTGTTTCATCGCGCAACGCCTGCGCAAGAAAATATCCCTCATCCATGGTCTGGAAAAGGCTGTGCCAGCGTTTCTGTGTCGCATCGAGCGCTGCGCTGCGCCTGCGGAGCTCAAGAAGGTCAACCACGAGACTGGAGAGTTTGGCCAGCGCCTCACGCTGTGCCGGGACCAGGCCACCCGGACGTGGGGCATCGTCGATGACAGCCAATGCACCGATCGTACCGAAGGGCGTACGCAACGGCACGCCCGCGTAAAAACGGATCTCCGGCGCCTCCAGGACGAGAGGACTCTGACGTGTTCGCGGGTCGGTCGTGAGGTCTTCGACTTCTATCAGACAGTCATGATCGACGACCCAGCGACAGATCGAACCATCCAGCGCTGTCTGACATAGCGAGGTGCCAAAACGCGCCTTGAACCATTGGCGATCCTTGCCGATCAGGCTCACAATCGCAGTTTGCGTGTTGCAGATCTGTGCCGCCAGAGAGACGAGATCGTCATAGCCACGCTCAGGTGGCGTATCGAAAATCTCATAGGCTTCGATACCGATCGAGCGAGGCTTCTTATCGACCATGCCTAATTCCAAGCGACATTTCGGCTCCAGCGCATGACCGGGCATCCGGACTCTGTTCCGCCTTCGCTCCTACGACGATTTGGTTCGTTCCAGAAGCGCAAATAAAAGCCGCAAGACTAAAAAAGGGCTCGTTTGCCGGGAAATACGATTCCTGCCGATGCGATGCATTCAGGACCCAAGCCGCTCATCGTCCGCATTAGCCGCACGCTTGGTGTTCATCGCGATACGAATGACGAGCAGATAGAGAATTGCAGCGTGAGCCTTGAGCCGGCCTCGGCGAGAAGCGGGCGAGAATGGCACAGAGCGCCATCATGAACGTGCCGCTCAAGGTGAGATCGCCCGCAATTCTAGCACTACAGTTGCGCCTTTGTTTGGGTGCGTGAGAGATATGCGGTGGCTTGATGGGGCCGCCGAAAGACGGACCATCGGAGGATATGCGGGATAGGGATCTGAGCCTGTGTGGCCTTCGCGGCGAAGCGGCGGAGTTCCTGGATTGACCACCAGATGAGCTTTTGCGTGTTGGCAATGGGCTTCTTCTGAGCGCCGCGGCATTGGCCTAAGAGCGCACGGCGGCCATCATCGCGTAGGCGAGCATGACCAGCGAGACATGGCGTTGTGAGCCGTGCCAGAAGCAGGTCTCGTTATGATCAAGGCCGAACTCGTTTCTCGCGGTTTCCAATAGCCTTCCTCTATCCGCCAGCGCCTTCCTTCGACCGCTGCCTCAGCGCGCATTCACCTTGTCTCGCGTGACTCATTACCCAGCAGCGTTTCCAAGAAGCGTCCTGCAGACACAGCAATCCGCTCCTGCCCGAACACCGGCCTCATCCCAGCCTTGACGTCCCGTAGCGCCTCCAGCGTCAGTACAAGGAGATCCTCAACAGAGGTCGCGCCATTCATCTCGCTCAAAATCATGGTTACCCATAGACTCAGAACTCCCAGAAAAGCGCAACTGTAGCGCCAGTCTGAATTCAGAAATGAAAGTTGTCGGGTACGCCGCTCGTGGAGGACAAGGAATGAGCGGCCGCCGGTATGTAAGCCCGAAGATTATTGCGCGGTTGCTATTGGGGCCGAAAGATCGGGCGCGAAAAGGACGCTCCCCTCCTTCGCGGCTATACTCTCGATTTATCCATTCTTTATTAGTTCAACAATGCCCAGAGACTGACGATCAATTGCGATCGAAGAGATTTGGATATTCCACCATCGACAGACTTATGGCGTCGTCAATGGTTGGTTGCTTGCTCACTCTCGTCGCCCTGTCAGGCTAATAATGCGTCAGGGGCGCCAGAGCGGCCCGAAATCGCCAAGCGTTAAGCACCGAGGAGCTTAACCTTTGCGCGGGATTACGGCCGAGACAAGCATGAACCCAGCTTGGACGCGCACTCTTTTCCAGCCGGATGAACGCGCAGCAGAGTGAGAAAAGATGCCGGAATCCCCGCACCGGCAGCGCGGGGACCGGCGCAGCGCCAGTGTGACAAGCTGGCCAAGGCATAGGCTGCGCACAGAGGCCGCAATCGCAGACCGAAGCATCAGACGACAAGGACTGTCCTGCTCGGAATAAGCGCTGCAAGGCTGATCTCGTGGGAGATTAGGCAACCCACCCATAGTGCATGGAAACAATCTGCAAACTCAGGGGGCCAAATGTCTGGAAAAATGGCGCGCCCTGCTGGATTCGAACCAGCGACCCACAGCTTAGAAGGCTGTTGCTCTATCCAACTGAGCTAAGGGCGCTTACCTCTTGAACCCTGGTGGTGGTCGGGGCGCCCGGAATCGAACCGGGGGCCTCTTGTACCCAAAACAAGCGCGCTACCAGGCTGCGCCACGCCCCGAACGCGCGGACCCTACCGCAACTCGCGACAGGGTGAAAGACGCGTTTTTGAAAAAAGTGAAGAATTATCCGAGGTTACGCGCCAGAGGCGGCACAAAGAGCGGTGCGGTGTCCCACGGGAACAGCACCCAGGTATCCTGCGCCACTTCCATCACATATTGATCGGTGTGCGGTTTACCGTTGGGTTTTGCATAGAGGCAGGCAAAATGCGCCTTGGGCAGCACGTCGCGCACGACCTTGGCCGTCTCACCAGAATCGACCAGATCGTCGATCACCAGAAACCCTTCGCCATCGCCCGCAGCGACAGGAGCCTTGACCACGCGTGGCTGCTTCTGGTCCTCCGCGCTCTCCCCCGAATAGCTGATGACCGAAATGGATTCGACAAGACGGCAATCGAGCTCACGGGCAATGATAGCAGCAGGAATCAGACCGCCACGTGTGACAGCAACGATGCCCTTGAACGCGCCACGCGCCATCAGGGCCGAGGCAAGGGTACGCGCATCGCGATGCAGCTGGTCCCAGGTGACGGTTGCGTAGTTGGTAGCCATCAGAACAATTTTCCTCCATCTGGCACCCGGCGATCCGGGCAGATCAGAACCATGTCGCCGGAACGATCAGGCATGCCGAGCGCCAGAACTTGATTCACAGAAGCGGTATGCAGCTGCGGATTAACCACAGCACAAACTTGCCTGCCAACAAGCTGCGGCGCCTCATAGCGTTTCGTGAGGGCCATTGTGGCGCGGCGGACACCCAGAAGTGCCCCGAAATCGATCCAGAGCATCATTTTATCGCCCTCTTCTCGCGCCGAGGCGACTGTCCCGACACGGATATCGGGCTGCACAGGATCGGAAGGCATGGCGGATGCCGCGATTCGGCGGGGAGATCACGTTCTGGGTTCATCGGCGGAACCTGCCTGCAAGGCCGTCGAAATGCAATCGACTCGATACGGCTGCGCGCTGGCTCTGCCTCACGCCCTCTGCTTATAGTGAAGACGCCATGCCAGACCCCCATACCCCCACTGAACCCTCCCCCGCGCCAAACGATGCCCTGAGCGCCATCGTCGGCCTGCGCCCCTTTCTTGCCGGGCGCACCCTTTCCGCGCTTTCCGCCCAGGTTCTTGCCGTTGCGGTCGCATGGCAGACCTATGCATTGACCCATAGCGTGGCGGCACTCGGCCTCATCGGCCTTGCGCAGTTTCTGCCCATGCTGGCCTTGGTCTTCATCTCTGGCCATGTGGCCGATCGCTATAATCGCAAGCGTATTGTGCAGATCTGTCAGACAATCGAGATCATTGGCGCGTTTGCCATGGCGCTCCTGAGCTTCACAGGACAGCTCGCTCCCTGGGCACTTTATGTACTCGTCGCCTGTTTCGGCGCGCTGCGCTCTTTCGAAGGCCCGTGTCAGCAGACATTTCTGCCCTCGATCGCCACACCCGCCCAATTCCCGAAGGCGGCGGCTCTTTCGGCGTCTTTGTTTCAGACAGCCTCGATCATCGGCCGTCTCTCGGGGGCCTGCTTTACGGCTTGGGCGCCGATTTCTGCTACCTGACCTGTGCCATAGGTTTTTCGGTCGCCCTGATTTCGACCACACTTCTCAAGCTCCGCCCCTATGTGGGAAGCCGCTCGCCCATGAGCCTCGAATCGCTGTTTGGCGGAATCGCGTTCCTGCGTCGTCGGCGCGATCTGCTGGGGGCCATCTCCCTCGACCTGTTCGCCGTGTTGCTGGGCGGCGCCACTGCCATGCTGCCAGTCTATGCCGATGACATCCTGCATCTTGGCCCCATCGGCTTGGCATTCTGAGAGCCTCTCCCGCAATCGGCGCCCTGCTCGGCTCATTGTTCCTTGCGCGCTATCCGCTCAAGAGCCATGCCGGGCCGATCATGTTCGCTTCGGTCGGTATTTTTGGCATCGCCACGATCGTGTTCGGCATCTCGCACTCTCTTGCCCTGTCAGTGCTGTCTCTCGCTGTTCTCGGCGCGGCTGACGTGGTGAGCGTGGTCGTACGTGGGGCACTGACGCAATTGGCAACACCTGATGGCATGCGTGGCCGCGTTTCGGCCGTCAACATGCTGTTCATCGGCTCCAGCAATCAGTTGGGGGAATTTGAGAGCGGCATGCTGGCCACCGCCATTGGAACCGAAGCCGCTGTCGTCGCGGGCGGTATCGGCACACTGATCGTCGCAGGGCTCTGGATCAGGATGTTTCCGCGTCTGTGGACGCTCGATCGCCTCGATACGATCAGGCCGGATGAAACATGATTTTAAGGGGAAAAATGCCTGGCTCCCGAAGTAGGACTCGAACCTACGACCCAGCGATTAACAGTCGCTTGCTCTACCAACTGAGCTATTCGGGACCGGCGAGGCACTATCTAGCGAAAGCTTTTCATGGGGTAAACCCCCTTTGTCATTTTTTTTGCATATGGAGTCATTCTTCTGATGGCAGCGCTTCCCGTCGTCTTCTTCTCATGGGTGCAGGGGGCGTTATCCTGCTACAGCCTTGCAAACGCGGAACTTCTTCCATCGTCACAAGCCCATTCAGACCGATGGCAAGAAGCGCCATATCCGTCTCGCCTGGCCTGAACCCGATTACGACCCCCTGCTCTGGCTGTGCCAGCAGGGCATTTTCGGACGCTACAATCTGACAGTCGATCTGGTGGAAACACCAGGTGGCAACAGCGCCATCGACGCGGTCGTCACCAATCGCGCCGATGCGGCGTTGAGCCCCCTGCTCGACTGGCTGCCTGCGCTCTATCAGGATGAGGAAAACGAATTGCCTGCGCGCCTCGCCTGTGGTGTGCGCGGCGGCAGCTATCGTCTGCTCGTCAGACGCGCTCTCAATCTGCACAAAATCGGCAATCTCGCCGGCAAAAAGATCGGTGTCCTGAGTCTCGAAGGAGCGGATCGCCGATTTGTCAGCATCCAGCTTCGGCGCCGTGGCCTGCATCCGACCGATTCGGTACAATGGGTCGCGATCACTGCCGATGACATGGCCGACGCCCTTCGTGCCGGAGATCTCGATGCCGTCGCCGTGCATGATCCGATTGGATGGAGAATCCTCCAACAGACCAAAGGTGTGAGCTGGAACATGCTCGACAGCATGACCGGCGCCGAACGAGAGCGGATCGATCTCACTTTGGGGGTGGCCACCAAGGCTCTGACGCAGGATCCAGGCCTTGCCGCAGCGCTCACCGCCGCCTTGCAGGATGCACAGAACGAATTTCCGGCCCATCGCGACGAACTGGCGCGTTTATGGAAGAAGGACACCGATGCGCCGGAAGAAGCCCAGGGTATGCTCGATCGTGAAATCGCGAGTCACGCTGTGACGGGGCATCCCTTCCGGGTGCAGGTCGAGCAATATGTCGATGAACTCAAACTGATCGGCCTGATGCCCGATGCCGACAAAACGACCGATATCGCCCATCGCATCTGCCTCGCCGTCTGAGCCCTCTTTCGATCAAGGGTGAACGGGAGAGAGGCGTCTGACCGCTCTCCCGTAGCGCTCAGTCAGCCGTGCTCGATCGATTCGCGGGCAGCTGTCGCGATCTGATCGACGCGTTCGTTATTCACATTGCCACTATGGCCGCGCACCCAGAGCCATTCGACCTTATGGCGCTTCTCCGCTGCCAGAATACGCTTCCAGAGATCGAGATTTTTCACAGGGTCACCGGCAGCATTGCGCCAGTTGCGACGCACCCAGCCCGTATGCCAGCGCGTGATACCATTACGCAGATATTCGCTATCCGTATGCAGCGTGACCTTGCAGGGACGCTTGAGTGCCTCGAGCGCTTCAGCAGCGGCAGTCAGTTCCATACGGTTATTCGTGGTTTCCTGCTCACCGCCCGAAAGCTCACGCTCATGCCCCATGGAGCAAAGGAGCGCCCCCCAGCCACCCGGCCCCGGATTGGGCTTGCACCCGCCATCGGTCCAGATTTCGACAAAAGGGGCATCGTCGGGCAGAGGGGCCTTGTCATCTTCAGACATGTAAAAGCCCCTTCGCGTCGTCACGCCATGCCATCAGACGGTGATAATAAGCCAGTGGGTCCTTGCGGGTCACGATGGCGTCTTGTGGCGTATTCACCCAGTCATAAAGCCGGGTCAAAAGGAAGCGTATCGCCGCCCCCTGCACGAGGACGGGAAGAGCTGCCTTCTCTTCGGGCTTGAGCGGGCGAACCGATTGATATCCCCCCATCAGGCCGGCCATCAGCGCGGGCGACGCCGTGACGTCATCCGGAAAGCACCAGGCATTGAGGCAGATCGCCAGATCATAGGCCAGCAAATCCGTGCAGGCGAAATAGAAATCGATCAGACCGGATACACTGCCTTCCTGAAAGAAGACATTATCGGGAAACAGATCTGCATGGATCTGACCCGTCGGAAGCGCGCCTTGTGCGGGCCAGTCGCGCAGCACAGTGCCGATGGCCTCGCCAAGCTCGCACGTCAGGTCAGGACGAAGCGAATCGCCCGCGCCGTTGCAGGAATCAAGAAGGGGCTTCCAGGCTTGCGGCCCGAGAGAATTCGCCCGCTTCGCTCTGAAATCCTCACCCAGAAGATGAAAGCGTGCCAGAGACTGCCCCAGGCTGAAACAGGCAGAAGGGGTAATCGTCGTAATCGGTCGGCCTGGCAGAAAAGTCGTAATGGATGCAGGCTTGTCCATAAGGCGGCGAAGCGCCACCCCGTCACGAGCGACGACTGGCGTCGGACATTTAAGCCCACGGCGGGAAAGATGCTGCATCAACCCCAGAAACCAGGGCAGTTCTTCGGCACGAACGCGCTTTTCGTAGAGCGTGAGAATGGACCGTCCTGCCTCTGTTTCGAGCAGGTAATTGGTATTCTCGACACCCTCGGCAATGCCGTCGATCTGCACGAGCGGCCCGAGATCGTAATCCGCCAGAAAGGTCTCAAGCCTCTCCGACGGTATGGTTGTATAGACCGCCATGATCTCAGGCGGAAAACAGGAAGGTCATGATGGTTTCGTCAGCCCTCAGACAGGCTCGCCGAGCGGGCTCGGCAGACGGAACGCCACATTTTCCTTCTTCACGATACGCTCTTCGATCTGAAGCTTGTAGCGTGTCGACAAGGCATCGACCATTTCCTGAACCAGAGATTCAGGCGCCGATGCCCCCGCAGTGATGCCGACCGTGCTCACTCCTTCGAGCGCGCTCCAGTCAAGTGAGGCGAGCTTGGGCACCAGCAGGGCTCGCTTGGCGCCCGAACGCTCGGCCACCTCACGCAGACGCTGCGAATTCGACGAATTGGGCGAGCCGATCACGATCACCAGGTCGCTCTCAGGCGCAATCGCCTTGACCGCTTCCTGGCGATTGGTGGTGGCGTAGCAGATATCTTCCTTCTTCGGCCCTTCGATCAGCGGGAAACGCTCGCGCAGAATCGCCACGATCTCGGAGGTATCGTCGACCGAGAGTGTCGTCTGCGTGATGAAGGCAAGGCGCGACGGGTCGGCAGGCTGCACGGTGCGTGCTTCTTCCGCATCGTTGATCAGCGTCACAGCGCCGTTCGGAAGCTGGCCCATGGTGCCGACCACTTCGGGGTGGCCTGCATGACCGATCATCAGAATATGGCGGGCATCGGAACCGCCACCGGCGAAATGACGCTCGGCTTCGCGATGGACCTTCGATACAAGCGGACAGGTCGCATCCAGATAAAGCAGGTTGCGGCGCTGCGCTTCGGCAGGCACCGATTTCGGCACGCCGTGAGCCGAAAACACGACATGACCATCGGCGGGCACTTCGTCGAGCTCTTCAACGAAAATCGCGCCCTGCTCTTCGAGATTCTCGACGACGGTGCGATTATGCACGATCTCATGGCGGACATAGACGGGCGCGCCATAGCGGCGCAAAGCTTCTTCCACCACGCGGATGGCCCGATCGACGCCGGCGCAAAAGCCACGCGGCCCGGCCAGGAGGACACGAAGCGTTTGCGCTTCAGATCCCTGTTCCGAGGACGCTTGCGGGCGTGAAGTGGTCAAGGTGTCGGGCATGGTGTTCCCCAATCTCACGGCAGGCGGTATATGCGAACAAGCCCCAAGGCAGCACGCATGATGAATGATGCAACGCTTCGCGATATGGGCTCGCATATGGGAGCTACGCAACCCGTTGCCAGTATGCAAGCCCGTCATTGCACGATCATTCGGCGTCGTGTCGCCTTCTTACCATACCGGGCTCGTTTTCCGCACCGGTGAATAGACGAAGAGCCTTGTCCATGACCAGATCCGCCCGCCACTTCCTGCCCCTTCTCGCCCTGATCGGTTCTTCGGCCGCCCTGACAGCGTGCAACCAAGACGATCAGAGTGCCTTCGCGCCTACCTGCCCCCCGGTCGAGATTCTCAGCCGGGCGGCCGATTTCTACCAGTATGATGGCCATGGCCTCGATGCCGGCAGCCTGGTGACCCATGCTGGCATGAGCGGTCTGACCGGCAATTGCGAAGCTGGCCCCAAGAAAAGCGTGCGCTCTCGCCTGAGCCTTTCCGTCGTTGTCGAGCGCGGCCCAGCCTCCGATGGCAAGGATATCGTTCTGCCCTATTTCGTAGCGGTGCTGCGCGACGGCAAGATTCTCGAAAAGAAGGAATTCGATTTTCCCGTTTCTTTCGCAGGCAACCAGTCGACAGTGACGCTGCGCACCCCGGTGCGAATCATTGACGTGCCCGCCTCGCCTGATCTGCAGCAGACCAATTACGCACTCAAGGTCGGGTTTCAGCTCAGCCATGAGCAGCTTGATTACAACCAGACCCATCTGCGCCCCG
The DNA here is from genome assembly GCF_000614545.1 of Asaia platycodi JCM 25414. Taxonomy (GTDB): domain Bacteria; phylum Pseudomonadota; class Alphaproteobacteria; order Acetobacterales; family Acetobacteraceae; genus Asaia; species Asaia platycodi. Next base: position 38,899 of record NZ_BAKW01000020.1, on the reverse strand, counting down.
CAAAATTTACGGCTCACACAAATTAATAGACTATCTGGAAACGTGCTTTATTAAAAACACGTTGTAATAAGTTTCCACGCTGATAATCTGGAGAACTATCTTCTCTCCGGAACGTTCTGCCATGCGCTCTCGTCACGCCCTGCCTGCTTTCTTCCTGCTTGCAGGCGTGTCTCCCTGTGTCGCTTATGCTGCAACATTCCCAACCGCTGTCGATAGCCCCCCTGCGCTCGTTCAGGCCAAGGCCCGAAAGCTGGTCGACCCGACAGCGACCGACGAGCATCTCACAGTCAACGGCACCCAGCGACCGGAAATCCAGAATTATCCCCATGCTGGTCCGGTCGGGCAGCCGCGGCGCGTCACCCCCCTGCAGAACAAGGCGCCCCATGGCACCCAGGGCGATTGGGGCATTTTTACACGGGGCAACGGTGAATCTGCCGGGTTCGGGCCCGTAGGTCGTTATGGTATCGCGCCCTGGGCAGAAGACTGGTCATTCCTGCGCGACAAGAAACGCCACGACGATCTGTTCGACCCGCTGAAATACATCCCTCTCACGCGCAACGGCTCCTGGTGGCTCACTTTTTCAGGCGAAACGCGCCTGCGCAACTGGTCGGAGGAGGCGCCGTTTCTCGGCACGCGTGGCACACCGGATCAGGGCGTTTTGCCGTGCGCAACCTCTACGGCGCCGATTTGCATCTCGGTGAGCATGTCCGGTTTTTCGGCCAGCTCGTGAATGGCGATGCTGCGGGCTGGGGGGGCTACGGCTACAACGCCACGTTTCGAAAGCGTCTTGATTTGCAACAGGGCTTTGTCGAGCTGCGAACCAGGCTCGCCAAGGCAAAGACCGGGCTGATCATTGGGCGACAGCAATTTCTCGATGCCCCGTCCTATATTCTTTACAACCGCGAAACGCCGGACGTACCGCTTGCCTGGAACGGTGTGCGTGGCTACGCCATCTGGCCGCGCATGCGCGCCGATGTGTACGATTTTGTCGGCACGAACATCACCTTCAATAAGATGTTCCATGATCGTGTCGATTGGAGCACGCGCCTGCACGGCCTGGACGTCACATGGGCGCCTCCCTCCTTCGCGCTCGGATCGGAACGGATCTCGTCCTTCCTCGATCTTTTCCTCATCGCCTTTCGGGTGGGGGGGAGCTCGGCAGCACTGCCTTACAACAAGACGACACTCAGCGGCACGACGGCGCGACAGAATTACGGGTTCCGCTGGTACGGCGGCGCACCTTCTTTCGAATTTTCAGTGGGTGGGCTCTATCAGGGCGGCAGTTTCGAGCTGAACCGCACAGGGCAGAACCGCACTGTCTCGGCCTACGCCTTCAATGCGATTGCGGCTATCGCCACACCCCCTCGCCGCTTCATCCCTTCATAGGCTCCAGGCCGATCTCTATTCCGGCGGTTCGTCGCGACGCAATGACGCGCCGTCGGCACCTATATCGCGCCGTTCAACCCGCAGACCAATTACCTCGACACCACCACCTATATCGCACCAAGCAACCTTGTCAGCCTGTCGCCGGTCATTCGCCTGACGCCGCGCAACTGGCTCAGCCTTCAGTTCAAAAGCCCGCTTTTTTGGCGCGCCTCTACTGACGATGCCGTCTATGGCCCTTCCGGCGTCTATGCTTTCACCAATCTGCGTGGTGGTTTTATCGGCATCGTGCCCCAGGCATCCCTGACATTACAGCTCAACCGCCATCTGACCTGGACACAATATGGCGCCCGCTTCATCGGGTCTGACGGATTGCGGGCGGCAGGGGGAAAGAGCGGGAGCTATTACCAGTCGAACTTCGTCTTCCGTTTCTAGACACTTCGTCGTAGGACCTGTTCCTTACGTTATCGAGACAGAGAGACAGCATGACTTCGGCGACACGGGAACTGACCATTCGAGGACTCGTTCTCGGCGCCCTGATCACGATCATCTTCACCGCTTCCAACGTCTATCTGGGCCTGAAAATCGGCCTTACCTTTGCCTCCTCCATTCCCGCGACCGTCATTTCCATGGCGGTGCTGCGGGCGCTGGGCGGCAGCACCATTCTCGAAAACAATCTGGTCCAGACCCAGGCCTCGGCCGCAGGCACGCTGAGCTGCGTGTTTGCCACCATACCCGGTCTGGTCATGATCGGGTTCTGGAGCGGCTTTCCGTATTGGGAGAGTTTTTTCATCACCCTGCTCGGCGGCGCTACGGGCGTGCTGTTCACCATCCCCCTGAGACGCGCCCTGGTCACCCACAGCGCCCTGCCCTATCCCGAGGGCGTTGCCTGTGCCGAAATTCTGCGCGTAGCCTCCCCCGAGGGCAACCAGCAGGCGCTCAAAGCCCTGATACGCGGCAGTCTGATTGCGGCTGGCCTGACATTTCTCAGTACGGGTGTCAGAATCATCAGGGATGGCTGGAGCGCGACATTCTCCCTCGGCCCCTCCGTCTTTCGCCTTCAGGGCGCCTATTCGCTCGCCCTGATCGGCACGGGCTATCTCGTCGGCCTCGGCGGCGGGCTTGCGATGCTTGCAGGTGTCCTGATCGGCTGGGGCGTTGGCGTGCCGTGGCTCTGCACGGTGGTCGTGCATCCTGCCGGGGTTTCTGCGGCCGATTTCGCGACTGGGCTCTGGGTCCACAAGATCCGCTTCATGGGGGCGGGCACCATCGCCGTGGCAGCATGCTGGACGGTCTTTTCGCTTATCGGCCCGGTCCTGCGCGGATTACGCGAGGCGTTTTCACAGACCCACCGCGCCAGCCTGGACGAGACAGATCGCGATCTCCCTCCCATCGTCATGAACCTGCTGCTCGGTGCCCTCATTCTCGGGCTTGGTGCGCTTTTCACGCTCTTCCTCTGGCCGATCACGCCGCATGATTTCTATCTCGTCGTCATGCTGGGCCTCGGGCTCGCTGCCTGCCTCTTCATCGGGTTTCTGGTGGCGAGCGCCTGCGGCTATATGGCGGGTATCATCGGCTCGTCGTCATCGCCCATCTCGGGGATTTCGATCATCAGCGTCGTCGCCCTGTGCCTGGCGCTACTCGCTGGAAGCCCTCCACCTCGTGCCCGACGCGCTCTCGGCCCATGATCAGCATAGCGCCATCGCCTATATCCTGTTCGTTCTGACGGCACTCACCGGATCGGCAGCCATTTCAAACGACAACCTGCAGGATCTGAAAACCGGGCAACTGGTGGGTGCCTCGCCGTGGAAGCAGGAAGTCGTGCTCCTCGTCGGCTGCGTCGTCGGCGCGCTCGTCATCCCGCCAGTTCTGAATGTGCTCTATCAGGCTTACGGTTTCGGCAGTACCCTGCCACGCCCCGACATGGACCCGTCGCGGGCTCTTGCCGCCCCGCAGCCTGCCTTGATGGCCGACATCGCCCGAGGCATTCTGCTGCGCAATCTCGACTGGACCATGATCCTGATCGGCGCGGCGATTGGCGTCGCCTGATCATCATCGATCGTCTGCTGAAAATCCGTAATCTCGCCATGCCGCCGCTCGCCGTTGGCATGGGCATTTATCTTCCCGCCGATGTGTCGGTCACCATCGCCATTGGCGCCATCATCGCCTTCTTTTTCGACCGTACGCCCCATGGGGCGTCTCACAGCGATGACAGCACTGGCACTATGGTCGCCTCGGGGTTCATTGTTGGCGAAAGCCTGATCGGTGTGGTTATCGCCGTGCTCAGCGGCATGACCGGCCACACCGATCTGCTGACCATCCCGGTCGGCGAGGCCTTCCAGAATCTGACGGGTATCGCCCTTTTCGCCCTCTGCCTTGTCTGGTTTGCACGCACGCTACGCAAAGCCAGTCGCGCTCTCTGATCAATCGGCCCCGGTTCTTCACGCCGATCGGGCGCCAACAGGCCCAATACAAAAAGACCGACCGGAAGAGACTTCCCGGTCGGTCTTTTTTATTGCCTCAAATGCGATGCACCTGCATGCGGAACCCGGCAGAGAGTCTATTCTTTCCACCAGCGCACCGGCTCGGGGTCACCAGACAGGACAGAAACTTCCTTGACACGCGGCGGGCGCCCTCTGCCTCTCTTGATAACGGGCTCTACCGTTCCCTCGACCGCCACCACTGGTTCGACGCGACGCTTCTGGTTTTCCTCGCGTAGTCTGGAAAGCTCAACCTGAGCTTCGAGCAGCGCCTGCTCAGCCTCGGCACATTTCGCTTTCAACTCGGTCACATGCAGTTTTTCATGAACGAGATGGGTTTCAAGCGTGCGCAACTGCACCTGCACATTCCCCAGATCACGCTGGGCGTCCTCCGCACGGCGCTGCTCGTGCTTCAGCAGATTACGCATACGTGACAGCTCTTCTCCGTGGTCGTCACCCTGAGAAGATGGCGCGCGCAGACTGGCGCGTGAGAGCTGATGATGCTCGACGACGACCTGCCCCTCCTGCACGAAGCGGCGGCGCCTTTGGTCAGGAGCAACTTTCTGATGGCCGCCCTGCGAATGTCTCTTGTTACTTTTGGAGCCCAGCCGCTCCAGCGCGAGGCGAAGTGAATCCTCGCTGAGCTCACCATCCTGGTTCGTATCGTTATTATAAAAATCTGAGTCGATACCCACTTTATGTCTTCCGATTTGAGAAAATCATCTTGATCTTATGCGCCCGTCTCGGCTCGTCCAGCATGCGCTTCTGCGCCTGATCTCTAGGAAGGCCGAACTTGTCTTGCGGCCTGCTCCTAAACGAAATCGCCATAATTGTCACCTCAAGGGCTCTCCTTGTAGAAAAGAACCGGGCGACAGATGTTACTTGGATAAAGAAAGAATACGCAGTATTAAAAACCTGTGAATTACTGATTTTTTCTTCCCACGAAGTGAATCGACCTTCGGCAATCAGGTTCGTAATTTCTGGAAAGAATAGATCAGGCACGAATTTGCAGAAACCAGAATGGCCCCGCTTACCGCTCTTTTGAGCAATATCACAAAAACTTGTTGCGATACAGCATTCGTTTCATTTTGACAGACATTGTGTGGAGGATACGGGCGCAGCGCCTCCTCCACACATCCATTTCAGGTTTGATCGCGCTGCCACAAAATGTCAGAGCGACCATCATCGTTCATATGGCGCGCAAGCACGAAGAAATAATCGCTGGAACGGTTCAAAAACTTCACGGCTGAGGCAAGACGCGCCTGATCGAGCGCCACGACACGCCTCTCGCTGCGCCGCGCCACGACACGCGCCATATGCGCCCAGCTTGCTCCGACCGACCCACCGGGCAGAACGAAGCTCGTCAGAGGCTGCTGGCTCTCGCGCAAGGCGACGATCTCGGAGTCTAGCCAGATGACGCCCTCGGCGACACGCCCCCCATCATCCTCACGCTCCGGGATACAAAGAATCGCCCCCAGATCGAAAAGGAGGTTCTGGATGCGGGCCAGCGCATCGCGACCTGGGCAATGCAGCCGCACGAGCCCTACCACCGCATTGAGTTCGTCGACGCACCCCATCGCTTCGATCAGGGGATCATCCTTCCGGATACGTGCCCCGTCTCCGAGCGAGGTCATGCCTTGATCACCGCCGCGGGTAACAATCCTGTCGAGACGAACACTCACGAGCAGCCCCTCTCAGCGCGTGGATTTGTGCGTCTTGCGCACAGCAAGCTTAGGCATCCAGCTATAGGCCGATGAGATGACCTGCTTATCCAATGTCTGCAGCCCTGCCGCCGCATTCCTGATATCGCTGTCCTTCGTGGTAGCTGCCGAGGCGATGGCTTGTTCATTCCCCTGCGACTCGTTACGCAGCGCTGTTACATAAGCCTTGTCAAAGGCCGGTCCATGCAGATGCGACACGCGATCGATCGTCGCCTGATCGCTGGCCAGAGGCGTTTCGGTCAGAGTGAGGTCATGCTTGCTTGCCAGTGTCGCCAGCGTCTTGCGGTGCGCGTCGTAGTTCTTTTCGGTCGTTTGCGCGAGATCCTTCACCTCGGTCGCGCGTGCATGGTCCGCAGCGAGTTTGCTCAGCGCGATCTGGGTCAGATCGTGCTCGTTGGCTTGCTGCAGGAACGCCGCGTCAGCCGTCGTGAAAGGCGGCGCCTTGTCTGGCAGGGGGGGCAGACGCGGATAGCCGGGCGTGCACGCGCAAAGCGGCAGGGCCGCCAATCCGATCCAGAAACCAGCTTTCATGATGATGACCTTTACTTCTTACTCTATGAGGACTGGCATAGACTGCCAGATACCTTGATCTGAACCCATTGAAGACGAAAGTGTTCCGCCCATGCTGCCATGCAACGTCTGATTTTCATTTTCTGCGGCATTTTCGGTTGCCTCGCCGTCATGCTGGCCGCCCTGGGCGCACATCTGCCCGATCAGCCTTCGTCACCGGCGGACGAGCCATGTTGTCACGCGGGGTTGAAATGCTGATGTGGCATGTGCTTGCCCTGCTCGCACTTGGCGTCAGCGGTAGCGCCATTCTGCGCTGGGTCGCTCTGCCAATGGCGCTGGGCACGCTGCTTTTTACCCTGCCAGTTGCCTCACTGGCGTTGAAAGGGCCGAATATCGCGTTTCTGGCGCCTTTCGGTGGCACGCTGACCATGCTGGCATGGCTGAGTCTGGCCGTTCTGGCCTGCTTCGCTCACCGCTTCAAACGTGCGATGAAATAGACCAGCGCCGTCTGCACACCAAGCGCAACAAAAAAGCAGCAAAGCATGATGCCGACCAGAATGAGCTGCTCGCGGCCCAGGCTGGTATCGATGCCAAGCAGGGAATAGAGCTTTTGCCATGCATCCGTTCCCGCCACCCATTGTACGCCATGCGACAGGAACGGAACGAACCGGATCAGAATCGCCAACACAAGCGTCAGCCCGACGAGCCCTGTCGTGCGAAGCAGGGTCGTGGTGATAGAAACTTCTCCCGTTGCCCCTTGCGCTTCATTACGTTGTTTCATCATTGGCCCTTTGTGCTCTTGTATTCCCCGACGGGACGAAACATTTCATACTCTCGCTGTTTTTCAACCACCCCGCCCCCAAACCTTTTTCAAGTTCCGAAAGGCCCGCATCGTGCTGAAACGCAAATTTGGCGTCCTGACCTCCCTCGCCCTCGGCCTCTCCGCGCTTGCTCCCGTTGCGCTTCCCTATGCAAGCGGCACGGCATTCGCCGAAGACGGTCCGCCGGCACCGCCGAAGATCGACAGCTCGGTGCAGATCACGCCGGCAAAGGATGTTTATCCCGATATCGCCCTCGCCAAGACCCAGGTTGAGGAGGCCTTTGCAACGGCAGCACGTACGAAGCGCAAGGTCCTGATCGATTTCGGCGGCAATTGGTGCCCCGATTGCCGCATGCTGGCCGGGCTTTTCAATCAGCCGGAAGTCGCGCAATGGCTCGAATCCCAGTTTGTGGTCGTGCCGGTCAATGTCGGGCGCATCGACAAGAATCTCGATATCGCCCAGCAATTCGGCGTTACGATTCATGAAGTCCCGACCGTGCTGATCGTCACACCGGGCCGCAAGCTACTCAATGCCGATGGGGCAAACACGCTCGGCAATGCGCGTGCCATGTCGTCGCAATCGGTGCTCGACCTGCTCGATAAATGGAACCGCCGCGGCTGAAATCGGCCCTGCCCCCTCTCGCGAGAGAGGGGGCATCTCTTCACATCATGAGCATCTGCTCGGCTTCATCCACGATTTCGGCCAGAGCATCGTCCTCAAAAGGTACGGTCAGCCCGGCATTGCGCACCAGCGTGCAGAAGGCCTGACTTCCCCCCGCCTCACACAGCCCGCGATAGAGTTCGAGTGCACGCGAGGCATCGACCTGGGCAATCAGCCAGATCTGAAGCGCCACGCAGAGCGCCAGCGTGTAATCGATATAATAAAAGGGCGACCCGTAAATATGGCGCTGGGCCTGCCAACGGCCCCCCTTCGCCGGATAGGCGAGATCACCCAATCGCGCCAGGGTAGATATTGCTTCTCCAGCCTCTGCCATGTGGCGTGGCGCTCTTCAGGGCTCATCCCCGGCTTGGCATAGATCTCGTGCTGGAAATGATCGACACATGCACCATAGGCAGAAAGCTCAGGCTCTCGATCAGATGCAGACGCCGATACCGCTCACCTGCCCCCTCTTCCACCAGCAGATCGATCTCGGGCCAAGTCAGGAATTCGAGGCCCATCGAGTGGATCTCCGCCCCCTCCATGGTCGGCCAGAGCATGTCGATCATGGGCAGATCGCGGCTTTTCCAGTTCTGGAAAGCGTGACCCATCTCATGGGTAAACACGCCGATATCACCGTGAGTGCCATTGAAGTTGGCAAAAATGAACGGTGTGCCCTGCGTCGCAAATGACGTGCAGAAACCGCCTCCCGCCTTGCCGGCACGGTTCTTCAGATCGAGATAATTCTTCTCGACCATCTCCGAGAAGAAAGCGGCCATTTCGCCGCTCTCGTCCAGACGGGTGAACATCTCCTTCGCCCGCGCGATCATCAGATCGTAATCGCCTGCAGGGCCAGGATTGCCTCTCGGATCAACCAGCGCCTCATCCAGGCTTTCAGGCTGTCCCATCCCATTTCCAGCTGGCGGCGCTGCAAAAGGGCCTGAACCAAGGGCGTGACATGGCTCGCGATACGCTCGCGAAAACGCGCGACATCCTGCGCATTGTAGTCGGTGCGTCGCATACGACGATAACCGAGATCGATATAGGAATCGAAACCAAGCGTATGGGCCATGCCGGTGCGCAGGCGCACGAGATCATCGAAAACACGGTCGAGCTGCGCGCCGTTCGCCTCATAGAATCCCCAGCGCGCGGCCTCAGCCTCATGCCGTGTGACGCGGTCAGGGTCCTGCTGGAAGGGCTCCAGCCCGGAGAGATTATGGCTTTCCCCCCGAAAGGCGATTTCCCCGGCGGCAAGCAGGGCAGTATATTCCGCCGAAAGACGCGCCTCTTCTGCGAGCATGGCCTCTATACGCACGTCAAATGTGGTGATGTCTGCATCCCAGAGCGCAAGCACATGCGCGTCCAGATGCGCTGCTGCCTCATCGCGACGCGCGAGAACGCGCTTCTTGATCTGTGTCTCGAGATTGGTGGCATAGGGTGTCAGACTATCGGCGTAGTCGCGGGCGGCAACGTAATCGGCGTTGCGCGTATCCTGCGAAAAGCGCAGCTCCACCAGAGCCGACCAGGATTCATAGGCGCGACGCTGGGCGTCGAAAAGCGCGAGCCCACGCGCGAGATCGCCACCATCCAGCGCAGCGCCTATCGCCGCATAGGCCTGATCGAGGGTCTCTCGCGTGGGTGTCGGAAAATCCAGAGTATTGAATTCGGGAAAGGATGTGATCATGCGCTCATGGTCGCATTCCGGCCCGGCTTCGTCCAGTCAAGCCTCGGTCAACCCGGCCTTGCCTGGTTCGTCCCTTTCAATCAGGCGCGATTCCGTCAGACAAGCGCCAGAAGGAACCGCTCGAGCTTTGCGCAAGCCTCGATCAGAAGCGCGTCCGAAGCCGCGACAGACAGGCGTATATGGCCCGACTGACCGAAGGCGCTCCCCGGTACGACACTCACATGCGCCTCTTCGAGCAGGGCTTCGGCAAAAGCAACATCATCGACGATTACGCGCCCTGCGGCACTCGTTTTGCCCACTGCACCGCTGATACCGGGGAAGGCGTAGAATGCTCCCTCGGGCGTGGCGCAGGTCACATGCGGCATGGCGCGCAGTTTCGACACCACAAGGTCACGGCGCGACTGATACACATCGCGCATGGCGTCACGACCGGCTGGCGATGTCGCAAGCGCCGCAACAGCCCCGGCCTGAGCCAAAGTGCAGATGCCCGATGTCGCATTGCTCTGGATGCTGGTCATGGCCTTGATCAGTGGCGCCGGACCACCGCAGAAGCCGACACGCCAGCCTGTCATGGCATAGGCCTTGGCCATGCCGTTGATCGTCAGAATACGGTCCTTGAGATCGGGCGCGACACTGGCCAGAGAGGCATGGGTTTTGCCGTCAAACGTCAGATGCTCGTAAATCTCGTCTGCCATGACCAAAACATGCGGCGCCTCGCGCAGCACGGCAGCAATCGCCTCGAGATCGTCGCGCTCCAGAATGGCGCCGCTCGGATTATTCGGGAAATTGAGGACGAGCCATCGCGTGCGCGAAGTGATGGAAGCGCGCAGCGCCTCGGCCTTGAGACGAAACCTGTCCTCTTCGTGACAGGTCACCGCCACAGGCACGCCCCCCAACATCTGCGCGATGATCGGATAACTCACCCAATACGGCGCGGGCACGATGACCTCATCACCCGGATCGATGGTCGCAGCAAACGCATTATAGATGAGCTGCTTGCCGCCATTGCCGATCAGAATTTCTTCGGGCGCGTAGTTCAGACCGTTTTCATCGCGGAATTTCTTCACAACCGCGGTCTTGAGCACAGGCTGTCCGCCCACGGGCGGATATTTGGTATCGCCACGCAGACCGGCCTGATAGGCCGCCTCGACAGCCTCAGGCGGTGAGGGAAAATCCGGCTCGCCCAGCGCCAGAGAAATGACGTCGACACCCTGCGCTTTCAGCGCCCGAGCTTTCGCCGACATTGCGATCGTTGCGGGCTGCGGCAGCCCTTGAAGACGCTGTGCCAGACGAAAGCTCATGATTAGGTTCTCAGCTCAGGGAAGCGCAGAAACGCTGGATGCGTGTGCAGGCTTCGCGCAGGCTCTCAGTGTCGGTGGCGTAGGAAATACGGAAATAACCCGGCGTCAGGAACGCGCTGCCATGCACGGCGGCGACGCCCGTTTCGTCAAGTAATTCGGTGACGAAAATCTCGTCATTCTCGATTACCTTACCCGTGCTCGTCTTCTTGCCGATCACACCCGCAATGGACGGGAAGACGTAGAACGCCCCCTCGGGGCGAATGCAGGTCAGACCCGGCGCCTGAGCCAGCATCGACAGAACGAGATCGCGGCGCTCCTGGTAAACCGAAACCATGCCGCCGATAAAATCCTGAGGGCCTGTAACAGCCTCAAGCGCGGCAGCCTGGGCGATAGAGCAGGGATTGCTCGTGCTCTGACCCTGCAATTTGATCAGCGCCTTGGTGAGCTCGACCGGTGCAGCGGAGAAACCGATGCGCCAGCCGGTCATGGCATAGGCTTTCGAGACACCGTTCATCGTCACCACACGCTCGCGCAGTTTCGGCTCGACCTGTACCAGCGTCTTGCTGACCAGCCCGTCATAGACCAGCTTGGCGTAAATATCGTCGGTCAGCACCCAGACACGCGGATGATCGAGCAGCACATCGCAGAGCGCGCGCAGATCGGCCCCGGAATAGACCGCGCCCGTCGGATTGCAGGGCGAGTTTAGCACCAGCCATTTGGTCTTTGGGGTAATGGACGCTCGCAGCGCCTCGGCGTCGAGACGAAAACCGTTTTCAGGCCTGGTTTGCACCACCACAGGCGTACCATCGGCCAATGCCACGATGTCGGGATAGGAAACCCAGGCTGGCGCCGATGATGACTTCATCCCCCGCGTCGAGTGTCGCGGTGAACACGTCATAAATGACCTGTTTCCCGCCCGTGGAAACCACGATTTCCTCAGCCTTGTAGTCGAGGCCGAAATCGCGGTTCAACCATGCCGCAACAGCCTTGCGCAAGGCGGGCGTGCCCGCAACATCGGTATAACGTGTTTCGCCTCGCGCAATCGCGTCGAAGGCGGCCTGTTTGACGTTTTCAGGCGTCTCGAAATCAGGCTCACCGGCGGAGAGGCTGATAATGTCCCGCCCCGCTTCTTTCAGGCCCGCGCTTTCTGCGAGATGGCGATCGTCTGGCTGGGGGAGATCCGGTTGAGCCGGGCAGCGATCAGGGACATATCTTCCTCCGGCTGGCTCTCAGGCCAGCTTCTGCATTTCCTGAAGAACGGCGGCACCCATTTCCTCGGTGCCAACGCGCTTCATACCTTCGGACATGATATCGGCTGTACGCAAGCCGCTCGACAGCACGTTCGAGACAGCTTTCTCGACGAGAGCCGCCTCTTCCTCACGCTTGAGAGAATAGCGCAGCAGCATGGCGAAAGAGAGGATCTGTGCCAGCGGGTTGGCGATGCCCTGCCCGGCAATATCGGGCGCCGAACCATGGATCGGCTCATAGAGCGCATGGCGCTTGCCATTCTCCTGCACCGGGCCAAGCGTGGCCGAGGGCAGCATGCCCAGCGAGCCGGTCAGCATCGAAGCCAGATCGGACAGCAGATCGCCGAACAGATTGCCCGTCACGATGACGTCGAACTGCTTGGGATTGCGCACGAGCTGCATGGCGCAGTTATCCGCCAGCATATGGCTCAACGTGACATCGCTGTATTCGCGCTCATGCAAGGCGGTCACGACCTGCTTCCACAGCAAACCGCTCTCCATCACGTTGCACTTCTCGACCGAGCAGACATGGTTACCGCGCAAACGGGCAAGCTCGAACGCCACACGGGCCACACGCTCGATTTCGGACGTCGTGTAGACTTCGGTATTGATGCCGCGCTGCGACCCATCGGGCAGTGTTTCGATACCGCGCGGCTCGCCGAAATAGATGCCACCAACCGTCTCGCGCACGATCATGATATCGAGCCCGGCCACCAGCTCCGGCTTCAGCGAGGACGCATCGACCAGCGGCGCAAAAACCTGCGCGGGGCGCAGATTGGCAAAGAGTTCGAGCTCCTGACGCAAGCTAGAATGGCGGCTTCAGGGCGCTTGTCGAACGAGACATGGCTCCATTTCGGATCGCCTACCGAACCAAACAGCACAGCATCGGCTTCCTTGGCGAGTGCGACCACCTCGGGGCGCAGCGGCACGCCATGAGCGGCGAGAGACGCACCACCGACCAGTTCTTCCGTCAATTCGAGAGCAAGCCCCTTGGCCTCACCGAGCCAGCGCACGATCCTGACGACCTCACGCATGACTTCGGGGCCGATCCCGTCGCCGGGAAGAACGAGTAGCTTGGTGGCCTGGCTCACGAAACCGTCTCCATCACAATAGTGGGGCGCCAGGATTCGTCTCTCTGACGCTTCTGCTCGAAGGATTGTATCGCGCTGTCGTGCTGAAGCGTCTGCCCGATATCGTCGAGCCCCTCGATCAGCATATGTTTGCGAAAATTATCGACCTCGAACGCAATAGTGCTGCCATCGGGACGCTGCACGATCTGGTTTTCCAGATCGATGGTGATGCGGGCATTCGCCCCCATCTGCGCGTCTTCCATGAGCGACTCACAGATCTCGCGCGGCAGGCGGATCGGCAGAATGCCGTTCTTGAAGCAGTTATTGAAAAAGATATCGGCAAAGCTCGGCGCTATCACGCAGCGAATACCGAAATCCAGCAGCGCCCAGGGCGCATGTTCGCGAGACGACCCGCAGCCAAGATTATCGAGCGTGATCAGGATTTCGGCCTTGCGATAGGGCTCGCGATTGAGCACGAAATCGGGCTTCTCCGACCCGTCGTCATGATAGCGCTGCGCGGCAAAAGCGCTCTTACCCAGACCGCTGCGCTGAATGGTCTTGAGGAAACGTGCCGGGATGATCTGATCCGTGTCGATATTCTCGACCGGCATCGGTGCCGCAATGGCCGTGAGTGTCGTGAACTTGTCCATCATGCCATCTCCCGCACATCGACAAAGCAGCCCGAAACCGCCGCCGCCGCCGCCATGGCGGGCGAGCAGAGATGGGTACGTCCACCGGGTCCCTGACGGCCCTCGAAATTACGGTTGGACGTCGAGGCGCAACGCTGGCCGGAGGTCAGCTTGTCGGGGTTCATGCCAAGGCACATCGAACACCCGGCTTCACGCCATTCGAACCCGGCCTCACGGAAAATCAGATCCAGCCCCTCTGCCTCGCAGCCGCTTTCACATTGCCCGAGCCCGGCACCACCATGCTCGCACACCGGGCGCCACATGACGCCCCTTGGCAACCGCCGCGGCAGCCCGCAAATCTTCGATACGGCTATTGGTGCAGGAGCCGATGAATGCCACGTCGATCCTGGTACCCGCGATCTTCTGACCGGCCTCAAGCCCCATGTAATCGAGCATACGCTGCACCTGGCGGGCACGCGCCGGATCGTTGAACTGCGCCGGATCGGGCACAATACCATTGATCGCAATCACGTCTTCAGGGCTCGTACCCCAGGTGAGATTCGGCTGGATCTCGGCGGCTTCGAGCGTGACTTCGGTGTCAAACACCGCGCCTTCATCGGTCGCCAGCGTGCGCCAGTAAGCGCAGGCTTTTTCGAAATCCTCACCCTTGGGGGCAAAGCGGCGCCCTTCGACATAGGCGAAAGTCGTCTCATCGGGTGCAACCAGACCGGCGCGCGCACCCGCCTCGATCGACATGTTGCACAGCGTCATGCGCCCTGCCATGTCGAGAGCGCGAATGGCATCGCCAGCAAATTCCATGACATGGCCGGTGCCGCCAGCGGTGCCGATCTTGCCGATAATCGCCAGCATGATGTCTTTCGCCGTCACGCCGGGACCAACCTGCCCCGAAACCGTAATGCGCATGTTTTTCGCAGGCTTCTGCAGCAGGGTCTGCGTCGCCATGACATGCTCGACCTCTGACGTGCCGATACCGAAGGCCAGAGCCCCCATCGCGCCGTGAGTCGAGGTATGGCTGTCACCGCAGACAATGGTCATGCCTGGCAGGGATATGCCCTGTTCAGGGCCTACCACATGCACGATCCCCTGGTCTTTCGAGCGCAGCTTGAAATAGGGAACGCCAAACTCGGCGACATTCTTTTCGAGCGTCTCGATCTGGAGCCGGGATTCCGGCTCCTCGATCGGCAGCGAGCGGTCGGAGGTCGGCACGTTGTGATCGACCACAGCAACCGTCGCATCGGGGCGACGCAAACGACGCCCGGAGATCCTCAGGCCTTCGAAAGCCTGAGGGCTTGTCACCTCGTGTAGAAGGTGACGGTCTATGTAGAGAATGCAGGTGCCGTCCGGGAGGCGTTCGACCACATGGTCATCCCAGATTTTATCGAACAGGGTTCGGGCCACTACACTCTCCTTATTTCATAAGCCTGTTTGGGCTGACCTTAACTTAGGAAGCCGTCTTCACAGTGTCACGGGGACGCTCGGCAATACGTGCCGACTTACCGCTACGCTCACGCAGATAATACAGCTTTGCACGACGCACCTTGCCGCGACGGACAACAGCGATCTCGGCGATGCTGGGGGAGTACAGCGGGAAGATACGCTCCACGCCTTCACCGTTCGAAATCTTGCGAACCGTGAAGTTGCTGTTCAGGCCCTTGTTGGAACGGGCAATCACAACGCTTCGTAAGCCTGAACGCGCTCACGCGTGCCTTCGACAACGCGCACGCCAACGCGCACGGTGTCACCGGCCTGGAATTCCGGAACCGGACGGGCGGCGGTCAGACGCTCGATTTCGCGCGCCTCATACTGCTGGACAATGTTCATGTTACTTCTCCGAGAATACGAAAATTTATCTGTTAATCTTGGCTTCAGCATAAGCCGCCCAGAGATCGGGGCGTCTGACCTGGGTCGTCTGGCATGCCTGTTCGTGACGCCATGCCGCTATCGCTGCATGATGCCCTGAAAGCAGAACCGGCGGCACATCCATGCCCTCCCACGAGGCGGGCTTGGTGTAGTGCGGGTATTCGAGCAGACCGTCACCGAAGCTCTCTTCGGCATCGCTCAGCTCCGAACCCATCACGCCGGGCAGAAGGCGCACGCAGGAATCGAGCAGCGCATAGGCGGGGATCTCCCCACCGGACAGCACGAAATCGCCAAGCGAGATCTCGACGACATCGCGTCGCGCCAGAACCCGCTCATCGACACCCTCGAAGCGCCCGCACAGCACCACCACACCATCGCCAGAGGCAAGTTCACGAGACTGCGCCTGCGTCAGACGCGCGCCGCGTGGCGTGGGATAGATGATCGGACGGCCCTCGACGGCAATCGAGTCCAGCGCCTCGGCGACCACATCAGCCGAAGCACCATTCCCGCCCCGCCACCGAAAGGCGTGTCGTCTACGGCGCGATGGCGCCCGCGACCGAAACCGCGCAGATCATGCACACCCATCGACCAGACGCCCTCTTCAAGCGCCCGCCCCGCCAGGGAAAACCCGAGCGGCCCCGGAAACATGTCCGGAAACAGAGTGAGAATATCTGCGCGCCAGGTCATGAACGCACCGCTACATCATCCTTGCCCGACAGATCGCCCTCGACTTCCACCTCATGAGGTGGCTCGACGATGACCCTGCCCAGACCGACATCGATCTCGGGCACGCAGGCCTGGGTGAACGGCACAATCAGATCCTGCCCGCCCCCGGTAATTTCCAGACTCACCCCCGCGCCGTAATCATGAACGATTGCGATCGTTCCCAGCACCTTGCCCTCGCGGGTTTCGGCACGCAGACCGATCAGATCGGCATGATAGAACTCGTCCTCATCCGCTTCGGGCAGGCTATCCCGCTCGACATACAGCTTGAGATTGACGAGACGCGCGGCTTCGTCACGGTCGGTGATGGCGCGGCCCGACGCGTCGTACAGACGCGCGATGCCATGACCCTGCCATTCCGCACGCCAGACGCTGCCCTTCTCATCGCGCAGCACGCCGATTTCCTCGACCGAAGCCGGATCGTCGGTTGCCGCGAAAAGATGCACGAGCCCCCGCACGCCGTGGGGCCTGCCCACAGTCGCAACAAGAATATTCCTCGAGGCGGTGCCGGATGTCATGGAGTGCTGAAGCCTATTCCTGGTTTATGGCTCAGGCTGCGGCCTTGGCGGCTGCACGCTCCTGAGCGCGCTTCTTCGGCGCGGACTGCTTGGGCTGCTCGTTGTAAACGGGCTTCTCGATCAGGCCGGCATTGCCGAGGAAACGAGCAACACGATCGGTCGCCTGCGCGCCGTTCGACAGCCAGTGCTTGATGCGCTCGTCGTTCAGACGGATGCGGTCGGCGTGGTCCGAAGGCAGCATCGGGTTGTACGCGCCAACCTTCTCGATGAAGCGGCCATCGCGCGGGCTGCGGCTGTCTGAAATCACGATGTGGTAGTACGGACGCTTCTTGGCACCTGCACGCGAAAGGCGGATCTTAACGCTCATTTTTTAAACTCCAGGGTATCGAAAACTATGTGAATTCATGCCGGATGGGGTTAGCGGCGCGGGCCGCCAAAGCCACCGCCGGGCCGCCCGCCGGGAGCACCGCCCGACATGAGACCGGAAAGCATCTGCTTCATGCCACCGAGGCCCATCTTGCTGATGCGCTTCATGATGGTGGACATGTCGTCAAACTGCTTGAGCAACTTGTTAACCTCCTGCACGGTCGTGCCGGAACCGGCAGCGATACGCTTCTTGCGGGAGGCCTTGATCATGGCGGGCGTCTTGCGCTCATCCTTGGTCATTGAAGAAATAATGGCCTGATGGCGCTTGAAGATCGAGGTATCGAGATCCTGATCGCCCAGCTTTTCCTTCAGCTTGCCCATGCCGGGCAGCATGCCGACGATGCCCGAAATCGAGCCCATCTTGCCGATCTGACGCAGCTGCGAGGCATAATCGTCGAGATCGAACTTGCCCGCCATCATCTTCTTGGCGACGCGTTCGCTCTCTTCATGGTCGAGCGCCTCGCTGGCCTTCTCGACCAGCCCGGCAATGTCGCCGAGGCCGAGAATACGACCGGCCACACGCTCGGGATAGAAATCGTCGAGGGCTTCGAGCTTTTCGCCCAGACCGACGAGCTTAATCGGCGCGCCTGTAATGGCACGCATCGACAGCGCCGCACCACCACGTGCATCGCCATCCATACGGGTCATGACGACACCGGTGATTCCCACAGCCTCATTGAAGCGCTGTGCCGTATTCACGGCATCCTGACCGGTCATGGCATCGACCACGAGCAGCGTCTCGACCGGGGTGGTCGCATCGCGCACGTCGCGCACTTCCTGCATCAGGGCTTCATCGATCGACAGACGACCTGCCGTATCGAGAATGACGACGTCATAGCCTTCGCGACGCCCGGTTTCGAGCGCACGCTTGGCGATCTCGACAGGCTGCTGACCGGCAATGATCGGCAGCGAACCAACGCCAACACGCTCGGCCAGCTGCTGGAGCTGCAACTGAGCCGCAGGACGCTGAACGTCGAGCGAGGCCAGGAGCACACGCTTGCGCTCGCGGGTAAGGAGGCGAAGGGCGATCTTGCCGGAGGTCGTGGTCTTGCCCGAACCCTGCAGACCGACCATCAGCACAGGAACAGGCGCCACAGCGGCGAGATTGAGCGGCACATTGCCAGCGCCGCCAAGAGCCTCGATCAGGGCATCATTGACGATCTTCGCGACCGCCTGACCGGGAGAAATGCTTTCCAGCACCTCCGTTCCGACGGCCTTTTCCTTCACCTTGTTGACGAAGTCGCGCACGACGGGCAGCGCCACGTCGGCATCCAGCATGGCCAGACGCACTTCGCGCATCGCTTCGGCAACATCCACCTCGGACAGCCTGCCGCGCTTGGACAGACCCTCAAATACACCGGAAAGTTTGCCAGAAAGCGTGTCGAACACGTGGAACCCTTATAAGCAACAGAAAGACGCCACTGCGCGAGCCTTCGCGAGGTGGCGTTTCAAATCTGGTCAGGCAGCTAAAGGGGTAGGCGCGCAAAGTCAAGATAAAAGCGGCGCCCGAGCCTGTAGCTGCCCGATCCGTCAGCAAATGAGGCGCAACGCTCGATTAGGGGGCGTCAGCTTCATCCTTGTCTGCATCGCCCTTGGCGTGAGGCGGGCGCAGAAGGTCACGGATCTGCCTTCGAGCGCGTCGAGCTTTTCCTGAGTCGTGCGGGCCTTGTCGAGTTGCTCGGGCGTCAGGATATCATGGATTGCAACAGCGTCGACCGCCATCGCCTCCTCATCCTTCGCATTGAGCGCTTCCTTCTGCTTGACCAGTGCGTCGAGTTTGGTCTTGTCGACAGGCCCCTTGGCCATCAACAGAGCGCCGATCTTCTGATCGAGGTCGAAACGCTGGTGCATGGCTTCACGACGCTCGGTACGATGGCCGTGCATCAGCGCATGAATCTTGTCACGCTGCTCTTTCGTCAGATCGACGCCATGGAGCATGCTCATCAGCGGGGGCGGCATCATCGGCCCCATCCCCATATGGCCCGGAGGCGCCACAGGTCCGGGCGGGAGCGGCATTGGGGCATGGGCGTAGGCCAGCGCCATGAAAGACGGCGCGGCTGCCAGAGCCAGCATGCTGAAAGTCTTCTTCGAGATCATACTCGTCATCTTCCTGTATTTGCGAAGACATCAAGAACGATGCCTATGACCACTTTCTACCAAGAAGAATAAGGAGAACGAGGGCCAAAGCACTACAGAATGTATGGATTGTTACAGAAACTCTACTGCCGAAAAACCGAGATGAAAACGTCGCGACAGCGCTCTTATGTCATGGTTAACACATTCATGTTACATCCATGTCATTTCCTTGTTAATTTAAGGAAAGAATGACAGCCTGCGACCGTGCATTCCCGATCGAGTGACACGCGACGAACCGGATCGACAAAAGCCATGCGAACCATGTCTGGGCTGACACCTGAAGCGCTCCCCCCGAATATCGAGCAGCAGCGCTCTCGTCTGCGCTCCGGGCGGCCCCTGTCCTGTTACATTTCCCGAGATAACGAGTTGTTGTGGTGCGTTTTCGCCACATAAGCGAACTGCCCGGCGCCGGTCCGGGCTGTCGCATCTTCTCCCATAAACGCCTTCTCCAGCTCGAAGCGCCTACCCAAGGACAGTCCACATGAAGAAAACCCTGCTTCTGGCCAGCGCGGCCCTAGGCTTTGGCCTTGTCGCTCAAGCCAAGGCCGATACGACGCTCACGATCGCGACCGTCAACAACGTGCAGATGATCGAAATGCGCAAGCTTTCGACCGTGTTCGAGAAGGCCCATCCCGATATCCATCTGCGCTGGGTCACGCTGGAGGAGAATGTGCTGCGCCAGCGCGTGACAACGGATATCGCCACCCATGCAGGGCAGTTCGATATTCTTACCATCGGCAATTACGAGGTCCCGCTCTGGGCCAAGCAGGGATGGCTCTATAAATTCGACACCCTACCCGCCGCCTATGATCTGAACGACATCATCGCACCGGTTCGTGAGAGCGTCAGTTATGAAGCAAGGTCTACGCCCTGCCCTTCTATGCCGAGAGCGTCATGACGCTGTATCGCAAGGATCTGTTCGCCAAGGCCGGGATCACCATGCCCGAGACGCCGACCTATGATCAGATCCGCGAATTTGCGGAAAAGACCACAGACAAGGCGAGCGACACTTACGGCATCTGCCTGCGTGGCAAGCCGGGCTGGGGCGAGAACATGACCATCGTCACCACCATGGTGACGGATTCGGCGGTCAGTGGTTCGATATGAGCTGGAAGCCAACGCTAAACACTCCGGCCTGGCACAACGCCATTACCTATTATGCCTCGCTTCTCAAGCAATTCGGCCCACCCGGCGCCAGCGCGAACGGATTCAACGAGAATCTCTCGCTCTTCGCTACCGGCCATTGCGCCATCTGGATCGACGCGACCAGCGCAGCTGGCACCGTGTTCGATCCCAAGCAGAGCAGCGTTGCGGACAAGGTGGGCTTCGCCTCACTGCCCACAGGTAGCTTCAAGGGCGGCCCGACCTGGCTCTGGTCTTGGAACCTCGCCATTCCGGCGTCGTCCACCCATGCTGAAGCGGCCAGCACCTTTATTCAATGGGCCACGTCGAAAGAGTATATCCAGCTCGTCGCCAAGACCGATGGCTGGGTTAATATCCCGCCCGGCACGCGCAGCTCGTCTTATCAGTCACCCGAATACCAGAAAGTCGCCCCCTTCTCGTCCTTCGTGCTGAAGGCCATCGAAACCTCCAACCCGTCCGGCCAGACGGCGCAGCCGCGCCCCTATGTCGGCGCACAATTCGTCGACATCACCCCCTTCCAGGGGATCGGCACGCAAGTCGGGCAGACCATCGCCTCGATCATCGCGGGGGCGAACACCGTCGATTCAGGTCTGAGTGCGGCCAATTCAGCCACCAACCGCGTGATCCGTCAGGCGGGTTATCAGAAATAAGCATCATATCGGGGCGTTCGCGCCCCGGTTCCTGAGCCGCCTGTGTCTATCACCTTGACCCTTCCTCCTCTGGCGCCCGCAACTTTGTGTGACGGCGCCAACCGGGCGGATTTCTCCGTGTTCTGATATCATCACGATCACGGAAGAAAACCATGGCTCAGAACGGTTCAGCTCCAGTCTGGTGGAAAGACGCTGTCATCTATCAGATCTACCCGCGCTCCTTTGCCGATTCCAACGGTGACGGCGTCGGCGATCTTCCCGGCATCATTAGCCGTATGCCTTATCTGGAACGGCTAGGCGTCGACGCGCTCTGGATCTCGCCCTGTTTTCAGTCGCCCCAAGGCGATGCAGGTTACGATATTTCCGACTACCGCAAGATCGATCCGCTATTCGGCACGGTCGCCGATTACGAGGCCATGATAAAAGAAGCCCATGATCATGGGCTGCGCATCATTGCCGATATGGTGCCCAACCACACATCAGATCAGCACAAATGGTTCAAGGAGGCGCTGGCCTCCCAACCGGGTAGCGCTGCGCGCGAACGCTATCTGTTTCGCGACGGTCAGGGAAAGGGCGGGTCAGAGCCCCCCAATAACTGGCAAAGCGTGTTTGGTGGCATCGCCTGGACACAGGAACCCGAACGCAAGGACGGCAAGCCCCGCCAGTGGTACCTGCATCTCTTCGATAGCTGCCAGCCCGATCTCAACTGGGATAACCCCGAAGTGCGGACAGAATTTGAATCCGTTCTGCGTTTCTGGCTTGATCGCGGGGTCGATGGCTTCCGTATCGATGTTGCCCATGGGCTGATCAAGGAAAAAGGCCTGCCTCCCTATACAGAGCGCGCCACCATGGTGGGTGAAGACGATGACAAGACGCCCAGCGATGCCCCGATGTGGGACCGCGACGGCGTGCATGAAATCTATCGCACCTGGCACACGCTTCTGGCCAGCTATCCCGGCGACCGTATGCTGGTGGCAGAAGCCTGGGTGAAGCCCCTCTCCCGCCTTGCCCGTTATGTCCGCCCTGACGAAATGCAGCAGACCTTCAATTTCGACTATCTGCTCTGCCGCTGGAATGCCGCCAAATACCGGGAGATCATCACGGACTCGCTTGAAGCCATGCATGAAGTCGGGGCCATCACCGCCTGGGTCATGTCCAATCATGACACGGTGCGCCACGCCTCGCGTCTGGGCCTGAAAGATGCGGGCGCTCGCCCTCAGGGTATCGACGCAGCCCACGAGCAGCCAAACGAGGCTCTGGGCTGAGACGCGCTCGCGCGGTCATTTTCATGACGCTCGGTCTGCCAGGTTCGGCCACGCTCTATCAGGGCGAAGAACTTGGCCTGCCCGATCATACGAAGCTCGACAGGAAATACCGTCAGGACCCGGCTTTCTTCCGCACCGATGGCAAGGAAATTGGTCGCGACGGGTGCCGCATTCCCCTCCCCTGGAAGGCGAAAGGCCCGTCTCTCGGCTTCAACGAAACAGGGGAGCTCTGGCTGCCACAGCCTGAGCAGTACAAAAACTACGCGGTCGCTGCGGAAGAAAAAGACCCGGACTCGCCTCTCGCGCTCTATCGCAGCCTGCTCGCCCATCGAAAGGCGTTCGGCCTCGGTCGCGGCACGCTCGAATGGGCGGCAGAACGAAAGGATGTGGTCGAATTCTGCAACGGACCTGTCAGGGTCATCTTCAATTGCGGAGAGAAGGAAGTCGCCCTACCCGCAGGCGAGATCCTCGTTGCGAGCCACGCCATCGAAAAACCCGGCTTTCTCTCCGCCAATGCCGCTGTGTGGATGACTGAAGAAGCCCGCTGACCAAACAGAGAGACGTCCTGCCCGGCTTTGACGCCGGGCAGATAAGAAACGCCTCTCGCTACACCACGCTCATATCAGGCAAGACGCCCCATGCGCGAAAAAACCTGTTCTCGCTCACCTCAGCCCCAGCTACTTGGCTACGGGCTTCCGCCTGAGCGCAAACCTGATCATCGCCCCCTTAGCCAGTCGCGTGCAATAGAGAGCTCCTGCCTGAACCGCCGCTCTTCCTCATGAGCTGTCGGGCTCGGGCAGGCGCAACAGGTAAGACGGATGGATCGTCGCGAGGCTGGGTGGGCGTATCGCATTTCCGTCACGTACCTGCCCTCTCAGCGCGCCGAGGCGACTGACGCGCCCCTCAACTGCCTGAAGCGCTGTTGCTCCCAGGGTCACGATCAGCTTCGGCCGCACAATCCTGATCTCCTGTTCGAGCCATGGCGAACACGCGACGATTTCGGTGCGTCCCGGCGTCTGGTGAATACGGCGACGCCCTTTCGAGACGAATTTGAAGTGCTTCACCGCATTGGTGAGATAAACCTCGTCACGCTTGATACCGACCTGAGCCAATACGCGATCGAGCACCTGTCCGGCTGGTCCGACAAATGGTTTGCCCTGCAGATCCTCCTGATCGCCCGGCTGCTCGCCAACAAGCATGAGCGGCGCATAATCCGGCCCGACGCCGGGCACGCTTTGCGTCGCATAGCGGCAAAGGTCACAACGCTGGCAGGTCTCCAATGCGCGTGAAAGCGCGGGCAGGCCGTCAAGCGCCTCGCGCTGCTCACTGGCCTGAGCCTCCTTCTCTCGCCATTCTGCCTGATGACGCTCGTGAAAGGCTGGAGCCCGACCGTCATTCTGCCGCGCTACCATAGCCGCAACACGGTTTTCAGCATCGGCCAGCATTTGCGGGATTAGACGGGTTTCAGGCAGGTTTTTCCAATATTTGGTCGGCATTTCAGAGCGCATTGCTTTTGTCTTGATGCGCGCCGGGTTGAAGATCGACTGGTAATAACTGTGCCAGAGCGTCTCGACATCGTCTTCCAGGTCCGGCGGCGCACAGGGTATCCGATCACAGATCAGCTTGCCCTTTTCGAACAGAATGGAGCCGATTGGAGTCAGGATCATCCAGTCCATGTCCGAAAAGCGTTCGGCGAAAAACGGCGCGACACTCTCCAGAATGAAATTCTCAGGCTCGAACCAGGCGATAAAATGCCTGCGTCCTTCATTGCCGGGCAGTGTGGCCTCACGAAAGCGCACGAACGCCTTCATCTTGTGCATGTCGCGGCGTATCTGCTGCGTCATGCGCGCTGCCTCCCTGATATCGGGGTCGGTCGCGATAGCGAGCAAGGCGGGCTCTGTCTGAAGACGCCATAAAAGCCGATAAGCCAGAGAAAACCGTCTTGGGTCGTGGTGGCGAAGAATCGTGCGCAGAAGGGCCAGCCCCTCTTTGGGCAGATGACCCACCGGCGTGGCACGCGGCTCAGGAGATGACGGCGCCTCATGTTGCCCGGTTTCCAGACCAAACAAATCAGTCTGGTCCAGATCTGCGCTTATCCATTCGACCTGCTCTGGCGCGAGACACTCGGCAAGCGCTCCGCGCGCAAGCCCTCTCCACGTCTCGAAATCCGCGTCGCCATCGAGTTGGATGCGCTTCAAAGCAGACGAAGCTGCTGTGGTTGGGGACGAAACGCAGCCGCGAGATTTTCACGATCGATCAAACGGGCCGGATTCCAGTCGCTCGTGACGATGAAGGGCCTGACCTTGCGCAATGAGACTTTCAATCGCTCCACATCTTCCAGCCGGATGGCGCAATGGCGTCTGGCTGACAGCAGCGCCCCCACCGAGCGCGGCCCCAACCCCGGCACGCGCAATAACATCTCGCGGCTGGCGCGGTTCAGATCGACAGGAAACAGAGCGCGGTTCTGCAAGGCCCAGGCGAGTTTCGGGTCCAACTCGAGATCGAGCATGCCGTCTTCGCGCTGGGCCACGATCTCATCAAATGAAAATCCGTAAAAACGTACCATCCAGTCGGCCTGATAAAGCCGATGCTCACGTATCAGCGGCGGCGATTGCGCCGGCAGGGCGAGAGACGAATCAGGAATGGGGCTGAAGGCAGAGTAGTAGACACGACGGAGCGCATAGCCCGAATAAAGCGAGGCAGAACTTCGTAAAATATCGCGATCGGTCGAACGATCCGCACCAATGATCATCTGCGTGCTCTGCCCGCCCGGTGCAAAACGGCGCGGCTTGCGTCCGCTCAGGCTGCGATCGCCCGATTCCTCTATCTTGAGCCGCAATGCCCCCATACTCTGACGTATATGCCCTGCGTCTTTCTCAGGCGCATAGGCGGCCAAGCCTGCTTCTGTAGGCATCTCTACATTGATCGATAAACGATCGGCATAAAGCCCGGCCTCCTCAATCAGATGAGGTGCCGCGTCGGGAATGGTCTTGAGGTGGATATAGCCGTGAAAATGATGCTTAAGGCGTAGTTCACGCGCCACCCGCACCATCTCCTCCATCGTGTAGTCGGAAGAACGGATCACGCCGGAGGAGAGAAACAACCCCTCGATATAATTGCGGCGGTAGAATTCGAGGGTGATCCAGATAATCTCCTCAACTGAAAATCTCGTACGCTCGATCTTGGAAGACGATCGATTGATGCAATAAGCGCAATCATAGATGCAGAAATTCGTCATCAGGATCTTGAGCAGCGAAATGCATCTTCCGTCAGGCGTATAAGCATGACAGATCCCGTTCGAGGCTTTCGACCCCAGCCCTTCCTCGCCCGCTTTCTTCTTGGAGCTTACGCCACTCGACGCGCAGGAGGCGTCGTATTTGGCGGCATCCGACAGGATTTCCAAACGGGCGGCGAGGGTTTTCTTCATGTTCTGCAGATGGGGAAACCACCAGAACAAGTCAAGAACACGCTAGCAGAAACCTGGAGGTTCATCAGGTTCTCAGCGTATTTTTTTTGGATCGGACGCCGCCCCCGGATCTGCGCTCCTCCGCCCCCTCTCAGGAAGGCAGAACCTTGAGCAATTCCTGCACGGCATTCTTGATGGAATAGGGCTTGCGCAGCACCGGCACATCCTGGAATTCAGCCGGAATCATGGTCCTGTCCGCGTAGCCTGTGGCGAACAGGAACGGAATGTCCTTTTTTCGAAGAAGTGTGGCCACTTCGTGCGAGTTTTCCTTACCCAGATTGAAGTCGAGCAAGGCTACGTCGGGACTGCGCTCGCGAATGGCCTGCACAGCCTCGTAGACCGACGACACAGTGCGGATATGACGTACACCATAGGCGCTCAACGCCTGCTCCGTCTCCATGGCGATCAGCAACTGGTCTTCGACGAGCAACACATAAGCGGCATGAAGCAGTTCGGACTGCGCTGCCGTAGCCACAGGCAGATCTTCCGCGACAGGCTCGACTTCCATTTCGGAAACCATGACGGCGTGACGCACCGGAAAAGTCAAACGGATGAACAACCCTTCGGTGCGGAACTCACGCGTGGATGTGCCACCCAATTCATGAGGAATTGCCCGCTCTAGCAAAACCGAGCCGAACCCTGTGCCCTTTGGCGGCGTGACGGGCGGCCCTCCGGCCTCGGTCCACTCCAGCACCCAGCTTTCCTGCGCCTCATCGAGAAACCACCGTATGGTCAAACAGCCGCTTGGCCGCGAGAGCGCACCATATTTGGCGGCATTCGTCGCCAGTTCGTGCAATGTCAGCGCGGCAACAGAGAGCGCGGGGCCGGACAGCCAGAGATTGGGACCCTCGAGCACGACAGCAGAGGCTGATGACGATAGGGCTCAAGCTCCGCCTCAAGCAAGGTGCGCAACAACCCGCCACCATCACTCCGGGCCACCTGATCATGCGCACTGGCAAGCGCCTTGATGCGCCCACGCAGAACCTCGACATATTCCTCGATCGTCCTGTCCTTGCCCACCGGACGCCCAATCAGGGACTGCACAACGGCAAGGATGTTCTTGACCCGGTGATTCAGCTCTTCATTGAGCATACGCTGACGCAGATCGGCGTCAGCGCGTTCGGAAAGCTGCTGCTGGTGGTAGACGCCCATCACCTCGATCAAAGCCGATCGCAACTGTCCGGCAGCCTCGATATCAAAGCTCGACCACGGGAGACAGCGCTCATGCACCTGCTCTTTCCATATCGCAAAGCTCTGGCGCGGCGTGAGACGTGGCCCGTGCGGGCCGTGCTCGTAGGTTTTGTGCGGGTCGCCTCCCCAATTGATGGTCTGCACGATCTCGCGGCGGAAGAGAAAGACGTAGTTTTGCGGCTGAGGCGAAATCGGAATGATCAGAACCCCTGCTACATGCGCCGTATGCGCCGCGATCCAGGGATGGTCCTTGACCAGATGATCCGACTGCCAGATCTGCGTCCCGGCCTTGCGCAGCGCCAGATCCACAAACTCGTTCTGGACGTCCTTGGGCGCAGAGATACCGTGACCGGTCCACTCGTTATCGATCCATATGGCGATACCGTCGGACTGGATGAGTGGCGCCAGACGACTGATTTGCCCGCGCAGATAGGCAGGCATATCCGAGACCGAGGCAGCGTTGCGCAGCACGCTTTCGATCAGCCCATGCGTCCGCTCGGCGACCTGCAAGCGCGTCGTCTTAAGAATCACGATGACCTGAAGCGCAAAGAACTCCGAGAACATCTGCACGACGGCGCGCTCCGCAATCGGCAGAATACGCGGCGCATAGTGATGGCAGGCAATCATGCCCCAAAGCGCGCCATCGATCACGATCGAGATCGACATGGAGGCGCGCACCCCCATATTGGTGAGATATTCGCAATGGATGGGTGAGACGCTGCGTAGCTGCCCGAGCGACATATCCAATGCGGAGAGCCCCTCCGCCTCAATGAGCGGGACGGGCGTATAGCCGACATCGCCGATCATCCGTATGGGCGAACGACGATAGAGTTCGCGCGCCTGCGCAGGGATGTCGGCGCTCGGAAAATGCTGCCCGAGGAAACTCTCGAGCGACAGGGCACGGGCCTCGGCAACTACTTTGCCTGACCAGTCATCGGCGAAACGATAGACCATCACACGATCATATTCGAGCAGCCCACGCATCAGCATGGTCACAACGTCGAAGAGCCGGGTGATATCAGTCGTCTTGCGTACCCGATCCATCATACCGTGAAGCTGGGTCAGAAACTTGGTGGCGCGGGGTGAGGACGAAGCAGGCTCGCATTCGATAACCACCTCACCATTGACGATATGAACTGCGAGATCGAAAGGCTTATCAGCGCCCAGTGCCTGATTGAGTAAGAAGACCGGGCGACGCTGGGTCACACTGAGCGTCAGACCGTTGCGGATATCATGCACGATATCCGAGCCGAACAGGTCTATCAGACTGCTCCCGATCGCGAGATCGGGCTGCCCCAGCATGTCGGCGGCATTGGCAGAATGACGCAATACGACGAAATCGCTGACCGAGCAGGTCACGAGACAACCGTGAGGCTGGATACTTCCCGGGAGGTGGATCGGCTCGCGATCACAACTCGTCAGATCGACCTGACCGAATTCAGCCATGGATTTCTTCCCCTGCGCGATCCACAAGGATCATGGCGTCGTGAGCGTGTTGGAAAAGGCGCGTGGCCGCTTCCCCTGCCTCATCGAGATTGAAAATCGGCGCAGCTTCGAGGAGGTCGAGAAACAGACGCCAATTCGCTGGTGCTGCGGTCTGGGCAGCAAGATGGGACGCACCATTGTGCTCGTCAAAACCCAAGGCCAGCGCACGCCTGGCGATCAGGCGCGCACCGAGCGCCGAGCCTTCTAGCGTATAGATCATGCCAAGAAGCTCAGAATCTGTCGCCGG
Source organism: Asaia platycodi JCM 25414 (assembly GCF_000614545.1). Taxonomy (GTDB): domain Bacteria; phylum Pseudomonadota; class Alphaproteobacteria; order Acetobacterales; family Acetobacteraceae; genus Asaia; species Asaia platycodi. The sequence goes on along the minus strand of NZ_BAKW01000020.1, from coordinate 10,265 downwards.
TGGTACCAGGGACGGAACGGTCATGGAAGGCAGACGAAGCGCCGCGAGATCCTTCTCCAGAGCGGATCGCGTGGAAACCGGGCGCCAGTCACGTAGCCATAGCGGAAAACATCTGCTCTCAACCGCCGCTTCGGCGGCAAAACGAAACGCCGCCATACCTGAGAGGTACCGCCGATAATCGCGCTTCGTTTCCAAAGCACCGATCAGGCTGTCGAGGCTTTCATGTGCCTCGTGGACATGCATGCGCAGCTTCTGCCGCCGAGTGGCGTCGGCAGTCAGCACAGCAATCCTGTAAATGATGTCCGTCCAGACATGATAGACCAGTCCTGTTCCACATACGTGAATGGCTTCCCATTTAAATCAACCTGAGCAAAGATGTAAACATCAAGATTTCAAAAATGAAGGAATGCAAATCACCCCCATATTTATGAAGTAATTAATTGAATGAGTTATGTATCTACAAATATATAAGAAAAAATTTTTAGACACATATCCATTACCCCTCAACCGGAAGAAAGGCGACGCAATGATTTTCTTCCAATCTATTGCAAAATCGTAATTTGGAGGACTACCTCCATCGTTATTGAGCTTTCACAGCCAGCGAGAGAATCATGAAGAAATGTTTCTACTTGCGATGCGTGATCGCGACCTGACTCTTTTCACCATCCGGCAGAGACAAGAACGAACGTCTCATGAACATTCTTGCTTCTGCCAGCAGGAGAAGGGAGGATTCTAGCCTTCCCGATTTTTATCTAGAGCGTTTTTTCTCGAGCGGCGAAGGCCCCAATTCACGTAGCAGCTCAGCCATTCTGGCATAAGCCTTGTTTCGATAAGCAACGAGTTCTGCCGCTTCTTCCGGGCTGTAGCTACCGTAATACCCTGCACCGTTCTTTACGCCGTGCTTGCCCTCGGCCACCAGTCTCCTGACCGTATCGGGGCACGACAGACGCGGCCCAAAGGCATTTTCCGCAGTCACGAAGCCATTCACATAGACCTCGAGCCCCGCCATATCGGCGATGGCGAACGGACCGAAGAAGGGCAGGCGAAAACCGAAAGTCGACCGCACGATCGTATCGACATCCTCGGGCGTTGCGATGCCCTCTTCCACGATCGTGTTCGCCTCCTTGAACAGCACATATTGCAAGCGGTTCAACACGAAGGTCGGCCGGTCGGCCACCTCGGCCGATTGGCGGTTCACCCGGTTCAGCATCTCCTTGACCGTTGCCACGACCTCCGGCTGCGTAGCTGTGCCCGAAACAAGCTCGACGCCGGGAATGAACGGTGCCGGATTGCTGAAATGTACTGTCAGAAACCGCTCCTGGCCCTTCACCATCGGCGCCAGCACATGCACGGGTATGGTCGAAGTATTGGTGCCGATAATGGCATCGGGGCGGGCCGCCGCGCTGATGCGGCCAAGAACCTCCTTCTTGACATCCTCACGCTCGAACACGGCCTCTTCGATGAAATCGACATCGCTGACCGCGTCTTCGATCGAAGGCGCCGTTGTAAGATTTGTCATGATCCGGTCGTAGCTGCCCGGCACGATCAGCCCTGATCTTCAAATGCACGCGCCTCCCCCAACAACCGTTCCAGTGCCCGCTGCGTCGCCTCAGGCGAGATATCGGCAAGGGTCACACGCATCCCCGCAGCCGCGAGGCTCTGGGCTATGCCCCATATACCCTGCCCCGATGACTGCAGCACTTCTAATGATCTGAACCGACATGTCGCCCAACCTTCACAATCATTTTGATGGACGCTGAAAACGGAGTGTTCCAGCGATGATCCGGGCGGAAGAAATAGTCACCCGTTAAGAGGCGCGTCCAATAGTCGTATCCATCTGATACATAACCGTTTGACTATGAAATCACTCATGTCGCATCCGCATCTCGGCCCGTTCTGGTTCATCGCTTCCCGCCTCAAGCTCCGCCATCTGCAGTTGCTCTCGGCTTTCTCGCGTCATGCGACCCTCCAGGCTGCGGCAGAAAGTCTCGGCATGGCGCAGCCTGCCGCCTCCAAGCTGATCGGTGATCTCGAGGATTTGATGAAAATCCGCCTCTTCCGTCTGGAAGGCCGACGCATGATCCCGACCTTTGCGGGCGAAGTCCTGACACGACACGCCGTGACCATGCTCGATGAACTTGAGCGAACGCGCGTCGAACTCAATGCCCTCGTTGACGGGCGTATCGGCCATGTCTCGATCGGCGCCATTGACGGCCCGGTCATCCAGTCTCTTGTCGATATGCTGCGCATTGCACAGGACGATTATCCCGAGATCGAACTCGAAATTCGCAGTGGCCCCAGCGACACGCTTTTCCAGATGCTGACAGACGGGCAGATTGATATCATGCTCGGCAGACGCCCGGTCGTCCCTTCGCCCTATCCGGTGCATTATGAGGAAATTGCTGCCGAGCGGCTGGTGATTGCCTCACGTCCCGATCATCCCCTGCTCGGCGATGGCCCTGTCTCGCTCCGAGCTCTCTCGAAATGCCCATGGATCCTGCAGCGCAAAGGTAGCCGCTCACGCCAGCGTCTCGAGGAACTCCTTATCGAGCAGGATCTGCCCCTGCCCACCTGCGTCGTTTCTTCCGATTCATGGATGATGACTCTCGCCTATATCACCCGCACCGACGCCCTCACGATCCTCTCCGCACCCGCAGCAGAACTGCAATCGGATATCGGCCAGATTGCCAGCCTTCCCATCGATTTTCTGTTCGATGTGGCTCCATGGGGGCTGATCACCTCGAAAGAGCGTCCCTCGACGCCAGCCACACTGACAATCCTTTCGATTCTAAAACAGACCATGCACGGGCACGCTGCAGCAGAGCCTCGCTAGGCATGCTCCCCCTGCTCTCTCCTGCGCGTTTTAATACGTGTGACGCTTTACTTCCCGGAACCCGCTTCATGACGGCCCATTCGCTGATCAATCGCCTTAAACTCAGGCATCTGCGCCTGATACTCGAACTTGAGGCCACTAATAATCTGCATCGCGCCGCCGAGAGAATGAATCTCTCCCAGCCTTCGGTCTCGAAGCTGCTTCAGGAGGTCGAGCATGCCCTCAATGCCCGTCTTTTCGAGCGCTCGTCGCAAGGCGTTTTCCCGACCCCCAGCGGCGTTCTTGCCGCACGTCATGCAAGGTTGATGCTCAACGATATCGACCGTTTGCAGCTCGACATGAACGCCATGCAGGAAGGCACTTATGGAACGGTGCGCGTTGGGTCGATCGTCGCAGCCCTGCCGGAGCTCGTCTCACCCGTTTTTGCCGAGATCGCCCATTCCCAACCGGGCATCAGCCTGTCGCTATCGGTCGATACCAGCGACGCCCTTCTGCTCGGCATGGAAAGTGGAAGGCTCGACTTCGTGATCGGTCGCCCGCTCGGCCTGCACGGCCCCACCTCTCTCGACTGCCGCGACCTCGCCAGTGAGCCGCTTTGCGTGGTGACAAGCCGCACAAACCCGATCGACGATCCCGGCACTCTGACCCTGGAAGACGTTGCCCGCGAACGCTGGATTCTCCAGACCGCCCCGAGCCCTATGCGGCGCGCCATAGAGGCAGCCTTCACGACGGCACTTCTACCGCTGCCTGCACATCCCATTGAGGCCTCGTCCATGTTCGCGACGATCGACCTGTTGCTGCATTCGAATCTTTTGGCGGTCGTTCCGTGCAGTGTGAGCAGACATTACGAAAATGCCGGAATGATCCGTCGTCTTTCGGTCCCGATGCCCGATTTTCTTGGGGCCTACTCTCTCATCAGCCTTCCCGACCGCCCGCTCACACCCGCAGCATTGCTGGTTTTCAGTGCCATAGAGGCGCTGGCGATCAAGAATGCCGATCACCCGTTTCCATCTTGCGTCTAGCGCCTGATTAACTTTCGGATAGGTTCCGTTCATCTGAATTCGGGTCTCCCGACAGGAAAGGTGACACAGATGCATATCCTCGTCATTGGCGCAGCCGGCATGATCGGGCGCAAATTTACCGAAAGCCTCGTGAGCAGACCGCTTAAGGGCGACGTTGCACCAGCCGCCTCACTCTGGCCGATGTCGTCGCCCCGAGTGTTCCCGCCGGGTTCGCCGGTCCCTGCGAGACCATGACCTGCGATCTCACCCAGCACGGCGCCGCAGAGCGTCTGCTGAGCGGTCGCCCGGACATCATCTATCATCTCGCCGCCATCGTGTCGGGTGAGGCCGAGGCCGATTTCGAGAAGGGATACAGCGTCAATCTCGATGGCACACGCACGCTTTTCGAGACGATCCGCCATATCAATGCACGCGATGGATGGAAGCCGCGTGTCGTCTTTGCGTCATCCAATGCCGTATTCGGAGGCGACTTCCCCGGTGTCATTCCTGATGACTATATCCTGACGCCGCAGACGAGCTATGGCACCCAGAAGGCCATTTGCGAGCTGCTCCTTGCCGATTATCGCCGCCGCGGCATTTTCGACGGAATCGGGCTCCGCCTGCCCACCATCTGCGTGCGCCCAGGCAAGCCCAACCGCGCTGCTTCGGGCTTCTTTTCCGGCATCATCCGCGAGCCTCTGGTCGGGCAGGAAGCTGTCCTTCCCGTGCCCGACAGCACGCGCCACTGGATGACGAGCCCGCGTTCGGCCGTTCAATTCCTGCGCCATGCGGCAACACTCGATCTCTCTCTTCTGGGCGAGCGCCCCAATCTTTCCATGCCAGCCCTCTCCCTTACTGTCGGCGAGCAGATTGCCGCGCTGCGGCGTATAGCAGGCGACAAGGCTGTGGCGCTCATCAAGCGCGCGCCCGACGAAGCCGTGGCACGCATCGTTGCGGGCTGGGCGCGTGGCTTTGACCCACAGCGGGCACTGGCACTCGGTTTCACGACTGAACAGAGCTTTGACGCCATCATCCAGGCCCATATCGACGATGAGCTCGGGGGCCGGATTGCCTGACATCGCCTTCTTTCCGTCAGCCTGACCACATCCGCGCCCTACCTCGCAGAGCGGGGCGCGATGAGGAGCCGAGCCTCATGATTTCCACGATTTCCCCGACAGCGCCCCCGACAAACCCCGAAACCCTGAGAACAAGGGCGACCGGCAAGGCATTTGCCAAGCTGCTGCCGTTTCTCATCCTCATGTATATCGTCGCCTTTCTCGACCGGTCGAATATCGGCTCGGCCAAGCAGGCGCTGCATACTGATGTCGGCGTGTCAGATGCGATGTTCGCTTTCGGTGCCGGTGTTTTCTTCGTCGGGTACGCGCTGTTCGAGATCCCGAGCAACCTCATTCTCTACCGGCTTGGCGCGAGGCGCTGGATGGCCCGCATCATGGTGACATGGGGGCTGGTCTCAGCGTGCATGATGTTCACCCAGGGCAATCTGTCATTCATTGTCCTGCGCACGTTTCTGGGTATTGCCGAGGCCGGTTTCTTTCCAGGCATCATGCTCTACCTCACCTTCTGGTTTCCCGAGAAAGAACGCACCAAGGTGCTGGGCGTGTTCTATTTCGGCTATCCGCTGGCCATGACCTTCGGCAATCCGCTTTCGGGGGCGCTGTTTAATCTGGACGGGCTACTCGGCCTTGCGGGATGGCAGTGGATGTTCCTGCTCGAAGGTGGGCTCGCTGTGGTCATGGGCGTCGCGACGTGGTTCGTCCTGCCCGACAAACCCCAGGATGTCGCCTGGCTCACTGACGAAGAAAAATCAACGCTCAGTGGCATTCTGCAAAGAGAGGCTGCCGCCAAGGAAGGTTCAGGCCATCACGGCGTCAGGCTCGGGGCGCTCCTGCATTCGAGCAAGCTGCTGCAATTTCTCGCGCTTTACATGGTCATGCAGATCGCAAGCTACGGCGTCGTGTTCTATCTGCCCGAACAGGTCTCCTCGATCCTTCATGAAAAGATCGGCTTCCGTGTCGGTCTGGTCAGCGGCATTCCCTGGGCCTTCGCCATTCTTTCGACTTTCGTCATTACCCGTCTGGTCCAGAAGCATGACGCGCCGCGACTGGGCCTGCTCGTCTGCCTGAGCATGGCCGCAATCGGTCTGGTCGTCTCGGGAGCAGAGGCTGGCGTTGTCGCGATCATCGGGCTTTGTGTTGCCGCCGCCGGCGTCGTGACGGTTCAGGCCGTTTTCTGGAACTTCCCACTTGCCCATTTCACCGGGGTTCAGGCCGCTGGCGCGATCGCATTGATCAACGCCCTCGGCAATCTCGGTGGTTTCGCCGCGCCCAATATCCGCAGCTTCGCCTCCCATCTTTGGGAAAGCCCTGCGGCCGGGCTCTATGCCGTCGCCCTTTCCGGGCTGGTCGGACTGATTATCGCGGCATTTTTGCCGCGCACCAATCGTGAAAGCCACCATCCCGCCCATTGAGCGTCTGGCCGTCGATTTCCAGACAGAAAAGGAGATTTCCTATGTCTAGCCCTCTCAATCGTACCAACTGGCCGATCGCGGCCGCGATGATCCAATACGCCAACATCCTGCCTGACGGGTCGAGCGTACAGGACCAAAAGCCCGAAGAATGGGCTGCCACCCTTGCCGAAGTGACCGATGCCGGTTTCACCGAGATCGACCCTACCGATTCATGGATCAGGCTCGCCGATCTGCCCCAGGCGCGTCAGCAGGTTTTTGCCGATCTGGTGAAGGAAGCCGGGCTGACGATGCCGGGGCTCTCGACCGCCCGCCGCTCGGTGATCGACCCGGAACAGGCAGACGAAAACCTCGCCTATAGCCACCGCGTCATCGATACCGCTGCCCGTCTGGGCATCAAGGAGGTCTCATTCGGCCTGTTCTATCCCTTGACCCCGCCCCAGAAGGCGGCGCTGTGGTTCTGGACCGCACAAGGCACGGTCAACCCGGATGACAAGGCGACGTGGAAAAAGGCCGTCGAACGCATACGCGAACTGGCACGCCACGCCCAGGAGGTCGGTGTCGATCTTTCCCTTGAAATGTATGAGGACACCTATCTCGGGACCGCCGATAGTGCGGTGCGCTTCGTTCAGGATGTCGATTGTACCAATGTCGGCATCAATGCCGATCTGGGCAATCTGGTGCGTCTGCATCGCCCAGTCGAGCACTGGGCCTCGATGATGCAGAAGGTCGCGCCTTTTGCGCGGTACTGGCACGTCAAGAACTACTTCCGCACGGAAGACGCCACGACGGGTATGGTCGTGACGGCCCCCGCACCGCTCGAATTCGGCGTAATCAGCTACCGGGCAGCCATCAAGATGGCTCTGGCCCACGGCTTCAAAAGCGCCTTTCTGGTTGAACATTACGGCGGTGACGGTCTGAGCGTTGCGGCAACCAACCGCGATTACCTGCGTCGCGTCCTGCCGAAATAAGCAAAGCCTCCCGCATCGACCTTCCGTCGATGCAGAGAACTGCCTGGCATCCCCCTCAAACCGGAGAGAGATCATGCCCCGACTACGCTGGCTGATGATCATCCTCTGTTTCGCCGCAACAACCATCAACTACATAGACCGTGCGACGATTGCCATTGCCGCCCCCTTCATGGCGAAAGAACTCCATATCGACCCGGCGACTCTGGGGGTTATCCTAGGCGGGTTCTTCTGGAGCTACGCGTTCATGCAATTGCCTTTCGGCATGATCGTCGATCGCTTCGGTGTACGTTCAGCTTATGCTCTGGCGGTCATATGGTGGTCGATCTGCACGGCGCTGACAGCGCTGGTGCGAAGGCCATTCAGCATTCTCGGCCTTCGCCTGGCCCTCGGCGTCGGCGAGGCGGGCAGCTATCCCTCGAATGCCAAGGTCGCATCGCTCTGGTTTCCCAAAAGCGAGCGTGGTCTGGCAGCCGGTATTTTCGATAGCGGCTCGCGCGCGGGAGCGGCAGTTTCTCTTCCCCTTGTTGCCCTGCTGATCGGCTGGCTCGGCTGGCGGCTGGCCTTCGTCGCCGCAGGCGGGCTGGGTCTGATATGGGTAATCGTCTGGCTTGTGCTCTATCATGATCCCGACCGGCATCCGGCGATATCGCAGCATCAACTGGCCAAATTGAGAGAAGCTCAACCCGCCAGCAGCAAGGCGGCGCCCGGCGCGTGGAGGCAATTGCTGAAACACCGCTCGGTGTGGGGCATGATGCTCGGGTTCTTCTGCGCGAATTTCGTCTTCTATTTCTTTGCCACCTGGTTCCCGAGCTATCTCGTGTCAGCTCACGGGTTCTCTTTGAAGGAACTCGGGCTGATCGGTATGATCCCCGGTGTGACAGCTATCCCTGCCGCATGGCTGGGTGGCTGGACCTCCGACACATTGCACAGGCGCGGCTGGAGCCTGACCGTAGCGCGCAAGAGCTGCTTGGTTGGCGGGCTGCTCTTGTCCTCCGTGATCGCTCTTTCGGCCTTCGCCACACAAACCTGGCTCTGCATCGCGCTCCTTTCGGTCTCTTTCGGCGGTATCGCCTTTACCGGCGCGAATATCTGGTCGTTGCCAGCCGACATCGCCCCTAGCTCCGATCTGGTCGCGACATTGGGCGGGCTGCAGAACAGCGCCGCCAATATAGCAGGCATCGTCATCGCCAGTTTTACGGGTCTCATGGTGAGTCTCACGCATGGCTCCTTCATGATCCCGCTCTGCGCTACAGGGGCCTTTGGCCTGCTTGGTGCGTTTTCCTATCTCTTTATCGTAGGCCCCATTGAGCCCCTGCCCCTCAACAATACCAGAAAAAAACTGCCGCTTGCGGCAAGCCAGTCAGCGAGGATCTGAAGCATGGCCAGGATTTCATCGGCCCCCCTGAAGCAGATACTGAATTTGAACGATTTCGAGGCTCAGGCACGCAAGCATCTTCCCAAGGCAATTTTCGGCTATGTGCAGGGTGGCGCCGATGACGGCACGACGCTCTGTCATAACCGTGTAGCTCTTGAACGTATCCGTCTGATACCGCGCATCCTGCGCGACGTCTCGGCCTGCTCTCAGGAAGTCACGTTATTCGGTCAGCGTTTCGCGAGCCCTTTCATGATCGCGCCAATGGGAGCCTCGGCAGTCGTCGCCCATGATGCCGATAACGCCATGGCCAAAGCCGCCAGAGCAGCCCGCATCCCATATATCTTGAGTGCGAATGCGATCACACCAGTCGAAGAGATAGCGCAGCATTACCCGGGTTGCTGGTTTGCCGGGTATCAGAAACCCGATGAAAGCAATATCGAACGCATGGTCAAGCGCGTGGCCGATGCGGGATTTAGTGCCTATTTTCTGACCGCTGACGTGGCCGTCGGCTCTAACCGGGAAAACAATCAGAGAAACGGCTATACCATGCCGTTCCGCCCAACGGCGCGCCTGGCTTTCGATATGGCCCGCCATCCTTCATGGCTCTATCGAACCGGTCTGAAAACTTTACGTCAGAGAGGGATCCCCCGGATCAGCAACATTGATCCTGTCCAGCGCCCTTCCATTTTTTCACGCGAGATCAATGCGGTGACTGGCTATGCCAGTTTCAGCTGGAAGCATGCAGAGATGATCCGCCGCTACTGGAAGGGCGCGCTGATCATCAAGGGTGTGCTCTCTCCCGAAGATGCAAGACTCGCGCGCGAAATGGGTGCTGACGGCATTGCTGTCTCCAACCACGGCGGAAGACAACTCGATTGTGCCGTCTCACCGATGGAAGTCTTGCGCGCCATCAAGCAGAGAGCGGGTCGATGACCGTGCTCGCCGATAGCGGTTTTCGCCGTGGAACGGATATCGTGAAAGGTCTGGCCCTGGGGGCCGATGCCGTTCTGGTCGGTCGCCCTTTTCTCTATGCTGCGGCTCTTGGTGGCGAAAAAGCGATCACCCGTGCCATTGGTCTGCTGCAACGTGAGATCCATATCGATCAGTGTCTCTTGGGGGCGGAAACCTGTGAGGCTCTCCGAGACATCGTTCAGGCCTGACGCAGGCCTCACCGGAAGGTCGCCACATCGGAATCGAGATGGCTTACGCCGAGCTTTGCAAGAATAGCCGTCAGCACAGCAAAGCCTGCCGATAAAACTGCCCAGAAAAGCCAGGATACCGTGACAGATGGATCATGTGGTTTGCCCATCACTCACCTGGTATCAGGCGTCACCTCTCAGTTCCAGTATCTGCGAAGCAGACAAGGACAGCATACTCTGAACCCTGGGCTCTTCCAGACAATTACGACAAGCACTGACAGCCTATAAGGGCACGCAATTTACTTAGCGTACTACGGTTGCATTCGGGATGGACCAAAGAGACGCCGTCATACGCGATGACGCGCGTGCAGAGCTAAGCCCGCCATGTGAACAAGCTTTTCTTGACGGTTCCCCGCCTGTTGTTTTTGAGTAGCGTTATGCATGAGGGGGGGATTTTTGAG
>NZ_BAKW01000021.1 GCF_000614545.1 Asaia platycodi JCM 25414 | reverse complement strand
CCCTGTTAATGAGCCTGCATCAGCAACTTATCTAGTTGTCTGATCACTGTATCGCAGATGCCGAAGTGTCTGAACCGATAACGCTACAGCGCGATCTGACGGCCTGCGCCATAGATATGATACAGCGAACTCGCTGGCATATAGTCAACCAGCCTATCTCCATCGGCATCGATATGGTCGATCCAGCCGCCTTTCAGTGACAGGGGAGCGAATTGCTCCAGAAAAGAGACAGCAAAGAGTGCCGCGTTTCGCGTTTCTTCCTGTGTCTTCTCGCCCGTATAAAGCAGGCGCAGAAGTTCTGTTTGTGCCCAGATCCGCGCTGAACGTTCCAGAATTACATGGGTGTCGGTCATGCTGTCCAGCACCACATGGCGGGCGTGGTCGCAGCCAGAAGTAAGACCTGCTTTGAACAGCGTGCCCGAGTTTTGCACCAAAAGTTCTGCCTCATCGCCCGTGCAATCAGCGAGGCGAGAATAGTCTTTCAGCAGCCAAGACCACTCGAAGAGGTGGCCTGGCTGAACCTGATTTTCACCGAAGCTTTTGAGCGGGTGCCAGTCCGAACCGAAAAACTCGAGCAGCAATCCGCTGCGCGGATCAATCAGCCGAGTTCTGGCCAGTTCGACCAGTGCTTTTGCGCGCTTCAGATAAAAGCTGTCGCCTGTCGCTTCGAAAACCACGAGATAGGCTTCAAGCAGATGCATATGTGGATTCTGGCTACGCAAAACCCCTTCATCGGGCACAGCATCGACATAGCCGCCATTGGGCGCCGCGAAAATCAGATCGATATCTGTCGCAATCCGGCGCGCCATGGCCCGATCTTCCGGGCGGTCGGCGTAGCGTATGGCCCAGCCATAGGCGAAAAGAATGAAAGCGTGGGCGTAAAGATCGCGCTTTGTCTGCGCAGGGCGATCCGTCGCGGCAATTGAAAAGACCCAGCCGGGTTGGTCATCGGTTCGGTGATAGAGGCGTCTGACGGTATCAAGCAGTTCAGTGCCTGCACACCTGCGTCATGAACGCCGTCGAGCGCAGCACGGCAGAAGGTAGAGATCTGCCGTGCCTGGACCATCAGGCGCAAGGCCTGCATCGGAACGGGGCGTGACGCCCAGTCCAGACGTTCGTGAAAAAGGCCACGTTCGTGATCGAAGCCTTCATGGCTCCACAGCGGCAGGGCCTGGTTGAAAAGCCAGTTGCGCCAGCGTGCCTGTATTTCGGGGGTTGTGTCTTCGATCGCGCGCGTCATGTCACCCAGATTTCAAACGTGTCCTGCGAGCGTGGCGCCCGGGCCTTAATCGGCCTTCATTTTTTTGACGATCGAGGTCGTCGAGCGACCAGATACCAGATTGGCCAGCACGACGCGACCACCATAAGATTTGACGACATCGCCGCCTACGACCTGATCTTCGGTATAATCAGCCCCTTTTACCAGAATATCGGGTTTCAGGGCCGCTATCATTTCATAGGGTGTGTCTTCGTCGAAAATTACCACGAGATCGACATCGCGCAGCGCCCCCATGACTGTGGCACGTGCCTGCTCGTCCTGCAGCGGTCGTTCGGCACCTTTGAGGCGGCGAACGGAGTCGTCGCTGTTCAGTGCTACGATCAGCTTGTCGCCCTCCTGGGCGGCAGCCCGGATCAACGCGATATGGCCCGGATGAAGCAGGTCGAAACAGCCATTGGTGAAGACGATTCGGGCACCGTGGTGCCGCCAGGCTTCGATAATGCTCCGGGCCTCGGCAAGAGAGGCAATTACGCCGTCTTTCTCGATTTTCGATTTCAGTGCGGCGCTGAGTTCAGCGCGTGAGACGGTGGCGGTGCCGAGTTTGCCTACGACAATCGAGGCCGCATTCGTGGCAATCACCATGGCCGTTTGCAAATCGGCTTTTGCCGAGATCATGGCGGCGATAGTAGCGACCACTGTATCGCCCGCGCCGGAGACGTCGAACACTTCCGACTTCGGCACATGGGCGTGGGTCATGCGCCCGTTACGCTCGAGAAGCGTCATGCCTTCCTCAGAGCGCGTGACCAGGACATCGCCGCCGAACTGCTCCTGCGCGGCAAGTGCTGCAAAATGAATTTCGGTATCGGTTCCCACCGGCAGCCCTGTCGCGGAGGAGAGTTCCTTGCGATTGGGCGTGATGAGCTGAGCGCCTTTGTAAGCTGAAAGATCCTTGCGCTTGGGATCGACCACGACAGGAATGCTGCGCAGATTGGCGGCCTGAATGACAGCCTGAAGCACCTCGTCGCTCAACACACCCTTTGCGTAATCGGAGCAGACAACGACATCCGCTGCGTCGAGCGCAGTCAAGGCGGACGCTATGAGTTTCTCTTGAATGACAGGCGGTACGATAATCGAGGGTTCGTCATCGATACGCACGATTTGCTGGCGACCGCTCAGGACACGTGTCTTGGTGATGGTCACCCAGTCCGCGTCATCGACCAGATGATCGAGAGAGATGGTGTTTTGTCGCGCTATGGCCTGCCGCAATTCCTGCGCGGATGTGTCCTGCCCCACAAGCCCGACCAGGCTGACGGCACAGCCAAGGGCTGCGGCATTCATGGCGACATTCGCAGCGCCACCCGGCACGGTGCTGTGCTTGGCCCGCAGCAGGACAGGCACGGGTGCTTCGGGCGAGATGCGGTCGACAGAACCGTGAATATAACAATCGAGCAGAAGATCGCCAATGATCAGGACCCGGCCGAAAGTGAAGTCGTTAATCATCTGTCGTCCTTGAAAGATCGCGTCATGCAGGGCTTAGCAGCAGAGAGACACGCTTTTTGCGCGTCCTTTCCCTGTCGTCCTGCCAAAGCCGGGCGAGAATGACAATCCTCATCGCTTTGGCCTGCCAGACCAGGCCCCGTTTCGCAGCATGAGAACGAAGAGGGAAAAGAGAAGGCGATGAGAGATGGAATCATTTCATTTCTGCGCTATCGTGTCGCTATGACCCCCAATTTTACCCTGCTTGTGGTTTCTTGATGCGCGCAGTTCTTGCCCTTGCTGTCCTTGCCGGGTTTGGCGTCTCGCAGGCCTATGCCCTGCCGTCTTTCCTTGAAAAGTTTCTGCCGCACCCGCCGCCGCAGCCGAGCCACCCGGTCATTCCGGCTGTCCCACCGGCTAGTGCCGTGCAGATTCCGGCGCAGGCGGCCGTTCCTGACGGTAGCCCCGCTTTGCCACCTGTTCTGGTGCAATCCGGCCCGCTTTCTTTTGCACCGCTGGTGCAACGCGTGATTCCGGCCGTGGTGAATATTGCTATCACCCAGATCAGCTCGGAAGGTGGGGGCAAAGTGCCCGCACAGATCAAGGGCACGCCGCTTGAAAAGCGCTATCGAGAGAAGATGCAGCGCCATCAGGAGGAGATTCTGGGTGCTGGGTCGGGCTTCATCGTTGACCCATCGGGCATTATCGTCACCAATGATCATGTCGTTGGCGACGCAGATAACGTGACGGTCTCGCTTTCGAACGGTCAGGAACTACCAGCAAAGCTGATCGGGGTAGACGCCCTGACCGATATCGCCGTGATCAAGGTCGAATCGCCCAAGCCGCTTCCCTATGTGACCTGGGGTGACAGTCACAAGGTGAATGTGGGCGACTGGATTCTGGTGGCGGGCAATCCCTTCGGCTTCGGGTCTTCGGTCAGCGCAGGTATCGTTTCGGCGCGCGGGCGCGATCTTGGGGCAGGATCGCTCGACGATTTCCTGCAACTCGATGCTCCCATCAATCCGGGCAATTCGGGGGGGCCTGCTTTCAATATGCGCGGGCAGGTCGTGGCCGTGAATGCCGCCATGGTCTCGCCTGCCGGTGGGTCGGTGGGGATCGGTTTTGGTATCCCCTCCGAGATCGTCGCGCCGATCGTCGATGAGATTCGCCGTACGGGCCATGTCGATCATGGCTGGCTCGGGGTCACGCTCGATGATGGTGATGGCTCGGTCGTTCTGGTCGATGTTGATCGCAACGGCCCTGCGCAGAAGGGCGGATTGATGAAAGGCGACAAGATTACCGCCATCAATAACGCGCCAGTCGAGAATGGCCGGGCCCTGCTGCGGATCGTTGCCGCGGGGAAACCCGGGAACGCCGTTACATTCACGGTAATTCGTAAGGGCAAGACGAGCACGGTCACGCTTCCTATCGGAAAACGACCGGCTGATGCCGACGAATAAGCGAAGAACCGGTTCTTCGCCCTTTCTTCCGGGGCGTAACTGAAAGATAATAAGGTCACCCTAAAGTGAGGGTGGCGACGCGTGCGCCTAGCCAGCGAATGCCCTCCTCGAAGCCCAAGGACTGACCATGCGTATTCTGCTTGTCGAGGATGATCCAACCGTCAGGAGCTTCATTGTGAAGGGACTGAAGGAGACCGGGCACCTTGTCGAGGAAGCCGATAACGGGAAGGATGGTCTGTTTCTTGCCGTCAGCGAGAATTTCGACATCGTGATTCTTGACCGTATGCTTCCCGGCGGCATTGACGGTCTGCGCATTCTCGAGACGCTGCGTGCGCAGAATAATGCCACCCCCGTGCTGCTTCTTTCGGCTCTGGCCGATGTCGATGAGCGCGTTGCCGGTCTCAAGGCCGGTGGCGACGACTATATGACCAAGCCGTTCGCCTTCTCCGAGCTTCTGGCCCGTGTCGAGGCTCTGGCCCGTCGTGGCAGCGCCGAGCAGGCGCCGCAGACCAAGCTGACCGTTGCTGATCTAGAAATGGATCTGCTCTCGCGCACGGTAAAGCGTGGTGACGAGAAGATCGATCTTCAGCCGCGTGAATTCCGCCTGCTGGAATTTTTGATGCGTCACGCCGGTCAGGTCGTGACCCGCACCATGCTGCTGGAGCGAGTCTGGGACTACCATTTCGACCCGCAGACAAACGTGATCGACGTGCATGTGTCGCGTCTGCGCCAGAAAGTTGACAAGCCGTTCGAAACCGCGCTGATCCATACGATCCGCAATGCAGGCTATATCCTGCGCGCCAATTAAGCAGGGTTTGCCGGTTTCATGAGGTTCAGCCTGTCGCGCTTTCCCATGCTTCGTCTGTGGTGGAAGCGCGCCTGGCGCTTTCGTTCGGCGGGGCTCGGTTTCTCACTGGGCTACGGTCTGGTCTTCGCTCTTTCGGCCACGCTGTTTCTCACCTTTTTGTGGTGGCACACGATCGGGGCACTTGAGCGTGAGGTCGGTCAGGCGGTCGATGCCGATGCGCATGGGCTGGCCGAACGCTGGATGCAGGGCGGGCTTTCGAGCCTGCAACGTGCCATTCAGGATCGCCTCGATCAGGATGTTGAAGATCAGGATCTCTATCTTCTGATTACGCCGGGTGGTCAGCGTCTTGCCGGCAACATGCCTTCATGGCCCGATGCCGTGCAACGCGCGGATCGCTTTTATACGCTCAAGATCAGCCGGGCAGGTAATACAACGTCGGCAGCGATGCATGCGTATGTGCTGCCGGACGGTCTGCAATTGCTGGTCGGGCGCGACATCAGGGGGCGCGACATTCTGCGCCGCGTGCTGACCGAGACCTTCATCTGGTCCTGGCTCATGGTCACGGCGCTGGCAGTGGGCGGCGCCTGGGTGGTCCGGGGCATTTTCAGTCGCATTCTGAGTTCCATCGCGCGTACGACGACAGCCCTGGCCAATGGCGACATGCGCCAGCGCATGCCGCTTGTCGGCAATGACGTCGATCTGGTGGCGCATTCCATCAATCGGATGCTTGATCGTATTTCGAAACTGATGGAAGGCGTGAAGCAGGTCTCGAATTCCATTGCGCATGATCTGCGCACGCCCATTACCCGCGCCCGCAACCGGCTTGAGGATGCGGCGCTTCATGCGCGTACCACCGAAGAAATGCATGACGCGATCTATCGCGCCGTGGCCGATCTCGATCATGTCACGGCTGTTTTCGACGCGCTGATGCGCATTGCCCAGATCGAGGCCGGGGCGCGGCGGGCAGCTTTCGAAACAACCGATCTCATCACACCGCTTCATGATATTGTTGAACTTTATGAGGCAACGGCAGAAGAGGCCGGGTTGCAGATTGCGCTCGATCTGCCACAGCGCCTGTTCTTTCATGGCGATGCACGTCTCATTCAGCAGGCCGTGGCGAACATGATCGATAACGCCATCAAATTCTCGCCTGCCGAAACGACAGTCACATTGCGGGCCAGCGTGTCCGGGACTCTGGTGCGTATCAGCGTGACCGATGAAGGGCCGGGCATGTCTGCGGAAGATTTGCTTCGCGCTTCGGAACGGTTCTTTCGCGCCGATCAGGCGCGCAACACGCCCGGCGCCGGGCTTGGGCTGTCTCTTGTTCAGGCTGTGGCGCAGCTCCATGGTGGTAGTCTGGCGCTCGAGCCGCTCCAGCGCGGCCTGCGCGTAGTGCTGAGTCTACCCGTTGAGGAAGCCGGGTTGGCCTGAGCGATTCAGCGGGAACCTGACCACTTAACCAAGGTTTCATGCGTCGCCCATCGTGATGCAATATGGACCTGATCAGTATCGATTAAATGACACAAACTGCCTTTGCGCTTTTCTGCCTGACTTGCACCCTTGGTCTGCCCGGCATGGCCAAGGCTGGAACCGGCGCCAGCCCGATTGTGACGCCTACACGCACCGAAGCCGTTCCGATGGCGGTCACCAGCGACACGCTCGACTATTGCAAGACGCTTGCGCGCAAGGTGCATCGCACATTGCGCCAATCGGTAGCGGCGCCCGCGCCCGTTGTCAGTCAGGTCATGTATCTCGAGCGTGAAGGCGAGGCACTCTGCGCCCACGGTCATCTCCGCTCGGGGATCACCCAGGAGCGACGGGCTCTGGTCGTTCTCATGCGCTCCTGAGGCGCAACGCGTTTTCCGGCTCTCTATCGTTCACCGCTGGTTCGGGGTAATTCAGAAATGCGCGTCATCCGGCACTGCCGGGGAAGTTCTGGCGTGCGATTGACGATGGATGACCGGCCATGACCATGATCGCTGTTCTCGACAAGATACCCGGCACGTCAGGGCAGCATACCGCTTTTCTGGACGCACTTCGTGGGGCTGGCTTCTCCGGCGAGATTGAAACCGATCACGATACGCGTCTCGTCCACGCTACCGATAATTCGATCTACCAGCGCTATCCGCAGGCTGTCGTTTTTCCGAAAGATCAGGCCGATCTCGTTTGTCTTGCGCGTCTTGCAGGTCTGGCGGAATGGCGCGATGTCGTGGTGGCGCCGCGCGGTGGCGGCACGGGCACAAACGGCCAGTCTCTGACCGAAGGCATCGTGGTCGATCTCTCCCGACATATGAACCGCATTCTCGAAATCAATGTCGAAGAGAAATGGGTGCGTGTCGAACCCGGCGTGGTGAAAGACCAGTTGAACGCCGCCATTGCCCTACATGGCCTGTTTTTTGCGCCAGAACTCTCGACTTCCAATCGCGCCACGATCGGCGGCATGATCAGCACCGATGCCAGCGGACAGGGCAGCTGTACCTATGGCAAGACGCGCGACCATGTTCTGGCGCTCTCGACCGTGCTGGTCGGCGGTGAGATTCTGTGCAGCGAAAAGCTCGATGCGGCCGGACTGTCGGCCCAGCGTCAGGGCACGAGCCATGTCGCGCGCATTTTTGACTGCGTTGCTGGCATTTGCGAGCAGGAAAAAGAGACGATCGAGCGCGTCTTCCCCAAGCTCAATCGCTGCCTGACCGGTTACGATCTGCGCCATCTGCGTGATGACGAGGGGCGTTTCGATCTCACTTCCCTCATCTGCGGTTCGGAAGGGACGCTCGGGTTGCTGGCCGAGGCGAAGCTCAACTTGCTCGCCATCCCTAGGCACAGCATTCTGGTCAATATCCGCTATGACAGCTTCATGGAGGCACTGCGCGATGCGCGTGCGTTGATCGGCCTCAAGCTCTGTCGATCGAGACGATCGATTCAAAGGTGCTTGGTCTGGCCATGCAGGATTTCGTCTGGAATTCGGTCGAGAGCTATTTTCCCGAAGATGAGACGGGCCCGGCCAAGGGACTTAATCTGGTCGAGTTTGCCGGGCATGACGAGGGGGTGCTGCGCGAGAACGTATCCGCGTTTCTCGACCACCTGAGACAGGACAGGACGGTGCCACGTCGGGGTTATACTCTGGCCGAAGGGCGCAAGGCCGTTTCGCAGGTCTATGCCATGCGCAAGCGCGCCGTGGGGCTGCTGGGCAATGTGCAGGGGGAGGCTCGCCCGCAGCCATTCGTTGAGGATACGGCGGTGCCGCCAGAAAAACTGGCCGATTTCATTGCCGAGTTCCGCGCTCTGCTCGATGGGCACGGGCTCGATTACGGCATGTTCGGTCATGTCGATGCCGGGGTGCTGCACGTGAGGCCTCTGCTGAACATGCGCGACTCGAAAGACGCGGCGCGTATCCGCCCGTTGAGTGACGCGGTATTTGCCCTGACGCGTCGCTATGGCGGATTGCTCTGGGGCGAGCATGGCAAAGGCGTGCGCTCGGAATATGTACCCGAAATTTTCGGACCGCTCTATTCGTCTCTGCAGCAGATCAAGGCGGTTTTCGACCCGCATAACCAGCTCAATCCCGGCAAGATCGCCGCGCCGGATTCGTCTGCGCGCCCTCTTCTGCGTGTCGATAACGTGCCTTTGCGCGGCACACTGGACAGCCAGATCCCCGACCCGGTCTGGAAGGAATTTGGCACCGCCATGCATTGCAACGGCAATGGCGCCTGCTTCAATTACGATCAGGACGACCCTATGTGCCCGTCCTGGAAAGCGACGCGCGACCGGCGCTTTTCGCCCAAGGGCCGCGCGTCGCTGTTGCGCGAATGGCTGCGCCTTCAGGCGGGATCTGGCACGGATGTGGTGGCGCTGGAGGCGGCACGGCCATCGCTGAAACAGCGTCTTGGTGCGCTGTTACGCCGGCGTGCGGCTGCGCCGCTCGATTTCTCTCATCAGCTTTACGACTCTCTGGCGACCTGCCTTGCGTGCAAATCCTGTACCAGCCAGTGCCCGGTCAAAGTCGATGTGCCCGATTTCAGAGCGCGTTTTCTCAATCTCTACCATCAGCGTTATGCGCGGCCTCTGCGCGATTACCTGGTCGGCATGATCGAATATGCCCTGCCGCTCATGGCGCGTTTCGCCCCGCTCTATAATGCGGGGACGAAGCTTTCGGTGGTGCAGGCACTCGGAAGGCGCCTTTTCGGCCTTGTGGACATGCCCGCGATGCAGGGGGCGGAACTGACCGAGACCTGTCGCGTCTGGGGCGTGCAGCCCGCCCGGCCGGAGCTTTTGGCGGCATTATCGGCAGAAGCTAAATCGCGCAGCGTGATTCTGATGCCCGATCTCTTCACGCGCCATTTCGAGACGCCGCTCGTCTGCGCGTTGATCGAGCTGGCCTCGCGATCTGGCTATGATGTTTATCTGGCGGAGAGCCTGGCCTGCGGCAAGCCGCTGCATGTGCACGGGTTTCTCGGTCTGTTTGTCAGTCAGGCGCGGCGTAATGCTCCTGGTTGCGCGCGCTGGGAGCCTCTGGCGTTGCGATTGTCGGGCTCGATCCGGCCATGACGCTCGTTTACCGGCAGGAATATCGCAAGATCCCGGGTATCGAGACCCTGCCCAGCGTGCTGCTGCCACAGGAATTCCTGCTCAAGGCGCTGCCGGATCGTGGCACGACGGGAATGGGCAACGGTATACAGCACGTCTTTCTCGGCCATTGCACCGAAAAGACCGCACTTGCCGGGTCGGGCAGCGACTGGCAGGCCCTGTTCGCACGTGTCGGCCTGGAGCTGCATCTCGAAAAAACCGGATGTTGCGGCATGTCGGGTACGTTCGGCCATGAGGCGCGCAATGTCGACACCTCGCGAATCATATTCGAGCAATCCTGGGGCGCGCATCTTGATCGGCAGACAGAGAAGCGTTTTCTGGCCAGCGGCTATTCCTGCCGCAGTCAGGTGAAGCGTTTCAGGGGGCAGGCTCTCGACCACCCCTTGGTGGTCCTGCTCGAAAGACTGCGTGGCGCCCCGGCCAAGCCGTGATGCGCCGTGCACTGCCCGCGCGTACATGACGTGACATTATCACCACAGATTTTCCTCGCTGGGTTCTCGACCCTGACGGTCGATTGACAGCAGGGGCACGAATTTTTATCGACCCGGAATGCAAATGAGAAACGTTCTCATTTGTAACGACAATCTATCGTATTGTTCCGGGAAAATTATGTCTGTCACGCATCGCGCTGCCCTGTTTCTGTCTGCCCTTGTTTCATATCCCTTGTCCGGGGTGCTTTCTCATCCGGTCTGGGCTGCAGAACAGAAACCGGCTGATTCTGCGATGCGCGCCCATCCATCGACCTCCCAGAAGTCCGGATCTCAGAAACAGGCCTCTCAACAGCAGAAGGGGCGCGTGCATGAAACGATCCGCGTTACGGCCAGACGTGGCGGGTTTCTGCCCGCATCCGCGAGCAGTGCGACAAAAACCTCGACCCCGCTCGAGCTGATACCGCAGAATATCACGGTCATCACGCAGGAGCGCATGAGCACGCTCAATGCGCGCAGCCTGTCCGAAGCGGTGCGCTATGCGGCAGGGGTTTCCGATTACGGATCGAAAGACGACCCTCGCGGCTATTTCGGGACGATCCGTGGTTTCACACCCGATATCTATCTCGATGGCACGCGCGCCCGACGCCAGTTCCTCGCAAAGCTTCAGCATCGAGCCTTGGGGACTGGAAGAAATGGATGTCCTGCGCGGGGCTTCATCGGCGCTTTATGGCTCGGGGCAGTTGGGAGGCATCATCAATGCTGTCAGCAAGCGCCCTCATCCGGATCAGGTGAACGAACTCGATTTCCAGACCGGGTCTTACGGGCGCGTTCAGGGAGCGCTGGATGTCGGTGGGGCGCTCAACAGCCGCAAGACGCTGCTCTGGCGTTTCAACGGGTTGATCCGCAAATCCGACACCTATGCAAGGAACATCAAGAATAACGAGATCTATGTGGCCCCGTCGCTGAGCTGGCGTCCTGACGACAAGACGATTGCGACCCTGCTGACCAGCTTCCAGCAGCTCGATGCCGGTTCGACGGCACAGTTCCTGCCTGCACGCGGCACGGTCCTGCCTTCGAAATGGGGGCAGATCGCCCGTAATTTCCTGAGCAGCGATGCCGATTATGACGTGTATTCCAAACGTCAGGTGGCGGTGGGCTATAATCTGGTGCGTCATATCCTGCCCAACTGGACGCTCACGCAGAACATGCGTTACGCGCATCTCGATGTGCTTTACCGCTTCGTCACCACCTCGTCGCTTTCGGCAGACCAGCAGAGCATCAACCGCACGGCGTTGAACCAGCAGGGTAATTACAACAACGTCACGCTCGATACGCGTTCCGACATGGTGGTCCATACCGGCCCGATCCATCATGAATTTCTGACCGGTGTTGATTTCCGGAGCGATTTTCTCGCCAATCGTCGTGGTCAGCGCGCGGCACCAGCGCTCAATCTTTACACCCCCGTCTATCGCGCCGTCACTTGGCCCAGCTATGCCACCAATACCAGCACCAACGAGACCGAAACCGATACTGGTATCTATGCACAGGAACAGGCCAACTGGCAGCGCTGGTATCTTACTGTGTCAGGTCGTGGCGATTTCACCGAAAGCTTGACGGTGAATAATCTGACCGGCGTGCGCACACCGCAGAACAATAATGCCTTCACCGGGCGTGTCGGGCTGGTTTACCAGTCGGCTATCGGGCTCAACCCTTATGTCTCCTACGCCACCTCCTTCCAGCCTCAGGTCGGCACGACGTTTGCGGGGGCTGCTTTCGTGCCAACGACGGGCAAGCAGATCGAGGCCGGTTTGAAATACAAGCCCGCTACCCCGTTGCGTGGTGTCGATAATTTCATGCTCACGGCCGATTTCTTCAATCTGGTGCAGGATAATGTCCTGACCGCCGATCCGAATAATACGTCCTTCAGCGTGCAGACCGGGCGTCAGAGAACGCGCGGCTTCGAATTCGAAGGGGTGGGCCGCCTGCCTTACAGGATCGATTTCATTGCAAGCTTCACCTATCAGGACCCGCGTGTTCTGAGATCGAACACGGTGAGCCAGATCGGGCAGCGTCCTGTCGCGATCCCGTCGCATATGGCCTCGCTTTTTTTGAAGCGCGATGTCGCTTTCTCGGCACTTTGGCAGGCCGGGCTCGGGGCGGGTATGCGCTATACAGGCAATACCGCAGGCTCCATTCCTCTGACCTTCACCGTGCCGTCGCAGCTCGTCTGGGATTTGCAGGCCCATATCGACAGGGGCCGCACGCGCATCCAGTTCAACGGGACCAATATAGCCAACCGCAAATATGTTGCGATGTGCACACGCGACGTCGCCTGCGTCTGGGCGCCGGGTCGCGCCGTGTTCGTGACCCTGTCGCAGAGCTGGTAAGGCGCTGCGTTTGCGGGTTTCACGATACAGACCATCAGGAGTGCGACAGGAAGTCACCCGTGTTCAGGCTACGCTCGATGTCTTCGAGCGACCGGCCTTTCGTCTCGGGAATGCAGCGGCGGATGAACAGCCAGGCGAGGGTCGTGAGCCCGGCGAAAAGAATGAAGGTGCCTGAAACGCCCATGGTCTCGATGATCGAGAGTGTAATCATCGAGATCAGCAGGTCGAAAGACCAGTGCGAGACCGTGACGAGCCCCATCCCCTTGCCGCGTACTGAAAGCGGAAAGACCTCGGCGCCGACCAGCCAGAGCGAGGCATTGATGCTGCCCAGCGTGCAGAGCACGTAGAGCAGTAGCCCGGCCACGGCGAGGCTCTTGCCGATGCCCTGTGGATCGCCGCCGAAAAAGACAAAAGCCAGCACGATCAGGGCGAGAATGGAGCCGGGAAGGACGCGCAGCATGAGGCGACGGCGACCCCAGTGATCGACCGCCCAAAAGCCGAAAATGGTCGCAACCGTAATCGTTACGCCGATAGCGATCGAAATCAGCAGGGCCGAGTTACGGTCGAAACCGGCGCCAGCGAGAATAGTCGGCGCATAGGTGAGCACGGCATTGGTGCCCGTCACCTGGCTGAACATCGCAAGCCCGGTTCCGGCAATGAGGGCGGGACGCAGGCGTTCTGAAAAGAGCAGGCGCCAGCTGCCGCGCTGCCCGGCAGCATCGTGGATTTCGGCCATTTCGGCCTCAGGATCTTCATCCGGGCCGCGCAGGCTGCGCAAAATGGCAAGGGCTTCTTCTTTTCTGCCTTTCGAGGCCAGAAAACGCGGGCTTTCGGGCAGAAAGATCAGACCGATCAGCAACATCAGCGCCGGAATGGCGCCCAGCAGGAACATCATGCGCCAGTCGCCGCCTTGGCTGAGCAGGCGGATCAGAAACGGGCTGCCGCTCAGCGCCCAACCGATGAGCGACGACACCAGCACACCGCCGACAATGGCGAGCTGAAACAGTAGCACCAGCCTTCCGCGCCGCGCCGCCGGGGCCAGTTCGGCGATATAGACCGGCACGATCTGGCTTGCCCCGCCAACGGCAAGACCCAGGATCACACGCATGAAGGTGAGCCCGGTCGGCGACATGGCCATAGCCGAGCCTATAGAGCCCAGCAGGAACAGCGCCCCTGCGAGACCTACAAGAAGGCGTCTGCCCCATCGGTCCGAAAGCGGCCCGGCCCCCATGCAGCCGAGCAGGGCACCGGCGACCATACCGGCAGCGATGGCCTGCTTGCCAAATGTGTCGAGCGGAAAACTGTCGCCCAGCGTCAGGAGGGCGGCTGAGATGATGCCCTGATCATAGCCGAACAGCACCCCGGCCAGTCCCGCCACGCAGGAGGCGATAAAGACCCGCCTTTGTCCCGAGGCTGAGGGGGCGGGGCTGGCGAGAGGTGTGGAAGGCAAGGGGGCGGCCAGAGTCATGGTCGTTTCTCATCCCGATCGGAAAGCTCAATTCGGCTCCGAAAGAAGTGGGAGAGAATCTTGCGATTCGAAAGACAAGTTTTCGTGCTGAAAGATGCCTCGATTACCTATCGCCGAGTGGAGCATTGCAAAACCGGCGTTTTGCCACGAGATACGCCTTCTTCACCTTTTGGTGTGATTTTGTTTCATCGGAGTGTTTCGTTTCATCGATCAGCGATCGGGACGTCGCCTCGAGGGAGGCGGGCTCGCCAGGGCCGGGTTTTCGGGCCAGTCATGACGGGGGTAACGGCCGCGCATATCGCGTCGCATATCAGGCCAGCCTGTCTGCCAGAAAGACGCGATATCGGCGGTGATGGCCTGTGGTCTTCCTGCCGGTGAAAGCAGCGCGAATTGCAGCTTCACCTTGCCATTGGCGATCAGCGGCGTTTCCTTCAGGCCATAGAAAGCCTGGGCTCGTGCCGAAATGGTTGGGATCGGCTCACGATAATCGATGGAGGGAGAGGCACCGGGCAGGGTGAGGCTGATCGGCAGCTCCTGATCGAGGCGCTTCAACTGCATAATCGAGCCTCTGGCGAAGCAGAGAAAGCATATCGAGACCCTGGATCTGCGAGAGTCTGTTCATGTCATCGATATAAGGCAGCAGCCATTCCTCCAGCGTAGCCGCAAGGGTTTCGTCATCGGCAGCGGGCAGAGTCTCATCCAGATGGGTGCGTGCCAGAGCCAGCCGGGCGCGGAATTGCTCACACCCTTCGCTCCAGTTGAGGCTGCCTGACAGATCGGTGCGAATGCGGGAGAGAAGCAGTGCCTGGATTTCTTCAGGGTCGGCTGGGGTCGAGCGATCGCGCAGCACAAGTGTCCCGAGGCGCAGCCTGCGGCGGGCGATGACGCTACCCGTCGCGCTGTCGAGTGCCGTCTCGACCTGCTCTTCGGTTCTGGCGAGCAGGGTCGGGGGCAGGGAGTTGAGGTCGAGAGGGGCGGCCAGACAGATTTCGGTAGCGGTGCGTGTGTGCAGGGCAGGCGCGACCAGAAACTTTTCGCGGGCCAGCGGGTCGATGGCGCTCAGCCTCGCAGACCCGCCGCCAGCCAGACGATAGCGCCCTGTCTCGCCAGCGGCCATGGCCACACGATCGGGGAACCCGGCAGCGAGCAGGGCTGCGGCACAATGCGGGTCGGGGGGAAGGCGCTGGGAGAGCCCGAGGCGCTTCTGATAGCGCTGGCTCGACTGGCGAATGCGCGCAATACTGGCCCTGTCGGCGCCGGGGTGGTGCTCTGCCCCCTCGATCAGTGCGAGGCGCGACTGGATATCGGCGGGCGTCACAGGCGCGCGCTGCCCCGGCACGGGCCGGGGGCGCAGCGGATCGCGCTCTTCCAGAAGGGCGGCGAGGGCGGCGGCGGTGGCTTTTTCGATCGGCGTTTTGGCCGCGCACATCATGGCGGCCAGACGGGGCTGCGCACCCAGACGCGCCATGGCAGTGCCGAGCGGCGTGACCCTGCCCGCCTTGTCGAGAGCACCAAGGGTTTGCAACAGGGCGATGGCGGCCTGCCTTGCGCCCGAAGGCGGGGCATCGAGCAGAGCCAGGGCATCGGGTGCCGTACCCATGATCTCGTGCCATGAGGCGGCATCGAGGCAATGCCCGGCAAGATCGCTACTCAGGATTTCAGGCAGATCATGCTGAATCATGGAGCGCCCTGTCGCTTCGGTCCATAGACGCAGGGCGATGCCCGGCGCTTCACGTCCGGCGCGACCCGCGCGCTGAGTGGCGGTAGCGCGAGAGACGCGCAGCGTTTCCAGACGCGACAGCCCCGAGCCGACATCAAGACGCGGCTCGCGTCGGAAACCACCATCGACAACCAGACGCACGCCGGGCACGGTAAGCGACGTCTCGGCGATGGAGGTGGCCAGCACTACCTTACGTCTGTCCGCCGGTTTGAGTGCCAGATCCTGCTCTTTCGTATCCAGTTCGCCATAGAGCGGGAGGATCAGCGCATCCAATCCAGCAAGGGCGGCGGCGCAGCGTCTGATTTCGGCAACGCCCGGCAGAAAGGCCAGAAGATCGCCTTCTTCTTCGGCCATGAGGCCGCGAATGCTGCGTGCCATGGCTTCAGGCAGTTCACGCAAGGCGGCGATATCACGTTTGGCATGGCGGATATCGAGAGGAAAGGCGCGGCCCTCGCTCTCGACGAGTGCGCCATCGAGCAGGGCGGTGAAAGCGCGCCCATCGGTCGTGGCGGACATGGCGACAAGACGCAGTTCAGGCCTCAGCGTGCGTTGCAGATCGAGCGCGAAAGCCAGCGCCGTATCGAGGTCGAGCGAGCGTTCATGCACTTCGTCGAACAGGATGGCGGCCACGCCTTCGAGAAGCGGGTCGGTCAGCAGGCGGCGCAGCAAAAGCCCTTCGGTCACGACCTCGATACGTGTGGCGGCGCTGACCGCAGAGTCCGTGCGGGTACGATAGCCAACCGTTCTGCCGGTTTCCTCCCCCAGCAGCGACGCCATGCGATGGGCGGCGCCGCGCACCGCCACGCGTCGCGGTTCGACCACGAGAAGCCGTCCGTCTTCACGCCAGGGGGCTTGTAAAAGATGAAGCGGCACCAAAGTCGTCTTGCCTGCGCCTGGTGGCGCGACAAGCACCGCATTGCGGCCAGAGGCCAGCACGTCCTGCAATTCCGGCAGGGCGGCCGAGACAGGAAGAACGGGAAGCGAAATGAGATTGGCGGGCAATACGGGACCGGTCATAATGACCTCTATGGCGCGTCCCTGGGGCGGTCGGCAATTCTCTTCCAACGATGCGATCGGTCCGATGCTGCGTAAGTTGTCTTTTCTAGTCCTGTCCCTGTCGGTGTTCCTGTTCGCTTCGGGCAACGCACCGGCTTTCGCCGCTTCCAGCGAGCCGGTCATTTCCAGCATGATACGGCGACTCTGGTGACCGATCGCGACAGCGTGGCGGCGGGGGCGACGCTTCATGTCGGGCTGCGTCTTCAGCTCAAGCCAGGTTGGCACACCTACTGGCTCAATGCAGGGGATGCCGGTGAGCCGCCGACGCTTAAGGTCACTGCCAGTGGCGCCATGACGGGGCAGAGCGAGACGATCGATTTCCCGACCCCCGTGCGCATCAGCGAAGGCGGGCTGATGTCTTACGCCTATACGGGCGATGTGCTGCTGCCTCAGGCACTGAAGCTTGAAGGGCAGGAAGGCCCGATCACACTCAAGGCCCATGCCGAATGGCTGGTCTGTGCGGCCACCTGTGTGCCCGAGCAGGGCGATTTCACGCTCTCTCTGCCCGCAGGCAAGAGCGCAGCCAATAGCTCTGCAGAGGGGCCGCTTTTCGTTCATGCCTCTCAGGCCAGCCCTGTGCCGTCCCCCTTTGCAGCATCTGTTGCCTCTGACGGGGTGCTGAGTCTGAGCGGCAAGGGGCTTTCTCCGGCGAGCATCGAACGCGCGTGGTTCATGCCGTCAGAGACCGGGGTGATCGATCAGGTGGCGCCGCAGAAACTGGCGGTGAGCGAGGGTAGTCTGACGCTCAAGCTCAACTGGATCGATGCGGCGCATCAGCGCCTCGCTGGCCGGGATTGTGGTGTTGCAGGATCAAGCCGGTCAGCAGACCGCGCTCTGGATCAAGACGGCGCAGGCTTCAGCCACGCCGGCCGAGGCGGTGCCGCCTGCGCCTGCTCAGGCAGCCTTGTGGCGTCTGCTGATTTTTGCGTTTCTTGGCGGGCTCATTCTCAACCTGATGCCTTGCGTCTTCCCCGTTCTGGCCATGAAGGCATTTTCGCTTGCGCGTCTGGGTGGCAGCCATCGCCATGAGCAGATCAGAAGCGCTCTTGCCTATACGACCGGGGTGATGGGCAGCTTCGCCGCGCTTGGTTTGGCCATGATTGTGCTGCGCAGCGTCGGCTCCGCTGCTGGCTGGGGCTTTCAGTTCCAGTCGCCGATTTTCGTGGTCGGTGTCGCCTGGCTGCTGGTCATGATGGCGCTCAATCTTCTTGGTGTTTTCGAGGTGACGCTGGGGCGTATCGGTCAGGATGTCACACCGCGCCATGGCATCTGGGGTGACATGCTGACGGGGCTGCTGGCCGTGATTGTGGCCACGCCCTGCACAGCCCCCTTCATGGGGGCTGCGATTGCGGCGGCGCTCAGCGGCCCGGCCTGGGCAGGGCTCGCCCTGTTTCTGGCCATGGGGTTCGGTCTGGCCTCGCCCTATGTGGCGATTGCACCATTCCTTTCCTGGCGCGCCATATGCCCAAACCCGGCGCGTGGATGGCTGTGTTGAAACAGGCTCTGGCATTCCCGCTTCTGGCCACGGCTGTCTGGCTGTTCTGGGTGGCCTGCGTGCAGCGCGGGGCGATGATCCTGCCTGTCGGGTTGGGCGGCGCGGTGGCGCTTGGTCTCGTGGCCTGGCTGTTCGGCACGACTCAGCGACAGGCCATGCTCAAGGGCGCCACGCCGGGCGTGATCGTAGGGCGTGTGCTGGCCGTGGTCGTGCTGGTTCTTGCTGGGATCGGTCTGGCGCGTATCGATAACGGGATTGCTGCCAGCGCACCGGCAGAAGCGAAGGCAGAGAGGGGCAGCGTGGCCTATTCACCCGAGCGTCTCGCCAAACTGCGTGAAGAGGGCAAACCTGTTTTCATCGACATGACGGCGGCCTGGTGCATCACCTGCATGGTCAATGAGCGCGTGGCCCTGCAAGCAGCACCCGTACAGAAGGCGTTCGAGGCACAGGGCATCACCTATATGAAGGGCGACTGGACCAATCGCGATGAATCCATCAGCGCTTATCTGCGCGCGCATGGACGCGACGGCGTGCCGCTCTACGTCTATTATGCGCCTCGCAAGGAGGGCGTCGTTCTGCCGCAGATCCTGACCGTTTCAGGCGTGCTCGACGCAATCAAATAAGGTCGCAGACCTCACGCGGAGCCACCCGGCTCAGACCCTGATCTGCTTGCTTGCCCTTCTGGAAGAGAAAGGTACGAACGGGCAGCGCAGGCGCTATTGGAAGCGGATTAGTCTGATGGCGGTTCAGAGAGGCGAGGCGCCCATACCCGTGCCCATATACATGTGGCCATGAGGTTTGTGGTCGAAAGAGGGGGTGTTTTTCGACGGGGCGCTGCCTGTTGACGAAACGGGGCGAAGCAATCCGGAACGACTCTCATCTGCCGGCGGGTGGGGATGAGAACATGCGGTCAGGGTGAGAATCATGCCGCAAAGGGCCAGAATACGCATAACGATACCTCGGTCTTTTTCCGGCCAGCCTGCGCTCAAAACATGCCCCGGCCAAGAAGCTGGCCCGGATGATCGTGTAACGCAGTGCATCCTGCCCTCATGCCTCTCTCAGATCCAGACATCCTCGTTCAATTCCCGGTAGCGCTCGACGCCGATTGTGCGAATGCGTTTGACGTCCTGATGAGGTGGCAGGCCAAAAATCGTCTTGTATTCACGCGTGAATTGCGACGGGCTTTCATAGCCCACAGCAAATCCTGCATCGGCAGCAAGCCTGTCTTCGCTCAGCATCAGGCGGCGGGCTTCCTGAAGCCGCAGGCGCTTGCGATACTGCACGGGGGAGAGACCGGTTATGTCCTGAAATTTGCGATAAAAGGTCGATTGGCTCATTCCGGCCAGGCGCGGTAGATGCGTCATCTCGGCTTCTTCCATGAAATTAGCGCGTAATGAGGCCAGAGCGCGATTGATTCGCGACGCATCGCTCTTCTGATCGGCAATTTCGTGCAGCACATGGCGCTGGTCGCCTTGGAGGGCGCGATAGATCATTTCCCGTTTGAGCATCGGCGCCAGAAAATCCCTGTCCTGCTCGTGATCGAGGGCAAGGAGCAGACGGCGCAGCACGTCCAGCAGGTCGGGCGTGACCGGACTGAGGCCGAGACTGGCGCGCAGCGGTGTCTTAAGCCCCGGATCGGCGTGGGTCTGTGTAATGATCTCGGCAATTTCAGCAGGGTCGAAGGCGATGCAGGCCGCGAGATAGGGTTCATCCGGCGAGGCACGGGTAATACGGCCCGAAAGCGGCAGATCGACCGTGGCGACCAGATAGTGATTCTGATCGTAATCGAAGCTGCGCTTGTGGATGCATATGGTCTTTGCACCCTGGATGATGAGGTAGATGCGCGGCTGATAGACCACCAGTAGCGGGTCGGTGGTCGTGTCGGAGTGATAGAGCGTCAGATAGTCGATGGCGGTCTTCGTGCTTTTGCGTGGGCAGTGAAGACGGACGAGTGCCTGAACCTCTCTGAGCTGCGCGGTTGTTTCCTGATTCATCATGGTCCCGCCATCGCATCATGAGAAAATAAGGCAAGTTTTTCGGAATCCTGAGATAACGCAGGCGGCTTCTGTCTGCGCATTCTCTGCCTGTCCGAAAAGGACAGGTGTTTTATTCCGAACAGGAGCCTGCCATGCAGAACCATATCCCCGCATCCCGCACCGGAAATGTCGTCAAGACGTGTCCGACGACGGAGCGCCGCAAGGATATCCGGCTTCTGTATCGCATATGGCGCGAGCAGATTGGCAGGCTCGAACGGGGCAGAATTCGCCTCTCTGCGGCTCAGAAGCGAAAGATGCTCAGGGATTTCTGCAGAAATTGCCGCGCTCTCGATCGCTCCTGTCGCCTGTTGCAGGCCTGAGCGATGCTCGAATTTATCCTCGTGACCGACGCTCTCAAATATCTCGGGCTGAACGCCTTTCTTGCCATTTTTCAGAACAGGGAAACAGATTGATGACTGCAAAAGTTGCTCTCGTAACCGGTGCCAGCCGCGGTATCGGCTCCGGTATCGCCCGCCAGCTTGCCAGCGAAGGCTATGATATCGCCTTTTCCTATCCTCGTGATGCAGCGAGCGCACAGGATACGATCAGGCAAGTCGAGGCGCTCGGGCGCCGTGTGCTGGCCGTGCATGCCGATGGCAGCACTGTCGAAGGGAATGAGAAAATCGTTGCGGAAACAATCCGCGTTTTTGGCCGTCTGGATGTGCTGGTGTGTAATGCCGGCATGTATCCCAAGGGTACGATCGACGACATCACGCCGGAGATTATTGAAGCCGGGCTCAATCTCAATGTGCGTGGTCCGATGATCGAGACCATGCATGCCGTCAAGCATATGCAGCGCGGTGGGCGCATCATTCTCATGGGCTCGTCATTCGGTGGGCGTGCGCCTTTGCCTGGTCTGTCGCTCTATTCCAGCACCAAGGCGGCTCTGCGCGGCTTCGCTCAGGGCGTGGCGCGCGATCTCGGCGATCGTGGCATCACCATCAATGTTGTCGAACCGGGACCCGTGAATACCGCCATGAATCCGTCGGATACTGAGGCGGCGAAGGTGCTCGCAAGCTTTGTCGCGACTGGCGCCTATGGCGAGATCGAGGACATCGTCAATGTGGTGTCGTTTCTGGTCAATGAGCGCTCGAGCTACATCACCGGATCGGCCCTGGCCGTGGATGGCGGTCTGCTGGCCTGAGGCAAACAGGCTCTTCCCGGCTGATATTAAGGTCAGGGAAGAGCTTTTTATTTCCGTATAACTTTGTCGCGTAATAGTGCCGTTCCAATTCTTCTTTTCTGCCCTAAAAAGCACAAAAGAAGGAATAAGGAATAAAAATATGGACGCCATCTGGATGGGGCTGAAACAGGCGTTTCAGTTTCAGGGACGTACTTCAAGGGCAGATTACGCGATCTTTATCATCGCATGCTGGCTATTTATGCCTGCTTGGGCGCGGGTTATCTATTACAATGCGCATCTGTTCAATGATCAGATCATCCAGTCCAGTCTGTGCGCCATCCAGGTGATCATCGACCTTTTTCTTCTGATAGCGACGATCTCCGCCTCTGTCAGACGTTGCCATGATTGCGGTTGGTCTGGCTGGGTAGCGCTTATTTCGCTCGTTCCCTTCATCGGTGGCATAATCCTTTTTTTCATGAAGGCTGACCCGGATGAGAACCGTTTCGGGAAAATGGGATTCATGCCCTGGACGAGCTGAACGCCGCTGTTTTGCCGATTACGACTGTTTCAGGCCCATTGGGCCTGAAATATCAAAAGGGTTCGCTCGCAGAGCCATTGCGGCCAAGTAAGAAAACAGATTTTCAGGGAAAATGGTGCCCAAGACCGGGATCGAACCAGTGACACTGCGATTTTCAGTCGCATGCTCTACCAACTGAGCTACTTGGGCACCGTCACCATGCGGTGTGAGAGGGGGTTTACTCTAACCCGTCATGCTGATCAAGCGGGGGAAAGACGTTTTTTTCCTCATCCTCTTCCGACACTGATGGCACGCTGTAGCTCTCGTTGAACCAGCGCCCGAGATCGATATCGGCGCAGCGCTTGCTGCAGAACGGGCGAAACGCTGTCTCCGTAGAGCGCTTGCAGATGGGGCAGAGGCTCATGGTGTGAAGCTCCAATAGGCATCCGGGTAATCGGGCATCATTGTCAGGGTCAGCGTTGCACCCCAGCACAGAGCGAATTGTGCCAGCGCGTCGTGGTCGCTCTCCAGAGCGCGAACGACGGCCAGTGAAGCCCGGAGTACAGGGCTGCCGCCAGCCCTCTTGTCGCTCCTGTCACGCAAGATTTGCCTCAGCGCAGAGAGACCGCGGCCGCCGGGGCTTGAGAGCGTCTCATGGAGCGGCGCGCGTCCCCTGACACGCACGACTTCGAGCAGGCCGAGGGATGTGGCTCCGAGCATCCTGGGCTGCATTGGGTCATCGACCAAGGCGTCGGCGAGAAAGCCGCCGAGTGCCGGGCGTTTGCGCAACGGCACTCCCGCCGGATCCAGCAGAATGGCCCCGCTCAGATTACGCAGGCGTATTTCGCGCGCCAGAGCCGGAAAGGCGTTGCGATTGGCGGTGAAGCCATCCATCTGGCGGCGCTGATCGGGGGCAGGGTCGTCCAGATCGATCGCGGTCAGGGCAGGTGTCGGGGTGATTGTGGCGCGCAGTCCGTTTGGCAGCGTTGCCTGCGGCGTGGCAAGCTCGTCGCAACAGGCTTCGAGCACCGTGTCGAAGGCCTGAGGAACACGCTCGATACGCGGCCTCAGCGCCGCCGGTATAAGCGCCATGAGCGTTGGATCGTCGCAGCATAACGCAAGATCCGGGTAGCGCATGGCGATGTCTTCGAGCGGTGTCGGGCCGCGCGCCATGAGCTGTGGGGCCTCGCCTTCAGGAGATACATTGGGGAGAGGCTTGAGGCGCAGCCCCTTGCCATTCTGGGCGCTGCGCGTCACGCGGGCAGCGATCAGTGCGCCATCCTGGTGTGTGCCTGTCAGAAAGCCGGTGCTGTGATCAGCAAGCGTGACAAAGGCCCCGCCAAGTGCTGGCGCGGCCTTCTGCACCCTGACCAGATGCGTGTCGCCATAGCCATCGGGCATGCCGGGCCGCCAGAGGCAAAATCGATCAGATCATCGCCATCGCAGACCGCAATGCGTGCCTCGCCCGGTGACCAGGCGATGCGGCATTCTCTCATGCCAGGAAGCGGAAGGACTGGCCGCGCAGCATCTGGGCGGTTTCGAAAAGGGGCAGGCCGATTACAGCCGAAGGGCTGCCACCCACATAGCGTATGACTGACGCAGCCGCACCCTGAAGCGCATAGCCGCCAGCCTTGCCTTGCCAGTCACCCTGATCGAGCAGGGCAGCAATCTGGGAATCGGTCAGACGGGAAAAGGTCACGTCGGTTTCTACCAGACGCTCGACCCGACGCCCCTCGGCCCAGGAGGCGCTCGGCATGACGCAAACCGCGGTCAATACGGTATGACGCCGGCCCGAGAGCAGGCGCAGGCAACGTTCTGCCGTCGCACGATTTTCAGCCTTGGGCAGTATTCGTCGCCCCACGGCAACGAGCGTATCGGCGGCGAGGATCAGCGCCGGTTCGCCTGTCCGGGTGGCAACCGTTTCGGCTTTCGATCGGGCCAGACGTGCGACGCAGAGGCGCGGCGTCTCGTTCTGGCGCGGCGATTCATCGAGATCGGCAGCAACGATGCGATCGGGGACGAGTCCGATCTGGCGCAGAAGATCGACGCCGGGGGGATGCCGAGGCGAGGATCAGCTCCGGCCGTATGCCGTCCGTCATGAAAACGCTCTTACTTGAAGCGGAAGGTAATGCGGCCCTTGGACAGGTCGTACGGCGTCATTTCGACATTGACGCGGTCACCGGCCAGAACGCGGATGCGGTTCTTGCGCATCTTGCCGCTGGTATGGGCGAGAATGGTGTGTTCGTTGTCGAGGGTCACGCGGAACATGGCATTGGGCAGCAGCTCGGTAACAGTGCCGCTGAATTCGATCATGTCTTCTTTTGACATTGGGGTCCTTGTCGAGATTGAAGCTGGAACAGGCCAGAAAAAGGGGCCGTGCCAGCCCCGGGCATGAAAATTCTGCCGCGTATGTGCTGGCTGCGGGGCGTTACGTCAAGTTTCTTGGTCATTTACCGGGATGAAAAGGGCCGGATTAGCTCTGATTCCATCCCAGCGCATCGAGTCGCGCCGAAAGGCTGAGTGCATGGGCCCCCAGTCCTTCGGCACGGGCAAGCGCGACACCGGCGGGGCCGACGGCGCGCAGGCCATTGGCGTCAGTGGCGATGGAGGTCGTGCGCTTGAGGAAGTCGAATACCGAGAGGCCAGAAGCAAAACGTGCCGTGCGGCTGGTAGGCAGAACATGGTTCGGCCCACCCACATAATCGCCCACGGCCTCGGGGCAGTTGCGCCCGAGGAACATGGCGCCTGCGTGACGGATCTGCGTAGCAAAGCCTTGCGCGTCGTCGAGCATCACTTCCAGATGCTCGGAGGCAAAGCGATTGGCGATCTGCGCGGCCTCAGCCCAGTCGCGCACGATCACGACCGCGCCGTGATCAGCCCAGGATTTCCCGGCGATGGCGGCGCGCGGCAGGGTCAGAAGCTCGTTTTCGAGCGCCTCGACAATGGTTTTGGCAAAGGCGGAATCATCTGTGATCAGCACGGCCTGGGCGAGTTCGTCATGCTCGGCCTGAGCCAGAAGATCGAGCGCGACAAAGCGCGGCTCGTTTTTGTTATCGGCCACGATGACGACCTCGGACGGGCCTGCAATCGAGTCGATGCCAACATGACCGAAGACCTGACGCTTGGCCTCGGCCACATAGGCATTGCCCGGCCCGACGATCCGATCGACGGGTGGAATGCTTGCCGTGCCATAGGCGAGGGCGGCCACCGCCTGGGCGCCACCGACACGATAGATCTCACTCACGCCGCAGACACGAGCCGCCGCAAGCACCAGCGGGTTGAGCACACCATCGGGGCAGGGCACGCACATGGCGATTCGCTCGACACCGGCCACACGGGCGGGCAGGGCATTCATCAGAACAGACGAAGGATAGGCGGCCTTGCCGCCGGGCACGTACAGCCCGACCGCATCGAGCGATGTCCAGCGCATGCCCAGCGTCAGACCGGCGTCATCCGTGTAGGAGAGGTCAGACGGCATCTGTGCCCGATGAAAGGACTCGATACGTGTGGCGGCGAGGGTCAGGGCCTCCATCAGCTCGGCATCGACCTTGTCAGCTTCCTGAGCAATCTCGGCTTCGGCAATACGGATGGTGTCCGAAGTGAGATTCAGCCGATCGAAACGGGCGGTGTAATCGCAAAGCGCCGCGTCACCCTGAGCACGTATGGTGGCGATAATATCGCGAACAGGGGTGCTGACACTGGTTTCGACCGCGCTGCGATCGGCTAGAAGGCTGCCGAGGCGGGTCTCGAAATCAGTGTCGCTGCTTTGGAGCCATTTCATGCGGCATTCTCCTGCAGGGCGTTGCGAAAGCGCTCGATCAGGCACGAATGGCATCGGGCCGGGTCTTCAGGGCAACGCGATTGACGATAAGGCGGCTCGTGACATGGGCGATGACATCGGTCTCGCGCAGGCCATTGGCCTTGAGCGTCGAGCCTGTATCGACCAGATCGACAATCACGCTCGCCATGTCGAGTGTCGGTGCCAGTTCCATCGCGCCATGCAGATGCACGATTTCGGCATTGACGCCCTTCGCGGCAAAATGGCGCCGCGTGATGGTCGGATATTTGGTGGCGACGCGAATATGCGAGCTCGCGGCATTCGTGTCATGCGCGCCCATGCCGACAGGTCGGGCAAGGGAGATACGGCAGCCACCTATACCCAGATCGAGCGGCGCATAGATATCGGGATAGTCAAATTCCATCAGTACATCGGCGCCGCAGACGCCGATCTGGGCGCCCCCATGGGCGACGAAGGTCGCCACATCGAAAGAGCGCACGCGTACCACATCGACATTGGGGTCAAGCGTCGGAAATCGCAGGCTGCGCGTGCCTTCGCCGATGGCGCTGCCATCCTTGAACAGCCCGGTGCGTTCGAGCACGGGACCGAGCGCCTTGAGAATGCGGCCTTTCGGCAGCGCCAGAATGAGGGGCGCATCCGTGGGGTCGGACGGGGCGTGAGACTGGGTTTCTGGTGCTGCGATCATGACACCTCGTTCCTAACACAGAGTCTCACGCTCAAGAACCGGGAGCGCGAAGAGTTTTTACCGCAGAAGCCCCTGTTTCGCGCCTCTGTGTTCACGCGTTGATGACCGTGTTTCGGTTTCGTGTTGCAACCCGGCGCGGGTCAGACCGCTAGACTGACTGAAAAATACCGCGCCAAGGCGACAGTAAGGAGATCCTCATGTCTCGCACCGATTCTTCCTCAGGGCTTTCTTCCGCGACGATGCGCGCTGATGGCCAGCAGGTTCATCTCACGCTCAATGATGGCACGCGCATCCCGCAATTCGGGCTTGGCGTTTACAAGACCCCCGCCGATGAAACGGCGGAGATCGTGCGTTATGCGGCCAAGGCTGGCTATCAGATGGTCGATACGGCCGCATTTTACGGCAATGAGAGCGGCGTGGGAGACGCGTTGCAGGATTTTCCCGATCTCTATGCCGTAACCAAGCTTTGGGCGAATGATCTCGGCTATGACAATGCCATGCGCGCCTTCGATGAAAGTGCCCGCAAGCTGCGTCGCGACGTGGTCGATCTTTATTTGCTTCATTGGCCCATGCCGAAAACGGGCCTTGCGGTCGAAAGCTGGAAGGCGCTCATCAAGCTCAAGAATGACGGGCGTATCCGCTCGATCGGCGTGTGTAATTTCCAGCCCGAGCATCTGACCCAGCTGATCGAGGAAACCGGGGTCAAGCCGGTGCTCAACCAGATCGAGCTGCACCCCTCCTTCCAGCAGAAGGATGTCCGCGCTTTCAATGAATCGCTCGATATTCGTACTGAGGCCTGGAGCCCCTTGGCCCGCGGCGCCGGCTTCGATGGCGAGATCATTACCAGTATAGCGAAAAAACACGGCAAGACGCGGGGCAGGTCACATTGCGCTGGCATCTCGAACTCGGGAATATAGTCATCCCGAAATCGGTTCATCAGAAGCGGATCGACGAAAATCTCGATGTGTTCGATTTCCGTCTCGATGAGGAAGACATGAAGCGCATCGAGACACTCGATGATGCGAATGGCCGCACCGGCCCCAACCCCAACACCGCTGAATTCTGACCGTAACAGGGCGTCACGAAAGTTGACGCCCTTTTTGACTTATTCAAGTGTAGAATTCACGTTATGCTTGAAGAAATAATCAATAAAAAAGCAATTCTTGTATGGGCTATGTGTGTCGGTGCAGTGCACAGTGAGGCTATGGCGGCTGACACGGGTTATTTCATGCCGAGTGCGCGAGCCGTCATGTCAAAAACTCGATACCAGTCGAGTGACAGAGCGAGCGCTCTCATCACCGCGGCGCTCTTGCCCGTAGGCAGAGGATTCGATCTGAGTATTACAGCTAGGCTCTACCTCAGCCGTTCTCCAAGCCGTCCATGCAATCAATCCTACGCCGGATCGGCCCGATTACGGTTGAAATTACTGACTCGTCCCCCATCGCAATGGAGCACGGTGTTACTACCACGTTTGCAATGCCTGTTACAGGCATTGCGGGACTCGATCTAACAGCCAACTTTTTCGCCGGTCATCGGAATACCCGTCTGGGTGCCCCACCCGGTTCAGCAGCGTTCACAGGAGGCATTCGCTGGCGTTGGTGAGGCGGAGAGCAATGCTTTCCTCGTCGACGGCAAGTTGCGCGACGATTGATATTCAACGAATATGTTCTCGTTTATGTTTCGTCTGTAATTCCAGTGTGTTTCTGGGATGCACGATTGACAACTGTGAGAATATGGCTTTCAGATCAGAAAGAGACGCCGTTAAAAGGCAAACAGACCCCAATTTTTCGTCGAAAGTGCATTAGAATGTCCGATCAAAGGAAAGATCCCGGACCTTTTTTTGTCATGGATGCGCACGGAAAGGTGTTGGTCCTTCAATGCGGTGCGCCAATATTCGTTGAAGTTACAGAGATTCATGAGCAGGAAGCTCTTCTCTTCGATAAGGAGAGAGCTCTCTTCATGCATGATGGGTGCGCCTATAGGCTGCGTGCGGGCTTCAGGAGTGTTCACTGTGAAAGAGCGAGTCAGCCGCAACAAGGCCTCCTGACCGAGGGGGAGCGCTTTTTATCGATCGGATATAACAGTGAGTATATATCCGCAGCGCCTGACGGGTCTCTTTTTACGACCTTTCGTCGAGAGATATGGGAGCGATTTTTCCTCCTCTCTTCTTCGTTACTGCACTATCTGCGCTGCATCCTGCGGCACGGTGTGACGGTCAATGGTCGTCCAATTCAACAGATCTCGTTTCAGCGCTTCAGGCTTCATCTCGATGAAGAAAGTTATTGTCTTGAGAGAAACGACGATCTTTCTCTGAGCGTTGCCGAGAATTTTCTCATGCGCGACAATCTTGCCATGGATCGCGCCACCCATTTCAATCCAGTGGTTTACTACTGCGCCTTTGAGCGGCGTGACGTGCTGTTATCGGCAGTTCTATGCGCCAAGTCAGTCATTCGGAACTCTGGCGTAAGTTTTTCTATCGTGATTTTCACGGATATCGATGAACCTGCTCGCGATCTTGATCTGACAGGGCTGGAACGGATTATCAGTTTCGTAAATTGTGACGTATTCGGATACACTGACATCTTCTTTTTTAGGTATAGTCTATTTGTTCTGGATAGATTGAGAGATTATAATCTAGTCTATTATTCTGATTCTGATATCATATGCAATAAATCTCTCATAGAAATGGTAGAGAGAACTCTCGAAAGCGAGAAAATTTGTGTAAATATCGAATTTCGCGTGAAAAATGCTTCTGAGGGAGGGTGGTTCATCAGCGATTTCATGAGACGTGACGAGAAAATCGCTGGTCAGACGATCCTGCCCATCAATTCAGGT
This sequence comes from Asaia platycodi JCM 25414, assembly GCF_000614545.1. GTDB lineage: Bacteria > Pseudomonadota > Alphaproteobacteria > Acetobacterales > Acetobacteraceae > Asaia > Asaia platycodi. The sequence continues at coordinate 36,105 of NZ_BAKW01000021.1, read as the reverse complement.
TTTTTCGGCTTCTCCTCGACTGAAGCATTCGAAAAAGTGGTTCGCTTCATGGCGAAGGTAAAGGGAAGCCTAAATCGGTTTCACTACAAGAACAGTTATTCCTACGATCAGTCTGTTTTCAATTATGCGCTCATTTCTCTCGATCTGATCGATGACGATGCAATTGCAGCCTATATCGTGAATTGGCCCCCTGCGGCTTTTGCCGATATTCCTCGATCGGGTCTGGTGCATTTCTGTGGGGGACTGGGAGAGTTTGCCAGTCGGCTGGCAAAAATGGAGTCCTATATTGCCTATGTCGAGCCGCTTATGGACAACGCGGATGCGATTTTGGAGACGGAGCAGATCGAACTCACTGAATCCGCGCCACAGGGCTTGCCCTGAAGTGGAACTTTCCAGGAACGAGTCTGTGTCTTCTTCCGTAACAACTGCATAGTCGGACACTGCGCCCGTCACCTTGACGTTTTGAAACGGGTTATCTCAAGCAAAAGCCACAAGGCGTTCCTGTATTCTGGCGGCCTCCGATAGTCAGGCTACAGAAGCTGTTTCGCGGCTCCTTAGCTGATGGAGGCACTCCAGATAAAAAGTACCTCCGCGTCGATCAAACGTCGTGGACGGTATCCAGATCGCCGAAGCGGGTGAATTCGCCTTCGAAGAAAAGCGAGACGGTGCCGGTCGGTCCGTGACGCTGTTTTTCCAGAATCAGCTCGGCCTTGTTATGCACGAGCGCCATCTTGCGCTGCCATTCTTCCATGGCGACCTGATATTTATCCATGCTCTCATAAGCACTATCTTTGGGCATGCGCTGTTGCAAATAATATTCGTCGCGATAGACGAACATCACGGCGTCGGCGTCCTGCTCGATCGAGCCGGATTCACGCAGATCCGAGAGCATCGGGCGTTTGTCCTCACGCGATTCCACCTGACGGGAGAGCTGGGACAGCGCAATGACCGGCACCGAAAGCTCCTTGGCAATGGCCTTGAGCCCCTGGGTGATCATCGAGATTTCGAGCACGCGGCTTTCGGGCTTGGTGCCGATGGCGGGGCGCATGAGCTGGAGATAATCGACCACCACAAGGCTCAGTCCCTTGGTGCGTGCCAGTCGGCGGCAACGCGTACGCATGGCTGAGAGCGAAATGGCGGGGGTATCGTCGATATGCAGCGGCAGCTCCGACAATTCGCGAGAGACACGCACGAAGCGGTCGAATTCGCGCTGGCCGATATCGCCGCGACGGATTTTTTCACCCGAAACTTCGGATTGCTCCGACAGGATACGCGTTGCGAGCTGCTCAGACGACATTTCGAGCGAGAAGATGGCCACGGCGCCGCGCGGCTTCGTACCTTTGTCTTCCGCTTCGCGCATCAGAGCCTGCGCCGCCGAGAACGCTATCTTGGTTGCAAGCGCTGTCTTTCCCATGGCGGGTCGTCCCGCGAGGATCAGCAGATCCGATGGATGCAGGCCGCCCGTTTTCTTGTCGAAATCGCGTAGGCCCGAGGTCAGGCCGCTGACATCGCCCGTGCGCTGAAAGGCCTGCTCGGCCACCTGCAGGGCCCCGGTCAAGGCGCGCTCGAAGGTCACGAACCCGCCATCCTGACCCTTGTCTGTGGCCAGTTTGAACAGGGTTTCTTCCGCTGCCGCAATCTGGTCGCCGCCTTCCAGATCGGCGCGGGCGCCATAGGCATTATTGACGACCGATTCACCGATCTCTATCAGCTGGCGTCTGATCCAGGCATCATGGATAGCGCGTCCGTAATCGCCTGCATTGACGATGCCGACCATCGCCATGAGCAACTGGCCCAGATATTGCGGACCACCGACTTCATCCAGAAGCCCCGAATGCTCGAATTCAGCGCGCATGGTGATGGGGTCGGCCAGCATGCCCCGGTCGATACGCCGGGCGATCGCCTCGAAGATACGCCCATGCAGCGGGTCGGCAAAATGCGCCGCCACCAGAAAGTCGGAGACGCGCTCATAGGCCTTGTTATTGGTCAGGAGCGCGCCCAGCAAAGCGCGTTCGGCCTCGGGGTTGGCCGGAGGCGAGCGGCGCAGCAGCGCGGTAAGGCCGTCATCGGCCACGGATTGTTTGGATGTATCGATCATAGTCACAGCGTCCCTCTATCATGGCCGCGGACGATTCGAGCAAGCCAAGAGGCTGTTGCGGTCGTCATCCGTGCGCAATATTCATCTTCGTGTCCGCAAGGGCGTTGTTTCGAGGGGAGGCTGTCATGCACGCGGTGGGTCTGTTCGCGCATATTCCCGGTGAGGGGCTGCTTCAGCTTCAGGAGCTGGGGTTCGCTTTTTTCCTGTCCGCTCTGGTCGGTCTTGAACGCGAATATCGACAGAAAGCAGCAGGTTTTCGCACCTATACGCTCGTCGGGGTCTCCGCTGCACTCTTCATGCTGATCTCCAAATACGGCTTCGACGATGTACTGGTGCCGGACCGCGTTGTGGTCGATCCGTCACGCGTAGCCGCCCAGATCGTCTCAGGTCTCGGTTTTATCGGCGGCGGTGTCATTTTCATGCGGCGTGACACCGTGCGCGGCCTGACGACCGCTGCTTCGGTCTGGCTCACTGCAGCCATAGGCATGGCCTGCGGTGCGGGTATGACCATCGTGGCCCTGCTGACGACCGTCGGGTATCTCGCGACCATGTTTCTTACCCCTGGCTGGCTGCTGAAGATGCCGCGCGCCCCGCGTCACGGTTCAAGATCAGTGTGCGTGGTGATTCGAGCGTGGAATTCACCGAACTCGTCAGCACCACCCTGACCAAGCTCGGCTTTACGCTCGGTCACGTCTCGCAGGAGCGTCAGGCCGAGAGTGAAAAGCTGCTCATCACCCTGCATGTGCACGGCATCAAGACGCCTGACGAGGTCGTTACCGCTCTGATGCGTATTCCGGGCGTTCAGGCGGCCTGGAGCGAGAAGCCTGAGGAGTCGCTCGACTGAACGAGGCCTCGCCAGGCGCTGCCGCGCCACCGAAAAGCGATGTGCCCCGTCCATCCATATAAAAACGGGTATCCAAAGGGCGATGGCCTTTTGGCGGGTTTCAGGGCAGAGCCTGATGAATTCCTCGTCCTGAAAAGCCTTCCCTCAGAGTGGCTCCGCCTTGTGCAAATGACAGAGACCTTCGGGAGAGAGGATCTTACCGAGCGTTTCTTCCGGCACGAGTTGGCGTTCACGCACGATTTCGATCACGCCGCGTCCGGTGCGATGGGCTTCGAGCGCGATAGCGGTGGCGGTTTCGTAGCCGATATAGGGGTTGAGAACGGTCACGAGGCCGATGGAATGCGTCACCATGGCTTCGAGCTGGGCGGTATTCGCGGTGATGCCGCGAATGCAGCGTGATTCGAGGGTCAGGCAGGCGGCGTGGAGATGGGTCAGGCTCTTGAACAGGCTGTGGGCAATGATCGGCTCGAACGCGTTGAGCTGAAGCTGACCGGCCTCGGCTGCCATGGTAACGGTCAGATCATTGCCGATCACTTCGAAGGCGACCTGATTGACGACTTCGGGAATGACGGGGTTGATCTTGCCCGGCATGATCGAAGAGCCCGACTGCATGGGGGGCAGGTTGATCTCGTTCAGCCCGGCGCGTGGCCCTGAGGAGAGCAGGCGCAGATCGTTGCAGATTTTCGACAGCTTGACGGCGAAGCGTTTGAGCACGCCGGAAACCTGAACGAAGGCGCCGCAATCCTGAGTGGCTTCGATGAGGTCGCTGGCAGTCAGGAGGTGGAGATTAGTGATCTGGTTGAGATGGGCGCAGACCGTTGTGGCAAAATCCGGGTGGCTGGCGATGCGTGTGCCGATGGCGGTGCCGCCCAGATTGATCTCGCTGATCAGAAGAATGGCCTCGTTCAGGCGTTTTTGATCTTCGTCGAGCATGACGGCATAGGTCTGGAATTCCTGCCCCAGCGTCATGGGGACGGCATCCTGAAGCTGGGTGCGGCCCATTTTGAGGATGTCATGGAATTCCCGCGCTTTGGCAATGAACGCCTTGCGGAGCACGGTCATGGCGTCGGTCAGGTGGTTGACGCCATGAATGGCGGCGATGCGCAGGGCAGTGGGATAAACGTCGTTCGTGCTCTGGCCCATATTGACGTGATCGATGGGGTGAAGCGCGCTGTAGTCGCCGCGTCGGCGCCCCAGATGTTCGAGCGCGCGATTGGCAATGACTTCATTGGCGTTCATGTTGGTCGAGGTGCCAGCGCCACCCTGGATGACATCGACAACGAATTCGTCGTGCAATTGCCCGCTGCGCACATCCTCGCAGGCAGCATGATGGCGCGCGCTTTTGACGCATCGAGAAGCCCGAGATCGCGATTGCTGAGGGCCGCAGCCTGCTTGATAGCGGCGAGCGCATTGATGAGCTCGGGATAGGCGCTGATCCGGCGACCGGTGATGGGAAAATTCTCGACGGCGCGCAAAGTGTGAATGCCGTAATAGGCCTCGCTCGGGACTTCACGCGTGCCAAGAAGATCGTGTTCGGTTCTGGTCATGCCCATGATGTGCGAGTCTCCCTCTCTTTGTTCCCAGAGGAAGCCACAAGACGGGGCGAGGCAAGAGAGGCGAGGCGCGGGGTTATGTCCTCTCGCCGCAGGAGCCATGCGTTCTTTGCGGAGGCATCCTGCGTAGGGCTTGTGTCAGGCGATAAAGAACCGGCTCAGACCCAGATCGCGCAGCCCCTTGCGATAGGCGATGGAGCTGCGATCGGCCATGATATGGGCTTCGAGTGTGGGGTCGAGGGGCAGGCATTCGGGCTTTTGCGCCTCCACCAGAAGGCGGTCTTCTTCGAAAACGCGTCGATTGAATTCATAGACGGCCTCGACGGGAATATCCTGATCGAAATTGCGACAGATCGGCGCGAACATGCGTGTCTTGCGGGCAGAGACAGGTGAGGCCGCGTTCATGATGACCAGCCGCCCGTCATCGGGAAAATGGATTTCGAGCGTTGCCGTGAAAGGCAAGGACGTGCGGAAATGGCGCAGCCACTCGAAACCCTCCGGGGCGCGGCCCTCTACGCCGATAGGATAATTGCCGACAAAGCTGCGATATTCGACCTCGAAGCCGTCTGCAGTCATCTTTGGCATATAAGGGGGCACGACCGGATTTTCGGGATCGGCAAAGGTGTCGGTGTGCACGAAGGCAAAATGGGCGACGTCGAGAAATCCTTCGACCTGTCGCCCGGCAAAGCCGGCAATATCGATCGAGGGGCAGGTGATCTGCTGATAGCCGGGGTCATGCCAATGCGGCATGTCGGGCACATCATGCGGCGTCTCGCCAGCGAGGCAGGTCCAGACCAGCCCATAACGCTGCCGCACCGGGAAGGTCCTGAGATGCAGCTTGTTGGGTATGGCCGAGTTGGGATGGGCGGGCACCTTCACGCAGCGCCCGGCCTGACCGAAACGAAAGCCGTGATAGGCGCAGGCGATGCTCTCGCCGTCACCCGACCCCATGCTGAGAGGGACACCGCGATGCGGGCAGAGATCCTGCGCCACCACGATTTCCTCACCCGAGCGATAGATCACCAGCGTTTCGTCGAGCAGGGTCGCAGCGGTGGGTGTGTTGCCGATATCGCGGCAAAGGGCGATGGGATACCAGAAGCGCGACAGGATGGCCCAGTCCGCGGCGTCGAAGCTGCATTGACGCGGCAATTGTACCGGACGCTCGAGAGTTTCTGACATGGGGCCTCGCCGGTTGATGCTGGAACAAGAAAAACATCTCACTTCCTGTCCGTTCGACGATATATCGAAATTCCTTACTGTCCGTTCTAAAAAAGAGAGCGCCTTCTCATGCCCGTTTTTTCGCGTTTCTCGCGCTATTTCATGGCCGTGGCACAGCACGGTCGATCAGGCGGGCTTCCGAAGCCTTGGGAATTTCAGCGTCGTCGATCGATCGACAGATATTGCTGGGTGAGGAGACACTCGGCTCGCCCCTTTTCGAGCGTCTGCCGTCAGGGCTCAGGCTGACGGCAGCGGGGGCGATGCTGCTGGTGCAGACCAGACGCTGGCAACGCGAACTGGATGCGTGCCGCACCGAGATCGACGACCTCAAGGGGTTGAGGCGGGGTCACGTGACGCTGCTCATTCCCGAGGCCATGGCGCGCGGTCTGGTGCCCGGCGTGATCGCGGCCCTGCGCATACAGCATCCAGGCATTACTCTCAGCGTGCTGGTGAAAGCCAATCACGAGATCGGCCCGGCGCTGATCGAGGGGCAAGGCGAGCTGGCGCTGATTTTCGATCCGGTGCTGTCCTCACGTCTTTCTGTGAGGGCGAGAATTGCCTGCCTCTGGGGTTCGTCACCCTGCCCGGCCATCCTCTGACCGCGCAAGGCGAGGTACGGTTCAGCCAGGGGGTTTCCTATCCCCTGATAGCCCCAGCCGCGCCGCTGGCGCTGGCGCGGAAAATCGCGTGGCTCACCGCTGAGACGGCTCAGGAGGGGCTCCCCGTCTGTGAATCGGACGATATCGAGGCCATCAAATCACTGGTCAGGAGCGGGGTCGGTATCAGCATTCTGAGTTCTGTCGACGTGATGCAGGAGGTGGGCGAGGGATCGCTCATCTTCGTGCCGCTCGCCAATCGCAAGATCAGACCGTTCGAACTCTGTTTCTGCGTCGATCAGGCGCGGTCTCTACCCGCCGCAACGCGCCTCGTCGCCCAATCGCTGGAGGCAGCTTTTCCTGCTCTTGCCTTGCCGGAACGGGCGGCTTGAGCCGGGACGATCAGCCTTCGTGATGGGTGGGCAGGGTCTGATGCCCGACAGTGGCGGAGGATATGGCCTGCACGGCTTCGGCTGAGTCCACGACGACCAGCGCATCCCCTGCAATCGGACTAGGTGTGCGGTCCTTGGGCAGAAGCGCGCGAAAGCGCCCGTCATAGCTGGCAGCCTGCTCATATTGCACGTCAAGCAGGCCGTTCTTGTCCATGAAGATATTCATCGTGGCAGGGATACGAATGCAGCCTTCCGACGCTGTGTGGCCAAGGCGCTGCTCGAGGAAGTCGGGGTCGGTCGCATGGATTTCCAGGCGGATATCACCCGTCTCACGGTCAGGACGCCAGCCCTTGACGGCATTGTGCCAGCCCATATCCCAGACGCGCATACCCTTGGCGCCGATACCGCGAATGCCGTTTTCGTTTTTGGTGCCAAGCGCCCGATAACCCAGACGGTCGGGTGTGTTGATGAACACGCCTGTCGGGGTGATGTAGTAGAATTTGCGTCCCGCCTGTCCGGTCGAGACCGGGGTGCCGCCCAGCGTTTCCCAATCCGCGTTGCCGGGCATGGCCAGCACGAAGCAGAGACGCTGCACCTTGGGGTTGCGGTCGACCACCATCAGGATCTGGGGGCGGTCGATGGGCGTATTGGTGCTGGCGATGGCGGCGCGCGCGAGGCGTATGAAACGTTGACGAATCTCGGGTGTGTAGGTGGTAAAGCGCTTGACCGATTTCTTCATCTGCACCGTCAGGCGGCTGGCCTCGAGTCGAGCTTCCGACTCCGAAACGACCGGCAGGGGCGGAATGACGACGGGAGCCGAGGCAGCGTGATCGGATGGTGCAGCGGGGGCTGCCGGGGTTATGGCCGAAGGCAGGGGCGGTGCCTCCGTTGTCTGTGCTTGGCACAGGCCGAGAGCGCACAACCGAGAATGAGACCGGGAATAGCCAGTCTGATCGGGGTCAGCAGGCCTGAGAAGGGTGCCTGGTTTTTATTATGCATCTCGACTCCAAAACTTCTCAAGCCAAACGTAACAGACCGTTCTCAGTTTGCCACGGCAGGGTGGGCATCGCGGCCGTTAAGATAGCGATCGAACCATGCAGTATACGCTTCTGGGCATCGATCGCATGGTCACGCCCCCTCATGCCATGCCCTTCACCGGGATAGATCACAAGGCTGGTCGGAATTCCGAGCGCACGCAAGGCATGATAGAATTCAAGACTTTGTGCAGGCGGACATTCGACGTCATTGGCACCGACATAGATGAAGGTCGGGGTCTTCACCTGCTTGATGAAGGTAATCGGCGAGGAATGGGCGTAGACAGCCGGATCGTCATAGACCGTGGCGCCAAAGAAAGGCGGCATCCAGCATCGATGCCGTTCTGGCCATAATAGGACTGCCAGTTTGCAATGCCACCTCCTGCGGCGGCCGCCTTGAAGCGGTTTGTCTGCGTCACGATCCACATGGTCATGTAGCCGCCATAGGAATAGCCGGTAATGCCGAGACGGCTCTCGTCGATCGGGGCTGTTTTTTCAAGCGCGTCGACGCCGCGCTGCACGTCGCGCAGATCGCCGTACCCGAAATCGCGACGGTTCGCCATGGTGAAGGCTTCGCCCTGACCGTAGCTGCCGCGCGGGTTGGGCATGAACAGATCATACCCGGCTTTCAGCAGCACGGCCGCATCGCCATTTGCGCGCAGAAAACGTGGCATGACGGCTGAAGACGGGCCGCCATGAATTTCGGTGATGAGCGGCACCTTGCCGTCACGGGTCATGGGCGCGGGGCGTGAAAGCGGGGCGAGATGCCAGCCCTGCACGGAAAATCCGTCACTTGTCCAGCTCACGCTTTCGGCTTTTACGGGCACGGACAGGCCCTCATTGAGATGGGTGACCTGCTGCCAGTCACCGATCCTGCCAGCCCAGATCTCGGGTGCTTTCGTGAAATTCTGGCGGATGACGACGCTCCGACCGCCCGCGCAGGTCAGGCGGGGCTCGCCGCCGCCATTAGAAAGCAGATCGTCGGAACTCACCATGAGCGGTGCCTTGTCATCAAGCGCCTCAAGCACCGTTTTCGGGCTGGCGATGGAAGAGGCGATCAGACGGCCCTGACACCAGCTCAGCCCCGTGACGGTGCTTTTGCTGTTTCTGGTCAGGGTGACAGGGGCGGCGCCCGGCGTGGTGAGGTCGAGCTGGAGAGCATCGCCACCAAAAAAGCCGAAATCGCTCATCAGACCGGCGACGAAGCTGACGCTTCTGCCGTCAGGGGACACGAGAGGCAGGCCGATCTGTTGTGACAATGCGTGGGTGTAGAGAATTGTCTCCTGCCCGTCCGCAAAGCGTGAGAGATGGGCCTGCCACCAATGGGCGTCGCCATTGCCTTCGGCTGCCGTGCCGACAAAAGCGGGGCCGGCGCTTTTCTGCCAGTCGTACTCATAGACATAGAGTCCGTCGGGCGATTGCCAGTGCAGGGCATTTTTTTCGATCGTGGCGATACGCTGCTCGTCTTCCTTCGCATCGATCTCGCCTGTTTCGGGCGCCCCTGCCTGAAGCGCACCGGGGTCGCGTCTGGCATTGGCGATGGCGAGTACGGCCAGTTCGCCATCGGGGCCGTAGCGCAGATCCTGCAAAGACCCTGTGAACTTCAGGAGCGTTTCCAGTTTTCTACCAGAGCTTTCAACACGCATGATCTGGCGATTCTGCGTGTCTTTCTGTCTGACGATAAAGGCCAGATGCGTGCCGTCGGGGCTCCAGCTCGGGCTGGATGGAAGGCAGTCCTTGCAGGGCAGGGCGATGATTGTGGCCTTGCCGCCCGGCAGGCTGCGCAAAACGAGAGATGGCACAGGTGTGGCGTCGGAACCGGGCTGTTCAGTCGTGTCCAGTGTCGCGAGAAGATGGCCATCGGGCGAGAGTGCGGGCGCATTGAAAAGATGCAGCGGGGCGGTAGACGCAGCGAAGGCGGGCGTCAGCAGGCTGGCGCAAAGCAGAAAGGCCGGGCTGAGGGCTTTGAGAAACATGACGGGCTTTCAGCTTTCAGAGGGGAGCGGGGCTGCGAGCGGGCGTGGAGCGGGGCGTCTGGGCACGAAACGGTGCCACAACCGCGTGCCGAAACGCCCTATTGCATCCATGTAGAGATAGACGACCGGGGTGGTATAAAGCGTGAGCAGCTGGCTGATGAGCATGCCGCCCACAATGGCGATGCCGAGCGGCCGGCGCATCTCTGACCCGTAACCGTGACCGACCATCAGCGGCACAGCGCCGAGAGCAGCGGCAAGGGTGGTCATGAGAATGGGGCGAAACCGCGTCAGGCAGGCTTCGTAAATGGCTTCGCGAGGCGTATGGCCCAGCTCCTTTTCGGCATAGAGCGCGAAATCGATCATCAGAATCGCGTTCTTTTTCACGATGCCGGTGAGCAGGATCATGCCGATCATGGCAATGAGACTGAAGGATTCGCCTCCGACCCAGAGCCCGAGAATGGCCCCGATACCGGCTGAAGGCAGGGTGGAGAGAATAGTGAAAGGGTGGATCATGCTCTCGTAAAGCACGCCCAGAACGATATACATGGCAAAGAGCGCCGCAACAAAGGCCAGCAACTCATTGACCAGCATGTCCTTGGTCTCACCCGCCAGACCGGAAAATTCGCCCGTCAGGCCGGGCGGGGCGCCCATATCCTTCATCGTGCTTTCGATCAGCTTGCGCGCGTCCTCATAGGTCTTGCCATCGGTCAGATCGAAGCTGATGGCGGTCGAGGTCATGCCCTGCTGATGGTCGATTTCCATCGGTGTGGGTTCCATCACCAGATCGGCCACATTGATAAGCGGGATCATGGTCTCGACGGAAGAGGCGACTGCGGAACCGTTGGAGTTGTTGCCGGTAATCTGGTTGGCTATGGCATTGCGCAAAGATGCCTCGCTGAGCTGCGTGGCTGTCGAGGCGGAGCTGCTGCCTGTGGTCTTCACGCGTATCTGGTTGGAGCGTACGGCGCCCGAAGGCGTGCCCGAGGCAGTCGAGACCCAGGCGCTGCGCAATTGTTCCGGTGATTCCCGATAGGCGCGGGCCACTTCCATCACCACCGAATGAGTGGTGATGTCGGTATGGATGCGCGAGGCAACGGTCTGGCCGTAAGCATCGTAGAGCACATTGCCGACGAGCTGTGGCGTGACCAGATAGCGGGCCTCCGTATCGCGGCGCAGTTTCACATGCACCGAGGCGCCGTGACCTTCGACATTGGTGGTGACGGTGGTCATCATCTTGTTCTTGCGCAGCCTGGTGGCAAGGCGCTGCACCCAGAGCTTCAGCTCCACCGGGTCCTGATCGCGCAGCACGTAGCGATAGGCGCCGTTGCGATGCTGACCGCCGCCGCCATTGGGGTCGCCTGCCGAAAAGAACGAGGTGCGCAGGCCGGGCATGTCACCCAGCTTCTTGCGTATGCTGTCCACAATCTGGATGTCTGTACGCGTGCGGGTGCGCTTGTCTGAAAGCCGGGCAAAAAGCTGGCCGTCGCTACTGCTGTTGTTCCAGCTGGTGACAGACAGCACATCCGGGTCGGCTTTCATGACCTCGCCGACATAATGGATGCGCTTGGTGATTTCGGAAAACGACATCGTGTCATCGCCGCTGATCGATCCGCCGACGAGAGAGATATCCTGCGCCGGTACGCCCGTCTTGGGCATCAGCACGATAGAGGCGACAAGGACGATAAAGCTGAGGGGCAGAGTGAGCGCTGTCAGAACGTGAAACCGCAGCGCCACCCGCAGCGTGCGCGCATAAAGCGCGATGATGCCATCGAGCACGAAATCGATCAGGCGCAGGGTGCGGTCACGCAGCCCAGGTCCGGTTGGCTCCTCATGCTCCACGTCCAGCCAGTAGGCGCACATCATGGGGGTGAGAGTGAGCGACAAAGCCAGTGAAATGAGCAGCGCCGAGACGATGGTCATCGAGAATTCGTAGAATATTGCGCCGACCTGACCCGGGATAAAGAGTAGGGGGATAAACACGGCAATCAGCGAGGCGGTGATCGACAGCACGGTAAAGCCGATTTCCGAGGAGCCTTTCAGGCTCGCGCTCATGCGGTCCATCCCCGCTTCCATATGGCGGGCGATATTTTCAAGCACGACGATGGCGTCATCGACCACGAAGCCCACCGAAATGGTGAGGGCCATGAGCGACATGATATCGAGGGTGAAATGCTCCCATTTCATGACGGCCAGCGTCCCGACGAGCGCAATCGGTACGGTCACGGCAGGATGATCGTCGAGCGCAGGCGGCGCAGGAAAACGAGAATGACCCCGATCACCAGAATGATCGAGATGCCCAGGGTCAGCTGCGTATCGTCCAGAGAGGCGCGTATGCTCGATGAAAGGTCGATAGCCGTGCCCATTTCGACACCCGGTGGCAGGACCGCTCGTAGCGTGCCCATACGCGCTTTCACGGCATCGACGATCCTGACCGTGTTCGCCTTGGGCTGACCGCGCACGATCAGGGTAATGGCGGGTTTGTTGTTGAAATAACCCGCCTGATACAGATCCTGAACGCTGTCCTTCACCTCGGCGACCGAAGACAGTTTGATCGGGTTGATGTTGTTGCGATAGCCGATGATCAGATCGCGGTATTGCGCGGCATCCTCGGCCTGATCGTTCGTCTCCAGCATGAGTCGCTGGCCGCCAGAATCGAGAAAGCCTTAGGTGTGTTGGCGTTGGCCGAAGCGAGGGCCTGTCGCACGTCTTCAAAACCGATGCCCCATTTGTAAAGCGCATAGGGGTTTACATCCACGCGCACAGCTGGTGCTGCCGAGCCCACCGCCTGAACGCGGCCCACGCCCTTGATCTGCGCCAGAAGCGGCTTGACTCTGATCTGGGCGAGGTCGAACAGCTTGGGCAGCGTCATGACATCGGAGGTCAGGGAGAGCAGATAGACCGGCTGTGAGGTCGGATCATCCTTGTAGGCATAGGGGTCGCGGTCGAGCGTGCCCTGGGGCAGATCGGCGCGTGCCGCTCTCAGCGCGGCCTGAACATCGCGCAGGGCGCCGTCGATATTGCGGGATTCGACAAAATCGATGCGGATATAGGCGAAGCTGTTTTCACTGTCTGACTCGATCAGCTTTACCCCGGCAATCTGACCGAGATAGCGCTCCAGCGGCGTCGTGACCGAACTGACCATCTGTTCGGGACTGGCGCCCGGCTGCTCGACTTCGACATTGATCGTCGAAGACCCGATATCGGGCAGGCTTGCGACAGGCATCAGCGGATAGCAGATGGCGCCGGCGGCAAACAGCGAAAGGGCGAGCAGAATCGTCGCCACGGGACGCATGATGAAGAGACGGCAGAAATTCATTTCGTCTCCATAGCAAAGTTTTTGCCTGAATACGTAGCCCGAGGCGTCTCTGTCTTATTCTTTTCGTATGGCCGGTATGACTAGTGGTCGAGAGGCGCCATCGAGCCGGGGCGTCCGGTGGGTTGGTGCGTATAATAGGCCTCGGCCAGACGCACGGGTAGCACATCCATGAAGCGCGAGCCCAGAACCAGCCAGGCAGGAAAGATGATGCGCCTTTTGCGTCGTACCAGACCACGCAGGATCTGAGCGACCGCACGTTCGACGCTTGAAAGGCCGGGCATGGGGAAGCGGTTTTGCGCGACCATGGGCGTATCGACAAAGCTGCAACAGACGCTGGAGAGATGGATCCCGGCCCGCCGGCTATAGGCGCCGCTTGCCACCAAAAAGCGGTCGAGCGCCGCTTTCGAGGCAGAATAGGATGGCGTGCCGGGATAGGAGACCAGGCCCGCGACCGAGGCTATGGCGCAGATCTGCCTCGCTGGCGGGCAAGTCGGCCAGTTTTGCGCAGGGGCTGGGCACGCATACGCGCCATCATGGCAGAATCGCATTGAGGGCCCCGTCAAGATTGACGGCCATCATGCGGCGGACCTGCTCGATGCTTTCGAACGCGGCTCCGTCACCTTCCTGGGCGGCGACCCCGCCTGTGACGCCCGCACAGACCAGAAGCAGGTCGACCGATCGATCCGACGCTGGGCACACCACTTCGTCGTGGCCTCCTGATCGGTTACGTCGAGGCAGGTGAGATGTGTCTCGGCGCCTTTTTCCTGACAGGCTGTGCCCGTGTCGTCGAGGCCATTCCGCTGGCAGTCGGCGAGATGGAGCTGGCGGCCCGGTGCGGCAAGAGCTACGGCCAGAGCGCGGCCGATGCCCGAGGCGGCGCCCGTGATGAAGATCGTCCCATAATTCATGATCGCAAAATTACACGGCATGGCGCGTCGCACCAAATGCAGCGGCCATGGTGGCGAGATGGGCATGATGAGTCAGAAACAGGATCTGCTGATGCCGCGCCATAGCTGCCAGTGTCGCAAACCCTGCTTCGGCGCGGTTTTCGTCGAAGGTGATGAACAGATCATCGGCGATGAAAGGCAGGGTCACGCCACGCGCCCGAGCCTGTTCGAGGGCTGCCAGACGCAGGCTCAGGTAAAGTTGATCGCGTGTGCCTTCGCTCATCGCCGAGGGACGCACCATTCTCTCGTTCTGCATCATGCCTGCGAGTTCTGGCGTCCTGCCGTCTTCTGCGATGAGGAGCTTTTGATACCGCCCGCATGTCAGCGACGTGAAAATCGCTTCTGCCGCTTTCAGAAGCGGGTTGGTGTTTTCGAGCCTCTGGCGCCTAGCGACATGGGTGAGGATCAACGTCTGGATACGTGCTGATGCCCATTCTTCGGCAGCGCGCGCCATTTTGGCCCGGCAGGATTCGATGTCGAAAGCCGCATTGAGAGCGGCCTCGTCCTTTTCGATCTCACGCAGCGACGCCTGATTTCGCCACCGCGCGAGAAGGCTGCATCGCGCTGCCGCTCCAGCTCGGTCTGTTCGCTCTCAACGGCGCCGAGGCGGGTTTCTATCAGGGCGGGGTCGGTCTCTCTGGCCTGTGCCTGCAATTGGGCCAGATCCAGCCCGTCCGAATGTTCGGTGATCTGAGTTTCAAGCCGCGTCTTCTCTTCCTGATCGCGATAATGACGCGCTGCTTCATCAAGGACCGGACGTATGGCATCGATTTCGGAGGCGCCTAGCCGTTGCAGAAATGGTGTGAACGTGGCGCGCAGCGTCTCCAGCTTCGTGTCGGCAAGTGTGCAGGCCTCGGCCTGCTCCGTGATCCGGGCATCCTGACGATCGGCCTGCGCCTTGTCGAGATGTGCTTTCAGCAGGGCCTCGTGCAGTGAGGCCATGCTGCGCCAGGTGTTGCCAGAGCGAGGGCCTCCCCCCGACCGAGACTCACCATGAAATGGCGGAAAGCCTCTTCGAGGGCGGCGCTGTCGGCTTTTCGTGCTGTCAGGCTGTACGCCGGATCAGCAGCGTGCTGGCCTTTCTGCGCGCGTCTTCGAGGCTTTCGACTTTCTCCGACGACCATGGTGCTATGCCGGGGAGTGTCTCGGTCCAGCGCGCAAGCAGCGCCTGTCGCTCGGCAACAAGCGCCTCACCCCTGCGCTGCTCTGACAGAGCCTCGCGCCGGGCCAGATCGCACTCCGTTTCGCGCTCGGCGAGGCGTTGAGCCTCCTTCTCGCGGTCACGCAGCTGCATTCTGGCGTCGATCATGATGTCGGCGAGTGTGCCGGTTTGCGCGAGAGCCGGCAGAAGCTGGCGCAATGTCGCAAGCATGAAATCGCGCCGGGCGCGGGCCGTATCATGATCGGATTGCGCGGCCTGATGACGCGCCTGCGCGTCGAGTGCCTTTTGCCTGAGATCCAGCCAGCCGGTCAGACGGTCTGGCGGCAAGACGGGCAGGCCCCGTTTCTCCACTTCACTCTGCCAGGCGCGACCGGCTTCCTCCTCAGCCTGAATCAGGGCGTCGCGCCGCGATTCTGCCTGGGTCCGCTCCAGAATGCAGCGTTCGAGTGCCTGTTCGATCTGGGTCAGCTTTGCCGATTCCTCCGCGTCTTCGAAGCGGCGATCGGCGAGTTGATCGGTCAGGAGCCGTGACGCCAGATAATCCCCTCGCTTTCCCGCATCGTTAGGACATCATCAGTGTGTCGAAAAGGGTGTCGCGCCGGGTGCGCTCCTGGCTGAGCGCGGTATGTGAGACGATATCGCGCTGTTCGAGCTGGGCCTTGTCGAGCAGAAGGCGTTCCCGGGTGTCACTGACGGCCTGCAGGGCGTCTTTGACTGTGGCAATGGCTTTCTGCCTTTCGCGCCACTCCTCGCGCTGATTATCCAGAAAGACGGGTTCGGGGAGGGCCATCCTCTCCAGAGCTTCCGGGGCACCATCCCATGGCAGCAGATCGCGCAGGAACTGGGTCAGCCGTGCACCAGTCTCGCGACAAGCGCGTTCGAGCGCGGTCACGGCGCTGTCGATGTCTCCCAGAGACTCGGCCTGTTGCAGGGCAATCTGCAAGGGGCGCAGATCGGAGGCCGTGACTGCGCGCGTGTTGCTTTGGCGCGGGCCAGTCTCTCTTGCGCGGCGTCATGATTTCGGCGCCACTCGGCTTCACGCAGGATCAGGGCGTCATGCGCTTTCGCCAGTGGGCGCAATTTTGCGAGGAGCGCCTCTTCCGGCAGGTGGCAGAGAATTTCCTCCGCAGTGCCGGTGTACCCCTCTGCCAGCAATGCGGCTTCAAGCCGCGACAGGCTGGCTTCTTCCTCGCGGTCGGTACGGTTGGGGCCGAGCGTCTCGAAACGGCCCCTGAAGTCACGTACTTCTTTTTCCCGCGACAGCAGAACGAGATCGGGCTGGCAGCCTGCGCGGGTTTCGACCAGTCCATCATAGGCATGTTGAAGATCGGCCCGTCTTTGCAGCGCTTCGGTCCAGCTCCGCAGCAGCCCCTCGCAAGTTTCATGCTCCTGCGGGGTGAAGAGTGGGGCGGGGTTGGCATTCAGTGTGTCGCTGAGCGCATCCAGTCGGGTTAGCGTCGATCTCAGACGCCTGAGGCGTTCCAGCCTGCTGCGTTCCTGACGCAGGGTCGTGATACGCTGCTCAAGGCCGAGGCGATCGGCATCAAGGCGCTGGCTTCGTTGTTCAGCGCTGTCCAGCGCGTGCGCGCGCCCTCGGCGGCACTCAGCTGGCCACGCGCCGCATCGAATTCTTTTTTCAGCTCGCCAAGTCGAGTGCCGCGTCCGCCTTTCTTCCACAGTGCGTTGGCCTGTGCGTCGAGCGCATCGAGGACGTTCTGCACGTTTTCGAGCCCGAAACCTGCGGCCAGAAGCTGCTGGCCGAGATCGCCCTCAAAGCGTGCCATGGCGTCGCCACCGGCGCGCAGACGCTGATGGTCGAGGCTCCACATGCGCTCGAAAGCGGCACGATCGACGCCGCCGAGCCAGCGGAGCAGCGTGTTTTCATCAAGTGGCGTGGTGTCGTCAGGGGCAAGCAGCGTTTGTGTGCGGCCCCGCTTACGCACGACATCGAGCCGCGTATCGCTCTGTTCAAGGCTGGCGCCGACGCGAAGCTGAGCCGCGTCGAAGCGCCAATCCTGCGCCTTGAGATTGGGAAAGCCGAAAAAAAGATCGCCTATGGCGGCAAGCGTGGTCGATTTGCCAGCCTCATTGGCGCCGTGAAGCACCTGAAGATCGGCGGGCTGCGCGACGAAATCGTAATGACGGTCAGCGAAGCCGCCATAGCGTATGAGATCGAGAGAGGCGATCCTCATAGAGCGTCTCCCTTGCCTGAAAGCCTGTCGCATAGGGTTTCGTTCAGCTCGGGCAGGATAGAGGCCCAGTCGCGCCGGTTGATGCGGTCGAGAAGGGAATCAGGGGCAATGTCGCCGAGATTGAGTGTCTTGAGGCAGGAGTCGAGTTCTTCGCCGAGGGATTTCAGCAGGGTTTCGTCGCTAGCGGCGTCATGCACGAGACCCGAAAGGGCAAAGCTCTCTTCCTCATCCGGCATCGCGCGATTCTGTGCCGCGGGGGGGCTGGTGTCGAGAACGAGTTTTTCGAGTTCGATCTCGCCACCGCTCATGGCGGCCAGATGCTGCACGATTTCGCGCAAGGCGGGGCCTTGGCGTCTGAGTGCGTCGTGAAGCGGGGTCGCGCCCGTTACTGTCAGCCTCATAACGCAGAGATGCCCGTCATGGTGGCGGGAAATATCGCGCAGAAGCGCGCCCAGTCGATCTTCGAAGGCAGGCATGCTCTCCAGCCCGGTGCAGTCGAACGGCGCCACATGCCAGCGCACCACATCGCAGGCGATGGGCGTGATGGAGCCGATGCGATGATCGGTCACGGAGACGAGCACGACGCCTTTCTCTCCGGTTTCGCGGATATGACGGCCCTGAAGCACACCGGGAAAGACGATCGGCGTTCCATCGGTCAGGATCATGCGCTCATGTACATGGCCCAGCGCCCAGTAATCGTAATCCTTGGCCTCAACGTCTCGGGAGTGCAGGGCGCGTAGGTTTCGTGTTGCCCGTGGCCCGAAAGCGAGGTGTGCAGAACGCCGATATTGAAATAGCCGGGCACGGGCGCCGGATAGGCCGGGGTCATGTCATGGGGCATGTGCCTGTTGGCAAAGCTCTGCCCATGCAGGGCCACGCCAGATCGTCGATGAGAAAGCTGCCCGGTTTAGGGGACGGAAAACGGTCGATACCGGCCTGCAGGGGCAGGTCGCGTGTCAGGACCGAGGCGGCGTCGTGATTGCCCTGGAGCAGAAAAACCCTGATGCCATGGGCGATGAGGCGCCCAAGAGCGATAGCCATGTAGCGCCCGGTGCTGATCGTCTTCCAGTCGCCGTCATAGAGGTCGCCTGCAATCACCACGAAGGCGACGTCATGATCGATGGCGGCATCGACCATATTGTCGAGCGCACGGCGCGATGCCGATCGGATGCGGTCGATGGACAAATCGTCATGCCGCTCCAGCCCCTTGAGTGGGCTATCAAGATGGAGATCGGCCGCGTGCAGAAAGCGAAAGGAGCTCATTTCTTTCTTCTAGCGCATTTTGGAGCAGTGTGCGCCGAGCAGGAAATGGAGGGTGTCTTTACTGTCATGTCGTGCCATGCGCTGGCCCCGCTGCCATGATCCCTGCAGATCACATTCTCTTTCTTCTCGTTCTGGCCGCAGCAAGCAGCCTGTTGACCCGCTTGCTGAAAAACCGGATTCCCCTGCCGCTGCTGCAGATCGTGCTGGGTATCTGCGTTGCGCTGCTCGGGGTCAGGATCGGGCTGCGTCCTGATCTGTTCATGCTGGTCTTTCTGCCGCCGCTGCTTTTTGCCGATGCCTTTCGTATGCCGCTGCGCGAATTCCACGAACTGCGAGGCACGATTTTCTTTCTGGCTTTCGGGCTAGTCGTGTTCAGTACCATTTTTTGCGGATATGCCATTCACTGGCTGATTCCCACACTCGATCTGCCCTGCTGCTTCGCGCTCGCTGCCGCGCTTTCGCCGACAGATACGGTTGCGGTGTCCAGCCTCATGGCCGGCCGGCACGTGCCCGAGCGAATGATCCATGTGCTCTCGGGCGAGGCGCTTTTCAACGACGCGTCGGGGCTGGTGTGCTTTCGCTTTGCCACAGCGGCAGCACTGACGGGTGAGTTCTCGTATCGACAGGCGTTCGACGCGTTTCTGCTGGTCGCTTTCGGCGGCATGGCGATCGGGGCGCTCATTGCCTATGTCTCGGCGCGTCTCAACCGCGTCCTGCTGCGTCGCGGTTTCGATGATCCGCCCTTGCAGATCACGCTCATGATCCTGCTGCCTTTCGTGACCTATATCGTGGCCGAGGCGGTGCATTGCTCGGGTATTCTGGCCTCTGTCGCAGCCTGCATGGTCATCAAGATGATGGGTATGATCGAGGAGACGAATACGGCCACGCGCCTTCAGGCCACGACGGTCTGGGGCATGGTCAATTATATCTTCAACGCCCTGATTTTTCTTCTGCTGGGGTTGCAGCTTCCTGCGCTGGTGCAGGGCGGTGTGGCCATGGCGCATGAGCGTCAGGTCTCTCTGCTGCAACTCGTCGCGCTGGTCGGTGCCGTCTATCTCATCATGACCATGCTGCGGTTTGTCGGGATCTGGCTGTCGATCCTGCGCCGATGGTGTGTTGCGCGCTGGACGCACAAGCCTTTTGCCTGGCCCGGATTTCTGGGTTCGCTACTGCTGACTTTCGCCGGTGTGCGAGGGGCTGTCACGCTTGCTGCTGTTTTGTCCCTGCCAGCCGTAGGAAGCGAATTGGGGGCATTTCCCTCGCGTGATCTGCTGATCACGGTTGCCGCCGGTGTGATCGTGATCTCGCTTGTCGGCGCCGGCGTGCTGATGCCGCTCTGCATCCGCTTCCTGCCCGATCCCGGTATGGATCGTCATGCCGCCGAAGAGGTCATCGCGCGTCAGCGGCTGTTGCGCACCGCAATTTCCCTGCTGCACGATGAACGCTTCAGGGCGCCTGAAACGCCAGTGCCGGCTGAAGCCAGTACGCAGGATAAGGCACTGAAAGATGACGTGATCGATCGTCTGGAACAGAGTTATGAAAGTCGCCTGAGCCAGATCGATGAAACGCATCATTCCACGCTGATGAACCGCCAGCTTGCACTGCGCCGTGAGAGGCTCGAACTGGCCACGCGGTTGCTCGTGCTGCGGGCGCAGCGCCAGACCTTGCATGATCTGTTCGTCGAGCGTGGCATCAACGACCAGACCGAATGGGAATTGCAGAAGGAGCTGGACTTTGAGGAGCAATTGCTCCGCTCTCGTGTCCAGCGCCTGCCGAAAGATATCTGAGCCTCGGTCGAACGAAGCTCTCCCGGGTCAGATCATGCGTCGCTTGCCCAGCTCTCGACGCATCGTCTCGAGCATGAAACGCGACGATTCCTCGGCGCGCTCTTCCCAGGCGAAGACGCAGGAGGAGAGAACGCCATCGAAGCGGATCTCGGCCAGCGTATCGAAAAACGCCGTCCAGTCGATCTCGCCCTGACCGATATCGAGATGCTGATGCACCCTCACGCGTGAGCCTGGCGGGTTGACGATGTAGCGCAGTTCGGAGGATTTGCGGTGATCGAATGTGTCGGCCACGCGGATATGTGCGAGAATATCCGCAGCTTCGCGCAGCATTGTGGCCATGTCTTCGCCGTAGAAGAAGGTATGCGGCACGATATAGGACATCTTCACCGCATCGGAGCCGATATTGCGGATGATGTCGATGGCCGGATGAAAGGTCTCGACCCAGTCTTCGGGATGCGGCTCCAGAGAGAGGGTGATGCCTGCGCGTTCGAGCACGGGCACCAGATCGTCCATTGAGCGCCAAAAAGCTGCCTCGCAGGTTTCGGGCGTTGCGACACCGGGCGGCAGGCCCGCTGACCGTTCGGGTGAGGTGCCGCGCCCGAATTCGGACACCATCAGGGGGCATTCCATCTCGGACGCGATTTCGATGGCGCGTTTCCAATAGCGGATGGCGATTTGCCGCTCTTCCTCGATCGGGCTCGACCAGCGATACATGGGCTGGAGGGTGGAAAGCTCGGTGCCATTATCGCGCAGGGCGATCTTGAAATCGCGGATACGTTGTGACGTGGCGCGCGGCATGACCCACCAGTCCAGAAAATCGGCACGCGGTGAGAGTTCGATGCCATCGAAACCATAGCCAGAGACCGTTCTGGCGATCTCCGGCAAGGAGAGGTGGCGTTGCATATAGGGGTCCAGAACCAGTTTCACCGGGCAATTCCCTTCGACAGAGGCGAGTCCGGCCCGACAGGTGTTCTGTCCGGTCCGGTCGCCTTTTCGTCTAGAGCCTCAGCCTCGTGCTGTTGCGTGTGAAATTGATTAAAAACCATCAGAAACGGCTTTGCCCTGCCGTTTCAGCGTGAGAAGCCTGACCGTCTGGCGCCGCATTGCGCCGTCATGGCCATGCCGGGCCTAGCGATTGGGACGGATATTCGGCCCGTTATACTGGCCGCCACTCATCGGGCGATTGACGGGGGGTGAAACGAGAGAGTCAGGCCAGGCGGGTTCATCGGCGGCGCCGGGTACGATAGCGGTGCGTCCACGCGGCAGGGATTGCGGCAGTTCTTCACGCAGGCGTTTGAGCATACGCTCGCGCAGATCGCAGCAGAGATTCCACATGCCATTGGCGTCGCTGGCGCCAGCGATCAGACGAATGGAAATCACCTGGGCATTGCTGTCTGCCACCTGACAGCCGACCGACCCCATGTCGTGATCCCAGTTTTCGCAGGCCTGGAGTTCTTCGTGGAAAAGACGACGGACCTCATCCATGGGCGTCTGGTAATCGAGCCAGAGAAACACCGAGCCGATGAGCGAGGGCGAGCTATGCGTCCAGTTCTGGAAGGGGTTTTCCAGGAAATAAGCGATCGGCACGATATAGCGCCGGCGATCCCAGGTGCGCAGCACGACATAGGTGGCGTTGATTTCTTCCACATAGGCCCAGTCACCATTCAGAATCAGCATGTCTTCCATGCGTATCGGCTGGGTGATGGCGATCTGGATGCCGGCAATCAGGTTCGACAAGGCCGGCCGCGCTGAAAGACCGACCACAAGAGAGGCAGCGCCTGCGGACGCAAAGAGCGAGACGCCATACTGCCTTACGGACTCGAATACCATCAGCGCCGCACCGACGGTGATGACACCGCAGGTGATCTCGATCAGACGGCGCAGGATACGGATCTGGGTCTGGTGCGAACGGACAGTGATGTCATCGACTTCAGCACGATTGGCGATGCGGTCGAGATATTTATCCGTGCCGAACCGGAACGCCTTGATCAGGCCAAAGCCGATCGTGATGATGGAAGCGAAGACAAAGAAATGCGCCAGAAACTGGGTGGTCTGGGGCGTAAAACCCGTCGTGGCGGGAAGTGCGGCGCTCGCCGCCACGATCATGAGCAGCAGGCGCACATGGTTCTGCAGCCGGGCGATCGTCTCATGGATGAAGGCGATGCGTCGCAGCCCCGGCAGGCGGGGAAGCGCCTCCGTGATCAGGCGGCTGAAAAGCAGCGCGAACAGGGCGGCGGCACAGAGGAGCAGGGTGGAGGCGAGTGAAGGCGGCAGCCAGTCGAACCATGCGAGAAGTCTCGACATGGAGTGTACATAGTCTTGCTTGATCACTGGCTCTCCTGACGCTTGGCGGGTGGGGTGCCAGAATATCACTTTTGCGTGATATCTCAAGGCGCCCCGGTCAGAGGCTTAACAACTCACCTCTCAGGCGTTTCCCATGAAAGAGCGGTAAGGAAAGGTTTTTCAGCTTTCTCCGTCCGTTTGATGGCGTGCGGCGAAGCGTCTTGCGAGCAGCGTGCAGATGAAAAGCTGGATCTGGTGATACATCATGAGTGGCAGCACGATCGTGCCGACTGCAGCAGCTGGGAACAGGATATTGGCCATCGGCACGCCGGTCGCGAGAGATTTTTTCGACCCGCAGAACATGAGCGAGATGCTACTCGCTTCACTGAACCCGGCAAAACGTCCGATCCCGCGAGACAGGAACAGCACGAGCGCCAGAAGCACCGTATCGAAAAGTGCAGTGATCAGCAGGTCGGGCACCGAAACGCGATGCCAGATGCCCTCGACCACCGCATGGCTGAACGCCGTATAAACCACGAGAATAATCGACCCGCGATCGCTGAGCGAAAGCAGCTTCTTGTTGCGCCGCGCCCAGTCACCCAGACGCCTGTGTAGAAGCTGACCCAGACCGAAAGGCAGCAGAAGCTGGGTGGCGATATCGATGATCGCATGGCCGGACCATACATTCCCCCGCTGGACGATGAGCGCGACCAGAATGGGCGTGGCGACGATGCCTGCCAGATTGGAAAGGGTCGCCGCACAGATCGAAGCGGGCACATTGCCACGAGCGATTGAGGTCAGGGCGATGGAGCTTTGCACCGTCGAGGGCAGGCAGCACAGAAACAGCACGCCGCGCCACATATCGGGCTTGAGCAGGCCAGGCATCAATGCATGCAGAACGATGCCCAGAACCGGAAACATCAGGAAGGTGCATGCGAGCACGCTCCCCTGCAAACGCCAGTCGCGCACGCTTTGCAGCACGGCTTTAGGTTCGAGCCGCGCCCCTTGCAGAAAGAACATGATGGCGATGCAAAGCGTCGTCAGATGTGTCAGCAGCGTGGCGCCCAGCCCACTACAAGGCAGAAACGTCGCGAGGACGATGGCAGCGATCAGGCTGAGGAGAAACGGGTCGAGTTTGCGCATAGCGGGCGATTTCCACTGCCTTGATCGGCTTTGGCAAGGGGCTGTTTCGAATGTGATGCCAGACTCGACGCGCGAAGGACAGACGCAGCATGACGGGAGGCGTATCCTTGCCAGGCTCACGCGTCCCTTTCAGGCAGGAGAGATCATGAACGAGGCAGACAAGCTGGCGCGCGCCGGACGCACCACGATAGAAGGGCGGGAGATCCTGTCGAAAAATTGGGGTACGCTGTCGCGCTACAGCGTCGATTATATGCGTAAAGATGGCGCGCATCAGCATCTGAAACGCGAGGTTTACGATCGCGGCGACGGCGCGGCAATCCTGCTTTACAACACGGACCAGAACACGGTCATCCTGACCAGACAAATGCGCTTTCCCGTTTTTCTGCGTGATAACGAGGGCGATTTGATCGAGGTCTGTGCCGGCATGCTTGATGGCGAGGCGCCAGCTGAAGCCATACGCCGAGAGGCAGAGGAGGAAACCGGGATAAACCTTGATCACGTCGAGGAAATTGCGGCCCTCTACACCAGTCCTGGCGCGGTGACCGAACGGCTGCATCTTTTCGTCGGAGCGTATACCGGGGCGATGCGTACCGGACCTGGAGGAGGGCTACTGCACGAAGCGAGGAAATCGCCGTGCTGGAACTACCCTTTCCCGAAGCCATGGCCATGATCGCTGATGGGCGTATTGCGGATGCAAAGACGGTGGTCCTGCTTCAACACGCAGCTCTCAGGGGGCTCTGCAAGCTGTAACCGGACTGACGTTTTGAGAGATTCGGATGCATCCTCTCTGGCCGGGCTGCTCGGGCGAAAGCTGAATTCATACATTCTTTGCCGCTGCCAACCCATGAGGCACAGCGTCGTCCCTGGTAGTGGTCGAGAGTAGAAAACTGATCGCTGATCGGGATTATCCCGCAGAACCTGTCGCCAGAGCCCCTTTGATAAACCGCCGTCCTTGAGCGCCTGTCTGGAGGCTCGGTATTGCCTGTTCGAAGGTCGCGCTGGCAAAGAAACACAAGGGTGTGATGACGCGAGAGCCTACCTGACACGAAGCTAAGAATATCTTACAAAACAAAAACTGAATTTTCGTTTTGAAAGATCGTCCGGTATGTCGATGGGGGTCAATAGTGCGACACTGAAACGACGCCTCGGCATTGTCGATGCTGTGAGGCGGACCCAGTTCGTCCGAACTGAGGCTTTGGCCGACCAGTTCGATGTGTCGATGGTTACCATAAGATCCGATCTGGCCTATCTGCAAAGTCAGAATCTCGTCATCCGGACCAATGGTGGCGCCCGGGCGGCGCATGATTACGCGGTGGATGCTCCTCTCAATGAGAGCCCGACCCTGTTTGAAGCGCGTGCACTGGCGAGAGCGGTAGCTTTCAGGCTGCAACCGGGGCAGTGCGTGTTTCTCGACAACTCACAAGCCGCGTCTTTTGTGCCGGTCCATGCGACAGCCGAGAATTTGCGTTTCGTCGTCAATAGTTTCGAGACCTATCATCTGGCGAGCCGCTGCAGCGATGCTTCAGTTTCACTACTTGGTGGTGAATATGACCGGCTCGGCTATCCGTTGATCAGCCTGCGGCCAATCACGCTCTTTCTTTTTATGACCTCGACCTTGCGATAATTTCGGTCTCGCAGGTCGGCAAGACCGGCTTCTCATGCCTCGACCAGACCGGCAATTGTCTCGATGCCGCCATCTATCGGGCGAAGCAGGTATTTCTGCTGACTGATCGCCTCGACAGGGTCGATGAAGATCCGCATCTGTTCGAGTGGCGCAATACCATGTCGGTGCTTCATGGCGGCAGCCCACCCGATGGGGCGGTGTTGAGTCAGGACTGGAGTGTTTTCGCTGAGAGCGGCTCTTCGTCGGACTGAAAATGCGGCACCCGAATTTTCGAATTTTTTCTCCTTTCCGGATGGATATCTGACCATGGCATCCAGTTTTCTGATGGATCTTGATCCCGAAGCGCCACGTTGCATCGTCACGATCGGCGAAATCGTGGTTGAGATCATGGCCGAAACACAGGGCATTGGCTTTCTTGAGCCTATGGCCTTGAAAGGCCCTTATCCCTCGGGGGCACCCGCTATCTTTATCGATCAGGCGGCAAAGCTTGGGGTCGATTGCGGTGTCATCTCGGCTGTCGGTCATGACGATTTCGGCACGCTGAATGTCGAGCGTCTCAAACATGACGGTGTCGATATTTCAGCTATTCTGAGGGCTGACTCCTATGCCACCGGTAGTGCTTTCGTGCGCTACCGTCCGGATGGAAGCCGGGATTTTGTCTATAATATCAGGCAATCGGCCTGCTCGCAGATAGGTCTCCATGAGGCGGCACGCGCTTTGCTGAAACGTGCGACGCATTTCCACGTCATGGGGTCGTCGCTTTTCTCTTTCCCGATTATCGATGCGGTGACGACCGCCGTGCATCAGGTCAAGGCGCAAGGCGGTACGATTTCATTCGACCCGAATATTCGCAAGGAAATGCTCGATATTCCGGATATGAAGGCGGCTCTCGAACTGATGCTGCAGGAATGCGATATTTTTCTGCCCAGTGGGCCGGAACTGCTCCTGTTCTGTAATGGCACGACGCAGGAAGAGGCCATTCGAGAGATCCTCGATATGGGAGTTTCCGAAATCGTGCTGAAGCAGGGGAATGAAGGCGCAACCTGTTTCTGTGCCGACAAGACCGTGCATAACGTCGCCTTCACCGCTCAGGAAATCGACCCGACAGGGGCTGGCGACTGCTTTGGCGCCACTTACGTGACCTGTCGCCTGTCGGGCAAGACACGTGAGGACTCCCTGCGTTATGCCTGTGCCTCTGGCGCCCGCGCCGTGTCGGTGTTCGGGCCGATGGAAGGGACATCGAGCTTCGCCGAACTCGATCAGCTGATTGCTGCGCAAAAGGTGAATGGAGCTGCATCATGAGAGCTTCCCCTCTGACTATGCTGCGGACGAGTTACGATAAGGGACAGGGCCAGGCTCTGATTTCCGTCTGCTCGGCCCATCCCGTCGTTATCGAGGCAGCGCTTTTGCACGCGGCGTCGCGCAACCAGCCTGCCCTGATCGAGGCGACCTGTAATCAGGTGAATCAGGAGGGCGGCTATACCGGCATGACCCCCGCCAATTTCAGGGAGTACGTTTTCGGCATCGCCGATCGTGTCGGGTTTGCGCGGGAAGGGATTATTCTGGGTGGCGACCATCTCGGTCCCAATCCCTGGAAAGCCTGCCGCCTGAAGAGGCGCTGCAAAAGGCCGCTGACATGATTGCGGCCTATGCCGGGGCGGGATTCACCAAGCTGCATCTCGATGCCAGTATGGGGTGCAAGGGCGAGGCCGAGCATCTGCCCGATGCAGTCGTCGCCGAGCGCGCGGTGATGCTGGCCAAAAGAGCCGAGTTGGTTGCGCCGGGCCAGCCGGTCTATGTCATTGGTACCGAAATTCCGACGCCGGGCGGTGCCACCGAGGCGCTCGATCATGTTGTGCCGACGACGCCCGATGCGGTGCGGGCGACTTATCGTGTGCATGAGGCAGCGTTTCGTAACGCGCTGCCCGAGGCATGGAGCCGTGTGATCGGTATCGTGGTGCAACCGGGCGTGGAGTTCGGGCACGAGGACGTGGCGGTCTATCAGCCCGAGGCAGCCCGGGCGCTGGTGGCAAGCCTTTCAGATTTACCCGGGCTCGTTTTCGAGGCGCATTCCACAGATTATCAGCCGGGTGCGTCTCTGGCACAGCTCAAGCGCGACGGCTTCTGTATTCTCAAGGTCGGGCCGGAGCTGAGCTTCGCGCTGCGCGAAGCGCTTTACGGGCTCGATGCCATCAACGGGTTTCGGGAGCCGCAGGCACCCTCGCTTGTCGAGACGATGGAGCGGGTGATGCTGGCGGAACCTGCGAACTGGCAGAGCCATTATCATGCGATGCCAGAGGCCAGCGTATCTTGCGTCATTTCAGCTATAGCGATCGCATTCGTTATTACTGGCCAGTGCCTGAGGCAGAAAAAGCCGTGCAGGGATTGATGCGATCACTGGGTGCGCGCGCGCTGCCCGAGACCATGATCAGCCAGTATCTGCCGCGGTTTTTCGATCGTGTGAAAGCCGGCGCTCTTTCCGCCGAGCCCGAGCACTTACTGATCCAGTCGGTCCGGGATGTCCTGGATCGTTACGAGACGCTGTGACAGGCACAGCAACAGGAATAAAGACATGAGCACCAACAAGACGTTGCAGGATCGTGTTGCCCTTATCACCGGTGCCGCTCGCGGCATTGGCCGTGCCCTCGCCGAACGCTACGCGCAGGAAGGCGCGAAAGTCGTGATCGGGGACCTGAACGAGGCTGGCGCTGTCAGCGCGGCCGCCGCGCTGGGCGAAGACCATCTCGGTGTAAAACTGGATGTGACCCGTCAGGAATCGATCGATGCCGCCCTGTCGGCAATTATCGCGCGTTACGGGCGTATCGATATTCTGGTCAATAATGCAGGCCTGTTTGATCTGGCGCCGACAGTCGAAATAACGCGTGAGAGTTATCACCGCGTTTTCGCCGTCAATGTCGAAGGGCTGCTGTTTACGCTTCAGGCGGTCGCCCGTCAGATGATTGCCCAGGGGCAGGGCGGCAAGATTATCAATTTCGCTTCTCAGGCCGGGCGCCGCGGCGAGCCACTGGTCGGTATTTATTGCGCGTCGAAAGCAGCGGTCATTTCGCTGACCCAGAGCACCGGGCTCGACCTCATCAAATACGGCATCAACGTCAATGCGATCGCGCCGGGTGTGGTCGATAATGAGCATTGGGACGATGTGGATCGCCGTTTCGCACACTATGAAAATCTGCCTCTGGGTGAGAAAAAACGCGTCGTCGGGGCCTCGGTGCCTTTCGGGCGCATGGCACGCCCTGAAGAAATTGGCGGACTGGCCGTTTTTCTGGCTTCTGAAGACGCCGATTATATCGTTTCGCAGACCTATAATATCGATGGTGGAAACTGGATGAGCTGAGCTTTGAGGCGCGCGAATTCAGCACATTCTATTTTGCGTTGAAGAGTGTCCCCTCTTTATTCGGGGGGCATTCCCTGCGACTGTGTCGCGTAGCAGAGGCAGATACAGGGAGAAATCCATGCGGCAGCATTTTTACAGAGGTATTTTCGGGCTGTTTACCGCTTGTCTGTCACCTGTTGCGGTGCAAGCTGCGCCGCTCGTCTTTTCTGCGTCGGATCAGGCGCGTGTGGCGCAGATCGAAAGCGGAATTGCTGCGCTCAAAGGGTTTTCAGAGCGGATCGATGCCGTTTCGGCCCAGTTTCTGGGCACGCCCTATATCGCCAACACACTTATCGGCGGTCCTGATACGCCGGAAGAACTCGTGGTGCGGTTCGATGGGGTCGATTGCTATACATTCGTCGATCTGGTGCGGGCGCTCACCCTGTCTGAAAATCAGGCGGGCTTTACCGCCGCGCTTGAAAAGACGCGCTATCACGACGGACGCGTGGCCTATCTGGAGCGACGTCATTTTCTGACCGACTGGGTCGCGCTCACGCCGCAAAATGCACGTGACATCACCTTGACGCTCTCGCCCCAGGTGCAGGTGACACACAAGGACCTCAATCGCCGTGCCGATGGGGGTGTGTATATCAAGGGGCTGGCGGTTCACCCGCGTGACATCGCGCATCTGTCGCCGGAATTTCTGACACCGGAAGTAGCCGCGAAAATCCGTACAGGCGACGTGATCGGTATTTACACGAAGCTGGACGGGCTGGATGTCACCCATACCGGTCTGGCCATCTGGAAAAACGGCGTGCTGTATTTCCGCAATGCCTCGTCGCTCAAGGCCAATATGAAAGTGGTCGACACGCCGCTCGCTGTCTATCTAGCGGGCAAGCCGGGCTTTCTCGTTCTGCGCATGGTCGAAGCTGGCTGAGTCAGGCCGAAACCTGCGTCCTTTCAGGGGGGAGTGCAGTCTGCGGAGAGAGGCAGCATTCCCAGTCTTCTCCCTGCAGCGGCACGCCGAAAAGATCGTGCGGCGCCGTTGCAACGCAGACAAACCCGTTTCGTGCGTAGAGACGGCGTGCCGTTTCGAGCACGGTATGGGTCCAGAGAATGACCCGCTCATAGCCGCGCTCACGTGCGAAGGAGAGGCAGTTCTGCACCAAGGCGTCACCGACGCCGCGCCTGCGGGCAAAAGGCTCGACATGGAGAAGGCGCAGTCGCGCTGTGCCGCCGCCTTCGTCGGTCAGAAAAACGGCGCCAGCCATAATCCCGTCGAGTTCAGCCACCCAGCAGGCCTCGCGATCCGGTTTGAACTGGCGCAGAAACCCCGAGACAGTCTCGGCAATCAGACATTCGAGCTTGTGCCCCCAGCCATGGCTTTCGGCGTAGAGCGCCGATTGCCGTGAGGCGATCAGGCTGGGCTCCCCCGGTCCGGCGGGACGGAGGGTGAAGCGGGCCTCGCTTGAGGGTGCAAGCAGATGGCGCGCGCGCGCGAGGGACTACACGAGGTCGGTCTGCTCTAGCGGGAGCAGTGCGTCGAGATTTCTGGCCACGGCGCTGTTTACCCGCTCTTCGAGCTGATCGAGCAGGGCCCGGCCTTGATCTGTGAGAGAAATGGGGCGTGCGCGTCGGTCTTGTGCCGGGTGGTCGCGCCGGACGAGATCGTTGCGGACAAAACGTGCGATCATGCGGCTGAGATACCCACGATCAATCTGCATGACGTCCTGAAGCGTTGCGGCGCGTACGGGCGCGCGTTGCGCGATTTCGTAGAGCAGGCGCGCCTCGGTCGCAGTGACTTCCGAGCCGAGAAAATGCGCATCGATTGCGCCGACATGCTGCACGTAAAACCGGTTGAAACGCCGAATGGTCTCGATCCTGTCATTCATGCAGCCTGCTCCTTCTGCCGGGGCGCTTTTTTTTTCAGGGTTGTGAAGCGATGAGCCTAGGGATGTGCAAGGCCCCTGTCATCTCACCTTGGCGGGATTCGGCGCGCATCCTGTGGCTTTGCCGTAGCACCTTCACGACGAAAGCTGACTCTCTGGCTATTATGCAATTGACAATAAGTCGCATTTAAAAGAAGCCAGCTCGGGTTTTGAACAGCTTAGTGTGAATTTTAAATCGATGCGCAGGATAATCGGTCTCGTCGCCCTTGCCGCTGCAAGTGCCTCCTCTCTGACTGCCGTTCAGGCAGAAGACAGTCAGCCGGATTCGGTCCTGCGACAAAAACCGGCGCATAAAAAAACGGATCGGCAGAAACAGGCCGAGGCGAAGCGCGACAAGGCGCATAAAGACAAGGCCGATGAGGTGATTGTCGTTTCGGCTACCGGGCTTTCCCAAGCCGGGGCAACGACAAAAACCCGCACGCCGATTATCGATTCGCCCCAGACGATCTCGATCGTTACGCGTGAGGAGATCGAGTTGCGAGCCTCGCCGACGATTGCCGATGCGCTGTCGTATATGGCGGGCGTACAGGCGGAGCCTCTGGTATCGATAACCGTGTAGATGAAATCTCGGTGCGCGGTTTCGGTGCGGGCGGATTTTCTTCCAATAATAATTTCGTTGATGGTCTGCGTCTGCCTTCGGGCGGACAATGGACGCGCACCTCATTTGACCCTTTTGCCTTGCAGCAGATCGAGGTTCTCAAGGGGCCTTCAGGGGCGCTTTATGGCCAGACGGCGCCAGGAGGCATCGTCAATCTGACAACCAAGCGTCCGACCGAAAAATCGCATGGCGAATTTTTCCTGCAAACCATCGGCTACACGCAGCTTGGCAACTGGCAAGGACAGGCTTCTGGCGACGTTTCGGGCAAGCTGAATAAATCCGGAACGGTGAGCGGTCGTATTGTTGCGGTGGCGCGCTATGGTGGCACGCAGGTGAATGACGTCAATAGCGGGCGTTATTATGTCTCGCCCAGCCTGACCTGGCTTATGCGCCGGGGTCGAGCTGGACGCTGCTGGCGCAGTATCAGCGCGACACAGGGGGATCGACTTTCCAGTTTCTACCCATGACCGGCACGCTCGTGCCTCAAAGGGGCGTTATATCGCCAATGATGCGAATATCGGCGAGCCGGACTGGAATAATTTCGACCGTACACAGGCGCTTGCAGGGTCGTTTCTCGAACATCGTTTCAGTCGCATTGTCACGCTGCGGAATAATACGCGCTATACCTATCTCGATAATCTCTATCGCTCGACCGTCTTGTCGGGTGACACGCTCACCAAATGTACCGCAGCCATCAAGGGATGCGTGCCTTACGACACCGTCAATCGCCGTGCGGTTGAGGGGCGCGGGCGGTCGCAGGGTGTGGCGACCGATACGCAGCTCGAGGTCAAGGCAAAGACCGGCATCGTGCATCACACGCTGCTTTTCGGAACCGATTATTTTTATACGAATTGGGAAAGTTCGCGCGATCTGGTGAATTCCGCGCTCGTTCTGCCCATGCTGAATATTTTCGACCCGGTCGCACGCGGCACGACGGGCTATTCAGCCGGGCTTGCGCCGCAGGTTTATGGCGCGACGGAATCGCAGCAGAACGGTGTTTATTTTCAGGATCAGATAAAGATCCAGAATCTCTATATTACCGTAGGCGGCCGTCAGGACTGGGCGCGTGACAACACGCTCAATATTCTGACTCAGAAGCACTACCTGAACAACAATGACAAGTTCACATGGCGTGCCGGCGCGGTTTATCGCACCAAAATCGGCCTGGCTCCGTATTTCAGCTATGCAACGTCGTTTCAGCCGCAGGTTTCTGACCCGTCGACGGCACTCGACAACAAGCCGTTCAAGCCGACAACGGGCGATCAATATGAAGCCGGTCTGCGTTATCAGTACGGCAAGAATATCTACGTCACTTTCGGCGCCTATCAGATCAGGCAGCGCAATGTGACGACGCCCGCTCCGAGCGGCGTTCTGTGTGGCACGACGACCTGCCTGGTGCAGGACGGGGGAGATGCGCGCGCGCGGTCTTGAACTCGAAGGCCGGGCGACCCTGCCATGGGATATGGCGGTCATTTTCACCGGCACGCGCAGCGACGCCAAGATCACGCAATCCAACACCCTCTCCCAGATCGGCAATTACATGAATGCCGCGCCAAAATGGATGGCGTCGTTATTCGTCGATCAGCGCCTGCTTCATGGCCCGCTGCGTGGCGCCGGGTTTGGCGGGGGCGTGCGTTATACCGGTCATTCCTATGGCGATACGGCCAATACGCTCTCAATTCCCGGCTACACGCTTTACGACATGTTCCTGCGCTATGATTTCGGGGTGGCGCGTCCGCATTATGACGGGCTCTCTTTTTCGCTCAATATGCGCAACATCGCCAATAAGCGTTTCGTCGCAACCTGCACCGCTGTGTCGGCCTGCTATTACGGTCAGGGCCGCAGCCTGACCATGCGTCTGGAGTATCGCTGGTGAGCAATGCACCGCTCTTCGTTCTGACGGGTGTGGTGCTGACGCTTGGGGCGGGTGTCCTGTTTTATCTGGCATCGCATCAGCAGCAGATCTTGTCCAGGCGACTGCCGTTCAGGCCCTGTGTGGTGGGGGGCGCATTGCTGAGCGTGCTGAGCTGTCTTGCCTTTTCTGGCGCAACGAGCCCGCTGGTCGGTATTTTCATGGCCGTCATCTCCCTGATGATGGTTTTGAGCCTGTTTCCACTGGTCGCGGCGCTGATCATCCATAAAAGGCGCCTCTTATGAGGAAACGCGTCATCGACAACCGGCATTGGCTTGCAAAGCTTATGGCGGGGCTGCTGCCTGGAGCCGCCTTCTCTCTTGGGGTCATGGTGCTGATCGGGCATGTCTGTGGCAGCACAGGCAACCCGATGACACAGTCGGCGCAATGGTTGATGTGGCTGGCGGCGCTGCTCTGGGTGGTCTGCTTTACTCTCTGTTTTCTTTTCCGCACGGGGCTGGGGGCCTGGCTGGGTTTCGGCTGGCTCGCCTGCCTTGTCTGGCTGGTCAACACGCTTCTCACGAGCTTCGACGTGGCAGGTGGGTCATGAAATTGCGTGCCGATATCGTGACGGTCTATCGCGAACTGCATAGTTGGGTGGGCGTCGTCGCGGGGCTTTTCCTGTTTATCGCGTTTTATGCCGGCGCGATCAGTATGTTCGAGCCTGCGCTGGAATCGTGCTGACGCCGCGTGTCTCCCTTCCCGCAGCCGTGTCGCTCGACCGGACGCCTGCGCTGATGCAGAAAGTGTTCGAGGCGTTTCCCGAAAGCCGAAAAAACTACACGATTGTGGTCGCGCCCGATGCGGATCATCCGGCCCGCATGGTCTGGCCGTTGACGGCGGCGCGGCACGGTCATGGGGCGCAGTCGGTCATGATGGCGGCCCTCGACGAGCAGAACGGTCTTGTGACGGCGCAGCGCAGACCTTCTGATGTGGCGCAGGTGATCGATACGCTGCACCAACAGATGGGACTGCCCCTGCCTCACGAGACCGCGATGATCGTAATGGGCTTTATCGCTCTGGGTTATGCGCTGGCGCTCGTTTCCGGGACGCTGGTTTTTCTACCTGCACTGGCGCGGGCGCTTTTTGCGGTAAGGCTCGAAGGAAGCGTGCGCCGCAAATGGCTCGATCTGCATAATCTTCTGGGTTTCTGCTCGCTGCCGTTCCACATCGTCATGGCGCTGACCTCGGTGGTATTCGCCTTTCACGATGTCATTTTTACAGTACAGGCCGAATTTCTCGCTCATGAGCAGAGCGATGCGCATCAAGGGAGACATGGAGGCCGTGCCATGGCGGGAATGCCCCGTGGTTCTCATCCCCCCGAGGGAGCTGTGCCGCTTTCTCCGGTCGGGATCGTGTCGCATCTTGCCCGCGAAGCACCAGGTTTTACGCCCGATACACTCGATTATTCGACGCGTCCGGGTGGCGTCATGATGCTGCGTGTTGCGGGGCATGATCCGGCGCATTTCATGCGTGGCCCGAGCAGCGGTTTCACGACGATGGACCCGTATACGGGGCGGCTGCTCTGGCGCGATTATCTGCCCGGTGTTCAGTCGGGCAGTTTCGCAGCCCTGACCAGTTTCTTCGCCCTGCATTTTGGCAGCTACGGTGGTGCGCCCATACGCTGGGCTTATCTCGTGCTCGGTTTTGCCGGGGCGTTTCTGTTTTATACTGGCAACCGTCTCTGGATTGCGGTCCGTCGGCGTAAGGAAAAAGCCTCGGGAGTAGAGACCGACACGCGTGGTACGTGGTTTTTGTCCCGGGTTACGGTTGGTTGCTGCTCCGGCTGTATGACCGGCATTGCTGTCGTAATTTCGATCGCATTACTTTTGCCGACCAACCTCCGAGAGGCTCAAGCCTGGTTATTATATCATGGTGTCTTCTGGCTCGTCATTCTCGTCGCGCTCCTTGCCCCCAAGGGAGAAAAGCTTTCTTTATGGGGCGCTATAGCTGCTCACTTGGGGCTTGCCATTATCGTGCTGTGGGAGGGACGACCGCCTCATCTGGCAGGTTATTGTGTAGCCCTCATTGCACTGACACTCTCGCTGGCACTCTATCGTCTGGCAAAGGAGTTCCAAGGGTCGCGCTCTACCGTCGGCGAAGCGCAATGAGCTTGCGTCTCTGACGACTTTCGTTGGTTTCCTTCCTGTCGATTTCAGGCCAGAATCGAGTCCAACTCGTCGGAACCCTCATGTTTAACGGTAAGAAGAGCGGTTGATATCGGCATATGGATCAGTTTTCTGCTTCGATGACTGTCTGCCCCGCTGGCGATACGTGAGATTGTACCGGCAGTAACTCCGTAGCGAAGTGCGATAGATTTGAGGGTCTCTCCAGACCGTCGGCTTTCCCGGATAACATTTCGTTGTTCGGGAGTTATTCGTGCCGGCCGTCCCATTTTGACGCCACGACTCAAAGCGCGAGCTCGACCTTCAGCGGTTCGGTTGCGTATGAGGTCTCGCTCCACATCAGCCAACCCGCCCAGCACAGCGAGCATGAGGCGCCCTGTGCTGGTACTCGTGTCAACCCAAGGCTCTGCAATCGAAAAAAATTGTGCGTTTTTTCTCGTAATATCCTGTACAATAGCGAATAGATCGAAAGTACTTCTTGCTAATCGGTCGATACGTGTCACGACGACCGTATCGCCTTTACCCAAATTACCAATGAGGCGGCGTAGTTGTAGGCGCTCCGAGTCGGCGCCGCTCGCTTTTTCTTTGAAAATACGATCGCATTCAAAATGCCGCAATGTCTGGATTTGCATGTCGAGTGTCTGGCCGATAGTGCTGACCCGTGCATAGCCGATCTTGCGCATCAGGATCCTTTCCCGCCCAACGATAATGGCGGGACCGTAACTGTCTGCGACATGTTGCTCAATTGCTGATTTGCG
>NZ_BAKW01000022.1 GCF_000614545.1 Asaia platycodi JCM 25414 | reverse complement strand
CACGCGGGGCCGCGAGGCGGGCATGGGCGTAGGGAAGGGCGGCCTTGGCGGCATCGGCGCGTATGGCGGCGGCCAGGCCGCGATTGCGATAGATATGCGTAAGGAAGGCGAGCGGCGATGAAGTCGCGAGATCCTGCAAACTCATGCCGCTCAGGGCATCGAGGCCGGGCGCAAGTGCGGAAGGATCGACACGAGCGGGCCATTCCAGTCCACCTGCTTCTTGTTCCGGCTGCCCTTTTTGCGTCCGGCGCCAGGACGTGCGCCACCGTGAGCCATTTCTGCTCCCTTTCCTTGATAACTTGATTTCCTTGATAGACCGGAAAATCTGCCGCTGAGCCTTGCGCGGTTGCGGGGGTAGGATCCGGCCAGACTTTCGACCCGCCCCCTCGGGCTCAGCGGGTTGGGGTTTCGCGGGTGCGGATGGCCCGGACGCGGGCGGTTTTGGCACTATGGCAGGAGCCACAAAGCAGCCGGATATTGCCCGGATCGAGCGGCGCACCGCCGTCTTTCAGTTCATGGATATGATCGCCGAAGATGCGGCAGTCAGTGCGGCCGCAGGCCTCGCAGCGTCGACCACGTTGGACGAGAAGGCGAGACATCAGGCCGCGCCATTCTAGAGAGTGATAGAACTTTGGGTTCGTTTCGACTGTCTGGATAAATTGATCGGTTTCAAATAGGTAAGTTTCTGATTTAATACTCTAATCATTCGTCTATCGTATAATGAAATGAAAATATAATTAGACACCAAGTTTATTAGAATATTTTTGAGACTTTTTTTGAATGCCTTGGAAATTCTTGTATAGTTTCGATTTCTGAAATCTTTTATACTCATGTATGGATCAAATAAATTCGCAAATTCGCCCTCGAGCAGCTTTTGCATTTTGACGTTTATATCATGAAGTCTTTTTTTTAACTTGCATATCATGTTCTGTCTCATTTACCGAGGGGCCGATTGCTTTATTTTGAAATTGAGCTTTAAAATGATATTCGAAAATGTCGCACTTTATACTTGTTAGTTTGCTATAGGCTTCTTCTTCGAATAGAAATCTTGCGTAGTTATACTGCTTTTGAACAATTTTTAGTTCATCATAATCGTGTATAGATGCATTATAATTGAAGGCAATGAGACATATAGCATCCAAAAATGCATCATATACTTCAATTCGCCTCGTAAATAGATCGGATATGATTTTTTCTTTTTGTATATTTTTTTGGTATCTGGAAACATTGTAAGTCAGTAGGCCGAGCACTAGCGTGCTAAGTGGGGCAATCGTACCTTTAACGATTTCTAAACTGTTCGGCATGTCAATATCCTAAACCTTTATCTTCTCTTGCTCAGATACACTCTGACCATAGCGGTTTATTTGCGGAAAATGAATCAGACACGCGTTTGCTGACGCTAGGGTAAGTTGTTTTGCTGACAATAGTCATCGAGATTAATCACGAAAACACTGCAAATTGGACAGACTGGAAAGTGGAAAATGGCGCGCGGTTGATTTTTCTTGCGATCATCGCGCAGGCCCTTTGATGCCAGGCTTTGGCGGTGACGTGGCTGATGCCGAGTTTGGCCCCGATTTTCCGCCATTCCCAGCGATAGGCGCCTGAAATCGGGTGAACGATCAGGCGCATGTTCACCACCGTTCTGAGTTTGCGATCCTCGATCAGCGGTATCCAGCCGAGCACCACGTCCAGCCGGTCGATCTGTTCTGCTGTGGGGCGGGGCAGGAATTCATCGCTTTCACGTTCCCATCCAAGATCCTCCAGATCGCACAGATAGGCGGGCCAGGTGCTGCGGGCTCCGGCTGGGCGCAGGCCGGTGGCGGGGAGGCAGGCGAGGGTGAGGGCCGCTTCATCCAGCCATTCGCCCACCTGTTCGGGCAGGCTGCGTTCGGGATCGAAAGCGGGAGGAAGCCGGGTCATGCTGCGGCTCTTGCACGGGCCAGATAGGCGGCGCGGTTCGGCACGGGCTCACCCGCCGCAAGCCCGGTTTCCTTCCAGCGTTCCAGATCGCGGCGGAAAGCCCGGTCGGCCTCGATCTCGGCTTCGCTCAACGGGGCCTCGGGCAGATCGCGCCGGGCAATGGCCTCCGCAACGGCTTTGCTGAAATACCCCAGATGCCCGATTGCGCCGCCTTTGCCGGCCTGACGCTCGGTCACGCTGGTCACCACACCGAGGATCAGCCGCTCGGTCTCGTCAACCGTGAAGCCGGCGCGCAGGGCGTCGGCGCTCCACTGTCGCACCACGCCATGATTGACCATGCTGCGTGCCGGATCGAACCCGGCTGCCTCAAAAGCCTTCGGACCTATGCGCCGATAAGCCGTATCGATCTGTGCGTCACTCACGGGCGCCTCAAGCTTGGCTTTCTCTTCAAAGCTATTGGAAGAAGCCAAGCCAAGCTTCTCACGCGCGCGAGAAACCCGGGGAAGCGCTGGGTTTTCGTCAGTCATGGTTTTACCTCCTGCAATGGGCATCATGGCGCTGCGCTGGCGAGGATCGTTTTGCGGAGTGAATGTCGCGTTTTTTGGCGGTCTTCCGCCCTTTTGCCGTTTTCCCGCGACGCTGCCGCCCGGCGCGATCCGGTCGCGATACCCTGCAATTCGGGTGGAAAGCCGATCGTTTGCGCCTGCCGGTCCCAGGTTATGCTCAGGTTTTGCGCCCAGGTTTCCAGCCAGGTTTCCAGCTGGGTTTCGCTTGTGCGTAACCCGATGGTGGCAAGCGTCGAAAACCCGATGCCCGATGCCTCCGTGAGGGAAAGCAAGCCATTCGTGCCGTACTGCACAATGAGCATCATCATGCGCTGCCACATGAGCAGGGCCTCGGCCGACATGGCCATGAGGCGCAGGTTCGAGGTCGCCATGATCGTGATCCGGGCAATGAGTGCCTGATCGGCTTTTCTATAGGTCATCATCAGAAGGCTTTCAGACGATATCCGTCATCGACGGGCTCAAGAATGTCGCGCTGCACCAGCGCTGCGAGTGCATGGGCCACATCGAGCGGTTCGGCGGCGAGATACTGGGCGAGGTTCGACGCCGTTACCGCATGCCCGCGTGACGGCGCGCGCAGCTCTGGCATGGCGTCGGCGAGATCGGTCAGTTGCAGCCACAGCGCCCGTGAGGCGAGGGGCAGGAGACACCAGCGGGCATCGGTCATGAGCGCGCGCGCATGCGCCCCGAAACGCCGGCGCAGTATGGCAGGGCGCTTCATGATTGCGCCTCGCGCATCCAGGCCGGGCTGCGGGGGTCTTCGCTTTCGTCGCGAAACCATGTGCTATCGTGATCGAAGCGCAACCGGACCGATCCTGTCCCGCCGTGACGGTTCTTGCGGATCAGCACCTGCGCCTTGCCTATGGCTTCATGCATGCGGAACTGAAGATCGGAACAGCGATTGGCAAATTGCTCGTCTGTTTCGCGTTCGCGCTTCTGCAGCCCGTCACCGCTCGCCTCTTTGGCCAGATAGTAATGATCGCGGTAGAGGAACGCGACCATATCGGCATCCTGCTCCAGCCCGCCGCTATCGCGCAGATCGGCCTCGATGGGCCTCTTGTCCTCGCGCTTTTCAACCTCGCGATTGAGCTGTGCCAGCGCGATAATCGGCACACCCAACTCTTTGGCCAGGTTTTCAGGCCGGCGCTGATCTCACTCATTTCCTCGTAGCGTCCGCGTCGCCTCGCAGCTTCGCTACCCTGCATCAGCCCTACATAATCCAGCACGATCAGACTCAGACCTGCCTTGCTGCGCTTCATGCGCCGTGCGCGTGAGCGCAACCCGGCCACCGTCAGACCGGAGCGCGTATCGAGCTCAAGTGGCACGCCCCCGGCCTGCCGCTCGCCCTCTGCCAGATCGTCCCATTGCCACGGGGCCAGATCGACCCGCATGCCGGTCTCGACATCTTCGGGAATGTCGTAGCGACGCCCAGAGAATACCGAGAGCGTTGAAAGTCCAGCCCAGGCCGCCCCGGCACGCGCACCCAGCTGACGCGCCGCCATTTCACCCGACCAGAACAGCACGCGCTCGCCTCTTGCCGCCACACGCATGGCAATGCCGAGACCCAACGCCGTTTTGCCCATCGCGGGGCGTGCGCCCAGCAGATAAAGCCCCTCGGCCAGAAGGCCGCCCGTCATGCGGTCGAGTGCGGGATAGCCCCATGAAAGCCCGGCCAGAGCCGAGCCACGCGCCAGAGCATCGCGCCCGCAGGCAATAGCCTGCGCGATAGCCTCGGCAATAGTCACGTTGGGCAGGCTCTCGCGCATGTTCTGGGCAATGTCGAGCAGCCCGCTTTCGAGCTGCTCCACCAGATCCTCACCGCTCTGCCGGTGGGGTTGAGGCACAGCCGCGAAACATCGAGGCACATGGTGCGCAGCTGGCGGCGCGTCCAGGCATCGAATATGGCGCGCCCGTATTCGCCAGCATTGGCGATGCCGACCATCGCCAGCATGATCTGCGCAATATACTCCGCCGGCACGCGGCCCATCAGCACATCATGACCGCCAATCCGGTCGCGAATGAGCAAGGGGTTCGGCTCGATGCCGCGCCCATGCATCTGCAACGCGGCTTCATAAATCACGCCATTGAGCGGATCGTAGAAATGCTCGGGTCGGAGATATTCCTCGACCATGGGCATGACGCGCCGGCCATTGGTCAGAATGGCGCCCAGCAGCGCGCATTCGGCCTGAACGTTTTCCGGCTCGCTGAATGCCGCGGCACCTAATCCGTGAGCGGTAAGGTGAGCTTCACCCATGACGCACCTCCTTCAGCACTGGACTGCGCGGGGCTGTAAGTCCGAGGTCCTTGAGAAGGCCGCGCGTGCTGCGTTCCGAAATGCCAAGCCGCAGGGCGATGCCCCGCGCTGGAACGCCCTTGCGGTGATAGAGCCTTATGGCGGGCGCGAGCCGCACCCGATCAAGAGCAGGGCGGGCCATCAGCACTCCTTGCGATGCAGCTCGCACCGCCTGACGTAAGGGGAATTAACACTGAATTTCTCACCGCATTTCAGGCATTTGCGGTGCCAGACGCTGGCGCAGGCGGGTTTCGTGCGGGTAACGCGCTCGAACCTGCGCTGACCCGGCCAGTCGCTGAACTCACGCAGCACCAGCGGCACAAAAGCATCTGGCACCGTCTTCCATTTTCGCGTGGCATCCAGAGAGCGTCCCGCTGCTTGCGCCAGCACGGCCATGCCGCCCGGTGTGGCTCGTATGATGGCGAGCAGATTGCCCGCTTTGCGCTTGTCGGCATTGGAAACGCCCAGCGCGATGGTGACCATACGGCGGGTGAGCCAGCCGCAATCATGCGCTTTCAGCAGCGGCCTGACATGGATGGCCGGCACGTGAAGCCAGCGTTGTACGCTGCCAGGAGCCCGATCGATACAGGCAGCAATCGCCTGCACGCCGCCTCGCTCTTTTTGCACGTTGGACAGAATACGATCCGCTCTGGCCTGATCGGTTTTCGCGGGAGCAACCGCAACGGACTTTATGGCTGGTGAGCCACCGGACTGCATGAGGGATTGGCTCATGGCTCAACCCTCCCCATCGGGGCGAAACGCGAGTGCCTGCATTTTCTGCAGCGCATCGGTCGAGTGGCGTATGAGGTCGCCCAGACGCTGCGAGAGGTCAGCAGCCTCGGTCCGGTCGATCCTGCCATCTGCTAGCGCCCTGATGGCTGCGGTCATCGTGCCACTGGCCGAGGCCGCGACTTCGCTCATGGCCGTTGCCGCGCATCCCTCGCCAAACGCGATCGGGAGCAGCGCATAACCCTCTATGGTGGCCATGGCGGCAAGAATGAGGGGCTGTTGTGCATAACCGTCCAGCGCGACGGCTACGTCGGTAGGGACAACATGCGGTGAATTGCGGTTCTGATATTCAGAAATCTGCGTCTTTCCGACGCGCGTGCAGGAGGCCGCTGCTTCAACCCCACCGACAAGCCTGATTGCGGCTTGCGTGGCTGTTTTCAGACAGGCGACTTGGGCCCGGTTGACTTCAGTCATGAGCCTTGACCCCAGTATCGAGAACAAACAGGAGAGCTCTATCTATCGAGGGGAACATAGGTGGCAGTCTCTCTGTGTCAGGGACGCGAGAAATCTTGTGTCTGGTGGTTTCGCGGAACGTTTCCGCAAGTGAGCATGGCTCGGGCCTGTTATTTAGGCAGCAGCAGCGCCAGCCCCCGGCTCGTCCCGCCTTTCGGGGGAGGAAACACATCCGGTCTTATAAGATGAGGCGGCACTCCGCTTAGTTCAGCCACGGCAACGACATGGCAGGGAGGAACTTTTTGCCAACCAGCAACTGTATTGTGCTTGCGGCGAACCGCATTGGCGACCTTGTTTGTCCCACCGGCCCGGCGGATGATATCTTTTGTGTCCATACCATTTTGTCTCCTATACCGACACTTGGCGTCAAGGATAATGTCGGTATGGGCGGCACGGAAAATGCATTAATGCGTCATGGTGCGTCTATGATCACGGACGGAAAAATGGGCGCTCGCATAAGAGAGCTTCGCAAAGCACGTAAACAGTCACAGGTTGACGTGTCTGCGGCGCTCGACATCAGCCGGTCGCATTTGGCCGAAATTGAAGGTGGAAAGCATCCTGGATTTGCGACATTTGTAGAGATAGCTCACTACTTCTCTGTATCACTCGACTACCTTTATTCTGGATCTTCTGCGGCAAGCCAAGATATCGGCGGTGCGCCGATAGAACAGGACGAAAAGACCCTCATCGAATTTTGGCGCGGTCTCAGTGACAACGAGAAAAACATGCTTCTCAACCTTCTTGTCCGGGACAAAAAGGCACAGATCGTCTGAATTATCAGAGATTTTCTTGAGCACGGCCCACTCCTGTTTTCCTCTGGAACGTATCGAGTACAGGCCGGTTAGTACAGTTTTAGATTGGAGGTGTTGATTACAAATTAACGCTATCCATTACTGCCGCTTTCTGGTCGCTGCTTCCCGTTCCGCCCTGATCTTGCGTGATGGTCGCGAGTAAGCAGCTGCTACGATCCTGCACGCCCCAATTCGCCTCCCCATCCCATAGGTCATCCCGGAATAAACAGAGGCGTCGTCTCAGGTAAGGAGCAGTGGATAAGTCAGCGTCGATATAGGCGACAATATTAGGTTGCGATAACTGTCGGTATATGCGACATATCGTGCGTTCTTTAGGAGATGCGCATCGTGACACTTCCTGCCCAACAACTCGCCGTCATGACAGAACGTGCGTTCTGGATCGCCATTACCCCGCTATCCCAAGCCGAGCAGGCACACGCCCTCGACCTGTTCCGCCGCTGGCGCTACGCCGCCACGCGCGCCGATGATGGCCGACCGCCGCAATGCGCCGCACCGTGGAAGCATGCGGCTTCGGCATTGGCCACAGAGTTACAGAACTACCTCGCAACCCGGCACCCGGACCGTCTGACCATTCCGCCAGCCCATGCGGCGCAGATCGACGCGCTGCGCGGACTTGCGATTACCGCTGCCCGGAGGGGATTTATCCTGTGAATGACCGGGCAGAAACCAAGAGACGTGCTTTTGCCGCCGCGTCGACGGAAATCGAGGCAACGTGCAATCGTCTGGCGTTGTCGCGTCAGGATTATCTTGAACTACTGGCAGAACTCACTGCGGTAGCGGCCTTCAACGGTCTTGAAACGCTGCCGGGCTGGGAGTATCGCGCCCGCCTGACGTTGGAAGCCATAGTGGAAGAGGCGCGTACGGTTGCGTGCCCTGCTGG
This sequence comes from Asaia platycodi JCM 25414, assembly GCF_000614545.1. Taxonomy (GTDB): domain Bacteria; phylum Pseudomonadota; class Alphaproteobacteria; order Acetobacterales; family Acetobacteraceae; genus Asaia; species Asaia platycodi. The sequence goes on along the minus strand of NZ_BAKW01000022.1, from coordinate 43,004 downwards.
TCGCACAGATCGAGCAGGATGGCGGCCGCGCCAGTTTTGGGGCTAGCGCAGAAAAGGGCAGGGAGGCCCCGCGATCATGAGATACGCCACCGTTCTCAATATCGCGCCGCGCCTGCTGAGCACCGAGCAGGCCATAACCTATCTGGGGGGCATGATCGGCCGCGAGACATTCATGCAGCACGTCGCGCCGCATTGCCGCCGGATCATCCTGTCGCCGCGCAATTTCGGGTGGCTGCGTGAGGATCTGGATCGTTATCTCGACCACCTCGCCGGCATAGAGCGAAAACCGGACATACTCCCCATGCCGGAACCGAACATGCTTGAGGCAATCCTGCCGCCATGATTCTGAGACTGCGATATATCCAGCGCGTGAAGGACAGGCGGGGCAAAACGCGCCTCTATTTCCGCCGCCCGGGGCATAAATCGAAAAGACTGCCGGCTGAAAACGACCCGGGATTTCTGGCCGCGTATAATGAGGCGCTTGCTGCGGGGGAGCCCGAAACCTTACGCCCAAAAGAGCCCCCGCGCACGCTGGCCGGGTTGATCGATTTCTGGATGCGCAGCGCGCGCTTTGCGGCTCTCGCAGAAACAACACGCTCGACCTACCGCCGTATCCTGTTGGATATGCAGAGGCAGGATTACGCAAATGCGTTCGTAACGGATTTCCAGCCGGTTTACGTCCGACGCATTCTTGCCCGTCATACTGCGACCCCAGCAGCGGCCAATAACCGGCTCAAGATCCTGCGCGTGCTGTTCGATCACGCGGTCAGCGAAGGCTGGCGTCCGGACAATCCGGCAATTGCAGTAAAGCGCCATAAAGAGAAGGCGGAGGGTGCCATCACATGGACCGAGGAGCAGATTGCCCAATACGAGGCCCGCTGGCCCCAGGGCAGCGTCCAGCGGCTGGCTCTCGCTCTGCTGGTCTATACAGGGCAGAGGCGTAGTGATGTGGTGCGCATGGGCAGCGCAGACCTCATGGGCGATTTGCTGGAAGTGCGGCAGCAAAAGACAGGGGCGCGGCTCCTGATCCCGATACACCCCCACCTTGCACAGGAGCTTGCTGTCGCACCCACAAGCGGCACGTTCCTGCAAACGCCAGGAGGGAAGGGATACACTGCCAATGGATTTTACATGCGCTTCAGAGACTGGCGCACCGCGGCGGAGCTACCCGAGGGGCTGAGCCCGCACGGTCTGCGCAAAGCCGCCGCCAGGAGGCTGGCAGAGGCAGGCTGCTCAACCCACCAGATCGCAGCCATTACGGGCCACGCGACTCTCGCGGAAGTCGAACGATACACGCGCGCTGTGGACCAGGAAAAACTGGCCCGCTCGGCGATCGAAAGGATCAAATTGTAAAATGAGTCCGGAAAACTGTAAAACTTCGCTCAAAAATGGCGGATTACTGCGGTTTTCTGGAAGAAATGGCGTCCCATAGGGGATTCGAACCCCTGTTGCCGCCGTGAGAGGGCGGTGTCCTAGGCCTCTAGACGAATGGGACGAGGCGAGGTGCGTTCTATGATATTCATTGGCACCCGGCAAGGGTTTATTCGGAAGTTTTTTTAATTAGTTTTCCGCTGAGCTTCGCTCCCGCCAGAAGGTGCACATGATAATGCGGCACTTCCTGGCCTGCATCGGGGCCTGTGTTCGTGATCAGGCGATAACCTGAATGGGACAAGCCAAGAATTTCTGCAACTTTTGTCACAGCTCTGGCCAGACCGGCAATTTCGGCGTCGCTCGCGGACGACCCGAAATCTGCCGACGACACATAAGCGCCTTTGGGGATGATCAAGACATGGATCGGGGCCTGAGGAGCGATGTCAGGGAAAGCGAATGCATAATCGTCTTCATAGACAATTTGTACAGAAATCTCATGGCGCAGAATTCTGGCGAAGATATTGCCCTGATCATAGGGCACATGCAGATCAACCGTCATGCCTCAGGCTCCCGTCTCTGTAGGGCGTGAGGCTTTTTCCTCCACGCCGCTCATCGCTTCACGCGCGTAGCTCCTGCCAGACTTCTTGCGGGGTCACACCCGCATCGACCCACATGACGATCAGGTGATACAGCACGTCAGCACTCTCACTGACGAGCTCGGATTGCTTGCCGGCAACAGCCTCGATCAGGCACTCGACCGCTTCCTCACCGAATTTCTGGGCAATCTTTTTCCGTCCGCGAGAGAGAAGGCGGGCAGAGTGACTCAAAGCGGGGTTCGTGCCACGACGTGACTCTACCGTTTCGAAAAGACGATCCAGAACCTGCGCGTCTACAGTCTGACTGGCGACAGCCTCAAGCTTGACCGCGCCTTTCTTGCCTGGAGACTTCTTTGCGGGCGATTTCTTTGCCGCAGCCGCCTTGGTCTCTGACCGCTTGGCGCTTCCTTTCTTGCCCGCGCCTCCGTCCGTCTTGCGTGTCGTGCGTTTAGTTGCCAGCGCCATGATCGTGATCCGTCTCTAATTCCGAATGATAAGCTTAGGTCGTCAGTTGCCCGGACGCACCGGCAGGCCCGCATTTTCGAGCGCTGCTTTGACGCCCGCAATGCCAAACGTGCCGAAATGAAAAACGCTTGCGGCCAAAAGGCCGCTGGCGCCCGCTTTTGCCCCCTCGACGAAATGGTCAAGCGCGCCGACGCCGCCTGACGCGACAACGGGAATAGTGATTTCGCCACATACACGCCGCAGCAGATCCAGATCGAACCCCTTGCCCGTGCCGTCGCGATCCATGCTCGTCAGCAGAATTTCACCCGCGCCGCGAGCTTGCGCTTCCTTCGCCCAGGCCACCGCGTCAATACCGGTCGGCTGCCTGCCACCCTTCGTATAGACTTCCCACCCGCCTTTGCCATCGGAGCGTGCATCAATGGCGACAACCACACATTGACTGCCAAAACGATTGGCAGACTCATTGATCAGATCGGGATTGACCACAGCAGCGGAGTTGACCGCACATTTATCAGCCCCCGCAAGCAGGAGGCGGCGCATATCTTCCGGCGCACGAACGCCACCACCCACCGTCAGAGGAAGGAAAACCCGCTCTGCCGTGCGTCGAACGACATCATAAATAGTGTCGCGATTTTCGACACTGGCGGTGATGTCGAGAAAGGTGAGTTCGTCTGCGCCCGCCGCATCGTACACGATGGCCTGCTCGACAGGATCGCCCGCGTCACGCAGCGAGACAAAATTCACCCCTTTGACGACGCGCCCGTCCTTGACGTCGAGACAGGGAATGACTCTCAGCTTGAGCATCAGGCCCCCTCAAGAATGCTGAGCGCTTCGGCCAGCGAAACACGTCCATCATAAAGCGCACGGCCAACGATGACGCCTTCAAGGCCCGGCACATCCTGTGCAACCTCACAGAAATCACGCAAATGCTGCGCTGAACCGACACCGCCACTTGCGATGACAGGAATGGAAAGCCTGCGCGCCAGATCGGCAGTCTGCTCGAGATCGAGCCCCTCAAGCATGCCGTCGCGCGTGATCTCGGTGAAAATGACTGCAGCGACACCAGCATCCTGCATGCGAAGCGCCAGATCGCGCGCATTCAGCTCCGAGACCTCTGCCCAGCCCTCTGTCGCGACACGACCTTGCCTCGCGTCGATGCCCGCCACGATACGACCGGGAAAAGCCTTGCAGGCCTCGCGCACAAGCTCCGGGTTCTTGACAGCAACAGAACCGAGAATGACGCGATCGAGCCCGGCTTCGAGCCAGCGTGTGATACCGGCCATATCGCGAATACCACCGCCGAGCTGAACGGGCAGGTCGGTCGCGGCTATAATGGCCTCGACCGCTGCACCATTCGCCGAACGCCCAGCGAAAGCGCCGTTGAGGTCCACAACGTGAAGGCGCGAGCAGCCGGCACGGGCGAATTCGAGCGCCTGCGCTGCCGGGTTGTCTGAATAAACGGTCGCGTCATCCATCTCGCCGCGACGCAGGCGGACGCAGGCGCCATCCTTGAGGTCGATGGCGGGATACAGGGTCAGGTGACGGTTCTGCTTTGCGTCGGTAGTCGCCACGCTGCTTTCCTTTTCAGTGTTTTTCTTGTGTCTCGCCGCTGCGCCAACCTGATCGAGGGTCTTGGTCATGAACAGGCCCTTGATCGTGCCTTCATGGCTGCGCGCGTAATACGGATGCGTGCCCCAATGCTCGAAGCCCAGCGAACGGAACATGGCCAGGGCCGAAGACTGGTTTCCGGCACTTCGCAATTGAGAACACGACAGCCCATGGCGCGTGCCGCAGCAATCACAGCATCAGCCAGAACAAAACCGAGCCCACGCCCGCGCATGTAAGGCGCAACAAAATAGCCCCGGATCTGCGCCGTCTGCGCCTGCGCCTCGTTGTTGCGCGAGGGTCGCAGAAGCTGGGCACAGCCCTGTATCTGCCCACTCTCGTCACGAACCACGAAAAAGCGGGTCTCCGGCACGAGCAGCAACCCATTGAAATAGCGTTCCAGCACGGTGCGGCCTGGAGGGGTCAGCCAGCCGAGACCGCCCCCATCGAGGATGGCTGCCGTCGTGATTTCGCACAACGCCGCCATATCGATGTCATCGATGCGCGAGAGACGTTCTGCGATGCGGGTCACGGCGCCCAGCTCAAAAAATTCGCCATGATCGTCAATCCGGTCTTCTGGCTTTTCTCGACATGAAACTGCGTGCCACAACGGTTACTGCGCGCCACGATGGCAGGAACGGCGCCTCCGTATTCTGCAGTCGCCACGATGTCTGAATCGTCCCAACCCGTTAGCGCATAGGAATGAACAAAATAACCGTGGTCACCTTTGTCCAGGCCCGCCGTCAGAGGATGGGCGCCGGGTTCGAAGTCGAGCACATTCCACCCCATATGCGGCAGGCGTAGACCGGCTTCCAGTGCGAAATCCATTCTGGAAATCTCGCCTTTTATCCAGCCCAACCCGGCTGTGCGTCCATGTTCAAGGCCCCATTCGGCCATAAGCTGCATGCCGACGCAGATCCCCAGAAAGGGCGTTCCACGGTCGGTCGCCTCGGCAAGAGCCTCGCGCAGACCGCCCTGCAGGCCAGAAGCGCAATGCGCAAAGGCGCCCTGACCGGGCAGGATGATATGATCCGCGCCCAACACCGCCTCAGGGTCTCCGCTGATCACGACTTCAGCCGCGAGCCCTTTTTCAGCAACGACATGACGCGCGGTCTGTGCTGCAGAGGCAAGATTGCCCCCGTCATAATCGATAACAACGATCTTTTTCATGATGAGGCCTGCACCTTGTCTGAAAAGCGCAGCTGGGCGTCGGCTTCAGACTGACCCAGCCATAGCCCCTCGCAAACACCACCCTTGAGCCTCTTTTCCCAGCCGATCAGTTCCGCACCGAAAAGCGCCAAAGCGAGATTGACATCCCAGGCGGCAAGCCACCCACTAGGACCAGCGAAGTGGACGAACATCACATTGAGGCACGCGGTCAGCGCGAGAGAAATCCAGCATCTTGCAAACAGAAGACCGATCGGCCCGAAAATCATGAGGCGCCAGTAAAACCCCTGACGCACCATTGAGGGAACAGCATCATTCTGCGTGCGATAAGCCTGATAGTAATTCACAGAACCCCCTTGGTCGAAGGGACACTTCCCGCAACACGCGGATCAAGCGCCACTGCCATACGCAGCGCGCGGGCAAAGGCCTTGAAGCCACTCTCGGCGATGTGATGCGCGTTGCGACCGGCCTTGCAGGTGACATGCAGGGCGATGGAAGACGCCATGGCAAAGGCGCGGTAGAATTCCTCGAATAGATCCGTATCCATCTCGCCGATACGTTCACGCACGAAGCTGACATTCCATGCCAGATAGGGGCGCCCCGAAATATCGACCACGACTTCGCACAGCGCCTCGTCGAGGGGCACGAGGGCATGGCCGAAACGGGTGATGCCCCGCTTGTCGCCAAGGGCCTGAGCAAAGGCTTTGCCAAGCGCAATGCCGATATCCTCGACCGTATGATGGCCATCGACATGCAGATCGCCATGGCAGCGCACTTCGAGATCGAATCCACCATGCTTTGCCAGAGCGGTCAGCATATGATCGAAAAAGCCGATCCCACTATCGAGTTCGGCCTGCCCGGTGCCATCCAGATTGATGGAAACGGAGATATCGGTCTCACCGGTCTTGCGGTGAATGCGGGACTGTCTGGCGTCTGTCATACTCTCTTCCATAAACTATTCGGAGCGAATACGCGATGGCCTCTTGGCGAGACGAGGGGAACTTGCCATCTATCACCCATGAGCAGCGCGCACGCATCCCCTTCCGCCCTTGACGTCCTGCTGAGCAGGGCCTCGACCGATCACCTCAGCGCGCCTGCGCCAGATAAGGCGCAGATTGCCCGCATCCTTTCGGCAGGATTGAGGGCGCCCGATCACGGCAAGATCAGACCGTGGCGCTATATTGTGATCAAGGGCAAGCACCGCGCCGAATTTGCCGAGCAGGTAGTCAAGGCCATGGTTTCCGCTGATCCGGAAGTGCCCGAGAAGAAGATTGCAAAGCGCCGTCAGCGCTTCTCGGAAATGCCCATGACCATTGCGCTTGTCATGGCGCTCGACCCCGAAAGCAAAATCCCGCTACAGGAGCAGGAGCTGTCTGTTGGCGCAGGCGCCATGAATGTTCTTAATGCGCTTCATGCAGAAGGGTTTGGAGGCTTCTGGGTGTCGAGCGATTTTGCCGGTCAGCCTTGTTTTCGTGATGCGCTCGGCCTGAGCGACGCACACCGCCTCGCCGGCTTCCTGTTCGTTGGGACGCCTGACAAACCTGTTCAGGGCAGCAAGCGCCCCGACATCGAAGACTTCATGGGTTTCTATAAGGGCGAGCCGGTCAGGTTCGGGGCAGATCAGTGACAGAGCATTATGACATTACGATTGCCGGTGCAGGACCTGCCGGTCTTGCCTGCGCCCTTTCTCTGGCCGAGAAAGGCTGGCGGGTAGCCGTCATAGACCCCGCGCCAGAGGCTGCACTCTCTTCGCCATCCTTCGATGGACGTGAAATTGCCCTGACGCATCATTCACGCGACTGGCTAGAGCAAAGCGGCGCCTGGCGTCGCATTCCGGCAGGGTGCGTTTCACCCCTCAGGACCGCACGGATCGAGACTGGCCAGGAATCTCCCGGCAACAGCTCGGGAGCCCTGCTTTTCAAGGCTCCTCAGGATGCCTCGGACGCCCTCGGTTATCTCGTGCCCAATCACCTTATCCGTACAGCGCTGTATGAAACGGTACGCGAGAAGAACGGCATCACGATTTTGTCGGGTAAGGGCGTCGTCGCCAGTTCGGGCAATCGCGAGGAGGCTATCACCCTTCTGGATGATGGCAGACTGATCAGCTCCAGCCTGCTCGTCGCTGCGGATGGCCGCTTCTCCCGCATTCGCCAGATGCGCGGCATCGGGGCGATCGTGCATGATTTCGGCAAGGAAATCCTCGTCTGCCGCATGCGTCACCCGGAGCCGCATGACGGCGTCGCCCTTCAATGGTTCGATCAAGGTCAGACGATCGCGCTACTTCCTGTGGCCGATGACGATCAGCCGGGGCATCTTTCCTCTCTGGTGCTGACGCTGGATCCCGAAGAGATCGCGATACTCACGGCGATGGACAAAGGTGCGTTCGATGCCGACATTACGCGCCGCACTCAAACGCGACTGGGCAGCATGAGTCTGGAAAGCGCGCGATGCACCTATCCGCTGAAAACTGTCTTCGCGCATCGCTTCGAGACCACGCGCCTTGCCCTGATCGGCGATGCGGCGGTGGGAATGCATCCGATCACCGCGCACGGCTTCAATCTTGGGCTCAGAGGACAGGAAATCCTGTGTGAGGAAATTGCTCAAGGCGAGGGCGATCCTGGCGCGGCGACTGTGCTGAGGGGCTTCGAAAAACGTCATCGCCGTGCAACGGCACCGCTTTTCGCCGCGACCAACGGCATCGCCTCACTCTACACCCATGACGCGAAGTCCTCACTGGCGTTGCGCAAGGCTGGGCTCGCCATTGCGCAAAAACTTACGCCGCTCAAATCGCTGGTCACCGGCTTTCTGATGGATCGCGATCGCGCCGCCTGAGACGTATTCTCAGGGTAACGTCGCAAAAAGGGATGGGGAGCTTCGGCCCACCATCCCTTTTTTCGTGAGCGCAAACTCAGGTTGGTTTGCCGAGTTCGAGACCTGCTTCCTGCAGGACGCGATAGGCGTCCAGCATGATGGCATTGGTCACGCCACCCACGTCACGCACCGACGATACTTTTGCAGAAAGGGCCAGTGTAATGCCCGTCTCGGTGATGGCAGAAATCGCCACGCCCGGTGGCGGGTTTTGAAGGATATCTTCGCGCTGCTTCATCATCTCCATCAGCGCGATCTGCGCCTTGGTCGCATCGGCACGCGGCGAGATGGTAACGGTTGCCGAAGCGGCACTCAGCGAGGTGCCGAGCGTGGCGTTACGCACCGCTGAAGTGATGAACTGCGAATTCGGCACGATCATCGTGGAGCCGTCTCCTAGACCGATCTCTGTCGAACGCACGCTGATGCGCTTGACGTCACCCTTGATGCCGCCCAGCTCAATGAGATCGCCCACACGGATCGGACGCTCAGCAAGCAGGATCACGCCAGACACAAAGTTCTGCACAATCGCCTGAAGGCCGAAACCGATACCCACGGAGAGCGCACTGACAACCCATGTCAGGTTCTTGACGGTCACTCCCGCCTCCGAAAGGACCAGAAGCAGAACAGTGATCCAGGCGACATAATTGAAGATGTTCAGAATAGAGGTACGCGCGCCGATATCCAGATTGGTCGTCGGAAAGAGGCGTGACTCGAGCCACCTGGTGAAGGCACCAATTGCGTAATACGCGACGATCAACAGAACAATGCAATAAACCGCCGTATTCAGCGAGAACTGCACGCCGTTGATTGTCTGGCCGACGAACAGGCTTTGAACCCTGTCAGCGACGACCGGAATATCGAGGCTGCCCTCCGACAGGCAGATCGCCACGAAGATAATGATCAGACCGATATTGACCATACCAGATAGGAGGACGCCGAACTGGGCCACGCGGTTCGAGTGAACGCCCAGCCGGGAGAGGCGCTTTGAAATCAATGAGCCGACCGAGAATGTTCTTGACGTGAACTCCTTCATGGCGATCGAGAGCAGCATGAGCGAGGCCAGGCTGACCGAGATCGCAACCGACCACAGGGCGACCGCGAACGCGAATGCAAGAAAACCGAGCGCAATTGCAGACCACGTAACGACCAGAAGAAGCCAGCCTATCCCGTAGACTGCAGGCGCGAGGCGCGCATCGGTGCTCCGTGTCAGGCGACGACACATCCACACGAAAAGCAATGTGACCACGAGCGTGAACAGGGCCTCGATGAGACGCCGCGCTGTCACCGGGAAGGCATTTTCCTGCCCGATGATCATGAACAGGGTCTGCAGCAGCACGAAAATCGAGATGCACCAATCGACGCCCCACAGCGCGCGAGCCGACCCCTGCGAGGCACCATCGATTGCAGTCGCCCGGCTCAGAGCCGGTAGCCCGGCGCCAAGGATAAAACCGCAAAGCGGCATGATACCTGCGATACCATGGGCGAGGACCGGGCTGCGCCCTGCGTCCAACGAGAGAATGCTCGAAATGATTTCCCACAACACGAACATGATCACGCCGCAAAATAAACCGCTCAGCGCGACCGGTATGAAGGATTGATGGGTTTCTGGCAGCGAGTCACCGGTGAACCTGCGCACGATCCTGTCTTCGGCCATGCGAAGCATCCAGTAGACCGGACGCGAGAGCAGGGCAGTCAACAGGAAAACGGCGGCGAGCGTCCCGAGCATGAAGGGCCAGTTATAGAGCACGCCGGCAAAGCCGTTATTGACAGGCGGCGCGAAGGTCAGGCGGAGTTCAGGGCCTTCATCCAGAAGGTTGCGCCAGAAGGTGAGAGTTAGGGGCGATGCGATGCGCTCCGATAGCAGCTCCTTCTGGCTGACCGAGCCCCTGCGCTGTACCTCAAGCTGAACCTGTTTGGCCTGAAGGCCGAGCAGCTTCCCTTGAGTGACGGTCGATTTGATATCCTGAAGCACAGCCTGAAGATGCGCACGTTGCGCGACAATCGCAGCGCTCTCCCCTTCGGTCTTCGCCCCTACGATATCAAGATAACTGTCATAAACCGTCTGATAGGAGGCCGCCTGCGCCTGAATGGACTGGGCAACGGATGTGATGTCATCGATCTGATCGGAAAGATCGGAGAGCGTCTCACTTCCAAGGACGATATCGGTCCTGTTGAGTTGTCCATAGATATATTTCAGGCGGTTCTGCGAGGCAGTGATCTGCTTGTTGAGAGCGGCAGAAACCGTGGTCCAGCCATAACCGTCAGAAACCGAGGGGACGAGCACCGCACTGTCCTGAGAGCCGGCGGGGGCTGAAAACGCCGATTGAGGCGATATCGAAAGGGCGAGGACCAGGAAGAGCCATATAGATATTTCAGGGCTGACTGCCTCTTCAAAGCTGACATTCCGATGATCGCCTCCGTTGTGATCCTGGTTCAGGGAATAGAAACGACGAACCAGGCGCGTGGTTTTGCAATGTATTATGCGGTCGCTAAGCGCCCGGCAGATTTCAGGTCGTCAACCGAGTCAAATCCGGCCCTGTAGATTTCACGCAGCAGCTCGCTCTTGATGCGTGTAACCAGAGCCGGACCATGATAGATAAGCGCGCTATAGATCTGCACCATATCCGCACCAGACCGGAGACGTTCGAATACGTCAAAACCGCTTTCAATTCCCCCGCAGGAAATTACGGCCATACGTCCCTGAACGAGCGGCACGACGCGCTTGAGCGTCTGAAGCGAAAGCTGGGCGAGGGGGCGCCCGGACAAGCCGCCTGTCTCGATCGCCAGTGGCGAGCGCAGCGAAGGGGGGCGGCTGATGGTCGTATTATTGACGATCAGGCCGGCAGCGCCGCCTTCGACCGCCGCCTCGACGATATCGGGCAGTGCATCCGGGTCTAGATCCGGCGCCAGCTTGACCAGAAGCGGGGGCAGAGAGTCATTGGCGCGGGTGATTGCCTGAAGAATATCGCCCAGCGTCGAGGCGCTTTGCAGGTCACGCAGGCCCGGCGTGTTGGGGGATGAGAGGTTGATCGTGATGTAGTCGGCCAACGGGGCAACCCGAGCGGCCAGATAGGGATAGTCTTCGAGTGGGCTGGCGCCGATTTTATTGATACCGAGATTGGCGCCTACGGGTACGCTGCGTAGCGCAGCATTGCGTCCTGCCTGAAGCGTTCTGAAACGCTCGAGGCGCCGCGTGAAGCTGTCTATGCCACAGCCGTTGAAACCCATACGGTTGATGATCGCCGCGTCTTCCGTCAGGCGGAACAGACGGGGCTTGGGATTACCCTCCTGAGGGCGCGGGGTGACGGTGCCGCATTCCACATGGCCAAACCCCATGCGGGCCAGCGCCATCGGTGCGCGCGCATTCTTGTCGAACCCTGCGGCAAGGCCGACAGGATTGGGAAAACGCAACCCCATGCAGCGCGTGCTCAGCGCAGGCACATCTTTCGGCGCGTTTGGCCCGAGACCGAGCGCGAGTGTCTCGATTGCCGCCTCATGGCAGATTCGGGGTCGAGACCATGAAAGAGCTTCGTCGCAAGGCGCGAAAAAGGAGAGAGGGCCATGTGTCATCCTGAGCGTGAAAGCGTCGTCGGTGTTCTATACCCCTGCACCGCGTCAGGTCTAACCCTCGATCATGAGGTGCCTCTCAAAGCCTTGCCGACCCTGTGCAGCCCATAACCCCGGCCTGCCGCGCGTAAAGCAGTTGCGGGCCAGGTGCCATTCATGGAAAGAGGTCACCCGGTCGTGAAGACACCGCCTTGCAGTCTGTCGTGGAGATGCCGTCATGTGGGATGAACCCTATCTGGAGACCTGCTGCCGCTCGACGCTGCATCGTGCGCTGCTTTGCGAAGGCATTGGCCGCCCGCAATCACTACGCGATCAGCCCTGTCTGGAGAGACTTCAGGCGATGGGCTTTGTCGCCCTAGGCCCGGATGGGCGTTTTTATATCACTCCCGCAGGCCTGAGCCGCCATGATCAGGAAATCGGCCAGCTCAAGCCCATGACAGCACGCGCCTCACGTGTGCGTGCCTGAGCCCGGCAGGTGATCATCGAGATCGCCGCTCCTCAGAAGGTGGGCGCCAGCTTACAGACAGGCAATCTTATTCGGTTGACACGAGCGCGCTAACGACGCCACACTCGGCGCCATACCAGGGGGTGCCTCGACAAGAGGCTGAGAGGCTGTTGGCGGTTTACCGCAGCGCAGCGACCCTTTCGCTCCGGCATGTGAGCGAAGAACCTGATCCGGTTCGTACCGGCGTAGGGATTGGTGTGAGCGGCCAGTCTTCTATCGTGACCCGTTCATCCTGCTCTTGCGCTGTCGGACATAACCCCACACCGCAAGGGGACAGTAAATGGACGACTCAACGCTTCCCACCCAGTCAAAAGTCGCTGCACGCGATCAGGCGCCGGCCCATGGCAGGGTGACCACGGGCCCGATTTCAGGCTCGCGCAAGATATTCTCCAGCCCGGTCGATCACCTCGATATCACCGTGCCGTTTCGTGAGATCGATCTCGATCCGAGCGCAAACGAGGCGCCGGTACGCGTTTATGATACGTCCGGCCCCTATACCAACCCGGCTTACCACGCCGATGTCTCGCTCGGTCTGCCCGCCTTGCGTGCACCCTGGCTTTCCAGACGCGGCCTGACAGCGGTTGCACAGACGCGCGCTATCAAGCCTGAAGATAACGGTTTTGCCAGCGCCGCGCAGGCCGTGCCGCATTGTCCGGCACCGCACAAGGTGCTGGATGGCATCGCGGCGGCTCATGTCACGCAATATGAATTCGCCCGCGCCGGTATCATCACCGAAGAGATGATCTTTGTCGCTCATCGCGAAAATCTGGGCCGTGCCAGCATGGTCGAAGGCGCCGAAGCGCGGCGTGCCGATGGCGAAGATTTTGGCGCCGAAATCCCGGCCTTTATCACGCCTGAATTCGTGCGTTCCGAAATCGCGGCGGGCCGTGCCATCATCCCGGCCAATATCAATCATCCCGAACTCGAGCCGATGATCATCGGTCGCAATTTTCTGGTCAAGATCAACGCCAATATCGGCAATTCAGCCGTTACCTCCTCGGCCGCCGAAGAAGTCGAGAAAATGGTCTGGTCGATCCGCTGGGGCGCGGACACTGTCATGGATCTCTCGACCGGTCGCAACATCCACAACATTCGTGACTGGATCCTGCGCAATTCACCGGTGCCGATCGGCACGGTGCCGCTGTATCAGGCACTGGAAAAGGTGAGCGGTGTCGCCGAAGACCTCACCTGGGAGATCTATCGCGATACGCTCATCGAGCAGGCCGAGCAGGGGGTGGATTACTTTACCATTCATGCCGGCGTGCGCATCGCCCATGTGCCACTGACAGCGGGTCGTACCACCGGGATCGTCTCCCGTGGCGGCTCGATCATGGCCGCCTGGTGTCTGGCTCATCACCGCGAGAATTTCCTTTACGAGCATTTCGAGGAAATCTGCGACATCATGCGCCGCTACGACATCTCGTTCTCGCTGGGGGACGGGCTACGACCGGGCTCGATTGCCGACGCCAACGATGCTGCACAGTTTGCCGAGCTGGAAACGCTGGGCGAACTGGCGCGCGTCGCCTGGGCAAAGGGCTGTCAGGTCATGATCGAGGGGCCAGGCCATGTGCCGATGCACAAGATCAAGATCAACATGACCAAGCAGCTTCGTGAATGCGGCGAGGCCCCCTTCTACACGCTCGGGCCGCTAACCACCGATATCGCGCCGGGTTACGATCACATTACCTCGGGCATCGGCGCCGCCATGATCGGCTGGTTCGGCTGCGCGATGCTCTGCTACGTCACGCCTAAAGAGCATCTCGGTCTGCCCGATCGTTCGGATGTAAAGGTTGGGGTGATCACCTACAAGATCGCCGCCCATGCGGCTGATCTGGCCAAGGGCCATCCGGCAGCGCAGATCCGCGACGACGCCATCTCACGTGCCCGCTTCGAGTTCCGCTGGCAGGACCAGTTCAATCTCGCCCTCGACCCGGATACGGCACGCTGCTTCCATGACGAGACCCTGCCGAAAGAAGCGCACAAGACCGCGCATTTCTGCTCGATGTGCGGACCGAAATTCTGCTCGATGAAAATCAGTCATGACATCCGCCGCAATGCCGAGCGCGATCAGGGTATGGAGCAGATGAAAGAGGCGTTCCGAAACGGCGGTAACAAGCTCTATGTCACAGCAGAGGAACCGGAAAAGGTCTGACAGTTCTCAATATAGCCTGTAGATGGCGCGACCCTCTGTCGCGTCATATTTTCCCGCTGCCGCTGCGACGCGCTCATTCTCCTTGTGAGCGCGTCGCAGCGTGACAGGTCTTGAGGGTCTTGATAGATCTGCGGCTGATCTGACGAAATCAGCCGCACGGAGAAGGCATCGAAGACGCCGCCGCGGCCCTGAAGAGACGCACCATGACCTATTTCTATCTCCTCATCGCCATCTGCTCCGAGGTCTTCGCAACGACCATGCTGAAGCTGTCAGACAGTTTCACGCGCCCCATGCCCGGACTTCTCAGCGCGCTCGGCTATTGCGTTTCGTTTTACGCCCTGTCGCTTACCTTGCGCACGATGCCGACGGGCGTCGCCTATGCCATCTGGTCAGGTGTGGGAATCGTGCTGATCTCGGCCATAAGCTGGGCCAAATTCAAGCAGGCGCTCGATGCCCCTGCGATGATCGGCTTGGTTTCATCATCATCGGGGTGGTGATCGTTAACGTGTTTTCAAAATCTGTGTCGCATTGACGATTAATCCGCGTGATTTTTATGGTGCAAACAGGCATTTGATTGACGCCAGCCGTGATGAGTTCATATGGCTGGAGTATGAAGGCGCGCATGGTTTCACCTCACATCCTCGACCGACTTGCAGACGCCTACCGAGACGCACCGGATCGTGGCGCTGTTGCGGGTGATACCCCGCAAAAGGGAAAAGGGCGCAAAAAACGTTCCGCTCTCACCGAAACAGCACCGGTGGTCATCACATTGCCGGATGAAGAGTTAAGGCGTGACCTGGCTCAGGCAATTGTTCGATGCACCAGTTTCTACATGCTCGAACAGAACCAGGAACTGATAGATCATAGTGCTGCTTTTCTGGACGCACTTATGCGGCTATGGGGCAAGCGCGGCGTGGAGGCGTCCGAGGTTTGGCGTGAAATCGATCATAGGCTTCAACTGGGCAATCTCCTGACCCAGATCAACAGTGATATTCCGCACAGCCCCGAGACCGCCCGCAGGTTCTGGCGGCCTTCATCGACAAAACTGCCCTGATGGAAAATACAACAGATATTGTCGTCCTCTGCATTCTGGGGCTCTCAGGTTTATGGGGTTTTCTGCGCGGGTTCGCTCGGGAGATTTTCAGCCTTGTCGCATGGGTGGGTGCCTTCGTTCTGGCAAGCCAGACAGCCCCCCTCCTTCTGCCATGGTTTTCGCAGCGACTCAGCGATGGTCTTGCAGCGAGTGCCCTGGCCTATGTGATTTCCTTCATCGGGCTGGTCCTGGTGCTCTCGACAGTCGCCCAGCGTTTCGCAACAGGCTTGCGCAGCGTTTTGGTGGGTGGCACGGACCGCCTGCTTGGGGGCGGGTTCGGGCTCTTCCGCGGGGCGCTGGTTCTGGTGGTGCTCTATCTGGGTATCGTGTCGGTAGCGGGTGAAATTACCGCTCGTGCGCTCGTTGCGGGCAGCCGTTCGGGACCCTACATTCTTGCAGGCGTGCATCTGTTGCAGGGGCTTACGCCATATTTCGCGCAACTTCATCTTGCCTTGCCGCCCGCAAAAGGCCATGACGCAGCCTTCTGATCGACCCAGCCTCGACCGCCCATGCGTGACCGTGCAAAGGAGCGCCGCCAGATTATGAATCCTGACACACTCGAAACTTCGAACCGTCCCTATGAGGAATGCGGCGTCGTAGGTATCTGGGGTGCCCCCGATGCGGCCGCGCTCGTCGCGCTCGGACTGCATGCACTCCAGCATCGTGGTCAGGAAGCTGCGGGCATCGTGAGCCATGACAGCGAAAGATTCTGTCAGCACAAGGGGCTCGGGCTCGTCGGTGACGTTTTCAGCGATGCCCGCGTCATGGCCACCCTCAAGGGCAGGGGCGCGATCGGCCATAACCGCTATGCGACGACCGGCGGTACGCTTTTGCGCAATGTGCAGCCGCTTTATGCCGATTTCGAATTCGGCGGCTTGGCCGTCGCGCATAACGGCAACCTGACCAATGCGGCGACGCTGCGTCAGGCGCTGGTCAAGCGCGGCTGCCTGTTTCAGTCGACGACCGATACCGAAGTGTTCGTGCATCTGATTGCGATCTCGCTCTACGCCACAGTGCTTGAGCGGCTCGTCGATGCGGCCAAGCAGGTTAAGGGCGCCTATTCGGTCGTCGCTCTGGCTCCTCAATTCCTGGTAGGACTTCGCGACCCGCTGGGTGTGCGTCCGCTGATCCTTGGTCGCACGACTGATGGCGGGTGGATGCTGGCCAGCGAAACCTGTGCACTCGATATCGTCGGCGCTGAATTTGTCCGCAATGTCGAGCCGGGCGAGATGGTCATCATCGACAATGACGGCGTGCGCTCGATGCGCCCCTTCGCCCAGACCAGCCCGCGCTTCTGCGTGTTTGAATATATCTATTTTGCGCGCCCTGATTCGATCCTCGAAGACCACTCGGTCTATGAGGCGCGCAAGCAGATCGGCGTCGAACTGGCCCGCGAAAGTGGCGTCGAGGCCGATGTTATCGTGCCGGTGCCGGATTCAGGTGTGCCTTCAGCTATGGGCTTTGCCGCAGAGAGTGGCATTCCCTTCGAGATGGGCATCATCCGCAATCACTATGTCGGGCGTACCTTTATCGAACCGACCGACCAGATCCGCAATCTGGGCGTACGGATGAAGCATTCGGCCAATACACCGTGCTCCAGGGCAAGCGCGTGGTGCTGGTCGATGATTCGATCGTGCGCGGCACGACCTCGCGCAAGATTGTCGACATGGTACGCGCTGCAGGCGCGACCGAGGTGCATATGCGCATCAGCAGCCCGCCTACGAAGCACCCATGCTTCTACGGCATCGATACTCCGGAAGAGAGCCAGCTGCTTGCCGCTACGCACACCGTGGAAAAAATGGCCGAGGCCATTGGCGTCGACAGCCTCGCCTTCATTTCCTTCGACGGGCTCTATCGTGCGCTCGGTCATGAGGGGCGGGTAGGGGCGGAAGGTCGCTATTGCGATGCGTGCTTTACCGGTGATTATCCGATCGAGCTGGTCGACAAGGAAGGGCGCCTGGTCGCCTGACCTCGCATCCTTTAATCTTGCGACTGATGTAAAAAAACGGGGCTCAGGCCCCGTTTCCCTTTTCAAGTCCTGTCAGGAACATGGCGACAACCCGGTGAAGATAGTCCGGGTTGTCGCGCCAGTACTGATTGGGTCGGCAATGGCTGAGCTCACACAGGATAAACGTTGCCAGCGCGCTGCCGAAGAGCATATCCGTCGCTTCCTCGACATCGTCGATCACCAACAGCCCCCGATCACAGAGACGTTCGAGCCAGAGTCTGAGCGGGAACGGACCGTTATGACTGGAGAAAAACTCGCGTACGAAGCGGCTGGCTTCAGGATTGCGGGACACTTCGGAAATGACGACCCGAATCAGGTTTAGCCGTTTCTCCTCCATCATTGTCGTGCCCAGCGCCCTCAGACCGTAGACGAGCTGGTCTTCGACCGTATCGCCTACCAGTTCAAGATCGCGCAGGCCGGACAGGAGCAGGCGATCCCTGAGCAGATGCTCGACCATGTCCTGCTTCGAACTGAACATGTGATAAAGGGTCTTCTTGGACATGTTCGAGCATTGGGCAATCCGGTCCATCGAGGCTCCGGAATAGCCGTGCTGCTGTAGAACGAGCTCTGCCGCATCCAGAATTCGATCGCGTCTTTCCGTCTCGCACAGCACAGGCGGACGTCCACACTGACGCCGCCCCTGTACCGGGTTTTGATCAATACGCACGGCGGGGGAGGGTGAGACCAGATCTGACATATTGGTTAGGAAAACCGCTCCGAGGCTGCATCCGGTCCGTTGACCAGCTTTCGGAAACCGTATAGTTCCCTATGCATGAGAAACTCAAGGGTTTCCGAAAACCTTTTTTTGGCGCGAGCGCAGGGTTGGCGGCTACTCTTGGGGCCATTGGTATTTTTGGATAGCGCCATTATGCGAGTATTTTCGTCTCTTTCTCCACGTTCACCGTGGACCTTGAAGACCACAACGAGCCTTTCCCTGCGCCTTATTCCCCTGGCTCTTTTGACGTTCGACCTTTCAGGCTGCAAACACAAGGCAGCGGCGCCCAAGCCGCCGCCGCAAGCTGTCGGCATTTACACCGTCCATCCGCACCCTCTGGAAACGAGCACCGCCCTTCCGGGCCGTGTCGAAGCCTTCGAACAGGCCCAGGTGCGTCCTCAGGTCGGTGGCGTTATCCTGAAGCGGACCTTCGAGCAAGGGACAGATGTCAAGGCTGGTCAGCTGCTCTATGCGATCAACCCAGCGCCCTACAAGGCTGCTTATGATCAGGCAAAAGCCCAGCTCCTGCACGCTCAGGCAGCTGCGCTGAGCATTCGCGCCCAGCTTGAGCGTTATCGCCCCCTGGCTGCGGCTCATGCTGTCAGCAAACAGGACTACGACAATACATTTTCGTCAGCGAAGCAGGCCGAGGCTGACATTGCGCAGGCCAAGGCCAATGTCGATAGCGCAGCAGTCAATCTTGACTGGACGCAGGTTCGCTCCCCCATCGACGGGCGTATCGGCCGTATGCTCGTCACTCCTGGCACGCTCGTGACAGCCGGGCAGACGAACGCGATTGCAACCGTCACGCGTATGGATCCGATTTACGTTGACGTAAATCTGGCGACGTCCGACATGCTGCGTCTTCGCCGCGAATTCGCCTCCGGCAAGCTCGAGAAGGTCTCTGGCAACGCGGCTGCCATCCAGCTCACGCTGGAAGACGGCAGCCGTTATGACAAACCGGGTCAGCTGCGCCTGACCGAAGTCACGGTGGACCCTGCGACAGGCACAATGATTGTACGCGCGGAGTTCCCGAACCCGGAGCGTCTGCTCATGCCCGGCATGTATGTGCATGCAGAGATAGCCGAAGGCGTCGATCCGCAGGCCGTCACCATCCCGCAGCCCGCCCTGCAGCGCGATTCAAAGGGCGACCCTTTTGTCTATGCGCTTGACGATGACAACAAGGTAACCATCCGCTTTGTCCAGCTCGATCGGGCACTGGGCGGCGACTGGGTGATCATGGGCGGTCTCAAGGACGGCGACCGGATCATCGTCGAAGGGTTGCAGAAGGTCCATCCGGGTGCGGTGGTGAAGCCGGTCGAGAAAACGTCCGATGAAAAGCCAGACGCCGCCCAGCCCGTGCACGCAGGATAAGAGTTCTTCATGTCACGTTTCTTCATTGACAGACCGATCTTCGCCTGGGTTATCGGGCTGATCATCATGCTGGTTGGCGGTGTGGCCATTTTCCGCATGCCGATCGCACAATATCCTTCCATCGCTCCACCACAGATCGCGATTACCGTCGATTATCCGGGGGCGTCGGCAGACACCGTCAACAACACGACTGTACGGCCGATTCTGCAACAGATGTCCGGGCTCGATGGTCTGGAATACCTTTCGGCCTCTTCCTATGGCAGTGGCCATATGGAAATCGATCTGACCTTCGTGCAGGGCACAAGCCCTGATATCGCGCAGGTTCAGGTGCAGAACAAGCTGCAGCTGGCACAGCCGCGTCTGCCGACTGAGGTTGTCGCTCAGGGCCTGAGCGTAACCAAGGCCGTCAAGAACTTCATGCTCGTCATTGCCTTCATCTCGACCGATGGGAGCATGACAGGACAGGATATCGCGGATTACGTCGCCTCGAATGTGTCCGATCCGCTGTCACGCGTGACCGGCGTCGGCGATCACACCTTGTTCGGCACGGAATACGCGATGCGTGTCTGGATGGATCCGAACAAACTTTATAAATACGCTCTGAATGTCAGTGACATTCAGACCGCGATCCAGCAGCAGAATATCCAGGTTTCGTCAGGTGAGCTGGGCGGGTTGCCGTCCACGAAGGAGATGGCGTTCGATGCAACGATCATCGGCCCCACCCGCTTCAGCGACCCCGATCAGTTCAAGAAGATTGTTCTGAAGGTTCAGCAGGACGGTTCACAGGTTCTGCTTCAGGATGTCGCCCGGGTCGAACTCGGCGCGCAGAACTATAATTTCACGTCTCATTGGAACAATCTGCCGACCGTGGGTATGGCGCTGAAGCTCGCTCCAGGCGCAAACCAGATCACGACAGAGGCAGCTGTTCACGCGAAGATTGCAGAACTCGAACGGTATTACCCTCAGGGGCTGAAGACTGTTTACCCGCTCGATACCGAGCCATTCATCACGCTTTCGATCGAAGAAGTTGTGATCACCCTCGTCGAAGCCATCGGGCTCGTCTTTGTGGTGATGTTCATCTTCCTGCAGAATTTTCGTGCAACGCTCATTCCGACGATTGCCGTGCCTGTCGTGCTTCTCGGCACTTTCGGCATACTCGCGGCCATGGGGTACTCGATCAACACCCTGACCATGCTTGCCATGGTTCTGGCAGTCGGTCTGCTCGTTGATGACGCCATCGTGGTGGTGGAAAACGTCGAACGCGTGATGAGCGAGAAGCATCTTTCACCAAAAGAAGCAGCCCGCCAGTCGATGGACGAAATCACTGGCGCCCTCGTTGGTATCGTGCTCGTTCTGACCGCTGTGTTTCTTCCGATGGCGGCGTTCAACGGTTCAACGGGCGTCATTTATCGCCAGTTCTCGATTACCATTGTCGCCGCCATGTGGCTCTCAGTGCTTGTTGCCACGGTAATGACACCCGCTCTCTGCGGTTCGATGCTCAAGCCAACCCACAAGAAAGCCGAGCGCGGTCCCATAGCGTGGTTCAACCGTAATTTCGACCGTATGACAGAGGGCTATCTCAAGGGTGTAAGATTCCTTGTGCGTCAGCGCCTCATCAGTATGGTCATTTTTGCGGCATTCACGATTGGCGCGATCCTGCTCTTTGTGCGCGTGCCAGGCGGCTTCTTGCCCGATGAAGATCAAGGCATCATCTTCGGTCAGGTGACCATGCGTCCCGGCGCGAACGACGCCCAGACGGCAGCGGTCAACAAGAAGATCACTGATTACGTCCTCAAGAACTACGGTGATATCACTGAGTCCGTCTTTGCCGTAAACGGCTTCAATTTTGCTGGTCAGGGCCAAAGCGCGGGTGCCTTCTTCATCCGTCTCAAGCCCTGGGATGAACGCCCCGGTAGCCAGAATACGACAATGGCAGTCGCCGGTAAGATCATGAAGCATTTCTGGATGGATCCAGAAGCAATCATTTACGCCATCAATCCTCCAGCCGTTCTGGAACTTGGCAACGCTGCCGGTTTCGATCTCGAACTCGAGGATAATGGCCATCTGGGGCACAAGGCGCTGCTCGACGCCCGTAACAAGGTGCTCAGTGCCGCCGCAAAAAACCCGCTGCTTCAAGCCGTGCGTCCGATGGGGCTCGAAGATCAGCCGCAATTCCATCTCGAAATCGATCGTCCTCGGGCAAATGCCCAGGGCGTTACCAATGCCGAAATCAATACCACCATTCAGGGTGCCTTCGGCTCTATCTACGTCAACCAGTTCATGCGGAGCGACCGTGTGAAGCAGGTTTATATCGAGGGTGAGGCCTGGGCTCGTATGCGTCCGGACGATCTCAATAAATGGTATATCCGCAATACCGCCGGTTCGATGGTACCGTTCAACTCCTTCGCCACGGGTAACTGGATTGTCGGCCCCCAGAAGGTCGAAAACTACAACGGTCTGAACTCCTTCGAACTGCAGGGTCAGCCGGCCCCGGGATCCAGCACTGGCACCGCCATGGCGGAAATGGAAAAGATCATGGCGACCCTGCCGAAAGGCATCGGTTTCGAATGGACCGGCATTTCCTACGAGCAGGTTGCCTCAGCTGGCGCGACCGGCCCGCTTTATGCCTTGGCTGCGATCGTGATCCTGCTCTGCCTTGCTGCGCTATATGAGAGCTGGGCCATCCCGATCTCGGTGCTGATGGTTCTGCCGCTTGGCGTGCTCGGTGCCATCGGGGCGACGTTGTGGCGTGGTCTGGACAACGACGTCTACTTCCAGGTCGGCCTGCTGACCACCGTCGGTCTGTCAGTCAAAAACGCCATTCTCATCGTGGAATTTGCCAAGGAGTTCTTCGAGCAGGGTGACAGCCTTGAAGAATCCGTCCTCAAGGCCGGCCGTGAGCGTCTGCGTCCGATCCTCATGACCTCGATTGCTTTTGTCTGCGGTGTGTTTCCGCTGGCTATCGCTACAGGCGCGGGCTCTGCGTCACGCGTTGCTATCGGCACCTGCGTGGTGGGCGGCATGCTCTCTGCGACACTCCTCGCAGTCTATTTCGTGCCCGTCTTCTTCGTTGTCATCCTGCGCGTCTTCCGTGTGCAGCGCATCAAGGACCGCGTTGATCCTTATGAAGACCGCAATACCGCCGCTCGAGGAGAGGGCGCATGAACCAGCTTTCCAAACTCAAGACGGTGAGCGCTCTCACGGCGTTCACCATGCTCGCCTCCTGCATCTGGCGCCGAAGTATCAGCAGCCCACCCAACCTGTTCAGAACGCGTATCCCGCCAATTCCGGACAGACCAGGCCTCTGAGCGGGCAAGCCGCTGCCGATATCGGGTGGAAGCATTTCTTCACGGATGCGCGTCTGCGCGCCTGATCGACCTTGCCCTGCGTAACAACCGCGACCTGCGCAGTCAGGCCGCGGCGATCATGGAAGCGCAGGGAAGCTACGAAGTACAGCATGCGTCTCTTTTTCCGCCGATCGGTGTGACCGGGCAGGGACAGTATTTTGCGCCTTCCGAGACTGCTGGCTTCTCATTTGCCCCCGGTCTGGGCCGTGGCACCTCCATGCTGCGCTATTACGGGGCGAATATCGGTTTCTCGTCTACGAGATCGATCTCTTCGGGCGTATACGCAATCTGTCACGACAGCAGGCTGAGGAAGTCCTTGGCTCACGGATGAGTGCCCAGTCGGTACTGATCAGCATGGTGTCGCAGGTCGCCAACACGTATCTGTCCTGGCTGGCGGACAGGGAACTCGTGCGTGTGACAAACGAGACCCTGACCTCTCAAAGCAACACGCTCAATCTCACCAAACTCAAATATGACCATGGTGAGGCCGATGCGCTGACGCTGGCCCAGACCCAGACCCAGGTCGAGCAGGCTCAGAGCAACAAGGCACAATATGAGCGCCAGCTGGCGCAGGACGAACATCAGCTTCAGCTTCTGGTGGGCACGCCACTGCCCGATACGCTGCCAGCGCCGCAGCCCTTCGGCTCGCAGACCCTGCTGACCGATCTGCCCGCTGGCCTGCCTTCCGACCTGATCGCGCAACGCCCGGACATCCAGTCGGCGGAGCATAACCTGATCGGGGCCAACGCGAATATCGGTGCGGCACGCGCTGCGTTCTTCCCGAAGGTCACCCTGACTGCACAGGAAGGTGTCAGCTCACTCCAGTTCAGGCATCTCTTCACGCCGGGTGCCCAGACATGGTCTGTTTCGCCCAATATC
This sequence comes from Asaia platycodi JCM 25414, assembly GCF_000614545.1. Taxonomy (GTDB): domain Bacteria; phylum Pseudomonadota; class Alphaproteobacteria; order Acetobacterales; family Acetobacteraceae; genus Asaia; species Asaia platycodi. The sequence continues at coordinate 19,292 of NZ_BAKW01000022.1, read as the reverse complement.
GAGCTACCGATTTTCACTTGGGGTCAGAACGAGGGGAACCTGAAAATATCGAAGGCACGGCGTCTCTCGCAGATTGCCACCTACGAAAAGACGGTTCAGACCGCGTTCAAGGAAGTGTCTGACGCACTCACCGCGCGAGAGACCTATCTTGCTCAGGATACCCATCTCAAGGCGCTTGTGGGTTCGTCACAGCAGGCATTCGATCTGGCGATGATGCGCTATAACACGGGTATCGATCCTTATCTCACGACCCTGACCCAGCAGCGCAGCCTTTACGAAGCGCAGCAGAATCTCATAGTCGTGCAACTCGCACGTTACCAGAATCTGGTAACGCTGTACCGAGCCCTTGGCGGCGGGTGGAGTGCGGCTGATGTTGCCGCAGCCAACGCCCAGCCCGGTGCTTCGCGTAAAGGTTGAGACAGGAAATCAGGATGAAACAGGGAAAATTGTTCAGCGCCGTTCTGGGCATGCTGACCGCCGGGGCATTTATTGCCCCCGGTATGGCGCAGGCTCAGGATGACGGTGACGGCAAAAAAGCGCCTGACATGCACCAGCTCGCTCGGTCTTCGACCCTGCCGAAGGCCGAGGCAGATTTCAGCATGTTCAAGTTTCGTCCGCGGGGCGACAAGGTGATCGAACAGCCTGACGCCAACCGCATTCTGTTCAAGCGCCCGGATGGCACGCCTGACGGTTACGCGCAACGCCGTGGCAATGCGGTGATCTATTACGATCGCTTCGGCAAGGTGTCGCACGTACAAACTCTGGATAACTGAACGCGAAGTCCGCGATGATAGCGTGACGGGCAGGCTGGGACGTAGAGCCAGCCTGCCCGTCACGCCCCCAAATTTTCCGGTTGTCCACAGATTTTATTATAAATTTTATTATCCAGCCAAGTTTTGTCGCGGATTACGCGCGGTTAATGCCTAAGATCGCGCATCATGTCAGTGATTCCCCGATCGCACAGGCAACGCATCAAGGCGTGGGCTTATTCCTTCTCTTTCAGGACCTCCCGATTGAGGGGCACGCTCCTGATCATGGGCGCCTTTGCAGCGACGCCACCGTGTCTCGCCGAGAGCTTTCACGAAGCCATCCAGTCGGCCTGGGACAGAGATCCCGCCAACCAGTCCTTTGCCATTGATGCCAAGGCATCTGCCAGAAACGCACGGGCCGCAAGGTCCTGGTTTCCTGATGGTCCGATCGTCGCCGGGCAATATCTCGACGACCATTTCATTGGCACCAATCTGGCTACACCACCTATCAGGCAGCATCAGTGTGCCACTCTGGTTGCCGGGGCAGGGCACGGCAACCATGCGCACGGCACTTGCCGATGAGGCTGTGGCAAAGGCCCGTATCAAGGTGCAGCATCTGCTGAGCGCGGTGCGCGTACTCGATCTCGCAAGCACAGCGACCTTGCTGAAGAAGAAGATAGGCAATTTACGCGCCACCAGCGCGCTGCTTGAGCGCGTGGTGCAGAGTTCGCATCAGGGTCTCAGGGCCGGGGAGATTGCTGCCGCCGATTTCGATGCCGTTATAGGCGAGCAGGGCGATGTCGATGCCCAGATCGCTCAGTCTGAACAGGCACTGGAAAGCGCCAGAGCTGAACTCGATGCTCTGACGGGCACTGACGACATTCCCGATATCCTCTCGCTCGACGGGCGCATTCTCGGCACCCAGACACTCACGCTCGATCCGTCACAGGACCCGCGCATCGAAATGGCACAGGCCGTGACCAAAAGCGCCAAGGCCGCCTATGTGCTGGCCAGGCACTCCTACATGCCCGCGCCGCAAGTCGGAGTGCAGGTAGTCAAGCAGGGTCAATTTGGCAGCCCCTGGGATACCCAGGTCGGCGTGCAATTCTCCATGGCCCTGCCGAGCGAGGCTCGGAATACCCCCATGATCATGAAAGAGGTCAAGGCCATGGGCGCCGCAGAGCGCGACGCAGTGCTGGCACAGCGGCAGGTCACGACCGAATACCGGCGCACCCGTGCCAGCCTGAGTTCAGCTCTCAGCATGACGCGCCACACGAATTCTGCACGACAGGCGCTTGATGCCCGCGCGCAGGATCTCGAACATGCCTGGAGTGTGGGCGAGACGCCGGTCATCGAATATCTGCGTGCCCGTCGGGCGGCGCTTGATGCCGGGCAAAGGAGTGCAGAGGCCGACGTCATCTGGCACGCTGCCATGATCAGAATGAGCCTTATGGCGGGACATTATCCATGAACATCTCCTGTCTGCGGCTTCTGGTCGCCCTTCCTCTTTGCGCGCCTGTTGCCCTGGCCCAATCAGGCAGTGACTGGCCGAGCCGCCCGATCGTAATTGCGAAAGAGGCCTTTAAAAGCGAAGGCATTCACACCGCAAAAGCCAGAAGCGGCGCTTTGCCTCCGCATATCGATGTGCCAGCCTATATCGATCAGGACGATCGGCGCAGTGCGCGCATCCACCCGGTCGGGCAGGGGCGGGTGCAGAGCGTGCTCGTCACGCCGGGCGAACTGGTCAAGAAGGGTCAGGTTCTGTTCACCTATGACGATTTCAGCCTGAGCGACGCCCATCAGCGCTTGCTCTCCTCAGAGGCCGCGCTTCAGCAGGCCAAGGCATTGCGTGACGATGCGCGCCTTGCCTACGATCGGGGGCGGGCGCTGCAGGGCGGCGCGGTCTCACAGGGCGAGGCCCAGCGCCGGTACTCGCGTCTGCGAGAGGCCCAGGGAACGGTCGAACGCAGCCAGGCCATTGTGCAGAATGAACGCGAGCGACTTGCCCGGTTCAGTTCTTCTTCCGAACGCACTGAAGGTCTGCATTCGTCCGTCATTTCGCCCATAGACGGTATCGTCGACAAGATCACGGTCGGAGTAGGCGAGGAAGTCTCAAATCGCACGGCCCCTGCCGTTGAGATCGACGATCTGAGCAAGGTCTGGGTGGTCTCGCAGGTCGGAGAGCAGCAGGCCGTCAAGCTGAGTCGGGGCGGCCGCCAGCTCACTTGGCCGACACCGGACACAAAACCGATTGTTTCGCATATCGATCTGATCGAAGGCAGTGTCGATCCGATGACGCGCCATGTTCTGGTGCGCAGTCTGGTTGAAAACGCGAAGCGGCAACTACGCCCTGAAATGCTGGTCAAAACGCGGCTTTTCGCGTCGGAAGCGGTCAAGGGTACGCTTATTCCTGACGCTGCCGTCCAGACCATAGGCAGTCAGACTTGTGTGTTTGTCAGGCTGGACGATACCCATTATGAAGCGCGCAAGATCAGCACAGGCCCCGATCTCGATGGGATGATCGTGGTGACGTCAGGCCTCAAACCCGGCGAGAGTGTCGTAACCGACGGCAGTTTTGTTCTGAAGTCACAGGCGCTTCTGGCGCCGGAGCCCAGTCACGGAGAGGGCGGGGGCTGACCATGCGCTTCATGCTTGCCCTGCTTCGGGGCCGCGTAGCCATTCTCGGCGCGGTCGTGCTGTTCATGATCGCCGGCATCGCCGATCTCAGATCGCTCTCGGTCGAACCCGTACCCGACATCTCGCCCAGACAGGTTCTGGTGTCGGTCCGTGCGCCGGGCTTGCCGACGGAAGAGGTCGAACGTCTGGTTACCTTCCCGATCGAGACGGTGATGTCGGGCGTGGTCGGCGTCAATTCGATGCGCTCGGTCTCACGCACCGGGGTGTCTGTGCTCTATCTGCAATTCGACGACGGGACCGATATCTACCGGGCTCGACAACTTGTTGCCGAACGCCTGTCGCAGGCGCGCGCCGCCGTGTCGGTGCGTGGTCTTTCGATCACCATGGGGCCAATGGCCACAGGGATGGGTGAAATCCTGCAGCTTCAGATCCATGGCGAGGGGCGTTCTCTCGCTGCTCTGAACCGCATCATGACCTGGAATGTCGTGCCGAAGCTGCGTCTCATCCCGGGTGTTATCGACGTCAACATCAATGGCGGTGCCTCACAGACATACGAAGTGGCGCTCAACCCCATGGCGCTGAGGCAGTTTCAGGTCTCGGTGTCCGACGTTTTCAATGCTGTCGATCGCGATAACGAGGCCGCGGGTGGCGCCTGGCTCGAGCATAATGACGAGCAGCACATCATTGTCGGGCGCTCCCTCATCGACAGCCTGCATGAGCTGGGCGAGGTTCAGGTACGCTCCATGCCCAATGGCGGGGTGGTACATGTACGCGATGTCGGCACGGTTCAGGAGGGCACGCTACCTCGACTGGGAGGTGTCACACGCGACGGTGAAGGCGAAATCGTCAATGCCGTCATCCTGTTGCAGCAGGGCGCCAATGCCAAAGCTACGCTGGCGCGCATTGAGGCGGCCCTCCCCAAAATCGTCTCGACCCTGCCGCAGGGCGTTACCCTCGAACCCTATTACAGCCGGGCCACACTGACAGATGTGACGATCCACACGGTAAAGGAGAACCTGATCCTCGGCGCATTGCTGGTGCTGTTCGTCCTTCTGGTCGTGATTGGAGACTGGCGCGCCTCGCTCGTCATCATTTCGGTCATTCCGTTCTCACTTGTTGCAGCCATGGTCGGCATGCGCCATCTGGGAATCTCGGCCAATCTGCTCAGTCTGGGCGCAATAGATTTCGGTATGGTTGTCGATAGCGCGCTGGTCATCGTCGAAAGCGTGCTCTCCAGCCAGGCGGCCGACGATGTGCCGCTCACACGACGCATCGCCGATACAGTTGCCTCGGTGGCCCGACCGGTGATCTTCGCCATCCTGATCATCATCCTGGTCTATCTGCCTGTCCTGACGCTCGAAGGTGTGGAAGGGCGCATGTTCCGCCCGATGGCGCAGACGGTTATTCTCGCGCTCATTGCCTCGCTGCTCTACGCCCTTGTAGCCGTCCCCGCTTTCGCGGCGCTCCTCATGCGCGTCAAGCCTGGACATGACGCAGGGCACAAGTCGAACCATGGCGACGAAGTGGAAGAGGTCACGCGCGGCACCGAACACGATACAGTTTTCATACGCTTTTTGCGGCGCGGTTTCGCCCCGGCGTCCCGCTGGTGCATGGCCCACGGCAGAATGGTGATGGGCATCGCGATGGTCGTTCTGATCGTATCGGTGGGGCTGACCACGCGTCTTGGCGGCGAGTTCATTCCGCAGCTTCAGGAGGGCGATCTGATCGTCACCTCCACGCGTCTGCCGGGGATATCGCTCGATGCGTCGCTGCGTTCGATCCAGCAGATCGAACGCACGCTCAAGCAATTCCCCGATATCCGGATGCTGGTAAGCAATAGCGGCACCTCGGCCATACCAACCGACCCGCAAGGCGGTGAGCAGTCGGACACCTATGTGCTGCTCAAGCCGCGATCCGAGTGGAAGACGGCCAACACGCAGGAAGGGCTGATTCGCGCGTTCGACGCAGCTCTACGGAAGAGCAATCCGGGTTCGCTCTATTCCTGGAGCCAGCCCATTCAGATGCGAATGGACGATCTGCAATCCGGCGTGCGCTCGCAGATCGCTATCGGCGTCTATGGCCCTGATATCGACAAGCTGATGAATCTGGCCGCACGGATCGCAAAGGTAGTCGACAATGTTCCAGGCGCGGCAGACGTGGCGCCTCAGGATGTCGGGACCATACCCTATCTGCATATAGACGCTGATCGTACAGCAGCAGCCCGTCTCAATGTTGATACATCAGAGGTGCTCGACGTGGTTGAATCCATTGGCGGCCACGTCGGTCCGCCGGTCTCGCTTCAGGATGCACTCATCCCGACCGAAGTGCGCATCATGCCCCAGGCGCGGGACAGCCTCGACGACATCAAACTCCTGCCGGTGCTGACACGAGACGATCACACGGTACGGCTCGATCAGGTTGCCGACATCACCATGCGTGACGGGCCAGCCGCCATCAGACGTAATCAGGGTGAGCGACGCATGATGGTGCAGGCCAATGTGCGCGGCCGTGATCTGAGTTCGTTCGTGCAGGCAGCCCAGACGGCAGTCAAAACCCAGATCAAACTGCCTCCGGGATATCGGATCGAATGGAGCGGGCAGTTCCGCAATCTCCAGACCGCCGTGGCACGTCTCGAAATCGTGGTGCCCATAACCCTCGTTCTGATTTTCTGCCTGCTCATACTTGCGCTTGGCGATGTGTGGCTCGCTGCTCTGGTCTTCGTGAACCTGCCTTTTGCTGCGACAGGTGGCATTATCGCGCTCTGGCTGCGCGCCATGCCGTTCAGCATATCGGCAGGCATCGGCTTCATCGCCCTTTTCGGTGTCGCGACGCTCAATGGCGTGGTTCTGATTTCATATATACGAGACAAGAGACTGGCCGGGTTCGATGCCGTCGAGGCGCCGTAACCTCGGCACGTGAGCGATTTCGCCCTGTCATGGCGACAGCAACCGTCGCCTGCCTTGGCTTTTTTCCGATGGCGTTCTCGATGAGCGAAGGGGCAGAAGTCGAGAAACCGCTGGCGACGGTGGTAATCGGCGGACTGATTTCCTGCACGGCACTGACTCTTCTTGTCCTGCCGACGCTCTATATCAAGCTCTCAAGATTTCGTGAAAACAGGAAAGAAAACCGGATGGTTTCGTAAATCGAACTCAAAGGGGCTGGCAGCGTTGTCTCGATATGTTACGGAATGCGCAGGCGTATGCCCTACGGGGCAGAAGCGCCGTTTTCCGTAATCTTCAGAATAACGAAACCGGAGAGAGCCCATGCTGTCCTGCATAGGATATGGCGCACAGAAAGCGTCCGACCGTCTCGCCCCCTTCAAGTTCGACCGTCGCGATACGGGGCCTGAAGATGTGCGCATCGACATTCTCTATTGCGGTGTCTGTCACTCGGACATTCATCAGGCGCGCAATGAATGGCACAATACTGTCTATCCTTGCGTCCCCGGGCATGAAATCGTCGGTCGCGTAAGCGAAGTCGGCGCGTCCGTCACGAAGTTCAAGGTAGGCGATCTCGCTGGCGTCGGCTGCATGGTCGATTCCTGTCGCGAGTGCCCAAGCTGCCAAGAAGGCCTTGAGCAATACTGCGAAAACGGTTTTGTAGGCACCTATAATGGCGAAGATCGCCAAGGTCGTGGAAATACCTATGGCGGCTACTCCAAGGCCGTCGTGGTTGATCAGGCCTTCGTGCTGAAAGTGCCCGAGAACCTCGATCTCGCTGCCGTCGCTCCGCTGCTTTGTGCGGGCATCACCACTTACTCGCCGCTACGCCATTGGAAAGTCGGTCCGGGCCAGCGTGTCGGTGTGGTCGGTCTGGGCGGTCTGGGCCATATGGCTGTCAAGTTTGCGCGTGCTTTCGGCGCCCATGTGGTGCTGTTTACAACGTCGCAGAGCAAGGTCGAAGACGGTCTGCGTCTCGGCGCGCATGAAGTCGTGCTGTCGAAGGATCCTGAAGCCATGGCGAAGGAGACCGCGAGCTTCGACTTCATTCTTGACGCGGTGGCGGCCGATCATGACATCAATGTCTACCTCAACCTGCTCAAGCGTGAAGGCACATTGGTTCAGGTCGGCGCCCCTGAAAAGCCGCTGCCAGTTGCGGTATTCAGTCTGATCATGAAGCGTCGCAGCTTCGCCGGTTCGCTGATCGGTGGCATCGCCGAGACGCAGGAGATGCTCGATTTCTGCGGTGAGCATGGCATCACTTCCGATATCGAGATGATCGCCATGGACGAGATCGAAACGGCCTATTCACGCATGATGAAGTCTGACGTGAAATATCGCTTCGTAATTGATATGGCGACGCTCGAAAACGCCGCCTGATCGCGGACTGAGTCTTTACACCCCTGCGCCAGGCAGGGGTGTGAACTCAGCAGATCTCGATCGGAACACCCGCTGTTTCAAGTTCGGACAGCGTCTCGGGCTTGATGTGGCTATCGGTCAGGATACGCGTGAATTCAGACAGGGAGGTGAGGCGATGCAGCCCGCCCTGTCTGAATTTCGTGCTATCGACCAGCAGAACACTGTCATCGGCGATAGCCATGAGCGCCCTCTTGACCTTCACCACATCCTGATCGTTCTGAAACGCCGTGTCACCCGAAATCACCGAGGTGGACATGAACATGACATTCGCGCGCAACGACCGTGCGGCCTGCTCGCAAACCAGCCCGAAAAACGCATTGCGCGAATTGCTGTAATCACCCCCAAGGCAGATGATCTTGATTCCGGGGAAGGGGGCCAGCGCCTGGACCACGCCCACTGCATTGGTGATAACGGTAAGAGGCGCACGCGCAGGCAGTAGCGGCAGCATTTCGGCCACGGTGGTGGAATCATCGAGGATGATGACTTGGCCTGGCTCTATCATCGAGACCGCACGCTGGATGATTGTTTTCTTCAGATTAGCTGCGCGATGCTGACGATAGGCAACGTTCTTTTCCGTACGTGCGCGGTTCTTGAGCGTGATACCGCCATGAATCTTGTCAATCAGTCCCTGGCTGGCCAGCGCATGAGCATCGCGATGAATCGTCATCCGGCTTACATCGAAATGCTCGGCCAGAAATTCGATGCTGGCATTACCCTGCTCGAACAGCAGATCAAGAATCTGCTGCTGACGCGACTTGAGATTCTGACGTTTGATCCCCGAGAAACCATCCAGGGAGGGCGCTGACTTGATGTCATCACTCATGGTCTGAAACTGCCTTTGACAGATGTGCTTGCTTTTATTGAGACCAAGCGTACCAGAAAATAAGATAACAAAAATATCACAAATATCTCATCCTCACAAGCCACTCTTCCCAGATTTCGGTCATGAACCCGATGTAATCCAACGCATCTCCTCGCAATCAGTTCGTGACAGCTTGAACTCGTATATATCACATATCGCACCGTTTTGTGATTTTGATCACATTTAGTCTCTCTTTAGAACATGAAACAGCGTTATCGAGCTACTGGAACGAAGAGGCGATCATGGGTGCAGGCTATGTCATGGGCGTCGATTGCGGCTCAACCACAGCGAAATCCGTCATCTTCGCACCGAATGGGCGCATTGTCGGTATCGGACAGGCTCGCGTTCCCCAGATCACCCAGACACCGCGTCAGGTAGAGCGCGACATGAAAGAATGCTGGCGCCTTGTTGCCGAAACGATCCGTGAGGCGCTCGCTGATGCCGGATGTAGCGGTTCGGATATTGCCGGTATTGGCGTCACCGCCCATGGCGACGGTGTTTTTCTGCTCGACCGCGAGGCCCAACCGCTTGGAAGGGGCGTCATGTCTCTCGATAGCCGTGCCTTCGGCGTGCATGAGGGCTGGAAGGAGGCCGGTCTTCTCGACCACCTCATGCCAATAGCCGGCCAAAGACCTTATCCCTATTCCGCAACGACATTGCTCGCCTGGATCAAGCGTTTCGAACCGGAGCGCTACGATGCAATCGGCACGGTCTTTTTCGCAAAAGACTGGCTCCGGTTCTGCCTCACAGGCAAGATCGCGACAGATCTGACAGAAGCCAGCACGGCTTTTACCGATCTCCACACCCAGAGCTATAGCCAGAAGATCCTGCAGACACTCGATTTGCAGGAAATCACGAACGCCCTTCCTTCGATGCTGAACTCGTGCGACCGGGCAGGCCATGTGAGCGCAGAAGCCGCGCTCATGACCGGTCTGCTTGAGGGTACGCCGGTTTCTGCCGGGCTGCACGATGTCATCGCGGCCTCCGTCGGGCTGGGTCAGGTGCGGGCGGGCGATATGACTGTTACGGCGGGTACGTTCTCGATCAATGAGGTGCTGCGCGACCGCCCGGTAATCGGCGCGGAATGGGCCTGTCGCGCCGGGTATCGAACAGGCCTGTGGAACTGTATGGCCATCTCCCCGGCCTCGGCGAGCAATCTGGAATGGATGGCGCGCTATATCGCGCCCGAAGACCCTGAAGCCGCCGCCCGTCTTATCGAAGCCTCGATCGCCAAATTCGAGCGGGGCCGCGTCGAGAGACAGATCCCGCTTTATCACCCCTATCTGTTCGGATCTCCTTTCGAGACACCTGCGACCGCGTCGTTTCTCGGGGTGCAATCATGGCATGACCGCGCCGATCTGTTTCAGGCGATGATTGAGGCACGATTTTCAACCATCGCCATCATGTGGAAGATCTGATGCGTACGGGTCCCGTCAACAGCATCGGCGTTTCTGGCGGAGGCAGCCGCCGCCCCGAAATCGGACAGCTTTTCGCCGATATCTTCGGCAGGCCTGTCATGACCTCGCCAGTGCGCGAGGCGGGTGCGCTCGGGGCCGCTCTGACGGCCAGCGTTGCCTGCGGCATTCATCCGACGCTGGAAGATGCCGTTGCGGGGCTCGATATGCATCCCAGACCCTTCGCCCCTGAACCCGCGCTCTCGCGCTACTACGATGCAGTTTACGAACGCTACACGACGATAGCTCGGGTTCTCGAGCCTTTCTGGCCGTCACTGCACGGCACTCCCGCCCCGCATGACGCACTGGCAGGCGAGGCGACGGGCTGACCACTCGTCCAGCCGACCGAAACCCGTTTCAGCACCTTTTCACAGACCGAGATACTTCATGACCCACTCCGCAACACAACTCGATTCCGCCCATTTCGATGTCACAATCATCGGGGCGGGCATAAACGGTGTGGGCCTGTTCCGGGAACTGGCGCTTCAAGGGCTCAATGTGCTGCTGATAGACAAGGGCGATATCTGCACCGGGGCATCCGCGGCCCCGTCACGACTCATCCATGGCGGCATAAAATATCTCGAGACCGGCGAATTTCGCCTCGTCGCGCAATCCACTCTCGAACGCAATCTGCTGCTGCGCAACGCGCCGCATCTGGTCAAACCTCTGCCGACGATCATCCCGATCCATTCCTGGCTCGGAGGGATACTGCCCTCTATCAAACGGTTTTGCGGTCTGAAGACCAGGCTCGCCGATCGGGGGGTGGCCATCACCGAAGCTGGCATGCAGATCTATGATTATCTTGGGCGGCGTGCCCGCATGATGCCCCGCCACAGGCTTTCTTTCGGGCGCAGCGTCCGGCGCGACTGGCCGCATATGACACGCAAGGTTATTGCCACCGGGCGGTATTACGACGCAGCGATAACACAACCTGAAAGACTTGGGTTTGAGTGCGTCGAGGATGCGCTTCGCCTGTCTCTGGGTTGCGCTGTGAAAACCTATACCAGGGTCACGTCGTTTCATGAGGGCGCTCTGACTCTGCGCGACGGCCAGACCGGAGAAATCGAGCACATCCAGACAGATCTGATCGTCAATGCCGGCGGCGCATGGATTGACCGGGTCAATGCCGAGATCGGCCTCTCCACACGCTATATCGGAGGCACGAAAGGCTCGCATCTGGTCATTCGTCACCCCGCGCTTCTGCGCGAGCTCAACGGACAGATGGTCTATTTCGGTACGCCAGATGGGCGTATCTGCCTGGCCTATCCGTTCATGAACCATATACTCGTCGGCTCTACCGATATCCCGGTACAGGATGCCGACAGGGCGGTCTGCACACAGGACGAGCAGTCCTACATGCTGGCCATGCTGCAGGAGCTGTTTCCCGGTTTCCGCTTCAGCGATAGCGACGTCGTTTATCGCTATTGTGGGGTGCGGCCACTACCGGCCAGCCGTGCGGACGATCCCGGCGAGATCAGCCGTGACCACATCATTCATACCGATTACGCTGGCACCACACCTGTTCTGTCTCTGGTGGGCGGCAAATGGACCACATTTCGCGGTCTGGCGGAGGAAAGCGCGGACAAGGTGCTGGGGCTCTTGCACCGCAAACGTGTCGCCTCTTCCCGCGAGAGGGCAATCGGGGGCGGGGCGGGTTATCCGGGGCAGAAAGCCCGCAATGCCTATGTGCAACACCTCGCCCGGTCGCATGACCTCCCTATAATGCGTGCGGCACAGTTATTCGAACGCTATGGCACGACCGCAAACCGGGTAGCCGCATTCTGCGCCCAAACGCCGGATCACCCACTCGATACGCTCGCCAGCTACACGAAAAACGAAATTCTCTACGTCGCGAAGGAAGAACTCGTGCGAAAGGCCGCCGATCTTCTGTTCCGACGCACGACCATCGCGCTTTCCGGCGCCTTGAGCCGTGAACTGGTCGAAGAGATTTGCGCGATCATGACAGAAGCCCTTGGCTGGACAGAGGCAACCTGCACATCCGAGATCGATGCCAGCTGGAAGATTGCCGTCGAGCAGCACGGCGTTATCAATACTTCTGCCCAATATGCGGCCGACTGAAGAGCGCAGGCGGAGCCTCACGGCGAAACATGACGAGGGAACATTTTTTTTGCGCGGCCATCAGGCCTCTCTGCTCGCTTTGGTTGCCAGAGGCAGGACCGTCGAGGTCACCGCAATGAATCACAAAATCAATGATCGCCCGATAACAAAAATGATCAATTGCTATTTCGTTGATATAGCTAATTTTTACTCAAATCTTCGCGTTAAACTCATTCTAAATCATATCAATGTGAACGCCCTTGATGATATTTTCTCTACCGATATGTTAGATAAATTCCTATCTTAACATCACGACGTTACATTGCTCGTCACTGCGTCACGGAGAGAGAACACGATGCCCTTAAAGTCGCTCTGGATCGGAACAAGCTGGAAGATGAACAAGGGGCCAGCCGCCGCCCGTGATGCGGCCGAGCAGATCGCTTCCATGGCCGTACCCTCTTCCGTGACCCCCTTTGTCATTCCACCCTTCACTTCGCTCGAAACGGTCGCCTCGCGTCTTGCTGATACGCGGTGGCATGTTGGCGCCCAGAACATGCATTGGGAAGATGAAGCGCCTGGACCGGCGAGATCTCGCCTCATATGGTGCGTGAATGTGGAGCCGATATCATTGAGCTCGGCCATTCAGAGCGTCGTGAGCATTTCGGCGAGACGGACATTACCGTCAATCTCAAGGTCAAGGCCGCCATACGCCACGCCCTGCGCCCGCTGATCTGCATTGGCGACAGCGCGGAGGAATATGAATTCGGCGTGACGCATGAGACGCTCGCCCGCCAGACGAAGATGGCGCTTCACGGGCTGACCCCGGCCCAGATCGAAACCGTATTGCTGGCTTACGAACGTCTGGGCGATCGGAGCGAAGGGCAGGGCTGCCGAGCCCGATTTCGTCGGGACGGCTCACACCCGCCTGCGCCATGTCCTGGCCGAACTGGTCGGCCAAGCGACGGCTCGTCGCGTGCCGATCCTTTATGGCGGTAGCGTTTCTCTAGACAACGCGGCGCGCTACACCGCGCTCACAGATGTCGATGGGGTGTTCATCGGTCGCTCGGCCTGGGACCCGTCGGGTCTTGCCGCCATCATCCAGTCGGTTGTGTCATGAGCGGCGCAACCGGCGTAGAAAGCAAGGCCGTCTCGGCCAGACGCCGCGAAATACTCGATTACGTGCTCGAAAATGGCGGCGCCCAGATCGAGGAACTCGTCGAGCGTTTCTCGACAAGCCGCATGACGATACATCGCGATCTCCACGCGCTGTCCGAACAGGGTCTGGTGCGCAAGGTTCATGGCGGCGTGACCATGCTGGCCAGCGGCGTGATGGAAACGAGCGTCGTCCACCGCATGCGTCGCGCCTCGCGTGAGAAACAGGCTATCGCCCGCGTAGCGACGAGCTTCATCAAGGCGGGCGATATCATCGCCCTCGATGATTCCACAACCTCGCGCATCCTCTCGGAAAACCTGCCATCGGGCATGCCCTTGACCGTGCTGACCAACAGCATGGGCATCGCAACCCAACTCGCCGGGGCGCGCGATATCAGCCTCATCTGCCTCGGTGGCAAATATCATCCGCGTTTCGACGCGTTTCTCGGCATTCTATGCGAACAGGGTACGAAATCGCTCAGGGCGAACACGCTATTCATGTCCGTTTCCGCAGTGCGCGATCTTGGCGCCTATCATCAGGAACAGGAAATCGTGAAGTGCAAGATGGCGCTCATGGAGATTGTCGATCGGCGCATACTGATGATCGACAGCCAGAAATTCGATGTGACAGCCCTTAACCGACTGGCCAATCTGTCTGATTTCGACGTCGTGATCACCGATTCGGGCGTTTCCGAAAACCAGAAGAACCGCATGCTCGATGCGGGCATCAACCTGCATGTCGCCCCGCTTGGCGACATGGCGCCCGCTTCGCATACCGCTCCTCTCTAGAACACCATAAAGGAAGACAATCATGAAAATTGCAGTTGGTGGCGATAGCGCCGGTGAAGGTCTCGCCCAGCAGATCGTGGCGCATCTCAAGGCCAAAGGGCTCGATGCGGTCGATCTTTCACGCCCCGTCGATGAAAAGAGCGAACTCTATTCCGAACTGAGCGAGCGCGTCGGCCACGCCATTCTTTCCGGCGAGTACGAGCGTGGCATTCTGTGCTGCGGCACGGGCATTGGCGTTGCGATTTCGGCCAACAAGATCCCCGGCATTCGTGCAGCGCAGGTGCATGACAGCTATTCGGCAGAACGTGCCGCACTTTCAAATGATGCCCATATCATCACACTTGGTGCGCGCGTCGTCGGGGCAGAACTCGCCAAGACCATCGTCGACTCTTTCCTCGCCAAGAAATTCGACCCGGCCAGTGCTTCCGCGCGCAATGTCGACGGCATAAACGCGCTCGATCGCAAATATTCACCCAATTCCTGCAAATAACGGGCTAACGCGACCATAAGGTCTGATCTCATGAAAAAAGCACTGCTCGCTACCGCAACCCTGCTCTTCGCCCCGCTCGCCGCCCACGCGGCAGCGGAAAATGCGCCGATGCGGTTTGTCATGATACCGAAAGCCGTCCATCCCTGGTTCGACAAGGCCAATAATGGCGCGCAAGCCGCTGCCGCCCTCCTGAGCAAGGCCACGGGACGCGCCATCACGGTCGAATATCGCGCGCCGCAAACCGCTGATGTCTCGACCCAGAATGACATCATCGAACGCGCTATTGCGACGCATCCTGATGGTCTGATCCTCGACCTTCTCGATGAGAAAGGAAACCGGTCGACCATGCAGGAAGCGATCGACGAACACATCCCGATGACGGTTTTCGACTCCCTGCCTCCCGAGGGCATGGAGATCACGGCGGTCGGTGCCGATTTCTGCGAACAGGGCACCCTGGCGGCGGAACGGCTTGCCAGGCTCGTCGATCACAAGGGTGAGGTCGCCGTCATGATGGGCGTGCCCACTGCGCCCAATCACGCCCTTCGGGCGCGTTGCGAATTGAAGGTCTTTGCCAAATATCCCGACATCAAGGTCGTGGCGACGGGCATCGATAATGACAGCATCGAGACGGCACAGAAACAGGCCTCTGCCATCATGCAGGCACACCCCAATCTCGCAGGCTGGGTCGCCTGCGACGCGGCAGGCCCTGTGGGCATCGGTCAGGCCATTCGCGAGAGCGACAAGATCGGCAAGGTGCAGGAAGTCGGTCTGGATAATCTGAACGACATGCTTCAGCTCATAAAGGACGGCGTCGTGGATTCCTCGGCCTCCAGCGTCCTGAAATGCAGGGCTACTGGGCCGTGATGGCTGCCTGGCAGAAGGCGCTCGGTCAGAAGACGCCCAAGAACATCGATACGGGCATCGATATCATCACCAAATCATCGCTCTCCAGATAGACGATGGGGAGGGGGCTATGGTCCTTCTTGAAGCGTCGGGCATACGAAAGACCTATCCAGGGGTCGTGGCCCTCGATCATATCGACCTCACACTCGAAGCCGGCAAGGTGCACATCCTTGCCGGTGAGAATGGGGCGGGTAAATCAACCCTGATCAAGACCCTTGCCGGTCTGGTCAAGCCCGATGAGGGCACACTCGTCATTGATGATGAGAATGCGCTGCGTGACCACAAGCTGTTCAGGCGCGTGGCCTATGTGCCTCAGGAACTCAATCTGTTTCCGTATCTGACCGTCGCCGAAAACATGTTCATGCCCTTTGCCCGCTCGGGCTTCGGCCGGATCACGGTGTCGGAAAAGGCAATGGAGCAAAAGGCGGAGAGCTTCATCGCCCGGTTCGGTATCCATGCCCGGCCGAACCAGAAAATTGCCGAAATCAGTGTGCCGGATCAGCAGCTTCTGCAGATTGCCCGCGCGGCAACACAGGAGAATTTCGGGGTCATGATTCTGGACGAACCGACCTCATCTCTCACGGCCAGGGAAACCGAACGGCTTTTTCGCATCGTCAACGATTTGCGAGCCCAGGGCGTCGCCATTGTTTTCGTTTCCCACAAGATGGAAGAGATTTTCACCCTGGGCGATACGGTGACAGTTCTGCGGAACGGGCGCAGCGTTGGCAGCTTCGCGATGGAGGGCATGACCGAAGGCGAGTTGATCCGCCTCATGTCAGGCAGCACCGTCAAGCTGGACGAGCAATTCCAGCCCGCACCCTCTTCGCGCACCGGCGAGACCATTCTCTCCGTAGAGCATCTGACCGGGCCAGGCTTTGAGAACATTTCCTTCGAACTGAAGCGCGGCGAAATTCTGGGCTTTGCGGGGCTGGTCGGGGCAGGGCGCTCTGAAATCATGCAGGCCATGTTCGGCTTCCGCAAAGTCCAGAGCGGACATGTTGTGCTGGACGGCAAGCTGATCGCCCCGAACCGGCCTGACAAGGCCGTGCGGTCTGGCATGGTCTATCTTTCGGAAGAACGAAAACATCACGGCATTTTTCCAATGCTGAGCGTGCGCGAAAATATCTCGCTCGCCGTTACCAGGAACATTGCGAAAGCGGGGGTCATTTCTCCTCGCCGCGAAAATGCGCTGGTCCGTGAAATCATCGCACAATTCGATCTGCGTACGTCGTCGCCTGCCAAGAAGATCATGTTTCTCTCGGGTGGCAATCAGCAAAAAGCCATTATCGGTCGCGCAATGGCGCTCAAGCCGCGCCTGCTAATCTTTGACGAGCCGACAAAAGGCATCGATATCGGCACCAAATTCCAGATCTATCGCATCATGCAGCGCCTCGCCGAGGAGGGGATCGGGATCATTCTCGTCTCTTCCGAGATGAGCGAACTTCAGCGCTGTGCGACACGCATCGTCACGCTCTATTCGGGCCGGATCAACGGCTCATTCGACCATGAAACGACCGAAATCAGCACATTGGTCGCCTCGATCATCGGCTCACCGGAGACAAGCCATGTCGCATGACACGCCTGCGCCGCATGATGGCGCTGCCGCACTTCCACAACCGACCACGCGCGCACGCCTCAAGTCGGTGGCGTCCAATCCCCTTTTCGGTGGTGATCGCTCTCATTGTCATTTTCGTTCTTTCAAGCACGCTGTCATCGAATTTTCTGACCGCGTTCAACATGAAGATCATCGCGCGCTCGCTGGCCTTTGTCGGACTGGTGACAATCGGTCAGTCCATTCTGATGATCCTGGGCGAACTCGATCTGTCTGTCGGTGCCATAGGCGGGCTCGCGGGGGTGGCGGGCGGCATCTTCATGGTCCAGGCCGGGCTCGATCCATGGCTCTCTCTGGTGCTCTGCCTCGCCCTCGGTACAGGCTGCGGGCTGCTGAACGGCCTGCTGATTACGAAACTCAGGCTGCACTCGCTCGTGCTGACAATCGGCATGGCAGGCGTCTACGGCGGCGCCAATCTGGTACTCACGAAGGGCGTCGCCATTACAGGCATTCCTGGCAGTATCTCGTTTCTGGGGCGCGGCATGGTGTTCGGCATGCCTGTGCCATTCGTGATCCTGCTTCTCTGCCTGGCGCTTGTCTCTTTCGTCATGATCCGCACACCGCTCGGTCGCTACATCTATGCGATTGGCAGCAATAACGCTGCCGCACGCATGCTGGGCATCAGGGTCGACGCCATCAGGGTCTGCGCCTTCGCAGCAGCCGGTTTTCTCTCGGCACTAGCCGGCATTCTGATGGTCGCGCGTCTGGGCACGGCTCAACCCTCGATCGGCGATACTTGGGTGCTTGCCCCGATTGCGGCGGCGGTCATCGGTGGCGTAGCCACGACCGGCGGTCTGGGCAGCCCGTTCGGTGCCGTGCTCGGCGCTGTGATTATCGGCATTATCGAGAATGTCATCGTGCTGTTTGGCATTTCGCCCTACTGGCAGTCGATTGTCAGTGGCGGAATCGTGGTTGTCGCGATCTCTTTCGACGCGCTCGCCCGGCGCTATTTCAACCGGGAATCCTGAAAATTTTCCTGTCTTTCCATTCTTCTGCCTACCCGTAACGAGGATCACTATCCCATGACCAAAATCTGTGGCGACGCGAGAATTTCGCAACATCCGCACTGCGCGGCTTTGCGAGCATCTATCGCGATATCGTCCAGCCCGTGCGTGGTGGCGTGACGAGAACCAAGCCAGGCAAACAGGGCAAGGTGACTCTCGTGGTCGGCGGTGGCTCGGGGCATTTTCCGGCATTCAATGGCTATGTCGGCGAGGGCTTTGCCGATGCAGCCGTTGCAGGGGACATTTTTGCCTCGCCTTCAACGCAGGCCATTCTGCGTATCGCCCGTGAGGCCCATCTCGGGGGAGGCGTCATACTGGGCTATGGCAATTATGCTGGCGATGTTCTGAATTTCAGCATTGCTGCCGAGCGTTTGCGCGCGGAAGGCATCGACACGCGCATGATTGCCACCACAGATGATATTGCAAGTGCTCCAGCCGGCGAAGAGGCTCGCAGACGCGGCACAGCCGGGGATCTGCCCGTATTCAAAATTATCGGCGCAGCAGCCGAAGCCGGGCTGAGCCTCGACGAAGTCGAGGTGATCGGGCGTCGTGCCAACGCCCGGACGCGCTCGTTCGGCGTCGCCTTTGATGGTTGCACGCTCCCGGGAGAACGAGAAAAGCTGTTCCATGTCCCGAAAGGCGTCTTGCACTCGGGCTCGGGGTCCATGGCGAGCAGGGCATCGACGAACTCGATCTGATGCGCCCTTGCGAGCTGGCCGCCATTCTGTGCGATCGTCTGCTCAAGGAAGCCCCGGTCAATGCGGGGTCGCGCATTACCGCTCTGCTGAACGGGCTCGGCAGCACGAAATACGAAGAGCTTTTCGTGTTATGGGAGGCGATCATCCCCCATCTTGAAAATGCGGGCTATACAGTCATCGCCCCACTGGCAGGGGAATATATCACGAGCCTCGACATGGCAGGATGCTCTCTGACGCTCACCTGGCTGGATGAAGAACTCGAGACGCTGTGGCGCGCGCCTGTCGATAGTGCTGCCCTGAGGCGGGATGAAATGACAGGCGGCTATCGCGACTCCCTTCCCGTGCTGACAGAAGCCCCTGCCGTTTACATGAAGTCGCTCACCGAAGCGGGCAGGCAGGGCGGGCGTTGCGTTGCCTCGGCGATGATCAAACTCTCGACAGCTCTGACCGAGGCCGAGCCCGCGCTCGGTCAGATCGATGCCCATGCGGGTGACGGCGATCACGGCCAGGGCATGGCACGCGTGCC
>NZ_BAKW01000023.1 GCF_000614545.1 Asaia platycodi JCM 25414 | reverse complement strand
TCGATGCCGCCCTTTGAGAGGATCGGTGCGTGAACATCGACATGGGCCTGAGCTGGAAGAAGCTGATAGCGGTCGCTCGTCATTTTGTTCGACAGGCCGAGCAGGTGGTAGTAACGGGCGTCGGAGCCGTAAAGCGCCTCAAGCATGAACCCGACCTGGAATTCGTATCTGGTCGGATCGATGGCCTTTGAGAGGGTAAGGCTGATCTGGTTCAGCTGCGCCTGGTTGGCATGGTCGCCGAGAAAATTGCCGAAATTGATGCCGTTATCGGGGCGGGCAGGATTGGCCATGATGCCGCCTTCGATAAGCCCTGACAGGTTGACGCCCTGTAGCCAGGGATTGGAAGCCGTCTTGAACAAGGCGATTTCAGCACGGGCCGGATCCTGCATCGCAGCCGTGGCGAGAAGGGTCATGGCGCCGGCCGCTGCTGATTTGCGAAAATGGCGCGAAAGATGGCGAAGCAGGTCCATAACCCATCCTTTTAGAGGGCCCCGAAAGGCAGTGTCGTTTCAACAATATATTTTTATTTTGAAACGATAATTGTATCAATAAGGCAACATAATTTGTCATATATTGTGACCTTGTGATGATAGGCGCTCAAAACCGTGGATATTCAAATAAATAGCCAAATCTATTCCATGCAAGTGGAATGGCGATAGAAATTTTTCAGGGAAATAAGTATTTTCCGCCTGTGTCTTGGATCGGTATGCATTGCCGCGATTGGCAGACTGACGATGCCCTTCTCTCAGGCGCTTCAGAAAATGCACTGGTTATTCGAGATCGGCGATACAGGGAAATTCGGTATTTCAGAGCAATGATTAAACGGTAGAGCGTCGCGTTCAGGTTGGTAGAAAGAGGTTCTGCGCGAGACCAATACCGCATAGCATCTCCAGGCAGCGATGATCTCCTCTTGCACGGAACCCATGATATGGCCCTCAGACAAATCCTCTGCTTCGGCGATTCCCTGACCTGGGGCTGGATGCCCGTTCCTGAAGGAATGCCTACGACGCGCTATCCTGCAGAACAGCGCTGGCCCGGCGTAATGCGGCGGTGCCTCGGAGACTCCTATCGGGTGATCGAGGAAGGCTGAGCGCACGCACGACATCGATTGCCGATCCCAATGATGAGCGTCTTGATGGCTCGGCTTATCTTCCGACGGCGCTTGCCAGTCATCTTCCGCTCGATCTGGTGATCGTCATGCTCGGCACGAACGACGCCAAGAGCGCTTACCGACGCACGCCTCATGACATTGCGCTCGGTATGGCCAGATTGATCGGTCAGGTAAGATCCAGCGCGGGCGGGGTTGGCACGGCCTATCCTGCTCCAAAGATGCTGGTCGTCGCGCCGCCGCCGCTCGAGCACATCCCCGGCCCCTGGCTCGCGGCCCAGTTTGGCGATGCTGCGCCCAAGATCGCGTCTTTGCCTGCCCATTACGAAGCCCTCGCGAAGGCCCGAGGCGTGGGATTTCTCGATGCAGGGCGGCATGTCGTCACGAACGGTCTCGATGGCGTTCACTTTACGTCTGAGAACAACGAAGCCTTGGGGCAGGCCGTTGCAGAGAAGGTGAAAGCCTTGCTTGACGGGCTGGATTGAGAATGCATCCGTTAATTCGTTTCACGAGATGGTGATATTTGCGCCACAGTAAGATTGGGGAAAAGTAACGTTCGGCTAACTTAAATTGCGAATGACTCTCACTAACGCTAAGCCTCTGCCGTTTTCTCAAGGCAGGACGATTTTATGCGCGCGGATTTTACCCGTTTGGGTCTGGCGATGTGTGTTTCCCTCACGGCTCTGATGGTGGGGAGTGCGGGTGCACAGGAAAAACAGCAGGAAGCGAAAACCCATACGGGCGAGACAATCGGCTTGAAATCGGCCGTGCAACACGCCCCTCCCTCAAGCCAGCGATCGGGCAAGGCCAGCACTGTCGAACGTCTGACCGTTCGAGGTCAGAAGGGCGCGACCATCGCGTCATCGGCGACCAAGTCGAACACGCCGCTGATCGAGACCGCGCAATCGGTCACGGTAGTGACGCGTAACGAGATGGATATTCGCGGCGTGCTGACGCTCAATCAGGCTATTCGCTATGCGGCAGGCATCACGCCCGATCTGCGTGGCGGTGTTGGCACGCGTTACGACCTATTCCAGCTGCGTGGCTTCACTATCCCCGAATTTCTCGACGGGCTTCGTCTGCAGGATAGTCCGACCGGCTATGCCATTGCCCAGATCGATACGTCACGTCTGGAACGGCTGGAAATTCTCAAGGGCCCGGCTTCAGCACTTTATGGTCAGTCCAGTCCCGGCGGTCTTGTCGCCTTGCAGAGTAAGACGCCCCTCGACAAGGTCTCTTACGGCTCGGTCAATGCCACGGGCGGTATGTTCGACCTCTATCGTGTCGATGCCGATATGGGTGGCTACGCGACCAAAGACGGGTCGATCCGCTATCGCGTCTATGGCACCGTCAATGGGCAGCATACCCAGCTTTCGCGCACAGGCAGCCGCCGTTTCTCCATCAGCCCCACCGTGAGCTTCGGGGGCAACGGGCCGGATACACTCACCCTGATCGGCAATTATCAATACGACCCCGAAGCTGGCACCTATGGCGGTGTGCCGCTTGAAGGGTCACTCAAGCCTGCACCCTTTGGCGGCTACCTGCCGCGCAATTTCTATGACGGCGATGCACGCTTCGAGAAATTCAACCGCAAGCACGGCGCCTTCACCTACATCTATACCCATCGTTTCAACAACGACTGGAGCTTCTCGACACGCGGCCGTTACGACGATCTCAGCACGCAATATCGCAGCGTCTATAATGCCGGTTACTGGAATGCCGATGGCATGCTGCCACGCTATGGCTTCGGCACCACCGAGCACACACGTAACCTCGCCTTTGATAGCGGCTTCCATGGCAAACTTCGCACGGGCCCGTTCGTCCATATGCTCATGGCCGGTTTTGATTATCAGCAACAATGGGCCAATGAGACCGCCGGGTCGAGCAACGCACCCGACCTGAACGTCTTCGCACCGAATTACGATATGGGGATCGACCCGCTCCAGACCTATGCGCGCTACAAGGTGGATTCCCACCAGATCGGTGCTTACGGACAGGATGAAATTCACTGGGGCGGGCTGATCCTGACGGGCAGCATTCGTAATGACTGGTTCCGTTCGCGTCAGATAGAATACTTTGCGGATTCAAACTCCAAGCAGAGCCCGAGCCAGATCACCTGGCGCGCGTCGGGGCTCTATCATTTCAAGTTCGGCCTTGCGCCCTATATCAGCTACGCAACGTCCTTCCAGCCCCAGACGGGTGTGGTCATTGAGACGAGCGGGGCCACTCATCAGGCCAGCCCGTCGATCGGCAAGCAGCTTGAAGGCGGTCTGAAATACCAGCTGCCCGGTACACCGATCCTGCTGACGGCAGCCGGGTTCCATATCGAGCAGACCAACGTATTACTCTCAATCCCCAATACAATTTACAACACACAGCAGGGGCTCGTGCATTCCGATGGCTTCGAATTCGAAGCTCATATGGATAGCTGGCATAATCTGACCGTCGATGCGGCCGTCAGCGTGCAGCGCGTCAAGGACGATTCCACGGGCAAGCCGCTCATCCAGTCCGGCCGCGGCAATGCCTCGCTGTTCGGTTTCTACACCGTTCCCAAGGGGCGTCTCAAATCTTTCGGCTTCGGTGCAGGCATGCGTTATTCGGCTTCGGCCTATGGCGGCGAAGCAAGCTATGGTAGCGCCAATGTGCCGCAATATGCGCTGTTCGACGCGTCGCTGCGCTACGATCTGGTCAATGTGTCGAAATCGCTCAAGGGCTGGACGCTGGGCGCCAATGTACGCAACCTCTTCGACAAGCGCTACGTGACCAACTGCCTTGCCTACGCCGCTTACGGCCAGGCTTTCTGCTATTACGGTGAGCGACGCAATGCCCAGGCGACGCTGGGTTTCGCCTGGTAAAACTGACCGGCCGGGATATCACTCCGGCCGGGTGAAGGGCCGGTAAAACCTGGCCCTGATCGGTTAACAGAAATCCCCGGAGTGCAAAGGCCTTCCAAGGTTTTTCGATGTCAGGACAGGCGCTTTATGGCAGGCGCGACAGGCGCTCGGTCAGCACCTGATAAAACCCGTCTGAATCCACGTCGCGCAAATAAAGAGCATTGGCGGGGCGACCCGTCACACTCCAGTAATCGACCACGGTCTGACCGGCAGAGAGCGCGCTCTGGGTCTCGATCTCGACATTGACCAGACGGCCCTGAAACAGATCGGGGCGCAGCAGCCACATGATGGTGCAGGGGTCGTGCAAGGGGGCGCCGGGCCAACCGTATTTTTCCAGATCGAAGCGCTCTGAAAAACCGAGCATCCCGCCCACGCAGCGCCCTGCGGCGTTGCCGATGGCGCGAATACGGCCAAGGCGTGAGGGCGTCGTCAGCACCTGATGCGTGACATCGAGGGGCAGCATGACCACTGGCACGCCTGAACCCAGCACGATGGCGGCGGCCTCGGGGTCGACATACGCATTGAATTCGGCATTGGGGGTGATGTTTCCCCCTTCGAAACAGGCGCCGATCATCGAAACCACGCGATTGATGCGTGGCGCAATATCCGAGCTTTTTGCAGCGCCGTGGCCAGATTAGTCATGGGGCCGAGCGTCACGATCGTCAGGCTGCCTTCCGGCTCGTGACGCAGTGTCTCGATCAGGAATTCCACCGCATGGGGGGAGTCGGCCTGTTTGGTCGGGCGTGGCAGATTTGCGCCGTCGAGCCCACTCTCGCCATGAACATGATCCGCCCGCACAGGGGCGCGCGACAGGGGCAGATCGCAGCCGCTATGCAGCGGGATATCGGCGCGCCCGGCCAGTTCGAGAATGGCTGCGGCATTGCGCGTGGTGTTGGCAATGCCGCTATTGCCGCCCACCGTCAGGATCGCCTCGACCGTGAGGTCTTCGGGTGAGGCCAGCGCCAGTAGAATGGCAACCGCGTCGTCCTGACCAGGATCCGTGTCGATAATGATCCGTGTGGGCGTCATGGGTTTACTCCTTGCCGGCTTCTCCGGCGGTCTCTCCTTCGGGGCCCTTGACCCAGGCTTCGACCTTGCCCGAAACCTTGATCGTCATCGGGTTGCCCTTGCGATCGAGCGTCTTGCCGACGGCCAGACGCACCCAGCCTTCGCTGATGCAGTATTCCTGAACATTGGTACGCTCTTCGCCATTGAAGCGAATGCCGATGCCTTTTTCCAGCAAAGCCTCGTTATAAAACGGGCTGCCCGGTGTGGCGCTCAGACGGTCTGGCATGGTGTCGCTCATGGAATATCCTCCGGTTTGGCGCGTGTTCCAGTTCTTGTCATGGGACATAGCCCGAGTTCCGGCTTGCGCAAAGCACCGGAACGCAAAACGGGCGCGAGGGGGAGACCCTCGCGCCCGTTTGGGGCCGTTTTACGGCGCTGCGTGTTTGAAGCGCCCTCAGCCGAGGGTCGGCATGACGAAATCAGCGCCCTGACGGATGCCGGTCGGCCAGCGCGAGGTGACGGCCTTGTATTTGGTGAAGAAGCGCACGCCTTCGGCACCGTGCATGTGATGATCGCCGAACAGCGAGGCTTTCCAGCCGCCGAAGGAGTGGAAGGCCATCGGCACAGGGATCGGCACGTTCACGCCCACCATCCCGGCCTGAACCCGATGGGTGAAGGCGCGGGCGCTATCGCCGTCCCGGGTGAAAATGGCTGTTCCATTCCCGAATTCATGCTCATTGACCAGCTTGAGCGCGGCCTCGAAATCGGGAACGCGCACCACCGCCAGAACCGGGCCAAAAATCTCTTCACGATAGATACGCATCTCGGGCGTCACATGATCGAACAGCGACCCGCCGATGAAGAAACCCTCGGGGTTCTGTGGCGACTTGAAATCGCGCCCATCGACCAGAAGTGTGGCGCCCTCTTCGGCACCGATCGTGACATAAGAGGCTACTTTTTCGCGATGTACTCTTGTGACCAGCGGGCCCATTTCGGTCACGTCTTCAGTGCCGTTGCCGATCTTGAGCGCCTCGACCTTCGGGATCAGCTTTTCGATCAGCGCATCGGCCACGGGGCCGACGGCAACTGCCACCGAGATGGCCATGCAACGCTCACCAGCCGAGCCATAGGCAGCGCCCATCAGCGCGTCGACCGTCTTGTCGAGATCGCAGTCGGGCATGATGACCGCGTGGTTTTTCGCACCGCCCAGTGCCTGAACACGCTTGCCGTGCGCGATTCCGGTCTCGTGGATATAGCGGGCAATGGGGGTGGAGCCCACAAAGCTGATGGCCTGTACGTCCGGATGCTTCAGCAGCGCATCGACCACCAGCTTGTCGCCATGGACGATCTGGAAAACGCCATCGGGCAAACCCGCCTGTTTGAGCAGATCTGCCAGAATGAGCGAGGCCGAAGGATCGCGTTCGGACGGCTTGAGAACAAAGCAATTGCCACAGGCCAGAGCCATCGGCGCCATCCAGAGCGGCACCATGACCGGAAAGTTGAAAGGCGTGATGCCCGCGACTACGCCCAGAGGCTGGCGCATCGACCACGCATCAATTCCGCGCCCGACCTGCTCGGTGAATTCGCCCTTCAGCAGCTCCGGCGCGCCAGTCGCGAACTCCACCACTTCCATGCCGCGCGTGACTTCGCCCAGAGCGTCTGACAGCACCTTGCCGTGCTCTGCGGTGATGACAGCCGCCAGATCGCGCGCATGTTTTTCTATCAGGTCGCGAAAGCGGAAGAGCACGCGAGCGCGAGCGAGGGGCGTCGTTTGGGCCAACCGGGGAAGGCAGCCCTGGCAGCGGCAACGGCATCATCGACGTCTTTCGTATCGCCCAGAGCGAGCTGCGCCGTCACCTTGCCCGTGGCAGGGTTGAACACGTCGCCCCGCTTGCTGCCATGGCCCGCGGTGCGTGACCCGTTGATAAAATGCTGAATCAGACTGCTCATGAAACGTCTTCCTCTTCTCTGCGACCGTAATGGGCGAAGCGCGCTGGACCCGCGTCCGGTACGGGGCTTATAGCACCCGCCACAGAGTGCGGTTTTCAACTCTCGCACCAATGACGGGCTTTCTGCGTTTGGAAATTATTATTCTCTTTTTTGTTATATAAAAGAAAAATAATTCCATTTTTGGAGGCGGCCCTTCACGTTCCGGTGAAATAACCTGTGCTTCGCACCGTCTTTTCCGGCATCCTGTCATGGCGTGTTCCTGCACGGGCAGATCATTGTCGCAACGCGTCGCGATGCCTCTCGCCAATGACGGGTGTTACAGAAAACGTCTGGTCGCGTTGAGGCAGACAGGGCAATACCCGTCATGATTTTGCCAGATCGTCGGGTCATCCTGCCGATCCCTGCTCCCGAACCAACGATGGTCAGGCGGCGTTTGCTGTTTTCCTGTTGCCTGTGCCCCTGAGATCGAAGAGGTCTGATGCGTTCTGTTCTTGCCATGATGGCTGTTTCCGCCCTGACCCTGACCGCCTGCGCCATGGATGCGGATGAAGACGCCGAATCGCGCTACGCCCCCGTCGCCGCCGGTCAGGCCATCAAGATGGAGCAGAAAAACGCGCCCATCCCAGGCACGGCCTATCGCATGGCCTATCGCAGCACGGACGCGCATGATCCCACTCATCTCGTCGCTGTTTCCGCGGAGGTGATGGTGCCCCGTGGTACGCCGCCCGCCGGTGGCTGGCCTGTCATGGCCTGGGCTCATGGCACGAGCGGCATCGGCCTGACCTGCGCGCCCTCTATCATGGGTATCGGTGGTCCGCAGGCGAGCTTCTATGGCAGCTGGCTGCGTCGTGGCTATGCCGTGGTGGCGACTGATTATCCCGGTCTCGGTGAACCCGGTGCAGCGCTTTATCTGAACGCGAAATCAGAAGGCATGGCCGTGCTGGATTCTGTTCGCGCCGCCCGACGTCGTTTTTCGTCGCTCAGTGGTTATGTCGTGCTGTTGGGTCATGATCAGGGGGCTCAGGCCGTGCTCTCCGCCGCCGCTCTGGCAAAAAATTATGCCCCCAGCTTGCAGATCAAAGGTACCATTGCGCTGGGTGCGCCCTATTTCGACGGTGATTCCGGCCATATCCTGACCCAAGCCCATGGCGCCCGCCGTTTTGCCCCGGGCGTCGTCTACGGGCTTCTGCTGGGGGCATCTCTCGGGGCGGCGGATTCCTCATTCGATCCGTCCAGCGCCTTCAAGCCTCGTGCCCTGCCTCTGTATCGCAAGGCGAGTGAGCTTTGCCGTGGCGATTTCTTCGGTGCGGTCGAACATGCCGGTCTGACGCCTGACAACACGTTCCAGCCGGACGCAGAAAATGCTCTCGCTCCCGCGCTGCAATGGGCGCGTTATCCCACGCTCAAGCTCGCCTCGCCCGTCATGTTGGGTATCGCAACCAATGACACACAGGTGCCTCCCGCCCAGCAGGAGAAGCTGAAACAGGCGCTATGCTCTGCGGGAACAAGCGTGAGCGTGCATCATTATCGCGTCGAGCATTCCCCGTTGCTTAACGCTGCCGAAAGCGAGGCTCAGGCCTTCGCCGATCGCAGCCTTCAGGGCGACGCGATTTCTTCGGATTGTCAGTAATGCTTGTTTGCAGGCTTAGGGCGCTGCCCTGAGTCCGCCAAAGGGCTGTCACTCTTTGGAAACCCTTTCTAGCACGCGCGGGTCTTCCCGTTGAGCAGCTCACGTCAGACCATCAATGCGAACGAAAATGGGATGAAAGGGGCGAGCCCCTTTCCGGGGGATGGGGCAGCGCCCCATAAGCCTCACTCCACGAAAACACTTGCCGGATAGCCCTGTGCGAAAAGATGGGCGCGCAGGTCGAATGATTGACCTGCATCTCGATCATCTGGCGCACTTTTGGTTTGGCCTTGTAGGCAATGCCCAGACCGGCAACGGCCAACATGGGCAGATCATTGGTGCCATCGCCGGTCGTCAGGGCGGCAGTGGCCTTTACGCCGCGTTCTTCGAGCAGGCGTTGCAGATGCTCTTCCTTGCTTTCCGGGCCGAGAACCGGCGCTGCGAGCTTGCCGGTGAAGAGGCCGTCTGAGATTTCGAATTCGTTGCCGTAATGCTCGTCAAAGCCGCAGGCCTCGGCGACGCGGCTGGTGAAGAAGGTGAAGCCGCCTGAAACGAGCGCCGTGCGCGCGTTATGGGCGCTCATGGTTTTCACCAGCGTCTGTGCGCCGGGGTTGAGCTTCGATTTCTGCCAGACTTCTTCGAGCAATCGGTCGATTTACCAGCGAGCAGCGCCACGCGCGTACGCAGGGAGTCCTCGAAATCGAGCTTGCCATTCATGGTATCGAGCGTCAGCTGGGCCACGTCGTCACCGACGCCCAGGAGAGCCGCGACTTCATCGAGGCTTTCGCCGTCCAGAATGGTACTGTCCATATCGGCCACGAGCAGGGCTTTGCGGCGACCGCGTGTCTTGACCAGCAACGCATCGACCTTATGCCGGGCAAGGGTTGCGCGTATGGTGGCGATTGTCGGCGCGCCAGAGGCCGGTGTGGGGCAGGGAATCTCGACAGCCTCGCCCGCGGAAAGCACAATGGGGTTATTGCCCTTGACCATGTTCCGGGCGATGTCGATGGCATCTTTGGACAGGGTGCCCTGTGCAGGGTCGGCAACGAGAACGAGAGCGTAAGGTAAGGTCATCTTGGCCCATCAAAGAAAAACGTCTGGGACAGCAAGACAAAATGCTGACGCCCCGATCGCCCTTATTGTGGCGGGACCGACCTGTTCGGGCAAGTCGGCACTGGCTCTCTCTCTCGCCGAACGTTTTACAGGCACGGTGATCAACGCCGATTCCATGCAGGTCTATGCCGATCTGCATGTGCTGACAGCGCGCCCTGATGCAAGCGATGAGGCGCGCGTGCCGCATCGGCTTTATGGCGTTCTGGATGCCGCCCAGCCGGGCAGCGTGGCCTGGTGGCGCGAGATGGCGCTTGGCGAGATGCAGGCGGCGTGGACGCAGGGGCGCCTGCCCATTCTGTGCGGTGGCACAGGCATGTATATGCGCGCGCTGCTCGATGGTCTGGTGGAGGTGCCGGAACCGGGTGATGAGGCACGCGAGGCGGCACGGGCATTCGTGGCCGAGCAGGGGAGCGAGGCCGCTCACGCGGTTCTGATGCGCGACGATCCGCAAACCGCAGAGACCCTGCGCCCCAGCGATGGCCAGCGTGTTGCGCGGGCGCTCGAAGTGCTGCGGGGCACGGGGCAGGGGTTGTCGTACTGGCGCAGTCAGCCGGGCCTGCCCCCTGCGCCCTGTCGCTTTGTCTCTGTAAGGCTCGATCCGCCTCGCGAAATGCTGCGTGCGGCTATCGGCGAGCGGTTCTCGCGCATGATCGATCTGGGCGCCATGCAGGAGGTCGAAACCCTTGTGGCGCGCGGGCTTTCGCCTGCTTTGCCCGCCATGCGCGCCCATGGCGTGCCGGAATTGAGCGCCGCTCTTGCGGGAACACTCCTGCTGGACGAGGCTATACGCCGCGCCGTCATCGCGACGGGGCAATATACGAGGCGTCAGGCAACCTGGTTCAACCATCATGCGCTGGGCGCAGAGCAGGATTGCATGATTTCCTTGCAGAGATATGACGAGAGTACGCAATTTTCGGAAAGAGAATTCGAAAAAATAGCAACTTTCATACAATCAGCCATTGACGAATCCTCGTCACCATCATAAACCCGCCCGCTCAATGAAAGGGGTGCGCTCACATGGACGCGTCAACACAGCAGACCGGAAAAACTTCGACAGCGCCGCTCAACGGTGCCGAGGTACTCCTGCGCGTGCTTGTGGAGCAGGGCGTCGAGGTGATTTTCGGCTATCCCGGCGGCGCGGTGCTGCCCATCTATGATGCGCTGTTCAAGCAGAACCATATCCGTCACGTTCTGGTGCGCCATGAGCAGGCTGCGGTTCATGCGGCAGAAGCCTATGCCCGCTCGACCGGCAAGGTGGGCGTGGTTCTGGTTACCAGCGGCCCCGGCGCTACCAATGCTGTGACCGGTCTGGTCGATGCGCTGATGGATTCAATCCCGCTCATCTGCCTGTGCGGTCAGGTGCCCACGGCGCTGATCGGCAATGACGCGTTTCAGGAGGCCGATACGACCGGCATCACGCGTCCGGCAACCAAGCATAACTATCTTGTCCGTCGCGGTCAGGATCTGGCGCCGATCGTGCGTGAGGCGTTTGAGGTGGCTGCAGGCGGTCGCCCCGGTCCGGTGCTGATCGACCTGCCCAAGGACATATCGGTCGGCAATGCGCCTCTGCCCGCGCCGGGCGAGGGACGTCTGCATCGCCCCTATCGACCGACTCTGGATGCCGATGCCGAAGGCATTCGTCAGACCATCGCCGCCATGAAGCGCGCCAGGCGCCCACTCTTCTATACGGGTGGCGGTGTAATCAACGCCGGACCGAAGGCAGCCGAAGGGCTGCGCGAGCTGGCACGACGCACCAATTTTCCCGTGACCTCCACGCTGATGGGGCTGGGCGCTTTCCCGACCACGGATCGTCAGTTTCTTGGCATGCTGGGCATGCATGGCAGCTACGAAGCCAATCTGGCGACCCATGGCTGCGATCTGCTGATCGCGCTTGGTTCGCGCTTCGATGACCGCGTGACGGGCCGCGTCGATGCGTTCTCGCCGAACTCCTTCAAGATCCATGCAGATATCGACCCGTCGCAGATCAACAAGATCATCCGTATCGATGTGCCGCTGATTGGTGACGTCGGTCGTACAATCGACGCGCTTCTGGCCGCCTGGGACGGCGAGGGGCAGGATCTGAGCGGCTGGTGGGCACAGATCGAAGGTTGGCGCGCTCTGGACTCCTTTGGCTTCGTGCAGGATCAGACACCGAGCGCCATTATTCGCCCGCAATACGCTGTTCGTCGTCTGTATGAAGCGACACAGGCTCTGGGGCGCGATACATTTGTCAGCACGGAAGTGGGCCAGCACCAGATGTGGGCGGCGCAGCATTTCCAGTTCGACAAGCCCAATCGCTGGCTGACATCGGGTGGTCTCGGCACGATGGGCTATGGTCTGCCGGCGGCGGTCGGCGCGCAGGTGGCACACCCCGATGCGTTGGTGATCGATATTGCCGGTGAGGCCTCGACGCTCATGAATATTCAGGAGCTGGGCACCATGGCGCAATATCGCCTGCCGGTGAAGCTGTTCATCCTGAACAACCGCTACATGGGCATGGTGCGTCAGTGGCAGGAGTTGCTGCATGGCTCGCGCTATTCACAATCCTATAGCGAGGCGCTCCCCGATTTCATCCGTCTGGCTGAGGCATTCCATGGCAAGGGGTTGCGCGCCACCTGTGTGGGTGAGCTTGACGGCGTGATTGACGAAATGCTGCGCCATGACGGCCCGGTGGTAGCCGATATCTGCGTGGCGCAGGATGAAAACTGCTTCCCGATGATCCCGTCGGGCGCCCCGCATAACGAGATGCTGCTCGGCCCCGATCAGGAGGCCAATGCAGCCAAGATCACACAAGAAGGCATGATGCTGGTCTGATGGCACAGGATATCCAGAGAGCCGTCATTGCGGTTCTGATCGAAAACGAGAGCGGAGCCCTGGCCCGCGTCGTCGGTCTGTTTTCAGGGCGTGGCTATAATATCGAAAGCCTGACCGTCTCCGCCATCGATGCGACACGCAACCTGTCGCGCATCACCATCGTGACGTCTGGCACGGAAATGGTGATCACCCAGATCAAGGCGCAGCTTGCGCGTCTGATTCCGGTGCACGGTGTGCGTGATCTGACCGCTTGCGGTCCGCATGTGGCGCGCGAACTCGCGCTGATCAAGGTGGTCAGCAAGGGCGAAATGCGTACCGAAGGCATGCGTATCGCCCAGGCGTTTCGCGCCCATGCTGTTGATACGACGGCAGGGTCTTTCGTTTTTGAACTGACGGGAAGCGCCGAGAAAATCGATGCTTTCGTCGAATTGATGCAACCGCTTGGTCTTGCGGAAGTGTCCCGGACCGGAATCGCCGCTATAGGCCGTGGTACCGAAGTCTTTCAATCCATCGAGGAGTCTTTCTGATGCGCGTCTATTACGATCGTGACTGTGATCTGGGCCTGATCAAGGGCAAGAAAGTTGCCATTATCGGTTATGGCAGCCAGGGCCATGCCCATGCCAACAACCTGAAGGACAGCGGCGTGACCGATATGGTCATCGGTCTGCGTCCTGAGTCGTCGGCTGTTGCCAAGGCAGAAGGCGCTGGCTTCAAGGTCATGAACCCCGCCGACGCAGCCGCCTGGGCCGATGTCGTGATGGTTCTGACGCCTGATGAAGGCCAGGGCGCGCTCTACAAGGACTCGCTCGAAAAGAACCTGAAGCAGGGTGCGGCGCTCGTTTTCGCCCATGGTCTGTCGATCCATTTCCGCATCATCGAAGCCCGTCCTGATCTGGACGTGTTCCTTGTTGCGCCGAAGGGCCCTGGCCACACCGTGCGCTCCGAATATCAGAAGGGTGGCGGTGTGCCGTCGCTCGTGGCTGTTGCCCAGAACGCAACGGGTCAGGCGCTCGAAATCGCCCTGTCCTATGCTTCGGCCAATGGTGGCGGCCGCGCCGGCATCATCGAGACCAGCTTCAAGGAAGAGGTCGAAACCGATCTGTTCGGCGAGCAGGCCGTGCTTTGTGGCGGTCTGGTCGAGCTGATCCGCGCTGGTTTCGAGACGCTGGTCGAGGGCGGCTACGCTCCCGAAATGGCTTATTTCGAGTGCCTGCATGAAATGAAGCTGATCGTGGATCTGATCTACGAAGGCGGCATTGCGAACATGAACTACTCGATCTCGAACACGGCCGAGTACGGTGAATATGTTACCGGCCCGCGCATCGTGACGGCAGAAACCAAGGCCGAGATGAAGCGCGTTCTGACCGACATCCAGGACGGCACCTTCGTGCGTAATTTCATTCTGGAAAACCAGGCGGGCGGCGTCGGCTTCAAGGCCATCCGCGCCCGCAATGACGTGCACCAGATCGAAAAGACCGGCGAAAAGCTGCGCGGCATGATGCCCTGGATTGCCAAAGGCAAGCTGGTAGACAAGGCCAAGAACTGATTTTTGTTCAGACCTAAGGTTAGAAACGGAAAGGGGGCTCAGCCCCCCTTTTTTTGTATGGCAGCCACTCGATTTTACCGGACCATCGGGTTGGACAGGGCATCGAAGGCCCGAAATGCAGCGTTTAGCGTGATGGCGCGATTTTTCGCAAACGCATGACAAAATCCACGTGGATGGTCGAATAGTCGGTTTTTGTTGGGCGAAGAGCGACGCTATGAAAGGCACCTGAACCAGTTTCAAACGGCGCTATCACGACGGAATCTGCCTTCTGATCGCGAGGTGATGAACCGTATTTTGAAGATGCGTGCGCTTCCCGACGAGCGCAGAACAGTGCCTGCCTTTCACCAAGGGACGTCGCGCCCAGCATAGTCGCGGTAGATGAGTCCTTTTTTGCTCCGGTGGTCCATCAAGCATCTTGTCACACCGGGGATACTCTCTTCTATGCTCAGCCGCGCATCAGGACCACCAAGAGTGGTGCGTACCCAGCCGGGGGCGATCAGGGCGAGAGGTCTTTGATGCTTCTGTCGTGCGTCGTAACAACGCATGAACTGGTTGAGCGCAGCCTTGCTGCCGCGATAGAGTTCGCGCAACCCGGTTTCATTATTGGCGATGCTCCCCTGGCCGGATGACATGATTCCGATCAGTCCCTCAGGCGCCACCAAGGTCTCGAATGCGTCAACCACCCGCATCGGTGAGAGCGCGTTGGTGGTCATGATGGCTATAAAATCCTGAGTGCTGACCTGCCCGACAGGCTGGTTGGGCGTGGTGTTCGTCGTGCCCGCATTGACGAACAGCATGTCGAAAGGCTGTCCTGAAAGGCGTTCGGCGAGACGCGTGGCAAGACTGTCGATCTGGTCAGGTTGGTCGATGTCCAATGTTTCAATGGCGATCTGTCCCGCATGAGTCACGGCCAGATCGTGCAACCCGGTGTGCTGGTTGCCCCGCACCGTGCCAGTGACATGCCAGCCCAGAGAAACGAATTCGGACGCAAGGGCGAGGCCGAGACCGCGCGACGCGCCGACCAGAAGCAGCCGCCCGGCGGGCTGCAGGCTAGAAACAGACATCATGGGGGTAGACCTTACGCTGGTGGCGACGCCCGGAAGGGAACGTCCTGTACTCTCAGACGATGGGGTTCACAGAGAAAAGGCGCCAGACGCAGCTTGTGCAGTATGGAAATGCATCAGGCGCCATGTCGGGCGCGGTGAGTGGAGAGAGCCGTGACGTTTTCTGGAATACCGCCCGATCTTAATCTGCTGAATGCGCTCGATGTCCTGCTCGAAGAGGGGAGCGTCAAGAAAGCCGCAGCGCGGCTGCGTCTCAGCGCATCTGCCATGAGTCGCACGCTGGCACGATTGCGTGAGACGACAGGTGACCCGCTTCTGGTGCGGGCAGGGGGCGGGCTCGTTCCGACGCCTCATGCACAGGTGTTGAAAGACCGTGTGGGTGCTCTCGCCCGGCAGTCGCGGGAAGTTCTTTCGCCGGTTCAGCGTGGTGTCGACCCGAAGAGTCTCGATCGTATTTTCGTTTTGCGTACGAATGAGGGGTTTCTTGAGGTGTTTTCTCCTCGCATCATCCGTGCTCTGGCACAGGAAGCCCCGGATCTGACGCTGATATTCGCACCAAAGCACGACAAGGCGGCCGGGTTGCTGCGCGACGGGCGTGTCGATCTCGATATCGGCGTTGTGGGGCTGGGCGATTACGGGCCTGAAATGCGGTCTTGCCTCTTGTTCCGTGATGGTTTTCAGGCTGTGGCGAGAAGAGACCACCCAATCTTCAGTCACGGTGCCATCACGCCCGCACATTACGCCGCTTTTCGCCATGTCGTCGCCTCCAGAAAGGGGCACAGACATGGCATTGTGGACCAGGCACTGGCCAGTCTCGGCTTGCGTCGAAGGATCGTTGCCGTCGTGCCCGGCTTCGACGATGCGCTTCGTCTGGCGAGAGAGGCCGATCTTGTCGCTCTGGTGCCACGATCATTTTTCCGAGCCTCCGCAGAGCCGCTCCTGCGTGGTTTTGCGCTGCCGGTTGATACGCCTGAAATTGCGGTCAGCGCGTTATGGCACCCGCGCTTTTCGGCAGACCCCGCCCATCGCTGGATTCGCGACCGGATCATCGGGTTGTGTCGCGACAGGCTGGGGGATGATGCCTGATCGACTGGGGCGGATTTCTTCGCTTCGGCGCGTACAGAGGCAGAACCGCACTCGCCATAAATTACGTTAATAATTGTGACGTGAAGGGCGTTTTAGGGCTCGGAACAGCTGAAATTCGTCGATGAACGGCCGGTGGCCCAGCCTTGTTCATGGGCTGCCCTCATTTGGGGATCAACGCAGTCTGGGCTATAAAGCCGCCTCTTCATGACAGGATGGCGCCGCGTGCTTGCAGAAAAAGTGACGGATAGTTTGTTGGCTGCGCTCGACCGACCGGACCTGCAGAGCCTGTCGGATCGGATCGTTTTCGATCTTTCGCCGCGTCTTCATCTGCCCTTTACAGTCTCTGCCGACGCCATCGTTCTCGGCGCCATCGCCTTCGAGCGGCCGGACATGGCGCCAACCTTGCTGCGCTATGCGCTCGAATGGGGGTTCCTGCTTCAGGGTCTGCCCATGCATGACCGCCCGCTGGCGGCCATCGTGGCGGCACGCGTGGCGGCCCTTTTCCATCAGCTTGATTGCGACACACCAGCATTGCCCGCCGGGCTGGAGTGGTTGCATGATTTCGCGGGTGATCAGCCGCCTTCGGCATCGCGTGTGACAGCGCTCTGGCCCAAACTGACGCAGTTCTGTCCTGAGGCTTGTGTGTCGGTGGTCGAGCCCGCCATGCTTCTGGCGCGGCTCAAGCCGCTCTGGCCCTGTCTGGCACCGGCGGAATATCTGATGGCCGATGGCGGCGACGAGCGGCTGCGCATCGATCCCGAGACCGGCCTGAACCGTTATGGCTGCTCGCATCGCCCGCGCCCCTGGGCCGTCACGTTTTCGTCTTCCACAGCGTCATCCCTCTCCGAGCGTGGCTATCTGGGGGCAGAGCGTGCCCGACGGGCCTGTTTGCTGGATGCCCTGCACGGCACTCAGCCATCGCGCGCGCGCGAGGCTGCCTGTCTTGCCGTGAGAGACGGTCTGGCGGCGCTTTACGGTCTCGACTCGCGGGATAATGTCGTTCTGGCTGCCTCCGGCACCGATTGCGAGCTGGCAGTTCTGGCTGTGGGTCTGATGCGGGCAAAGGGCGCAGCCATCACCAACGTGCTGATCGCGCCGGATGAAACCGGCAGTGGCGTGCCGCTTGCGGCGCAGGGGCGGCATTTCGCCGCTGAAACGGCACTCGGCAACACGGCCTACAAGGCGCGCCACCTCGCTGGCTTCCCGGAGCAGACACGCCTGCTCGGTATCGCCATACGCAACCCGGACGGATCGCCGAGAGACGCAACGGCGCTCGATGACGAGGTGCGCTGTTGCGTCATGCGCGAGGTGGCCGAGGGCCGCCATGTGATCTTGCACCAGCTCGACATGTCCAAGACCGCTGATAGGGCCATGTCATGCTCTGCTGGAGGAACTGGCAGGTCTCTATCCCGAGCAGCTCACCTTCGTCGTCGATGCCTGTCAGGCGCGTCTAGCGCCCGAGCGTGTAGGCCTGATGGTGCGGAGCGGCATGATGGTCATGACGACCGGGTCCAAATTCCTGACCGGGCCGCCTTTCTGTGGCGCAGTGCTGCTGCCGCAGAGCCAGGTCGAGGCGCTGACCGCATTTTCCCTGCCGGAAGGGCTTTCAGCCTATTTCAATCGGTGTGACTGGCCGGCAACGCGGGCGCCCGAGCCTCTGACCCGCGACGGCAATCTCGGTCTGGCCCTGCGCTGGCAGGCAGCTCTCGCCGAAAGCGAGGCTTTTGCCGCAGTGCCGCGGGTGCGCATCGTCGAGACGCTGAGGCGCTTCGAGTTTACAGCGCGCGATGTGATTGCCCTTCATCCCGCTCTGACCCTTCTGCCTGTGCCGTCTCTGGACCGTGCCCGTATCGATGGCCAGGAAATCTGGGATGTCGTGCCGACCGTCTTCTCCTTTCTCGTCGATGATCCGCAAACCTCTGAAAAGCCCCTGGCGCTAGAGCGCGCCCGCGCCCTGCATCGCTGGCTCAATGCCGATCTCTCGCCCTGGATTGCGGGCGAGCCGCTGGCGGAGTTGCTCTGTCATCTGGGGCAGCCGGTGCCCGTGCCGCATCCGGCATTGGGGGGCGAGAATGCCGGGGCTTTGCGTCTCTGTGCCGGGGCGCGTCTGGTTTCCGGTGAGCCGTCTCATGCAGGTTTGACAGATCAGTCGCGTCTTGCGCGCGAATTTGCCGATATACGTCGCGCCTTTGCCAAGATCTCTCTCATTCTTGCAAATTGGGACCGGCTCGAAGCTGCCGATCCGGTGCCGCGCTATGCGCCTCATTCCCATTCTTCGCGAAAGTCTCTGGTATCATGACCCAGTCACACACGCCCTCTTCGACCGAGCCGAAGGCGCATGGCCATTTTCTGGATTCCATGCAGTTGCCGTCAGGTGTGACGCGCATCTGGCTGATCCGTCACGCCATTGTCGAGGCAACGGCGCGCCTGCGCGTTTATGGTGCGCTCGATGTCGATCTTTGCTCCGAGCATCTGGCTTTGCAGGTGCCTTATTACACCGCGCTGGGCTACAGATTGCCGGATGACGCGCAGTGGGTGGTCTCGCCGCTCAAGCGTGCTCAGGATACGGCTCGCGCTATTTTTTCTGCGGGTTATGGCGCCCGCAATCTGACGATCGAGCCTCGCTTTACCGAACAATCCATGGGCGAGTGGCATAATCTGCCGCATGAAGAACTACCGTTGAAGCTGCGTCAGACGGCGCATAATTTCTGGTCGCTTTCGGCTTCCGAGCAGCCGCCGGGCGGTGAAAGCATGCTCGATGTCTGTGCCCGTGTCGGCCATGCACTCGATGAACTGGCCGATCGCAGCGAAGGGCAGGACACTGTGGTGGTGAGCCATGGGGGCGCTATTCGTGCCGCAATCTCGCATGCGTTGAATGTGCATCCTGATACTGCCCTGCGTTTCTCGATTCAGAACCTTTCTCTCTCGATTCTGGAGCGTATCAACGGCGTCTGGCGGGTCGTGACGGTCAATGAATTGCCGGCAAGCATCAGTCAGACCTGACATGTCGGCACAGGGGCGTGAGGACTGGCCTCACGCTCGATGATATGTCGGTCCTGACCGTATTTTTCTTCTCCATGCCGCACCATTGCCTGATTCTGTTTTCGTAATGAGTCCGGAGTGCGGAAAAATCACGAAGACACGTGGTTTCCGGCCCATGAGGCATCATGATGAAGAAGAAAAAAGAGACCGATTTTCGTAGAATTTTTCCGGCTTTGCTGCTCTGTTCGACCGTTCTGCCCTGCACGCAGGGCCTTGCGGCGGCGCAACCGACCCATAAGGTGGCGATCACTTTCGATGATTTGCCTTATGTCATGCACGCGGGTGCCTCGCAGGAGGAAAGCCAGGCCGACGCCTTGATGGCCAACAGGGCAATTCTGGCGATATTGCGCCGCGATGCCATCCCGGTGACGGCTTTCGTCAATGAAGACAAGGTACAGGCCTTGGGCACGGTCGGCACCGATATACTTGCTCAATGGAATCAGGGCGCTCTGGTATTAGCCAATCATGCAGCGCATCATGTTGACAGCAACACGCTTACCCCGGCCCGATTCGAGAATGAGATACGGGAAGGCGAGCGGAGCATCGGACCGCTTGCCCGTCGGGCAGGGCGGCATCTCGACTTCTTCCGTTTTCCGTTCAATCATGCAGGCGATACGGAATCGAAACGTATTGCCTTTTCCGAGATCGTCAAACGGCTCGGTTACAGACAGGCCGCCACCACGATCGACGTTGAGGACTATCTTTTCAACGATGCTTATGAATGCGCTCATGCCACGCATCGTTCAGATGATGAGGCTCGCATACGGCAGGCTTATGTTGCTTATGCCCGCATCGAGATTCCGTATTATCGGGCACTCGATGAAAAAATCATGGGGCGAGACATCCCGGCAGTCATGCTTTTTCACAGCAATCGTCTGAATGCGGCGGTTCTGCCCCAGAT
The DNA here is from genome assembly GCF_000614545.1 of Asaia platycodi JCM 25414. GTDB lineage: Bacteria > Pseudomonadota > Alphaproteobacteria > Acetobacterales > Acetobacteraceae > Asaia > Asaia platycodi. Next base: position 24,145 of record NZ_BAKW01000023.1, on the reverse strand, counting down.
CCTCGCCCTCTTTAAAGAGCAGCATTATCGCTTCGTCACGCTGACGCAGGCGCAAGCGGACCCCGCTTTCGCGCAGGAGCCCAAAATCGCCACCAAATTCGGTCCCATGTGGGGCTATCGCTGGGCACAGGAGCGGCATATCGCGGTCGATGGACGGCTTGAGCAGGAGCCGCCTGACTGGGTGCGTCTCTACTGCCACACGCCGTAAGACCTTGAGGGTGCTGGCGGCTTTAGCGGTTCGCAGTCGTGACGATAGCCCCTGTTCAGGACTGTCGCGCTGACGGGAAAAAGGGCGGCGCTGGCAGGCTGGAAAAGCCGCCACGAGAGTGCCGCGATGGCTGTCGAAAGAGAGGCTGACATAAAATAACAGAAACGTCATTTCCCTGACACGTTGGATTCATCTTACGTCTGGCGCCGCGGTTAAACGTTTAACCGATTGAGGGGCGTCTCATGTCACGCAAGACCGCCAAGGTATCGATCCGCGATGTCGCAGAGGAAGCGCAGGTTTCTGTGGCAACCGTCTCCAACGTCGTGCGCAGCCGAAAAAATGTGTCGGATGCCGTGCGTGCGCGTGTCGAGGAGGCCATCAGCAGGTTGAATTACCTGCCTGACAGGGCGGCCATGCAGCTGCGCGAGGGGCGTAATCGTATTATTGGCGTGCTGGTACCCAGCCTCGATAATCCGTTTTTTACGGCGATTATCGCCTGTCTCGAAGACTGCGCCCGAAAGGATGGTTACGACATCATCGTAGCCAGCGCCGGTGAGGAATCCCAGCTCGCCTCATCGCGGCTCAAGGCGCTTTTGTCGTGGCGTCCTGCGGGCATGATTATTCTACCCAATGACGATCTCTTTGCCGATGCGCCGTTTCTCGATGCCACCGGCGTGCCCTATGTCGTGCTCGACCGGCTACCGCATTCCTGCAATGCGGATACTATCGCGGTCGAAAACGAACAGGCGGCTACAGAGGCTGCGGCCTATCTCGCGGGCCTGGGTCACAGGAAAATTCTGGTCGTCGCTACCACCCTGTCGCTCGCCAATATTCGCGAACGCTGCGCGGGTATCATTGCGTTCTGCACGCAGGCCGGGTTGCCCGCTCCCACGGTTCTGGAAGTCGGCCATCATGCCGAGGAAGGGCCCGAAGCGCTTACGGCCGTGCTCAAAGGCGATCAGGCCCCGACTGCGTGATTGCTCTTACCAATTCCATTACTCTGGGCGCGCTGCGTTGCCTGCACCAGAGCGGATGTGCCGTACCCGGCGACGTGTCGCTTGTCGGATACGACGATTATGCGTGGATGCGCGCCACTCACCCCCCCATCACGGCCATTCGTCAACCGGTGGAGGAAATGGGGCTCAGGCCTGGTCGCGTCTCATGCATCGCATAGCGGGCGAAAGCACCGCCCCCATGCAGGTCAGATTGCCCTGCACGCTCGCGGTGCGCGGTTCGACCGCCGCTCCCAAAACAGGAAAAATGTCATGAACAAGCTTGGATTGCATGCTTTCGTCTGGACCGCTGGCTGGACGCCCGAAGACGCCGCCATGGCCATACGTTCGACCGCCGAACTTGGCTACGACCTGATCGAAGCCTCGACGATGGACCTCAAGGCTTTCGATGTGCCTGCTACCCTGCGCGAACTCGAGCGCAACAAGCTCGGCATTACCATGTCGTTCGGCCTGACCTCGGATATGGATATTTCGTCGGGCGATGCCGAGCGCACAAAGCGCGGTGAGGCGCATCTGCTCGATGCTATTTCGCTCGCACGCGATGTGGGCGCTACCCATGTCTGCGGTATTCTTTATTCGGCCTTTCAGAAATACGCGACGCCGGTCACGGCAGACGGTATCCGCGGCTCCATAGAGGTCGTGCGTCGCGTTGCCGAAAAGGCGCAGGCGAGTGGCATTACGCTGGGTATGGAAGTGGTCAATCGTTATGAATCCAACGTGCTCAATACGGCGCGTCAGGCGATTGCCTATGTGAAAAAAGTCGAGATGCCGAATGTGAAGCTGCATCTCGATTGCTATCACATGAATATCGAAGAAGCCGATTCAGCCGAGGCCATTCGCGAGGCGGGCGATCTGCTGGGGTATTTCCATACCGGCGACTCCCATCGTGGCTATCTGGGCTCGGGCTCGGTCGATTTCCCGAGCGTTTTCCGTGCGCTGGAAAGCATCAATTATCAGGGGCCGATCACGTTCGAGTCCTTCTCTTCCGCCGTGGTCGGTCAGCCGCTTGAGGGCATTCTGGGTATCTGGCGCAATCTTTGGGAAGACAGTCGCGATCTGGCTGCTCATGCCAAGGCCTATACCGATGTGCAGATGAAATCTGCACGCGAGGCGCTTGGCCGCCAGAACCGCTGACTTCTTACTTTTTCTCCTGCCTCACCCCTGGTCATGAGAGCGTCTGTGCGGCGCCTCGTGACGACCCGAAAAGGTTGAGACCATGATCCTATCCCGTCGCGGCTTCGTTGGCGCCGCTGCCAGCCTTACAGCCCTCGCGCCCTTCGCTTCTGCTCGTCTGTCATCGGCTTTTGCCGAGGAGCTCCAAAGAAAATCGCCATCGTCGCCAAGATTGGCGGCATTCCCTGGTTCAATGCCATGGAGCGCGGAATACAGAGCGCGGGCAAAGAGGCAGGATGCACCGCCTGGATGATCGGGCCGACGCAGGCCGATGCGGCCCAGCAGGTCAGTGCGATCGAGGATCTGATCGCTCGGAAAGTCGATGTCATCGGCGTGGTGCCCAATGATGCCAGCTCGCTGGTGCCGGTGCTGCAACGTGCCCGTGCCGCCGGAATTCATGTCATCAGCCATGAAAGCCCCGGTCAGCAGGGCGCGGAATGGGACCTCGAATTCACCACCCCCGCTGCGGATGGCGAGCGTCATATGGAGGCGCTCGCCAAAGCGACGGGCGGCAAGGGCGGTTACATCATTATCGTCGGCTCGCTGACTGTGCCGCAGCATAAAATGCGCGCCGATGCGGCGATTGCGCTGCAAAAGGCAAAATATCCCGACATGCACCTCATCGGCGATCGCTTTGGTTGCGGTGAAAGCGTAGATGACAGCTATCGCACCGTCATGGATCAACTGCGCGCTCATCCCGATCTTACCGGGGTGGTGGCTTTCGGATCGCAGGGCCCGATTGGCGCTGCGCGCGCCGTCGATGCGCGAGGCAAGATCAAAACCGTTTCTGTGGTAGGGCCTTTTTCGCCGGGACAGGGGGCGAAATATGTTCGTTCCGGCGCTATTCGCTGCGGCTATATCTGGAATCCGCTTCTGGCCGGTCAGACACTCGTGCGTCTGGGCGTCATGCTGGCCATTGACAAGCCGATCACCAATGGCATGGATATGAAGGATATCGGCGCGTTGCAGGTCGATCCGGCACAGCGCAGTATTCTCGCGCCGAAAATGCAGATTATCGACAAATCGAGCATCGACGAGCTGGTGGCACTCGGGCTGTGACAGCGCCCGTCTTCCTGGAATTACGGAATGTCTTCAAGACATTTGGTAATTTCCAGGCCCTGCGTGGCATCGACTGGGATGTGCGTGAGGGCGAAATCCATTGCCTGGTGGGCGAGAATGGATGCGGCAAGTCGACGCTCATCAAGGCAGTTTCCGGTGTTCATGCGCCCGATGCAGGCGGCGACATGCGCATTGCGGGTCAGGAAATCCTGTCATTCGACCCGATGCGGGCGCGGGCGCTGGGCATTCAGGTCGTGTTTCAGGATCTGGCGCTTTTCCCCAATCTGAGCGTTGCCGAAAATATCGCGTTCGACGCCAATCTCGGGCGTGGCTTCAGCCCGAAAGCCGCGATAAGGCGCAAGGCGCGCGAGACCCTCGACCGGCTCGGTCATGATCTGCCGCTCGATCTGCCAGTTGAATCATTGTCGATCGCCGAACGCCAGATCGTGGCCATCGCTCGCGGTCTTGCTGGGTCGGCCCGTCTCATTTTCATGGATGAGCCTACAGCCTCACTGACACGCGCAGAAGTGCGCCGTCTGCTCGATCTGGTGCGCAAGCTCTCGGCAGCAGGCATCGCCGTGGTGTTCGTCTCGCATCGTCTGGATGAGGTTTCGGCCATTGCAGAGCGGATTACGGTCATGCGCGACGGGCGTATGGTCGGCACCTATCCGGCTTCTGCGCTCGACCAGCGGACATTGATTCATCTCATGACTGGCATCGAGATCGCCTCCCATCATGTCGCGCGTGACTGCGCGCCGCGTGATGTAGTGCTTGAAGCGCGTCATCTGAGCCGTCGTGGCGAATATGATGACGTGTCGCTTGCCCTGCATGAAGGCGAGGTGCTCGGTCTGACCGGGCTGCTTGGTGCAGGCCGCACCGAACTGGCCCTTTCGCTTTTCGGCATGACGAAGCCGGATTCAGGTGCGCTCATCGTGCATGGGCAGGAGCGGCGTTTTCGCACCAATCAGGACGCTCTGGCGGCAGGCATAGCCTATGTTTCGGAAGATCGACTGAATCTCGGGATCAATGCCGAGCAATCCATTGTCGATAATCTGGATATTGCGGTTCTGCCCGGACTCGCGAACCGTTTTGGGCTGATTTCGGATGAGTCACGCACGCAGCTCGCTAAAAACTGGGTAGCACGTCTGAACATCAAGCTCAGCTCGGTTGAAGACGCCATCAATACGCTTTCGGGCGGCAATCAGCAGCGTGTCATTCTGGCGCGCTGGCTGGCGTCTCACCCGAAAATCCTGATTCTCGACAGCCCGACGGTTGGTGTCGATATCAAGAACAAGGAAGGTATTTACGCGCTGATACGTGAGTTGAGCGATCAGGGCGTGGGCATTCTCGTGATCTCCGATGAGATGATCGAGCTTTTTGCGACCTGCGATCGCATCCTGCATATGCGCAACGGACGGATCGCTGGCGAATACAGCCCGTCTCTCATTACCGAACAGGCTCTGGAGGAGCGGATCTATGCCTGATCTCTCATCCCTGCGAAACCGGCCGGAATTCTGGCTGGCCGCTGTCATCGCGGTTTTCGTCCTCGCGCTTTCTCTCGCGACACCCAGTTTTCTCAGTATTTCCAATTTCATCGATCTCACCGAAAGCTATGCGGTCCAGGCCATCATGGCGACCGGGCTTTTCGTGGTGCTGATCGCAGGCGGAATCGATATCTCCTTCGCGGCGACGGCGTCGGTGGCGCAATATGTGGCAGCACTTCTGGCGACGCGTTTCGGACTGTCGCCTATGCTGGTCATCCCGGCAGGCTGATCGTCGGCACGCTGCTCGGCTTTATCAATGCGACGCTGATTCATTATGCGCGGGTTAATTCGATCATCATCACCATTGCCACCATGAATGTGTATTTCGCCCTGCTGATGTACGCGACGGGTGGGCATTCGATTTATAATCTGCCCGAATGGTGGAGCGACCGGATCACCTTTCTGCAGTTCGAAACGGCAGGGGGCGATCTGGTGCGTATCACCCTGCCCATCGTGGTCATGATCGCCTCGCTCGGATTGTGCTGGGTGCTGCTCAACCGCACGAAGACAGGTCGGCAGCTTTACGCCATGGGCGGTAATGCCGAAGCCGCACGGCGTATCGGGCTGAATATCTCCCGGTTGCAGTTTTTCGCTTATGGTTTTGCCGGGTTCATGGCCGCATTGGCCGGGCTCGTTCAGGCCAATCGTGTGGGTGAGGCCGTGCCGAACGCGCTTTATGGCACCGAGCTTTCGGTGCTTTCGGCTGCTGTGCTTGGTGGTGCCTCGCTCCTAGGCGGTGTTGGTACGATTGGCGGTATTACGCTGGGCATCCTCATGCTGGCGATCATCCAGAACGGGCTCAATTTGCTCGATATCTCGCCCTATTGTTTCGAGATCATCACCGGCGCGATCATACTCGCCTCGACCAGCCTCACGGCGCTCTCTGTGCGCAGCCGCACGCGCTCGCGTCTTGTCGAGGAGGCCTCCAATGTCTGAAAATCTGACGGGACAGAACTTCTCCATTAATGACCTGGTGGGGCCTTTGCGGCGGGTACTCCCGGCGCGTGTCTCGGGCCAGGCTCTGGCGGCTCTCGCATTAGCCGTCGGCTTCAGCCTCGTCGTGCCGGGATTTTTCAGCCTTGGCTCGATGCGGTCGATGATGTTCCAGTTGCCGCAGCTCGGTCTGCTGGCGCTGGCCATGGCTATTCCGATGATGTCTGGCGGGTTGAACCTTGCCATTATTGCCATAGCCAATGCCTGTGGCCTCGCCATGGTGACGGTGCTGGCGCATCTGCCTCTGGCAGGACATGGCACGGGATATGTCGCCTTGTGCATCATTCTGGCGCTGATGGCCGGTATGGTGGTCGGTACGGCGCTCGGTGGGCTGACAGGCTGGTTGATCGTACGTACGAAAGTACATCCTATCCTTGTCACGCTGGGCGTCATGTCGATTGTCGAGGGCACGAGCGTCTGGCTGACGCGTGGTGAGGTGGTCTCTGGTCTGCCCGCGCTCTATGGCCAGATCGGCAACGCATCGCTGCTACAGATACCGCTGGCCTTTCTGGCTTTTCTCGCCATAGCGGCCATTGTGCATGTCGTGTTGCAGCATACGGCTTTTGGTATTTCGATCCGCATGATCGGCTCTAACGCGCTTGCCACCCGCTACTCGGCGGTCAATGTCGATCGGGTGACGATCAGGATTTATGCGCTTTCTGGCTTTCTCTGCTTCTGTGCTGCCTGTCTGATGCTGGCACGGTATAATTCAGCCAGTGCGGCCTATGCCAAATCCTATCTGCTGGTGACGGTTCTGGCGGCGGTTCTGGGGGGGGTGGACCCGAATGGCGGGTTTGGGCGCGTGACTGGGCTGGTTCTGGCCATGATCATGCTGCAACTCATTGCCACAGGCTTCAACCTGCTGGGGTTCAGCGACTATCTGACGCTCGCCATCTGGGGGCTCGTCCTGATCGGTGTCGCCTGTGCCCAGTCGCTGATGAAGAAAAGGCGCTGAAAACAGGTCGCCAAAGGACAAGTCCTTCGGCCAGGTGTGGGGCAGAGCCCCACCTCCCTACTCACTTCACTCGTTATCGGCAGAAGGCACCACATCCGCCGGAATGAGCGTCACATAAGGCTGAATGGCCAGACGCTCCGCATGGTCCTTTTTCGCCGCTTCGAGCAGGTCGGGGTTCGTGAAGAGATCGAGCCCGGTCATGGCCATGATCTTGGCCACATGCACCATGCCCTTATGGGCAACTGAAGACTGGCCCTGCGCCGTCATCTGCCAGGAATGAAGCTGCGTGCCGATGGCACAGGTTGCGCCCAGCGCCTGTACGGTGGGAACGGTCCAGCTCACATCGCCCACATCGGTCGAGCCGAGCGAGGAGCGGTTTCCGCCTGGTGGCAGCACGAAATTGGCCAAAGGCTGATCGAGATCCGGCTTGACCCCGGCGTGTCGGAAGGCGGCTATGATGTCGCTTTTCGGGAAAGTCGCCTGCATCTTGCGGGCGAAATCGCGGTCGTCTTCATCGAAGGGGGGCGGGCCGAGATGCTCGATATGGCCCTGCATGGCGGCTTCGAGAGGCGGGCAGGGCAGGATATTGGCCATGGCGCTGATGACGCGCTCTTGAACCTGTGTTTCTGTCATCAGCGCGGCGCCTGAGCGATCTTGCGCACGCGTTCGGTCAAGGGCACGAGATCGGCCAGATCGAGCGTGCGCACGACGTAGCGTATGGTCGTCTTGGCCTGCACGACATTGGGGGCAGTGCCACCGGCATCGAGATAGGCATAGTGAATGCGCGAGCTGGGCAGCATATGTTCGCGCAGGTAATTCACGCCGACATTCATCAGCTCCGCAGCGTCGAGCGCCGAACGACCGAGAAAAGGCGCCGCTGCTGCATGGGCTGCCTTGCCGGTGAAGGTGAAGTCAAGGCGGATATTGGCGAGCGATGAGGGCGGAAACACGCCGGTGAAAAACAGCGGATGCCAGGAAATCGCCGCATCGACATCGTCGAACACGCCTTCGCGCACCATGAAGGCCTTGCCGGCGCCGCCTTCCTCGGCAGGGCAGCCATAATAGCGCACACGGCCGGGCAGATCATGCGCTGCAAGGAAGTTCTTGAGCGCGGTCGCAGCCAGCAGCGCCGCCGAGCCCAGCAGATTATGCCCGCACGCATGGCCGTTGCCGTCGCCGGGTAGAGGTGTGTGTTCCATCACTCCGGCCGCATTGGTCAGGTCGGGCAGGGCGTCATATTCGCCCAGGAAAGCGATAACGGGTCCGCCCTCTCCGGCTTCGCCCATTACCGCAGTTGGAATGCCGGCGACATTGCGTGTAACGCGAAAGCCTTCTTCACCCAGTTTTTCGGTATGAAGTGCACAGGAGCGCACTTCTTCGAAATTTGTCTCAGGCACTTCCCAGACAGCATCGCTGAGCGCGATCAGGCTCTGGGCGCGGTCATCGACAAAGGAGAGAATGGCATCGGTGTTTTTCATCGTGAAAATCCTTGTCGGGGTAACGGGGTCAAAAGGCCTGATCGGCCTGTGAGGCAATGATCGAGGCATCAGGCGCGGGCGGTATCATGCGCCGACGCAGGGCAAGATAGGCCAGAAGCGAGAGAGGCATCAAAATGCCCAGCATCCAGGCGGGTACCATGGGATCATGGAAATGCGCGATCAAGAGAACCGTGAGCGGTTGGGTCAGGCCACCGAAAACGGAGACGGCAACCGCATAGACGAGGCCGAAAATGAAGGCGCGGCTGTGGTTGGGAATGGCGTCAAAAAGCAGGCGCCAGACCGGCGCGATGAGCAGGCCGGAAGAGAGAAAGACGGTCAGATTCAGCCCGATCTGCGTGCCCAGACCCGGATAGGTGACCGAAAGCGTATAATAGAGCATGCAAAGCGGCGTGCCTATGATCGACGCCACGATGACGAAGAGCTTGGGGTCGGGGTTGCGATGGGCAATACGCATACCTGCAATGACGGCGATCACGCCGCAGACCAGCCCCAGTGCCATGGCGAGCATGGCGGTGCCTGGTGACAGATGCAGAACGGCAATGGCGTAGCTGACGCCAAAAGTGCGCAGATAATTGGTGATGGTACCGCAGACGATAAGCGCGAAGACCAGCAGGATCTTCGGCGTGATCAGCAGGCGCAACGTGGCACCGAAGGGATGCGGCTCTTCACGATGTGCATGCTGTGCCGGGATCTGGCGGCGCAGCCAGAAACCGAAAGGCAGAATGGCAATGCCGATGAAAAAAGGAATGCGCCAACCCCAGGCATAGAGCGCATCATGGGAAAGGGTGAGGGAGAGAACCAGGCCAAAAATCACGGCGACGACCATGCCTAGAAGCTGGGTGACATATTGCATGATGCTGATGACGCCCCCCTTGCCCGGTGGTGCGGCGTCATAAAGCATGGCGGTGGCAGGACCGACCTCGCCTCCATCTGAAAAGCCCTGCAACATGCGGGCCAGAACGATCAGGAGCGCGGCTGTCATTCCGATAGAGCGCGTGGAAGGGGTTGCCGCCAGCAGAAGCGAACCTGTGGCCATGATCGCAAAAGTGAGCATCAGCGCGGCCTGATGGCCGTAGCGCCGCGCATAGATGCCCACGCAGAATGCCCCTAACGGGCGAAGGAAAAACCCCGCCCCAAAGGTGATGAGGGCTTCGAAAAGCCCCGTCAGCCCGGAAGAGTCAGGAAAAAATGCCTTGGCAATCATCGGGGCGAAAAATGCGTAGGCCATGAAATTGTAGAATTCGAGAAAATTGCCCACACAGGCGGCCATGATGACCCGCTTCCTGTCCTGATCCGATCCTGTCATGCGACATGTCTCCTTGCCGGGTGAGGCGTCAGTAGGTGAGGCCGATACGTTCGCCGATGAAACGGGGCGGGCCGGGTATGCGGAAATAGGTCGTCGTTGATTGCGAACTCGTGGTGAAATACTCTCTGTTGAGAATATTCGACGCATAAATGGTCGCTGTCCATGGTCCTTTCACCGGATGCACGGTGAGATGCGCCCCGAGCAGGAAATAGGCAGGAAGCTGGTAATTGCCCGTGCCGCCGGGAACCATCGATTGCGCAGTGCGAAAATTCCAGTCGATACCGGCTTCGCCCTCGAAGCGTCGCAAAAAAGTGACGCGATAATCGCCCGAGCCGTTCAGGGTGAGCTTGGGATTCATGCCTTCTGTTCCGGCATAATCGGTATAGATGGGCGCCCAGATTCCGGTCTGCTGATATTGCGTGTTGACGGCGGCGGCGTTGATGGCCTGGAATTTCTGGTATTTGCTCCGCAGGAACCCGAAATTCTGTGTGAGATAGATATGGCGGATCGGATTGATCTCGGTATTGAATTCAACCCCCCAGATTTCGGATTTCGGAATATTATCGAAGCGCCCCAGCGGGCCGTAACCCGGCACGACATAGCTGCCGAGATATTGCTGGTCGTGATAGTCGTAATAAAAGGCCGCAGCATTGAGTCGGAAGCGATTGGGAATGATATCGGCCTTGAAACCCAGCTCATAGGCCAGAACGGTCTCGGGTTTGAACGGGTCGAGTTGGCCCTGAACGACGGTGTTATTGGCGGTCATGCTCCGGGCTTCATGCTGCGGCTGATCTTGAAATAGGTCATCAGATCTTGTGTGGCCTGAAACTGCACACCGAGCGTGCTGGCAAACTGGTTCATGTTCGAGCCGGTGGACTGGAATTGCAGATTGCGGCGTCCGAACTGCACCGTGCGCAGATTGAGCAATTGACGGTCATCCGCTTCATGCGTCAGCCCGCCGATCAGCGTCACACGATAGGGCAGCTTGTAAGAGAGATGCGCGAATTGCGAGAAGGTCTGCTCGTACTGGCCGAAAGACGTTTCCTGCAGATAGCCGCGTGTGGGCACGTAATCGGTAAAATCGAAGAATGATTGCTGCGTCATGCGCACACGGTCGTAATAGGCACCGACCACCCATTCGAGGGGTTTTTTCTTGCGCGATTCGAGACGCAATTCCTGTGAGAAGCTGTTGGCGACAATATTGCGATAATTATCGCCGGTGGCCCAGAGCGTGCCGTCCTGATCGGTATATTCGCCTACGTGTTCGGTCTCGAAAGCGCTGATGCTTTTTATTGTTGCGAATCCGAAATCATGAGACATTTTCAGGTCTGCACCCCACATGGTGTTGTGCTCGCTGGGCGATAATGACGCCGATCAGCCTGGCCAGACGGGCGTTATAATCCATTGTGCCTGCTGATAGGAAAGCGTCGGATAGGGCCGGCTCGGCAGAAAATTGATGACGGGCTTGGCGGCTACGACTTCGGAATTATCCTGCACCCAATGCCCGCTCAGCATGATTTCGGTATGCTCTTCAGGACGCCATCGGATCTTCGCACGTAGCGCGGCGAGATTGGCATCGCCAGATGGGCGCCGTTGGAGGGGTTTGTCTGCCAGCCTCCCCCTTGCATGGTCTGCCCGGCGATACGGAAGCTCAGCTTGTTGCTTATGATTGGGCCGGAAACGAAGAGATTGGTACGGCTGCGCGCGTAGCTCGCAATATCCTGCGAGACACCACCATGCCATTCATCGGTCGGGTCGGCGGTGCGAAAGGCGATCTCGCCGCCTGTATCGGTCTGGCCATGGCTGAAGCCCACCGGGCCGGGTTCGACCGCTGCACCTGCGATATCGAACATTAGGCCGGACGCCATACGGGCGAGGGGATAGGCAACATCGTCATAGTAAACGAGGACGGACGACATGTTGTTCTGCATGTAGTCGTTCAGCCCGATCCCGCGCAGAAAGAAATTCGTCGTGCCGGTGCCGTTCACGCTCTGTACGGTCAGATTGGGTGCCACACGCGGCAGATCGAGCAGGGACACGACGCCCTGACGGGTAAGGGTTTCTGCCGTGATATGGGTCGTGGCATCGGCTTCGTGCTGGGCGGCATTGAAATGCAGGCGGCGACGCGCTGTTGTGACGGTGAGTGTTTCGGCGCCCCCGGCGACAGGTTTGTGATGCGTCGATCTTTGTACTGAGGGTGTCTGGGTTGGCTTTTTCACGCCGGTAGTGGCCCGTGACTGCGACGGGGCACGGTGGGGTGCCGCCTTGGCGTAATCCCAGAAGACAGGGCCGGATACAGAAGCCAGCAACAAAAACATTGATGCTTTCATATGTTTTTTCGCAGAACGTTTTTGTTTTGATGAATCTGTCATCATGCTTCCTGCCGATTATTATTGGAGCAAAGCGCGGTAACCGCCTGTGTCGGTAAATTGCCGATGAAAGATTATGGAATTAAAACGTTTCGTTATTGAAGCAAAATAGAGTTATGCCCTATCAACCGATTGGTTGATGTGCTCGGAGGGATGGCATGGTCAGATCAGGCATCACGCTGCATCGTCGGCTCAAGCTGCGTCATCTGCATCTGCTCGATATGCTCAACACGACACGCAGCATGAGACAGACAGCATCACGTCTGGGTATCTCGCCTGCGGCGGTCTCGAAATCCTGCATCGAAATCGAGGCGATACTTGGCAAGCGTCTGTTCGACCGTGTGCAGGGTCATCTCGTGCCTCTGCCAGGGCTGGAGCGCGTTTTGGTGGCTGCGCGGCGTATCGACCATGAATTGCAGGCGTTGAGTGAGGATTTTACGCGAAAGACGGCGTTGCTGCATGGCACGCTGCGTATCGGGTTTCAGGCGCCGATGCTTGAGCGTCCGCTCGTAAGCTGGGTGACGCGCATGAAGCATGAGCAGCCTTTTCTGACCGTCAGTATCGAATATGGCATGCGCAAACGCCTTCTGGACGATCTACATGCAGGCCGAAATGACATCGTTGCGGTCAATCTGCTCGATGTGGTGTCGTCAGGCCGGTTTGAGACGCGAACGCTTTGTCTCGAGCATTGCGTGATGATCATCGATGACGTGCTGATGACGAGTGCGGAAGTTTTCGACAAATGGTCGCATTTTGTTGATCGTGTCTGGCTGCTTCCGCTCAAAGGCATGGCGATGCGCGATAGGTTCGACCAGATCCTGCTGGCGCGTGGTCTCTCTTTTCCGCCAAGGTTGATCGAGATCAGCCTGCCGACCCTCATCGAGCATCTTGTCGAGGCCTGCAATGCGGCTGCACTCATGCCCGTCTCGCTACTTTCAGAGGCCCAGCTTTCCCGCCTGCCGGTGTTGGAGGGCGATACGGCTGGCGACGATTTTTACATGGAGCATGGCATTGCCTGGGCGCGGGGAGGGCGCCTGAGTCCTGCCGCGCAATATGCGTTATCGATCATGTCTACCCTGCCATAGAAGAGGTACGTTCAGGTTGCTGCGCGTATATGTTTTGACATGATTGTGGTCGGGCGAACAAAAAGCTGTGAATGTTGATGAATGATGGAGATTTGATGACGTCAATGAAAGTTTTGCGCGGCACATTGCCCATTCTTTGAGCTTTCAGGCTGGTTTTGACTTGATTATCCCCCGTTTTCGGGTGCCGGCGTGGTGATGTCTTCTGGTGTTGCTGGCTTGAAAACGCTCAATGCTCAAATTGCTCTCAACGGGGCGGCTTCCCGGTCAGGGGAACGGCCCGCTGAGAGCGTAGTGTGAGGATTGCTCGTGAGAAGCCTTATCCATCTTTTAAGTACCGTGATCGGTCTGGTGATCGCGCTGCTTGGTGTCGCGCTGACACTTGGCGGTGTCTACCTCGCCTGGCTTGGTGGGAGCTGGGCCTACATCCCGCTCGGCCTGCTGATGGCGGCAGTTGGTACAGCGTTGATGGCGCGCAAGACCATCGCCCTGCCGCTCTCCATCGTACTCAGTGTGATTGCCGCTGGCTGGGCCTTTGGCGAGGTGGGCGACGTGTTCTGGCTCGTCGTGCCGCGTGTAGTCGTCTTCCTCGTGCTGCCGATCGTTATCGGCGTGATGGCACCCTGGTTCGGCCCGGATGGTCGCTCTGGTGTCTCCCGTAACTGGGGGCTGGGCGTTGCTGCGCTCTACGCCATCGTCTTCGCCGGGGTGTCGGTCAACATGTTCCGGCCTCATGCCGAAGTCACGGCAGACCCTGCGCAGGTTCCGAAAGTCGATACGGCATTGGGGCAGGTGAATGGCAATGACTGGCCCGCCTGGGGGCGCAATCTGACGGGTGACCGATTTGCGCCCTCTGTGCAGATCAATGCGCGCAATGTCTCGGGGCTCAAACTGGCCTGGAGCTTCCATACAGGCGATCTGGCCATTGACGGCTCTGAATATCAGGTAACGCCGCTCAAGGTGGCCGACTCCCTCTATCTCTGCACCCCGCTCAACAAGGTGATTGCCCTTGACCCGGTAACGGGACATGAGCGCTGGCGCTTCGATCCGCATATGCAGGTGACGCGCGGTAATAAGGGCTGGAAGCGCTGCCGTGGCGTCAGCTATGCTGATCTGACCACGATGTCGCTTCTGGCACCCGACGCCAAGGCTTTTGGCCCAGAGGAAGTCGCAGCACCGCCTGCGGAGCCGACGGCCGACCCTGCGACCCCGGCTCAGGCACCGTCTGACGAAAGCCCGGTCGCTCCTGCAGCGATCACGGCAGAGACGCCTTGCGCCCGCCGTATCGTGAGCACCACCAATGATGCCCGGCTTTTCGAGCTCGATGCTGCGACAGGTGCGCTGTGCCAGGATTTCGGCGACCACGGCATGGTCAATCTGCTTGAAGGTCTCGGCCCGACGGCGCCCGGCTCCTATTATCTCACCTCCGCCCCGCTGGTGGCTGATGGCGTGATCATGGTGGGTGGCAAGATCAACGATAACATGACCGTAGGTGAGCCCTCGGGCGTCATTCGCGGTTATGATGTGCGTACCGGCCGCCTCATCTGGGCCTGGGATGCCTCACGCGGCAACAAGGACAGTCGCCCGCTGCCCCCAGGTCAGATCTATGCGCCGGAAACCCCGAATTTCTGGGGTACGGCGTCTTACGATCCGAAGCTCGGTCTTGCCTTCATTCCCATGGGCAACCAGACGCCCGATTTCTGGAGCGGCAATCGTCATCCTTATTCGGATGAATATACCGATGCAATTCTCGCACTCGATCTGCGCACAGGTCAGGAGCGCTGGCATTTCCGCACGGCCAATCAGGACATGTTCGATTATGACGTGACCTCGCAGCCGATCCTTTATGATCTGCCCGGCGCCGGTGGAGAGATCACGCCGGTTGTTGTGGCACTGACCAAGCGTAGCCAGGTTTTTGTGCTCGACCGTCGCACCGGCAAGCCGGTCGTGAAGGTGACGGATCGCCCGGTTGCGACCGATGGCATGCCCGGCCAGCGTATCAGCGGTTCAGCCCTATTCCGATCTGTCGATCGGTGTCGCGCCGCTGAAGGAAAGCGACATGTGGGGGGCGACGATTTTCGATCAGCTCTATTGCCGCATCGCTTTCAAGAAAATGCGCTGGGAAGGCGAATGGACGCCTTTGACTGACCAGCAGAAAACCCTGATCTGGCCTGGCTATTACGGCGGTTCCAACTGGGGTGGTGGCGCTATAGATCCGCAGACCGGTGTGCTGGTAGTGAACGATATCCGCATGGCCATGTGGGGGCAGTTCATCAAGCGCGAGGAGGCGGCGAAGGCGGGTCTCGTGCCGTCGACCGAGGGCGAATACTCCGAGCAGCTCGGAACCCCCTGGGGCGTCGAACGCTCGATGTTCGTCTCACCCATGGGTGCGCCTTGCTTCAAGCCGCCTTTCGGCTCGCTGACGGCCATTGACCTGAAAACGCAGAAGACGTTGTGGCAGGTGCCGGTCGGCAGCATTCAAGATGCACGCATTCATGGCATATTCGGCGCTAAGGGTATCATCCCGCATCTTTATATCCCGGTTGGCATGCCCACGATGGGTGGGCCGCTCCTGACCGGGGGTAATCTCGCCTTCTTCCACGGCTCGCTCGATAATTATCTGCGCGCCTTCGATCTCAGCACCGGCAAGGAAGTCTGGCGCGAGCGTCTGCCCGTAGGCGGCCAGGGAACGCCCATGAGCTATGTCGAAAACGGCAAGCAATATGTGCTCGTCGTCGCTGGCGGCGCGACCCGCACGGGCACCAACGCCAATAAGGGTGATTACGTTCTGGCCTACGCCTTGCCCTCGGCCAACTGACAGAGAGCTCCCCTGTCATACGCGTTGATCGCGTGTGACAGGAGGCGTTCCTGCGGGCTTGTTCAGGCTGTGTCTTCAGCGGCTTTGTCCATTGCGGCAGAGACCTTTAGGCTTCTCAAGGAACGGGCAAGAAAAAACCCCTTTCTTTACGGGGGAGGGGTTTTTTGCGGTCGGCGATCGGATGCGCGACCCGGGTCAGGAGAACCTGTTCAAAAGGCGACGATAGAGAACGGCAAGCTCCTTTGCCTGATCGTCATAGCTCGGCAGGCTGGCCTTGTTCGGGTTCACATATTTTTCAAAGCGTTCCTTCTGGTCCAGAACAGCTTCGATGGCCTCCTGAAGCGGGGCAGGGTCGTCGATGATCGGGATGAGCGATCCGTTCACGCCTTCGACGATTTCCTCGGCCTGGCCCCCTGGCGTCGTCGAGATAACCCAGACATCACGAGAGAGGGCCTCGCGTACGGTAAGCCCATAGCTTTCGCGCCATTGTGACGGGAAGAGAAGCACATCGACCTGATCGTAGAAATCATCGAGCCCCGCCTGCGTATAGGCTGGGACCGTCCGTATTTCGCCCTTAACCAGCCAGCCTGAAGTATCGATAGAGGGGAAACCCAGATTCAGGGTGTTATCGACCAGAAGCAGTTCCCAATCGTCGCGCTGCGTGCGCTCAAATGCCTTGCGGATCAGCTCGTAGCCCTTGACCTTGCCGACTCCTCCGACAAAGGCAAAGCGAAGCTTCAAGCCGGGAGCGCGCTTCGCTTTGGGGCGCGAAGGCCAGGTGAACCCGTTTCGGTTGATCAGGATACGGTCGGAGGGCACACCGTTGCGTACGTAAAGGCTCTTATGTTCTTCGGATGGGCTGAGAATGGCTGCGGCTCCGGCAAGGGCCTGACGCATGAGTTTGCGGCGCTCTCCCAGGTAACGACTATGGGTCGAGTTTTCCGGTGACAGCGGAACATCGTCATTTTCGAGGTGATACTGACCATCATCACGGGCGATGAAGAGATTATCTGACAGCCACCAGCAATCATGCAGGCTGATAACGTAAGGAATGCCGCGCTGCTGGCAGATCCGCGTCATGCCAACGCCCATGTCCTGAATGGCATGGAAGTGCACCAGTTCGACATCCCATGCGTCGATCCAGCGCTCGAGATGACGGGCGATGGTCAGATTTTCTGTTCCACCGTTGCGGCCCACGCTGACGGAGAAGACATCCGTGTCGAGACTGCGATAGCGCAAAGCACCATCAGGCAGACCTTCGAGAACTGGTCGTGTCGTCATGACGCTGTTCTCGAATCCCGCCTTCGCAAGCGGTTCGAGCATGGCTTCTACCACGATTGTGGCGCCGCCGAACGAGCGCGGCGCGAAGAAGAGGTTGACCTGAAGCACCCGGGGCGCCTTGTGTGCGAAAGCAGGGGGCTTGCCGAAAATCGGATTGGCCTGCTGAGTCAGAATATGCTCCGGCGCATACTCCGCAAGCGCTGATTTTCTCGCGTTGAGGCCGACACGCCGCCTCAGACCCGGGTCCTGTGCGAGTGACAGCAAGGCGTTTTTCCAGGTCTCTCCACTATCCGCCAGAAGCCCGTTTTGACCTGACTGAATCACACGACGATAGGTATCGGTGGGTGAACAGACAGACGGGATTTCGAGAATAGCAGCTTCGAGAAATTTGATGTTGCTTTTGCAGTCATTGAAGAGCGTATTTTCAAGCGGAGCAATGGCGATATCTGCCTTGCTAATTCGCCGAGATAGGCAGCATAGGACAACTCATTGCGCCGTTCCACACGCGCGCCGAACTGGGCAAAAAGCTTGGAGAGCGTGAGCGGCCCCACGATCAGCAGATGAATACGTGGATCGGCCTGCATCGCTGCGATGAGACCGCTTTCGGCAGCTCTGAAATCAATGTCATGAGCGCGACTGCCGGAGCCGTAGCATATCCAGATCTTGTCAGGATCGCGCGGCGCTGGCGCGGCAAGAAGGGTTTTGGCGACGCTTAGTGTTTGCTCATCCAGCGCATTTTCGAGCACGAGCACGTCCTGGATGCCGATCTTGCGCATTTCCTGGGCAAGCGCTTCGGTAGAGGCCATGCCGCGTCCGCATGCGAGCAGAGCGCGACAATAAAGATCGGCAAGTTCGTAAAGCTCGTGTCGTTCATGAGAGGATAGCGTCGAAAGATTGCCGTTACGGCGATAAAGAGTCTTGCTGAACAGGAGATCATCAATCTCCCATCTTGGCTCCAGACCGAGGCGCTTCGCTTCCTCGATCAAAGACAACACGGCGTCGATGCCGGGTACACGATAGAAGAGAACACGGGTCGCTACCTGAAGTGAAGACAGCACTTCGCGGCTGTCTTTCCAATCAACGATCTGCACGCTCCACCCGAGGCGATGAAGAAGCTCGGCCTTCTGCGTCACACGGTACTTAGTACATTGCTGCAACTCGATATCCGCGATCAGGAGACAGCGTGGACGCAGCATGAGCGTCGCCTTGGGTGCATGTCTCCTGAGAATTTCCGCCTGTTCTTGTGTGGGCACGAACAGCGGATCGCCGGCCTGATCGCCATGGCGCAGAAGACGTCTTTTGGCGGCGCCGCCAGCAAAAAAGCGGCCTATTGCTTTGACAGTCCCCTCTGAACGCCGGGAGTCTTGCCACTGCTCCCACGCTTCATCGAGCGGAGTCCCGCGAGGAAGACGACCCAAGGTGAGCGCCCTGACCCAGCGAAGCGGTTCCGTCAAACGCCAGGAAAGCGAGCCGCGAATCAATTTCAACTGCTGTTTAGCCAGATGCAGCTCTGCCTGTAGTGAATCTGCGCGCAGAGTCGCCATATAGGCCGAGGCCTGCGTCGTCTCGTCGAGGTTATCCTCGGAGACTGGAGCAGACCACATCTGTTTTTTTTTCAGGTTAGGCAAAAATCTCTCACTCTAAGAGGAGGTCGGAAAGGGCTTTGTATAAGCCGAGCGGACCTATAAGCCCAAACGCGCTGCCATGAAAAATGAAGGCCCAGTCTTGTGGACTGGGCCTCTAAAAAAAACGTGATCGAAGTTTTTAGCTCGTGATCGTCAGCTGATAACGATATTCGAGGCTTTCAGGTCGGTCACGCCCAGGAACGTCACCTTCATGTTGTTGTCCAGTTGTAGAGTGGTGTTGCCGCCTGTGACGGTCGCCGTTGCCAGCAGATCCTTCACAGCCTTGTCGGCATCGGCAGGCTTGTAATTATACATGAAGAACATGTTGCCGGCGGCACTGCCAAAATCGGTGATGGTGATATCGCCGCCATTATGGCCTGCAAGCACACCGAATGTGTTGGCTGCGCCGCTGCCACCCGTGACGGTCGCAAAGCTATCGCCATTGGAGTTAGCGAACTGCGTGCCGAAAACGAAGTGATCCGATCCTGAGGTACCAATGATCGTGTTGTTGCCTGCACCCGTCCAGGCCTCGAGCGTGCCTGCCGAAGAAGACGCGTCAATATACTGGCTGCCGGTTGTGCTGGGCTGGTTGGCGGTGAACAGGGCCAGACCATTCGTGTTGACCGAGGCACGCAGATCGTTGGCGCCCCAGATCGTGCCAAGCCCGGCATTGATCGACGTATTGCCCGTGCCTGAGATGAACTTCAGAGCACCGGAGACGCTGATCGACTGGTTCGAGCCATGGTCGACTTCCAGATCGCCTGCTGCAGAAATCGTATCGCCTACAGTGCCAACGATAGTGCCGGTGCTGCCCGTGAAATTCACCGTCGAGCCCGTGCCGCCAAAGACGGTGCTGTTGATGCCGACGCTAATCTGGCTTCCGGAGAGTGCCGAATCAACCACAACCGAGTTGGACTGCAACGTGACGACGGACTTGCCACCGAGGATGGTCACCGTGTCGGACGCATTTTCTACGCCGGTAATGGTGTCCTGACCTTCAGAAGCGACAAAATTGGCGCCGGTGCTGAGGTTGATGACGTTCTGTCCCTCGCCAGCACGGATATTGTTCGTCCCGGCTGCTGCGTAGATGGTGTCGTTGCCGTCGCCGGTAGCAATCGTCCAGTTGCCGGTATGACCGCGACCATCGAACAGGTTGTTGCCCATCGTCGAGACGAAGCTGCCGTTATAATTGCCTGCGTAGAAGGTCACGCCTTCAGTGTCGCCAGCGAGAACCGAGAGCATGCCCGCGGTCACGCCCGTGCCGTCGACGGTAACAGCCTTCACAGTCGGTGCTACAGGCGTATCCTGGGCCGGATCGTTGAACGGCGCACCAAGCGAGCCGATGACCAGGTTGCTGTAGTTGCCTGCCATCGAGAAGGCACCACCGGTGGTGATGACGCCCTGAACGATGCTCGTCGAGGCTGAGGGGCCGGTATTCGCACCTGTCACAAGATCGACCGAGGTGATGTCGCCCGTTGTCACAGCGCCCAGAATCTGTGCTGCGTAGCTCGAGGCGAGTGTCTGCATGCGGGCACCTTCAACGGTGACCTGCACAGTCATACCAGACGAACCAACTACCGTTACGATCGCCATGCGACCAGCTCCTTGTTATTTCTGGAGGCTTCAGACATAGACCGTTACAATGCGTCGGGCGCTCTCAACATGCCCACGCCCATCGGTCGTGCCGTCTACCAAGATCTAGATCGAAAAACCAATTTTTTTTATAGATGTCTTAACCTATGGTCTGAGTCAATAAATCAAAAGGTATTTGTGGCCGATGGATAATAGTTTGATGCAAACTATCATATTGAACGCAGATCCGGGATGTTGAAGTGATTTGAAATGGACCTGAGGTAAGGAAACATAGCGTTTCCGAGGGTTTTATCCATAAAAACTCCACATTGTGAGTGACTTAATACTCACAATCTTGCGAGATTATTGTTTCGAATCAGATTTGTTTGTGTTGAATATGAATGGCTTGTAATGACTTCTCCTGAAGTAAAAAGATAAACTATTATCGTCATTACGACGAATTTCTTCGGTTTCTTTCTCTTCTACGAACAGGCGCGATCACGGGGTACGTTAGAATATTCGTATAAGTAGCTGATATCGTTACAATAAAATTCCCTACCGTGGAAAAGGTCCTAAAAGAAAATATTGAGAAACGGATCCTGTTTCTTGAATTCTTTCATGGGTTTGCCTCACCTCTTCACGAATTGATGAAGAATGTTACAGGCGCGGACGGGCCTTTTCCGCCTGAGGAATGACGCTTTTTTTAGAAAATTGGTCGGTGAGTCAGAATCGGTGACACGAAGACATTGCCCGTCGTCGATCCGGTTTGCCGAAGTCGTGACCATGCATGTAACGCAAGGCGCCACGGAGAAAGCTGAACGGCTACGTTTTCGATATATAGCTGGGCAATTGCCTTACGGACGGCGCGCAGTGGGCCTATCGAGTATCAGTCTATTCGTGTTGTTCCAGATGAGGCCGCGTGTCGAATGGCACGGGTTAAAGTGTATGGAGCGATCCCCCCTTTTACAGGAGGGTCTTCTCAAGCTCTTCGAGCCACGCCGCCGCAGTCCCGTCGGAAGGCGCGCGCCATTCGCCACGGGGAGAGAGACTTCCCCCGGAAGAGAGCTTGGGCCCATTAGGCAGAGCGGAGCGTTTAAACTGGCTGAAGCCGAAGAAGCGCGTCAGAAATACCTTTAGCCAGTGACGGATGGCGGCAGCGTCAAAAGCTAGCTTTCTGTCTTCCGGGAAATGGGCTGGCCAGATGCTGCGATCCTTGTTTTCCCAAGCCTGTAGCGCGAGGAAAAGGATCTTGCTCGGGCGAAAGCCGTAGCGCAGTACATAATAGAGTGTGAAATCCTGCAGGGCATACGGACCGATCTTGTCTTCGGTTTTCTGCACCCCTTCCGCACCGGCGGGCACCAGCTCGGGCGTGATTTCTGCCGAGACGATCCGTTCTAGCACGGGCGCAATCGTGTCGCCGAGACCTCCCTTGCGGGCCAGCCAGCGAATCAGATGCTGGATGAGCGTTTTCGGCATGCCGGCATTGACGTTGTAATGCGACATCTGGTCGCCGACGCCATAGGTGCACCAGCCGAGTGCCAGTTCGGACAGATCGCCAGTGCCAATCACGATCCCGTTGCGCTGATTGGCAAGGCGGAACAGGAAATCGGTACGCAACCCTGCCTGAACGTTCTCGAACGTGATGTCATGCACTGGCGCGCCTGAGGCAAAGGGATGGCCGATGGTTTCCAGCATTTGCATGGCGGTCGGTTTGATATCGAGCTCGTGGGCGTCAACGCCCAGCGCCGTCATCAGCTCATGGGCGAGGCCCAGGCTGGCATCGCCTGTTGCAAAGCCTGGCATGGTATAGGCATCGACCCTGTCACGGCTCCATTCGAGTTCATCGGCGGCGCGTGCGGCGACCAGAAGGGCAAGGGTGGAGTCGAGCCCCCCTGATACGCCGATCACGCAGCGTTCGACACCGCTCGTCTTGAGGCGCTGCGTGAGGGCGCGCACCTGAATGGTCCAGGCTTCATAACAATCCTGATCCAGTCGGCCAGGATTTTCGGGCACGAAAGGAAAGCGCGGGACGATGCGCTGAAAGCCGATATCGCCCTCAACCGGCGCCAGCGTGAAGCCGATGCGGCGCCATTGCCCATGATCATTGGCGCGGGCGCAGTCATGGAAGCTCCCCATGCGCATGCGCTCCTGACGGATCAGATCGATATCGATATCGGCAAGCGTCATCTGGCTTCGACGGGAAAACGGTCTGACTCGGCCAGCAGGCGGCCCGCTTCATAGACGGAAACCTGCCCGTCCCACGCGACGTCTGTCGTCGACTCGCCGGCTCCGGCCGCGGCATAGACATAAGCACAAAGGGCGCGTTGCGATTGCGCGCGACAGAGCAGATGGCGATCCTCCGATTTGCCAATGGTGATGGTGCTGGCCGACGGATTGCCGATGACCGTAGCGCCTGCCAGAGCGAGCGCGGTGCTGGGTGGATTAGGTACAGAGATCCTCGCAGATTTCGATGCCGAGCGCGAAGCCGGGCAGGTCCTGTGCTTCGAAAATCAGATCTGTGCCGAACGGCACGTCCCGCCCGCCAAGCCGCAGCGTTTCATCGACGATATCGACCCCGGCGACGAAATGGCGCGAATCGTAGAACTCGCGGTAGTTTGGCAGGTAGGATTTCGGGACGATGCCAAGAATTTCTCCCCGATGCAGCACCACCGCGCAATTGAAGAGACCCCCCCGATGCACGAGCGGCGCACCCGCGACGATAACGCTCTTCCAGGAGGCGCTTTCATCTCTCAGATGCACGAGGCATTCGATCACGCCGTCGAGCAGCGCGTCCTGCTGCCTCAGATCGTCGATTGCATAGCCTGAAAGGCATAGCTCGGGAAACACGGCCAAAGCCGCTCCGGCAGCCGAGCATTGCCGGGAAAGGGCGACGATCTGCTGCAGATTATGGCGTGGGTCAGCAAGGCGCACAGGGATGGTGCAGGCCGCAACCCGGGCAAAACCATGACGATAGAGAGATCGAAACGCGCTCATGGGATCATCTCCTGCAGCATCGGCCCTATAACATGCTTCCGGCATTGGCACCGGCTCTCGCCCAGAAACGTCTTTCCAGATTAAAAGACAAGGCCCTGTCATCGCGAAGCAAACCGTTGCGAGGCTGGCCCGTTCACCCAAAGACCCAGGATCATGACGATTATGTTATGTTCCAATCACGGAGTTATCGCCATGGACCTTCTTCGCTGGACAATCGTGTTCCTGATCCTTGCCCTTCTGGCGGGTGTGCTCGGTTTCGGTGGTATTTCAGCCGATTTCGCCTCGATAGGCAAAATCCTGTTCTTTATCTTTCTGGTGCTGTTCGTTCTCAGCTTCGTATTTGGCCGCGGGCGTATGCGCTGAACGCAGGTCGTTCCCCAGGTGCAGGCCCAGGCGGTCTGCACCTTTCCCCCAACCCCTTCAGTAGCCGTTGGGATCGGGGTCGCCGGGATAGCGTTCGGATAAGGGGCTGCATAGGTGCCAGGATAGGCATAGCCCGGTGCCGGTGCGCAATTGGCGTAGCGCCGCACTGATAGGTATAGGGGGTCGTCGCATAGCCTCCGCCATAATAGGGGTTGGCGTAATACGAACTCGTCGCCGCAGCGCCGATGACGGCACCGGTCGCGACCCCGAGGCCCCATCCGCCCCAGCCGC
>NZ_BAKW01000024.1 GCF_000614545.1 Asaia platycodi JCM 25414 | reverse complement strand
GCGCTGGCCGCGCGCCGACAGGGCAGGTGCGACGCTTTCGAAGCGATCGGCGGCGGGGGAGGCGGGCAGACGTGCCCGCGGGCGGCTACCGGGCCGCATCTCGATAATGCCTTCTGCGCGAAGCAGATCGTAGGCCGTTGTGATCGAACTGCGAGAGACACCGAGCATCTGTGCCGCATGGCGCGTCGAGGGCAGCTTCGCCCTATCGGCAATCTTTCCGTTGCGTATGGCGACGCCCAGCGCGGCGAAGAGCTGTACGGGCAGCGGGTCGGCACGTGTTGTGTCGGGCTGGAAAAAGGCAGGCAAGAAAACTGGCATGAGAGAATCTTGATAAACCGGATCTCGAATCGGTCCAGTTGGCGCGCTAGGCCTGTTTCGGTCAAGCGATGACTGGCGATGTGAGAGACAGGAGGCGAGAATGGTTCCCGATTATGCAAAGGCCCGCCAGGGCAAACGTGCGCGGTATGACGAGGCGACCATTCACGCCATTCTCGATACCGGGCTCGTAGGCCATGTGGGCTTCGTGGCTGATGGCAGGCCCATGGTCATGCCCATGGCGTATGCGCGATGTGGCGACACGCTCTATCTGCACGGTGCCTCGAAGACACGGCTTATGGGGCTGGACGGGCAGAAGCTCTGCGTAACCGTTACGCACCTGACCGGCATCGTGGCGGCGCG
Organism: Asaia platycodi JCM 25414; assembly: GCF_000614545.1. Taxonomy (GTDB): domain Bacteria; phylum Pseudomonadota; class Alphaproteobacteria; order Acetobacterales; family Acetobacteraceae; genus Asaia; species Asaia platycodi. The sequence goes on along the minus strand of NZ_BAKW01000024.1, from coordinate 41,644 downwards.
CTCGACTTTTCATCACTCGGTCAATTACCGTTGCGCCGTGGTGCATGGGCAGGCGCGGAAGATCACGGGTGAAGAACATGCCCGCGCACTCGATGCGATAACCGACCACATCCTGCCCGGTCGCAGCACGGAGCTGCGGCCCATGACAACGCAGGAACTCAAGGCGACGGGCGTGATCGCGCTCGATATCGAGGCTGCCAGCGCCAAGATACGCACCGGCCCCCCGGTGGAGGATCCGGCCGATCTGCCCTCGACACTCTGGGGCGGTGTCGTGCCTGTCGTAACCGCCCTCGGTACGGGTGTTCAGGATGCCCACACGCCTGAAGGGACATTGCCGCCTGAGTCGCTGCGAAAGGCGCAGGCGAAATTCATTGCCTGACAAGCCTATTCCGGTTTCTGCGCCCTGCTCGGCAAAGACGGGGCGCAGAAACCGGGCAGGTTCAATGGGGTGATGATTTGTGCCGGGCTAGGGCGGATTTCTGTTTTGGTCGGGCGCAGGCGGTTGGCTTCGATGAGCAGCTGACAGGCCAGCAGCATATCGGCGTTCAGATCGTGATGGAGCACAGCGGTCAAGACGTGGTCGGCAAGCAACGAAAGGTTGTCCCGGTCGAGGTCATGACCGATGAAAATGCGTGGCACACGCTTGCAACGGTTCAGCGCTGTCGCAATGGCGCGATTGCCGCCACCTATTGAATAGATTGCTTTGATTTCCGGATGGGTGACGAGCGCATGTTCGACAAGACCGAGCGTCTGCCAGTCCAGGCCGTTGCCCTCTCCCAGAAAATGAATCCGCAGATGGGGCGCGTGCCGGGCCAGATAATCCCGAAAGCCTCGTTCCCGCTCTTCCTCGCCCTTGAAACGTGCGCTTGAAATCACGACCAGAACCGACAGCCCCGTGCAGGTAGGGGGCGGCATCCACCCGGCAATCAGCCAGGCAGCGGTCTGACCGGCCGCATGATTGTCGAGACCGACATAGGCGAGCCTGTTGCATTCCTGCAGATCGGTCACGAGTGTGATGACAGGAATGCGCGCTCGCGCACAGGCGTCGATCTCATCGCGGATTGCAGGGTGATCCGGGGCTTTCAGCAGGATCCCGTTCGACCCTCTCTTGCGTATGCGCGTCAATATGGCCGCGATCTCTTCATGCGTGGCGGTCTCTCCCAGATGGGCGCGCACACGCATGGCAATTGGCATGAGCTGCGGCAGCTGGGCTTCCAGTGCATTGCGTACCGCTGACGAGAAGCGGTCAGGCGCCGCCATGACCAGATCGATCGACAGGCGGCGGCCTTGAAGGGATGTTTCGAGGGTTTGACGCGAAAGCTCCTCGATTGCCTGAGCCACGCGGCGCTTCGTGCTGGCGCGTACGCCGGAGCGTCCGTGAATCACTCGATCAACGGTGGCGAGTCCGACTCCGGCCTGTCTGGCGATTTCCTTCAGCGGATGCCCGTCGCCCATGTCTGCCTCCTGAGGTGATTTTGAGGTGTTTATGGGCTGTAGCAGGCAATTACCAAAAAGTAATCTCCCTCTGTCGTCCCGTCAGGACCGTTGGGCAAGGGGCTCAGGGCGGAGAGAGCGGGGCAGGACCGGAGCCTTCGAAGTGAAACATCATTCCCTTTCCGAAAACCGGGTAATGCATAACTGGTATACGCCGGATTCAGCGACGCTGGACGATCTGACATCCCTGACGAAGCAGCGTGTCAGACTGGAGGATTATCCCCTCGCTGCCGATATAGGTGGGGGGCAGGTGCCGCTCTACGATTGCGCTGCCCTGCGTCGTCTCGCAACCGAGGACGCGGGCAGGAAGCTGATCATGGCCGAATGGGTCGGGGTCCTGAAGGATGGTCCCGGCATCATCGTGCTCAAACAGGCTTTCGACGATCTTGACGCGCTCGATCATGCCACGGTCCAGTTCGAGAAGCTGATTGCCAGTGAAAAGCGCAACGGCATGGAGACGGGCGATCATTTTGCGAAAAGCGGAGCCAATGATCGCGTCTGGAATGCGCTCGAAAAGCTGTGTCTTCTCGATCCCGATGGTTTCGCCCGCTACTACGCCAATGACATGATTGCGCTTGTCAGCGAGGCCTGGCTTGGGCCAGCCTACCAGATCACCTCACAGGTGAATGTGGTCAATCCGGGCGGTGCGGCCCAATGCGTGCATCGCGATTATCATCTCGGGTTCCAGTCCCCGGCACAGGTGAGCCGCTACCCGGTTCATGTCCATGGGTTTTCGCCCTTTCTCACTCTTCAGGGGGCAGTGGCTCATTGCGACATGCCGCTTGAGAGCGGGCCGACGCTCTATATGCCTTTCACCCAGAAATACGGTCCCGGCTATCTGGCCACGCAGACCCAGGAAATCCGCAACTGGTTTGATGCCCATCATCTGCAACTTCCCTTGCAGAAGGGAGATGCCGTGTTTTTCAGTCCGGCGCTTTTCCACGCTGCCGGAAGCAATCGCTCCAAATCGATACGCCGCATGGCCAATCTCTTGCAGGTTTCCTCTCCTTTCGGACGGGCGATGGAAAGCATGGACCGCGCACGCATGGCGCGCGCGCTCTACCCGGTGCTGCAACGCAACCTGCATGACGCGGCACTGAGTGAGGCAGCGGCCCACCGCATTATTGCAGCGAGCGCCGAGGGCTATGCCTTTCCGACCAATCTCGACCGTGACCCGCCTATCGGGGGGCTGGCGCCGCAAAGCCAGCAGGATCTGTGTCGTCAGGCGCTGGACGAGAACTGGGATGAAGCGCGTTTCGCCGCAGCGCTTGCCGCCCGTGTCGAAAGCACGCGGAGCTGACACGCCCCTAGAAAGTCGGTCGGGTCTTCCCCACGTTCTTGCCCGACCGTTTTTTTGTTCCTTAATCCGCGATTTTGGCGCCCCCCGCAGAATAGCCGTGCCGCCAATAACCGGCGGCGCGTATCTGTGTGCGGGGCACCGCTTCCTCATTGACCAGATGCTCGCGCAGCGTGCGCACCACGTCGATCTCGGCGGCAATCCAGACAGAAAGCTTCTTGACCGAGGGCAGGACGACATGGCGCAGGAGATCCGGAAGAGTCTCGTCGCCTCCCTTTTCGCAGCGATGCACCTCGATCCAGGCATGGCTGATCAGCGGATAGGCCTTCTCGCTTTCACGCGTATCCAGCAAGACGATGGCGCGATGGTTCGGCGCCAGTGTCTCGAGTGTACGGGCGATGGCGGGCAAGGCCGTGTCGTCGCCGATCAGCAGATGTGTGGTCAGTGCTTCGGGGGCGATGTGAGAGGCTTTAGGTCCGCCCATGCCGAGACTCAGGCCCGGTTTTGCCCGCGCTGCCCATTGCGTTGCGGGGCCTTCCTCATGCAGCACGAAGTCGATGATGAGTTCGCGTTGCTCCTCATCGAAGCGCCGTGGCGTGTAGTCGCGGGCGATGATGCGCGGGTCGCGCGCTGCGCTGCGGTCTGCGTTCAGATCGGGCAGCACAGGCTCGTCACTACCTGGTTCGGGAAAGAACAGTTTGACGTGATCATCGACGCCAGCAGTCACGAAATCATGCAGATCCTCACCTGTGAAGACGATACGACGCATCGTGTCGGAAAGCGGGATGACCTGCGCCACCGTAATGCGCCTGAGCCGGAGCGGATGACGGATCTTGGTTGGGGTGACGTCGGCTTGCGTCATGAATTCTCCCCTTCAGCAATGTCGGCAGCCGCCCGCGTCAGTATGGCCGCAATGCGCCGCGCCTCGACGGGACTGCATCCGCGTCTTGCATAAAGCGCGGTCTTGAGAAGATGGCGCGCCTTGTGGAGGCCGTCGGCGGCTTCCGGGTCGAGATCGTGCAGACCGGCAAACGCCTCACGCACTTCGCTCATGCGGGCGCCGATGCGCTCGAGAATGTCGAGAATGCGATCGGCTTCGGCCTTGTTAGCCGTCAGATGGGCGCTGCCGGGCTCGGTGATCGTGTAGAGCTTGCGCGTTCCCTCCTGGGTCACGGCGGCCTGGCCGATTTCCTCCAGATAGGTCAGGGCCGGGTAAACCATGCCTGGGCTTGGCTTGTAAAAGCCGTTCGAACGCTCTTCGAGCCTGCGGATGATCTCATAGCCATGGGCCGGGCTCTCCTGCAGCAGGGCAAGGATCACGAGTTGCAGTTCCTCTGCGCTGAGCTTGCGTCCGCTCGGAACCTCGCCGCCGCGATGGCGCCCGAACCGACCGCCGAACCGATGACCCGACCCACCGCCAAAGCCGTCATGACGGCTGAAAACGTGGCGTAGATGATGACGAAAAGGCATTTGTATCTCCTGTTATATCTTAAGATTGTACTATCTTAAGATATAACGCAAGAAGCTTTTGCGCAGAGATGTCGTTGGCAAAAAGGCGGCTTGTCGCAAGCGAGTGAGCGGCCCGCCTCCTGAGTAATCTTCAGGAGGCGGGTGGCCCCAACCCGGGCGGTTACTTCAGCAGGCCCAGACAGTCTTGATGTTCATGAATTCATACAGACCGAGTTCGGTCAGCTCGCGCCCGTAGCCGCTGGCCTTGACACCCCCGATGGGAAGAGCGGGGTCTGAGGCGGTGATGCGATTGATGAACACGCCACCAGCTTCTATGCGCTGCGACAGTGCCTGACCGAGAGCGGCATTTTGTGTCCAGAGGCTGGCGCCCAGCCCATAGGCGCTGTCATTGGCAAGGGCGATGGCGTGATCGATGTCACGGGCCTCGATCAGGCAGGCCACAGGGCCGAAAAGCTCTTCCTTGAAGGCCGTCATGTGACGGGTGACGCCGGTGAGCACGGTCGGCTCGTACCAGGCACCGGGGCGGTCGATCGGCTCGCCACCGATGACGAGCTGGGCGCCTTCGGCGACGCTGCGGCGCACCTGCTCATGCAGACCGTCGCGCAAATCGGCACGGGCCATGGGGCCAATAAACGCGTCGTCATCCAGCGGGTCGTTCAGAGACAGCCCGCGCACCCTGGCGAGGAATCTCTCGCTGAAAGCCTCGGCAATCGGCGCTTCGAGAATGATGCGCTTGGCTGCGATACAGACCTGGCCGCAATTGGCAAAGCGTGCCGTCACGGCCGCATCGACCGCCTTGTCGAGATCGGCATCGGCGAGGACGATGAACGGGTCCGACCCGCCAAGTTCGAGCAGGGACTTCTTGCCGTGTTGTCCGGCAATTCCCGCCAGAATGCGTCCTGCGCGCACGCTGCCCGTGACCGTAACGCCGCTGATGCGCGAGTCGGCGATGACATGGGCGGTCTGCTCACGAGAGAGATTGACGCTCATGAAGACATCGTCGAGGTCGCAGTCGCGGGCGATCTCGTTGAGCAGCAGGCCGCAGCCCAGTGTGTTTTCAGCCGGCTTGACGATGAAGCCGTTGCCTCCCACCAGAATCGGGACGGCGGCCTGATGATCTGCCAGTAGGGGAAATTCCAGGGCATCACGGCCAGAACGATGCCGGTCGGCGCATAGCTGAGATGGGCCTCGCCCATGGGCACGGGCATAGGCTTGTCGCGCAGCAACGCCGGGGCGTGCTTGCCGTACCAGTCGATTACCGCAGCGCATTTCTCTACTTCCGCACGCGCGGAGGAGACGGTTTTGCCCATTTCGAGCGTCGCCAGATACGCCAGCTCTTCCTTGCGCTCACGCAGTCTGGTGGCGAAGCGGTGCAGCAGGTCGAGTCGCGCGCCGAGCGATTTGGCCCGCCAGCCTCGAAGCCGCGTTCGGCGCGTCGCAGCATGTCCTGCACAGCCGCATCCGTCAGAAACGGATAATGGGCCAGGGTTTCGCCATTGGCCGGATTGACTGTTGAGACACCGTCGCCGGGATGCGGGCTGGTCATGATCTCTACCTCTGGTTGTTGGTCCATAAAGCCGTGCCTGCTGCGTCCGATTGAGCGACCACGTCTGTCTGGCCGTTACCCGGTGAGCCGGCATAATTGTGATACGCCGAGTTTTCGTAAGGCGGGCGTACCGGAGCATTGAATTTTACCGGCCAGCCCAGAAACGAGAAATGCGACGGCGCGTCATTCGGAACTTGCGTGGATTGATGCGCTTCCGACCCTGGCAGGCCAAGTGCCTGATGGGATCGAACGGTATAGGAGTAGCCCCGCAGCGAATTGTCAAAATCATCGGTCACGACATAGCCATGGGGTGGCGGGGGGGCGCCGCCATCGGGCAGGGCAACCTTTTCGACAGGGGTGAGCGGACGCTCCATGGCGTGGAGTTGCGACGCCGGATCGGCTGCAGCGCGATCGGGACTGAGAAGGAGAGGGGCGGCCAGCGTTGCGATGCCGAGGCCGAACCGGAAAAAAGGGAATGTCCTGGGCATTGGGGGCTCCTGCTTACGTTATATATCGTCCTAACAGGGGGGCGGCTGTTTCGTTCTCTCGCGACGTTGTAGGATGAAAAAAAAGCGGCTTTGCCACAAACTTTGGTGACTGCCGGTCGGGTCGGGCGTTGCGTTCGATGCCAAAGGACCCAATGTCCATAGACCCGTGCCAGGCCCCTTCTTGCAGGCGCGCTCAGTTCAGGGAGAACAGAATTCATGGCTTCAGCGACAGGATCGACGATCCCAGGAATCGGCGAGATCGCCCCACTTTCCCTCGATAGCGAGTCTCTGGCGCAGCTTCAGTCTGCGCTAGCCAAGGTCGAACATGGGCGCGGCGTGCTGGTGCGCCTGGCCGATCTGATGGGCGGGGCCGTTGGTCAGGCAACCCGCCTTGGCATGCAGGGGCTGGGCATGGCGCCCAACATACAGGCCAAGCTGCAAGGTCTCGCCGAGGCGTCGATCACGCGGGCATTCGATGTTGCGATTTTGGGTATGGCGCAGGAATCGTCGATCAGGGCACCGAAATGGCGTGACCCGGCCGCTCAGGCGGCTGTGGCGGTATCGGGCGCGCTCGGTGGTTTCGGCGGGGTTGTTGGGCTGATGCCCGATATCGGGTTCACGACCCTCACGATCATGCGCGAAATTGCGCGTGTCGCACGTGAAGAGGGGGAGGATCTCAGCGATGAGGACACCCGCCGCGCCTGTCTGGAAGTCTTTGCATTGAAAGGTTTTCTGGCCGGTCAGTCTGGTGACGAGAGTGAACTCGGATTTTTCTCGGCGAGGGCGCTGATGCGCGGCAAGCCCATCGTGCTGCTGATCGCTGAAGTCGCCTCGCATTACGGCATTGGCCTGTCGCGCAAATTCGCGCTGCAGATGGTGCCTGTGGCAGGGGCGCTTTGCGGCGCCTCGCTCAACGCGGCCTTTTTGTCGCATTATCGCGCCGTGGCACGGGCACAATTCACCATCAGGCGCCTCGAACGCCAGCACGGGCCGATCGTGCGCGATACCGCTCAGTACATGCGGCAGACTGGGCCAGCCGACGCGACGTCATGATGGTTTGCTGCGGGACCTTTTTGCAAAAGGTCTCCCGGTCTGGACTAGACGCTGCGGCGACGGGCTATTGCGGAATGCACCGCCCAGCAGCGTGTTCGTCCTGGATCGTCCTCGTCGGGCGTATTACCCGGGCAGCGACGACAACCCTATTTCGATTTCGGTGTGTAAAAGGCTTCGAGCAATCCGACTGGAACAAGCTGGATAGAGAAAAGCGCCGTCATGACGAAAGCCAGCACCTGATAGTGCGGTGCGAAAAACGCGAGCGCGGCGCTGAGAGCGATGCCGATCAGATAAACGAAAGTCAGGGGCATTCGGGATTTCCATCTCGCGGTGGGAGGCTGCCCCCCTACCACGGTGAGCAGATCGATGCCCATGGAAAACCGCGGGGGTTGACGCGCTTTCCACGGGGAGCGTGTCATGCAGCCTGACCCGCTCACCCCCGACCACCTGCTTGGCGCCTATCGACTGGGTATCTTTCCGATGTCCGAAGGGCGCGATTCGGAAGAGATCAGCTGGCATCGCCCGCAGGAGCGCGGAATTCTCCCCCTCGACTCGCGTTTCCATCTTTCACGTAGACTGGCACGCACGCTGCTTCAGGGACGTTTTGAGGTCACGAGCAACCGATGTTTCGACGAGGTGATCCGGTGTTGTGCAGAGACGCCGGGGCGAGGCGGTACCTGGATCAGCCTTGGGCTTCAGGCTCGATACAGTCTCCTGCATAGGCTCGGCCACGCGCATTCGATCGAAACCTGGGCTGACGGAGAGCTGGTTGGCGGGCTCTATGGCGTCAGGCTGGGGGGGGCATTTTTCGGCGAGAGCATGTTCTCACGATGCACGGATGCCTCGAAGGCGGCACTGATCCACCTGGTGGCATCGCTGCGCTGTTCCGGATTCGCGCTGCTTGATACGCAGTTTCCGACCGCGCATCTGGAAACCTTCGGTTGTCTCACCGTTCCTGACGCAGCCTATCGGTTGATGCTGGACCGAGCAGTCGGGATTGAGGCATCGTGGGAAGAAGATGTCACGCTGGGCAGGCTCCGGCAGGAGATCATCCGTCTTCGTGACGGTATCGACGCCCGTCAGGGCGTATTGGAGTGAATGAAATGTCGATGTTCCAAGTAAAGGGCGCTGCGGCGCTTTCTTTGGCCGCCCTCGTGACGGGTGGGGCTGGTACAGCTCTGGCCCAGCAGCATCCGCGACTTTCGCCCTCTCGCGACGTCACGGTGGTTTATTCGGTTCAGCCTGAAAAAATGCCCAAGCCTGTCGAGGCCGTTGTCCAGTTCAAGGCTGAAGGCGACAAGCTCCGCATCGACGCGCCGGATCATGCAGGGTCGACCATTCTGGACCGACCCGCCCAGCGCGTGACGCTGATCATGCACAAGCAGCGCGTCTATACGAGCTTTGCGCCCAAGCATGGCCTGCGCAATCCGTTCATGCTCGACATGTCGATGCAATACGCCCCCGACGGCGCCGGAACGATAGCCGGTCTTGCCTGTAACAAATGGACGATTACGTCCACCCACGGCAGGGCGAGCGCCTGCGTTACGGAAGACGGGGTTATCCTGAGCGAGGAGGGCGTGGATGCCGACGGGCTACATGGCAAGCTCGAAGCGCAGAAGGTCACCTACGGACCGATTGCCGATACGTTGTTCGTGCCGCCCGCCGATTATCAGCAGATCACCGCCCAGATGCCGATCCCGCATGGTGCCGGGCCGCAGAGCTCTGCCAAGCCGTGATCATGAAGCGTCTCGCTCTTGGTGGCCTCGCTCTGGCCGCGCTTTCCCCCGTGTTCTCGACGGCTTTGGCCGCTGAGGACGCGCCGATATCAGCAGCCACGCCTTATGTGACGCCACAGATCGACGTGGATGTCACCTATGAGGCGACCGGGCCTGACGGCCAGGTCTATCCTCAGCGGATGCGCTGGAATGCCGCTCATTGGCAGCAGCGTCTCGATATGACGACGACCGGGCTGATCATGCTGACCGATTATCGCGCCCATCGTCTGTCTGTGGTCGATACACGCGCGAAGACCTACACGGTCTCTGGCGCGCCGGATTCGCAATTCGCGCCACCCGGACAGCGCGCTTCAGGCCAATGGGTCAGGGGGGCGGCAGATCACGTGGCGAATCAGAACTGCACCCACTGGACGACGACTGACACCGACGGGCGGAGTGCCGATTTCTGCTACGCCGATAATGGCGTGCTGCTTTCGGCGACGCATGACGGCACGCCACTTGTTCGCGCCGTCACCTATGCCGAGACCGCACAAGGCCCTGAGATTTTCAAGGAGCCGGAAGGCTTTCACGAAATCGATGCGTTGAAGCTGGCCCATTAGGGCGTTTCAGGCGCTTCGCAATGTGCAACGGGTCGTTTTGCGCGATTATGTTACATTTCTGCCCGTTTTTCGTCCTGTTCCGTCCAAAATTCGACACCATATCGAGGGTATAACGTTCATGTCGGATCGGCCGCTCTGTTTGGCCCGATCTGTCGAGGAGGTTTCCAAATGCGTCATATCCTGAAAATTGGCCTCGCGGCTCTGCCTCTTGCAGGCCTTCTGGGAGGCGCTCCCCTGGCTCAGGCTCATCCCTATGGCTGGGGTGGCGGACCAGGTTGGCACGGGGGTGGCCCCGGTTGGCGTGGCGGTCGTGGCTGGCATCGTGGCGGGGGCGGCAACGCGTTTGTTGGCGGTCTGGTAGGCGGTCTTGTCGGTGGTGCGGTGATTGGTGCGATCGCTCGTCCCTATGTTGCTCCGCCTCCGCCGCCGGTCATTTATGCACCGCCCCCGCCAGTCGTTTATCAGCCGCCGCCACGGGTGGTTTACCCCCCGCCGGTTGCGGTCTATCCCTCCTACCCGGTATATCCCGCATATTGAGCACGAGGTCTCGATTTCATCATGGTAGCTATTGGCGATAGGGCGCCCGCTTTTTCCCTTCCTGCTTGCGGTGGCCAGACCATCGACAGCGAGGCTCTCAAGGGGCAGCCCTATCTGGTTTATTTCTATCCCAAGGCGGACACGCCGGGATGCACGACCCAGGCCTGCGACTTGCGTGACCAGAAGCAGACACTCGGCACTCTGGGGTTGAAGGTGATCGGTATCAGCCCCGACCCGGTCGAGAAGCTGGAGCGTTTTGCCAAGAAATACGGGCTAGATTTCATGCTCGCGAGCGATGCCGAGCATGAACTGGCCGAGCGCTACGGCACCTGGTCGAGAAGACCAACTACGGCAAAACCTATTTCGGCATGGAGCGTAGTTCGTTTCTGGTCGATGCGGATGGCGTTATCCGTGCCATCTGGCGCAAGGTGAAGCCTGCCGAGCATGTCGCGCTTGTGACCGAAGCCGCTTCTGAACTGTAGGTTTTCGTAAGAGTAGTGCCGCACGATTTTTTTCATCGTGCGTCCTGGCGGGCGTTCCGTCTCGGGGCGCTAGTACTGACCCTGCCATTGGCCCTTGTGCTGGTGGCAGGCGCGGCTTTTTTATGGCGTCTCTCTGCCGGGCCGCTCGATGTCACGTCGATTGCCCGGCATTTCGCCCCCGTCGCGATACAGGCCGGGCAGCAGGCTGGTCATCCTGCCGGTCGCCTGGTCTGGGACAGGGTCCTGCTGAGCTGGCAACCGGGGCTGAAACATGTTCATCCCCTTCTGATCGTCGAAGCGAAGGGCCTGCGCATCCTCCGGCAGGATGGCAGCGCGACCCTTGCTGCCCGTGATGCCCGCATGGCGCTCAGAATGGCACCGCTCCTGCGCGGCTCTTTCGAACCGACGCGTCTCGACATCGACACGGCACGGATCATCCTGCGGCGTGCGCCTGATGGCAGTGTCGATCTCGACTGGTCTGGCGCTGTGCATCGGCCCTCCCGTTCCGGCGGGTTTTCGGTGGCTTTCCTGCGCGCGGTCACGCTGCATGACGTGACGACCACGCTTCATGACGCACTGCCGGGCCATGATCGGGGGACTGGCGATCTCGCGCTGCATGTAGGTCTGGCTTCACTCGACCGCCCCCCTGGCACCGACTTATACGGCTGGCTCGGGCGGATGGACGGGGCATTCGGCCCTGCGGCCGACCCGACGATGCCTTTCACGGCTCGTGGCCTTGCGGGGGAGGGAGTTGGCGCCTCATGGCAGATGATGCTCGGCCCTGTGACGCCAACCCTTTTTGCGGGGCTTTTGCCGCATGGTCAGGCCTGGCATCTCCCGGTAACACTGAAGGCTCGTTTGCAGCTTATGCCGTCAACGCCGGTAGCCAGGAGCGCGCTACCGATTTCTGAAGTCTGGCTCTCACTCGCTTTCGGCAAGGGCACGATCGATCAGAAGGACGATCAGCCGCTTCAGCTATCCGATGGCAGTGTCTCCGCTCATCTTTCCCTGCAAGGCGGGAAAGCCTTCATCGATGATGCGCACGCAGGAATCACGCTGATCGACGATCTCGGTCACCCCACGCATTTTGCAGCGAGCGGCACGCTGAACGTCGATTCGTTCGCGCGTGCAAGGCAGATCGATGGTCGGATTTCCGCTTCCGCCACCACGCTCGATGTGCCGCATCTTGCAGCCATCTGGCCGCGTATCGTCATGAAAGGCGCGCGCCGCTGGGTAACGCGCAATCTTACGCAAGGCACGGGCAAGGGGCTTTCGATTGCAGCCACTCTGCGCAGCGAGACTGGTTGGGGTCACCTGCGCCCAATCCAGACTGCGGCGGCCCTCGAGGTGGATGACACTACGGTGCATTGGCTGCGGCCGATCCCGCCTGCTCAGAATGTCTCGGCGCGATTCAGTTTCGACGGACCGGACACACTGAAAATCGATTTCTGAGCGGCACGCAGCCCAGCAGCGATGCCGGAAATGCGCCCAGTCTGCATCTCGATGGCGGGAGCATGCTGATCAGCGATCTGCTGGCGCGCGACCAGATGGGCACGATCAGTCTCGTTCTCTCTGGCGATCTGGCCGCGCATCTTGGGCTATTGGCGCAGCCGAGACTGCATCTGCTGTCGCGTCACCCGCTGCCGTTTACCCATCCTTCCGGCCCGGTGACCGTCACAGGGAAGATCAGCCTGCCCTTGTCGTCCCATATCGAAAACGACCAGATTCATGTGGATGCGGAGGCACGTTTCAAGAACGTCGCTCTGGGTAATGTGGTGCTCGGGCGCGATCTGACCTGTGCTTCCGGCACGATGAAGGCGACAGAGCGTCGCCTTACCCTGAGCGGCAGTGGTCTGCTCGACAATGTGCCGACCACCGCCCAACTCGAAGAAAATTTTCTGAGCCGCGATGGGGGGCTGCGTGAGCAGGTCCACGCCGTTTCAGTGTTCGACGAGGCGGCGCTCGAGCATTCGCATATCGGTAGCCAAAGTCTGTTCAAGGGCCGGGCGCAGCTTGTGGCCGATTACAAGGCGCGTTTCGACGGGCAAGCCGATCTGCTGCTCTCCCTGAATCTTGGCGATGCCGCGCTGGCCATCCCGGTCTGGCGCAAGATACAGGGCGATGAGGCGACGGCCTCGGCTCATATCGGCTTGAAAGAGGGGCATATCGCGGCGCTTGACCAGATCTCGGCGGAGGGGCCGGGATTGCATGTTGAGGGGCGCGGCCAGGTTGCCCAGGGGCAGGTACGGAGTCTGGCCCTCGATAATTTCGTCATCGGCCGATCGAATGGCGATGCCGTGATCGAATTGCCCAGCTTCGAGGGGGCACCGGTCAATGTGCATGTCCACGCGCATGATCTCGATCTGGCTCCCTTGCTTCATGGCGATGACACGAAAGAAAAGACAGCCAGAAAGCCGGCTCACCCGATAGAGAAGCTTACCGCAAAACCGGCGCCGGAAATGAGGTGGAATGTCGATCTTGCCACTGACCGCCTGTTTTACAGCCCGACCGGTTCATTCGGTGGGGTGGTGGCTCATCTCGAGCATCGGAACCACCGCCTGGAAACTGGTCGTTTTTCCGCACGACAGCCCGTTGCGGTGCAAATGCAGCTCATCCCTCGGGGCACGGGGCGCTATTTGCAGCTTGATGTCGAGAATCTGGGCACGCTGCTGAGCCAAACCGGCATGACGGCTCGGCTCGAAGGCGGCAAGGCCCGGATTGCCGGACATGTCGGCGATGGTGGTACCGGTCAGTTGCCGCCATTCGACGGTATCATTTCCGTCTCTCCCTTCACGTTCATGCAGCCACCAGCAGCCTTGACGGCGGCTACCCATCTTTCCGTGTTCAACTGGTCTCAGGCCAGTGACGAGCGTTTCGAGGTGCAGCATCTGCGACTACCGGTGAAGATCACCAACGATGTCATGACGATCCGTGAAGGGCATCTCGGCAATCCGGCGCTCGGTGCGACGCTTGAGGGAAAAATCGGACTCGATCAGGGCAAGCTTGACCTCCAGGGCACGGTGGTGCCGGTTTTCGGCATCAACGCGGCACCGGGACGTCTGCCCAATGTCGGCAAGCTGTTCTCGCCGGAGAAGGGCGGGGGCTTTCTCGCCGCGACTTTCACGGTGACGGGCACGGCGGGCAATCCGACACTCTCGGTCAATCCCTTTGCCATGCTATTACCCGGGGTAATGCGCCAGCTCGCCAAATAATAGGCGAGCGGGTAGCGGGCACAGGCCCCTGCTTGGGCCGAATGCGTTTCGTCCTGCTTGGGGACGGCAACAAGGGAGAGGCGCCATGCGCGATGACAGCAATGCAGACCTGTTCGGCGCACCGCCCCCCCATGTGAGCAGGGGGGCGCCACCTGCTGCGACCTCTCGCCCCCCTGCTGCGCCACTCGCGTCGGAAATGGCGCCTCAGACCCAGCCTCTGGCCGATCGTCTGCGCCCAAGGCAACTCGCTGAGGTTGTGGGGCAGGATCATCTGCTGGGGCCGTCAGGTATGCTCAGCCAGATGCTGAGGCGCAAAACGCTGCCGAGCCTGATTCTCTGGGGAGGGCCGGGATGCGGAAAGACAACCATCGCGCGCTTGCTGGCGCGTGAGGCAAAGCTGCGTTTCGAGCAGATTTCAGCCGTTTTTTCCGGTGTCGCCGATCTGAAGAAGGCCTTTGAGACAGCGTCGCGCTTCCAGCAGGAGACAGGGCGCGGCACGCTGCTTTTCGTCGATGAGATTCACCGTTTCAATCGGGCCCAGCAGGACGGGTTTCTGCCTTATGTCGAGCGTGGCACAGTCATTCTGATCGGGGCGACAACGGAGAATCCGTCTTTTGCGCTCAACGGTGCCTTGCTCTCGCGCTGTCAGGTTCTCGTGCTCAACCGTCTGGATGATGCCGGGCTGGAGAAACTTCTGCAGCGCGCCGAGCAGGAGGCAGACAGGGCGTTGCCGCTGACCGAAGACGGGCGTGCTTCGCTCAGGGCCATGGCCGATGGCGATGGGCGTTATCTGCTCAATTTGGTCGAGCAGATACAGGCCCTGCCTGAGGACGAGAACCTAAATACGGCAGGTCTGGCTACCGTGGTGGCGCGCAGGGCGGTTCTCTATGACAAGGACCGCGAAGAGCATTACAATCTCATTTCGGCGCTCCATAAATCGTTGCGCGGTTCAGACCCCGATGCCGGTCTCTACTGGTTCGCCCGTATGCTCGAAGGGGGAGAAGACGCCCGTTATATCGCCCGGCGCCTGACACGTTTTGCGGCTGAGGATGTCGGCATGGCCGATCCCTCGGCATTGCCCCTCGGCAGTCGCAGCGTGGGAGACCTATGAACGTCTTGGCAGCCCTGAAGGAGAGCTGGCTCTGGCCCAGCTCGTGGTGCATCTCGCCACGGCGCCGAAATCGAACGCCGTTTATCGGGCCTATAACCAGGCCCGCAAACTGGCCCGTGAGACGGGAAGTCTCGGGCCGCCGCATCATATCCGCAACGCGTCCACCAAGCTGATGAAGAGCATCGGCTACGGCAAGGGCTACGAGTATGATCACGATACGGAAGACGGGTTTTCGGGCCAGAATTACTTTCCAGACGAGATGGAACGCGTGGCGCTTTACCAGCCGACCGACCGCGGGCAGGAGCGGGAGATCAGAAAAAATCTGGACAGGCAGGCCGCAATACGGGCAAGCCGTCGGCCATGAGTGTCACGACCCGTATTGTCAGTGAAGATGAGGCCGATATGCGCCTTGATCGCTGGTTTCGCCGCCATTTCCCCGATCTTACCCAAGGCGCGCTGCAAAAGCTGTGTCGCACCGCAGGTGCGCCTCGATGGCAAGCGCGTGACCGGCGCCAGCCGTCTCGCCCCCGGACAGAGCCTGCGCATCCCGCCGTTGCCAGCGCCGACAGCGCCCCAGTCCGACCGGCCCGCGCCTCTCGATCCGCAGCTGGCGCGTGAAATCGAGCGCATGGTGCTCTATCGCGACGACCATGTGATCGTGCTCGACAAGCCCTCTGGTCTGGCGACCCAGGGCGGTCCGGGCATCACCAAACATATCGACATGATGCTCGACGGGCTGCGTGGTGAGCTGCATGACCGGCCCCGGCTGGTGCATCGTATCGACCGTGACACGTCAGGGTTGCTGCTGCTGGCTCGCACGCCGGGTGTTGCGGCCAAGCTCGCGGCTGCCTTTCGCGGGCGCGATGTCGACAAGACCTATTGGGCGATCGTCGTCGGACGCCCCATGCCGGGCTCAGGCGTGATCGATCAGCCTCTGGCCAAGCTGGGCGCGGGTAATGGCTCACTGATGATCGCCGCAACGCGCGAAGACGAAGACGCCATGGTCGCCAAGACCGATTATGAAGTCGTCGATGCTGCAGGCAAGAGATTGTCCTGGCTGGCGCTTAAACCCCTGACCGGACGTACGCATCAGCTGCGCGTGCATTGTGAGACACTTGGTACACCTATTCTCGGCGATCCGAAATATGGCGGTAAGGCTGCGCATATGGAGGGGTTTACCGACAGGCTGCATCTTCATGCCCGTTCTCTCGAGTTCCCGCATCCGGCGGGCGGGCGCCTGCGTGTGGCGGCGCCCTTGCCGCCGCATATGCGCACGACATTCAAGGATCTTGGCTTCAGCTCGGGCGATACACCCAGGCCTGAGCGTGTCGGCTTCAAGGGAGTCAAAAAATGAGGCGTCTGGCTGCGGTACTGATCGTCCTTCTCGTGCTGGCGACAGGTCTGGCCGTTTCGGCCGATTTCCTGATCGATCGTTCGAATCTGAAATCCGACGTCATTGCTGCGGTCAAGCGTCAGACAGGGCGCGATCTGACCATGGCGCGATTCTCGGTTGGTTTTCTGCCCTGGCCGAGTGTGAGCGCGCATGAGGTTGCTTTCTCCGATATCAGCGGGGAATCGAATACGCCCATGCTTCAGGCGCGTGACATCCGCGCCTCCATCGCGCTTGTCCCGCTTTTGTGGCGGGAAATCCGTCTTGAAAATCTCACTCTGCAACGCGGTGCTGTCATGCTTCATCGTGATGAAGCTGGTCAGGCGAACTGGGACTTCCACGCCCAGTCGGAAGACAAGGCGACAGCTCCAGCCAAGTCTTCGCACCCGGCGGCGCGTTGGAGCCTCAGGATTGGCTCGGCGAAGCTCGATCGTATGGCGTTTTCGCTCGACGACCGTTTTGCCCATCATGGTGGTTCCGTATCGATCGACCATGCGGAATTCGACGGTCTTGCTTCAAGCGCGCCTTATCTCGATATCCACGGCACGCGTGGCGAGACGCCTTTTCGTGTGAATGGTCATATCGGTCCGCTCTCCCTGTTTCAGGGCGCCAATCCTCCATGGGCACTCAGTCTGGGCGCTACGCTCGGCAAGGAGGGCAAGCAGCAGGACTGGCTGAATTTTGACGGTCAGGTCAGCGATATGCGCCATATGCGTGGGTTTTCCGGCGTGCTGCGTGGCGAAATGGCGTCGCTCAAGGATGTCGAGGCGCTGTTCCCCAACGCCAACCTGCCTGCCGTTACGGGGTTCGGTGGCGAGATCGGGATTTTCGATGCAGACCCGCAGGACGATAACCGCAAGCTCGATCTGTCGCGACTGGGCGTGAATCATCTGCATCTTCATCTCGACTCCGCGCCGTCTTGGCACGGCGTATCTGCGTTGGCTCTTCATGCGGATGCAGAGACGCTCTCTTCCGCTCTTACCGTTACCGCCAGGCTCCAGGGGGCGATGCCAGCCCTCGCCATGCAGGGTGCGTTCGGCACGCTGGCTCAGGCAGGAACCTCCTGGCAGACCGCCTTCGAGATGCCTCTGGCGGTCTCGGTCGATCTGCGCGAGGCAGCTCGTCTGGGCAAGGCCGAGGGTCTTCATGGCCATCTCTCGGGCATGATCGGGGCAGCACAGTCGACGCTGTCACTCGATGGTGGCGCCGATACCCTGCCGCTGCGTCAGTCAGCCCTGCATGAGGTCACGCTCAAGGGCGGGTTCGAACGTGATGGCTCAGGCAAGATCCTTGTCAAGGCACTGACCCTGAACAGCCATGAAGCCGTCGCAGTACTCGATGCGACAGTTCAGAATGCCGCTCAGCCCGAGATCGAGGGCAAGCTGCATTTCCAGCATCTCGATCTCGATGCGTTGGCCGCACTCTGGGCCAAGCCGAAAGCCACGCAGACAACCGCACCGCTCCAGCCGATACTGCCCAATCCCGTTTCAGCCCTGACCGTGCAGAAGCAGGCGTCATCCTCAGGCGGAAATGTGTCCCAGACCGGGGGCCCGTCAGACAATTCGGCAGGGCAGGTCACTGACAAGACGATTCCCGCAAGTGGCGGCCTCTTCTGGTCGAGACTCGTGTCGGAAGGGCGCGGCATGCTGGATGTTTCGGCCGAGACGGTGCGTTTCAATGCCGCCGACTACACCGGAATTTCCGCTCAGGCACGTCTCGATGCAGGTCGACTGACGCTCGATTCGGTCAACGGTAGCGGGAACGGCATGACTCTCTCGGGCCGTGCCGTTTATGATATGAGCGAGAAGCCTGCGTCGCTGACATTGTCTCTGACACCGCTTCTGTTTCCGGCGACATTGGCTCAGAACCTGCTCGCCATGCCGAATTTCTTCAAAGGGCCGTTGATGCTCGTGGGGCAGCTCGAAGCGCATGGTGACACCAGAGAGGCGCTGATGGCCTCGCTGAATGGACATCTGGGTCTTTCGATGGTCGGTGGCGCCATCGCGACCGGGCCTCTCGGTCCCTATCTCGGAGATTCTGCAAGGGCATTGCTGCCACGTGGCGATCTGTCGGTTCGTTGCCTGGGGCTTCACGCCAGTTTCGCCGATGGCCGTGCGCAGTTCGACACGCTCGGTATGGAAGCCGGTGCCTGAGCCTTTCGGGTCATGGCAGCTACGGGCTGGTGAATCAGACCCTCAATCTGCATCTTCTGCCGCGCATCGGCATCGCTGGCACCGGGGCTTCTACTTCTGTTCTGGTGACCGGAACGCTCGAGGCGCCCAAGGCTCAGCAGGAGGCGAATTCCGGTGGTCGCTTCGAGGTGACAATCGGCGGCAGCGAGCCCGATGCCTGCCCGAGCGTGCTTGAGGCCGCGCGCGAGAATCTGGCGGGTGAGGCCGCGCCCGAACGCAAGAAGCACAACAAGGCTGCCGAACTCCTTCATGGGCTGGGATTGCTGCATTGAGCCAGACGATCAAACGCTTCTGGAAAGAGGTCCATGTCGTGCCGAGTGACGTGCCATCGGGTCACGAGGTACGCCTGGACGGGCGCTCCTTCCGTCTGCCGGGAGGAAATCCGCTGATCGTGCCGTCGAGGGCGCTGGCCGAGCGCATCGCGGAGGAGTGGCGCGCCATTACGCCCGGTGCGGCCTTCAGGACCAGCGATCTTCCCCTGACGCAGATGGCAGGCACACAGATCGAACGGATCGCCCCTGATCGGGAGCAGATCATCGGCGGGCTTATGGCCTATGGAGAGAGCGACCTGCTCTGTTATCGCGCGACGGGCGCGCTCGGACGCGAGCAGGATGTACTCTTCGATCCGGCTCTCGACCTGTTCGAGGCCCACCATGGAGTACGGCCCCCGATCACGAGAAGTCTCCTGCCACATAACGCAGGGATCGAGGTGCAGGACGCCTATGCTGCTGCGCTCGGCAGGCTCGATGACGCTGCCCTGACCTGTGTGGCGGTCTGCGCCCCGGCAACCGGGAGTCTCATTCTGGCGATCGGTCTGGCTGAAGGCTGGATCGACCTCGTATCGGCCTGCGCCATGGCGAGTGTCGAGGAGCGTCATCAGATGGCCCAGTGGGGTGAGGACGACGCGCTTATCCAGGAGATGGAACGCAACGCCAGCGACATAGGCGCTGCTCTGGACTTTGTTACCCTTGCGCATGAAAAAGCGTCAAACGAGGCATGATTTCGCCATGATTGCGGCCTAGATCGGCAATCGATCCAGTCATCACATTAGGTGACTATTGGTTACTGGACCGACCACTGTGGTGGTCTTAAATCTGGTCTGGTAATCAGAAGAAATCGTGTAAGGGTAGCCAATGTCGTCTCGTATTCATTCCGTAATCGAAGACAATATCTCGGCAGAATCTCTCATCCGCCGCATTCCCTTCAAAGTGCGCTCGGCGCATTTCGTGGCGCGCTGCGTTCAGAATGTCTGGCTCCTGCTCGCGGCAACACCAGTGATCGTTGTGATCTGCGCTATCAGGGGCTGAGGCCGGTCAGATCGGTGTCCCGTCAGACTCTGGCGATGCCTGGGGGCGGCTCCGATTGCCTGTTTCATGCACATGGCAGAGATTAAAAAAGCCCGGTGAAAGCCGGGCTTTTTTTATATTCCGGCGATCCTGCGGAACGTCTTTTTCAGGGCACAAGAACAGTCGCTACCGCAGTCGCTGCAATACCTTCTTCACGCCCGGTAAAGCCCAGACGCTCAGACGTGGTGGCCTTGACCGAAATCCGTTCGACGTCGACCTGAAGCAGGACGGCAAGGCGTTCGCGCATGGCTTGTGCATGAGGGCCGATCTTCGGGCGCTCGCAGATGAGCGTCACATCGGCGTTGATCAGCATGCCGCCGCGCTGACGGATACGCTCGCCAGCGTGGATCAGGAAACGGGCCGAATCCATATCTTTCCACTCGTTATCGGTTGGCGGAAAATGGCGTCCGATATCGCCTTCCGCCAGTGCGCCATAGATTGCGTCGCATAGCGTATGAATGCCGACATCGGCGTCCGAATGCCCGGCGAGGCCGCGATCATGGGGAATGGTGATGCCACAGAGGATCAGCGGGCGACCCGCCTCGAAGGCGTGAACGTCATAGCCCAGTCCGGTGCGCGGGAGTGGGGTTGAGCCGAGCAGTCGTTCCAGACGCACGAGATCCTCCGGTAGGGTCAGTTTGATATTGTCTTCGGCACCCTGAACCAAAGCGACGGGGTGGCCCGCTGCTTCGAGCAGGGCAGCATCATCCGTCACCGGCCTTGATGGGTGCGATGCAGATCCAGCAGAAGCGGGAAATGGAAGCCTTGCGGCGTCTGCGCACGCCAAAGCGATTCGCGACAAACCGTTGTGTCCACCAGACCGTCACGGCCGCGCTTGAGTGTGTCAGCGACAGCTACAGCCGGAATGGCTCCGGGGTGCTGCTCGAGAGCCTTCAGGACGTTGCGCACGACCGCTGCAGGGACATAGGGGCGGGCCCCGTCATGCACCAGCACCAGATCGGGTGGCTCGGGGAGGCGGGCCAGGGCTTCCAGCCCGGCACGGACGCTGTCCTGACGTTCCCGGCCGCCAGTAACAGGCGGGAGGGTATACAGTCCGTCGAGCGCCTGCAGGAGCAGAGGATCGTCTCCGACCGGCTGGATGAGGGTCACATGGTCGCGCAGCGCCTCGGCAGCGTGACGAATGACGGTCTTGCCACCGAGCAGCATATACTGCTTCGGCATGGCGGCGAGGCCGGCAGTGGCGGCGGCGCTGGCATCAGCGAAGCGGCGACCGGAACCGGCGGCGAGGAGGATGGCAGCAATACGCATGGTGTTCAGGGAATGCGGATTTGTCACCTGAACGTCAAGCGAAGAAAAAGCCCCGCAGAAACTGCGGGGCCTCAACTTTGAAACAGGTCGTTTCAGTCGGCGGTCAGCGGCCGATATCGCGAAGCCTGACACCCTGGTTGAGCTTGTGCTCGAGCGATTCAAGCGTAACGCCGCGCGTCTCGGGCACGAAGGCAAGCGTTACCAGAATGAACACGGCGTTCAGTGCGGCATAAAGCCAGAACGTGTGCGAGGGGCCAAGGGCACCAAGAAGTGTTAGGAAGGTCGAGCCGACCGCCATATTGGCAATCCAGTTGGTGAAGGTCGAGCAGGCGATGCCGAAATCGCGACCCTGAAGCGGCTGAACTTCGGCGCAGAGCACCCAGATCAGCGGGCCAGCCGAGAAGGCGAAACCGGTGATGAAGAGCAGCAGCACGGCCACGGAGAGATAATGCATCAGCGTGCTCGAATCCTGTCCGAGCGAGAGCAGAACCGCGAGAGCGCCCATGCCGATGGCCATGATGATGAAGCCGGCGATCAACATCGGGCGACGGCCCCAGCGATCGACAAAGCCTATGGCAATGAAGGTGGCGAGCATGTTGACGAGGCCGACGATGGCCGTACCCCACATCTGGCCGTCCTGACCGAACCCGGCGACTTCGAAAATGCGCGGAGCGTAATACATGACGACGTTGATGCCGGTGAGCTGCTGCACGATCTGGAGACCGATGCCCAGCATTACCGAGCGGCGGAAGTTCGGATTTTCGAGGAACATCGAGAAGCCGCGCTGCTTCTGCTTCAGGCCCTCCTGAATATCTCCGATCTCGCGCACGGCTTCTTCGCGCGACGGACGCAGAGCGGTCAGCGTTTCTAGCGCTTCGTCGTGACGGCCGCGCAGCATCAGCCAGCGTGGGCTGTCAGGCAGAAAGAGCGACCCGATCAGGAAGAAGGCGCCAGGAACGGCGACGATGCCGAGCATCCAGCGCCAAGCGCCACGATAGGCAAAAATGGCGTCCGACACGAAAGCCAGAAGAATGCCGATCGTGATCATGAGCTGATAGACCGAGATCAGGCTTCCGCGATGCTGTTCGTCTGCCACTTCGGAAATATAGAGCGGTGCCACGAAGCTCGCGATGCCGATAGCCAGGCCGAGAATGGCACGAGCGACGATGAGCATCGTAGCCGAACTGGCGCCAACGCAGCACAGGGCGCCAATCATGAAAAGCGCCGCGCTGAGAACTAGCGCGCGTTTGCGGCCAATCGAATAGGACAGCCGCCCGGCGCAGAGTGCGCCGATGGCAGCGCCCACCATCATTGAGGAGACGATCCATTCCTGAGCGGGAACGCTCGCGTTGAATTCCTTCGTTATGAAGCCGAGTGCGCCAGAAATCACACCGATATCGAGCCCGAACATCAATCCGGCCACAGCGGCCAGAATCGCGGCGAGCATCATTTTTCCTACCAGCGGAACTTTCGCGTCGCCTGGAGCGGAAGGAGAACCATGACTCATGTGGGAAGACCTTAGACCAGAAAGCCCGGGCGTGTTTCGCGTGAAGCCTCTTTGCTGCACAACACGAGAAGTCCCAGGATGAATGTGACATTCTAGCATTCGAGACGTTATTTCAAACCAAATTCGTTGTGACCCATAACGTGGGCGGATTGGTGTAGCCAATACGGCGCAGAGCCTTGCCTGACCGGAGGAGGGCTCTGCCTGAAGATGTCTGAGTAGTCAGTTAATTTATCATTAAATGCAAACAGTAACGAGATTTAACAATAATATAACCACAAGAAAATATAACATTTTACAAAATATTCAATATCATAATCGTAAATAAAGAAATACCAAAAATAATATCTAATATTTATGAAATATATTATCGCGACAATCGCCATGGCTCTTACATGGCGTCATTCGATAACTATGCGAGACACAAGTACAATAATGTTTCATTTCTTGTTCAAGCACTAACGCTTGCTTTCACAAGAGGAACGTTACCATGGGCATTTTCACAGTTGTTTCACGCGCACTTTCTGTTCTCGTCTTCGCCGGCTCCGTTGCCGCCGCCAGCCAGGTAGTCCCCGCCAACGCAGCCTCGGTCCATGGCGTGAAGAACGATGAAGGACGTATCGCTCTCACTGGCCCCCGTCCAGCCAAGGGCTCGAATGTCGATCCTTGCGGTATTGCTGGTAACTGCATCGCGCAAATTGGTTAATATGGTAGGATTTTAACGACCATGGAGATGAGGTAACGTAGAGTGCTCCTTGGCTCGCAACATCGGTGTGACGAGGATTAGGCCCTGATATCTCAAGCCGTCGACATTGATGACAAGGGTGTCAGCGTTACTGGCGTGCTGGCTTCCCTTTGTCATGCCCTGTGTGTTGCATGCCTTATTGGCACCGCTGTGCTTGTAACGGCCGTTAGAACTGCTCTTCCTGCTTGGTCGAACGACCTCGCTTTGGGAATGGAGCATTTTACCCTGCGGAACGGCATAGATAACTCGTATGTCTTTGACCTCTCTCAGGACAGCCAAGGATATATCTATCTCTCTACGATGAGAGGCGTGTACTTTTTCTCAGGGGCCCGATTTTATCGCCTGCACCTTGACGGCGTATTCTCTGCCGACAACGGTGTAGTGATGATGAGGCTGATGCCTGATGGCAGAATGCTTATCTCGGATGGGTATAATTTGGGCCTCGCGACCGCTGCTACATCTGCACGTCGCTCTCCGACAACCTTGTCTTTTAATATTTTCTCTCTGGACCATTCAGGTAGAATATTAGGAATATTTGTAGATAATGGGCAGGTTTTTATTCAGGATCGTTCTGGACTGCGTAAATGTGAACTTTTAGTTTCCAGCCTCTCATGCGCCGTGCAAGTTGTTCCTGGCACACAGAACGCAACGATCTATCAGGCTCGTGATCGTGTCCTCATTATTCCGAAGAACGCGCCGGTTATCCAAGATTTGACAGGAAATGTAGTTTTCTTCGCCAAGCAGTCAAAAATCTTCTCGATTTGCCCTAATCGAGGTACGGTACGGAACTTGTGCATTCTCCTTGAGAAGCGTTTGATTTCTACTGATAATCAAGGGAACCTCTCTCAGTCTAGAATGGATTGGGCTTTCAGCGTCGCAGATCGTGGAGAGCGATCAATTTTCGCAACGGGCTCTGCAGACGCAACGGTTTTCTTTGATGGAAATTGGCTGCGTTCCTTTGACGGTGATCATTGGAGCTTCCTGAATCATGAGCTAAGCCGTGAGCAGGAAATTACCTTCGCGTTCGTAGATATGGACAAGCAGCTTTGGACTGCGCAGGATCTTGTCGAGTTGGACAAGCTGATAGGCTGGGGCGACTGGGAGAACCTCGAGCCGCAGGACATTCGATCTGTGTGGTCTGTCCTTCCAACAGGAAGCAGTCATGTCGTTTTCACAAGCCAGGGTATATACTCGCTTTCGGGGTACGAGTTGGGTGAGAAACTCGGCGACGGAAATTTCTTCTTTGGGCAAAGCGACGGACAGGGAGCATTTTGGGCTCCGGTCGACGACGCCACGTTGCTTCGTTGTAGATATGAAATTTCGAGACTGAAATGTGATCGACGTCTGCCGATCGAACGCGTGACAGGTCTCGCCTTTTCTCGTCAATTGGACACCTTGTGGATCGCGTCGGACGACGGATTGTTGTCTCTAGCTTCAGGCGTGGCGACGCCGCCGCACGTCGCAGAAGATGTGCTAGGTAGCGTCTCACCTCGCCTTCCACAGCGGTTACTTTGAGGGAGGATGGGACTCCTTGGGCTGTAGAAGCGAATATCCTATATCGAAAATCCGATGAAGGGCGATGGATCCCCGTTGTCGAGCATTGGCCGAATTCCGCTGATTTTAACCCGCTAGTTATGACCTTTACATCTCCGAGCGATTTGTGGATCGGAGGAATACGGGCGCGCAACGGGCTTCTACACCTTACATTGGATGGCAATCGCGTTGCTAAGATAGAGCAAATCGCCTCCTTTTCTATTGGTTCTCAAATTGTTTTCAGCCTACTTTGGGACTCTGGGAAACGTCTCTGGGTCGGAACTGAAAATGGTCTAGCGGGTTTTGACGGACATCAATGGGTCCGGGTGACCAAGGACGACGGTTTAATCTCGGCCAATATTAACCAGCAAGGTCTATCCGAGGACAGGGATGGGACGATCTGGATCACCACGTCCCGCGGTGTCTCACATCTGATGCACCCTGAGCATCTGTTTCTGAAACAGAACCTCCGCCCAGCCTTCGTGAAAGTGATGCTGGGCGAAAAAATGCTGCCTGAAAAAGCGGTGCCGTACACGCGCGATCCTCTTATGGTCACACTCGGTTCGCTCAATACGGCGCTCTCTTCTACAACCTATTTTCGTTATCGTCTCGAGGGGGTGGATCAGAACTGGATTACGACGACAACGGGCGAAATCCGGTACAATTTCGTGCCGCCCGGACATTCAAGACTTATTGTTCAGGCCTTGAACGACAACCGGAATCTCGTTTCCGAGCCTATTATACTTGAAATACGCATGCTGCGACCCTGGTGGAGCGCGTGGCCGTTTATCCTTCTTTATACGCTGTCGATCATTTTGCTGCCCTATATACTTAACAAGCTGCGCTTCCGCTATCTGATGAAACGTCAGCGTCGTCTTGAAGCCCTTGTCGATGAGCGCACGACGGAAATGCGGGCAGCCCAGTCGGCGCTCGAGCAGCAGGCCCGACAGGACGGCCTCACGAAGCTCATGAATCGGCGTACAGCCGAGGCCAGCGTTACGCGGCTACTCGAGAAACTGTCACGTCCCGATGATACTGGAGTCATGCGCTCGGCGACCCTCGCGCTGTTCGATGTCGATTATTTCAAATCCATCAATGACAGTTTTGGTCATGCGATAGGTGACGAGGTTCTGGCAGGCATCGGTGCACGCCTCATACAGGCGAAACGGCAAGAAGAAATCATCGGCCGTCATGGCGGTGAGGAGTTTCTGATTGTCGTGCAGGGAGAGTTCGCCGAAGCGCAGGCACGTATTGCGAGCCTGCTGGCGGGGCTGAGCGATGTGCCGTTCGAGACCAAGGTCGGCCCGCTGTCGATCGGGTGCAGTGCTGGTGTGGCCCGCACACGGGCGGATGAAGTCTGGGCCGATGCGCTGGAGCGCGCCGATCAGGCTCTTTACAAGGCGAAACTCGAAGGAAGAGGGCGTATCGTCGTCAGTGCACAAGACCAAGACGATGAGGACTATCCAGACTGAAAGCAGGGACAGTAGCCTCGAAACGTTCTGACGTTGCGGGGATAATCATGTGAAAAAATCCACGCATGAAGCCGCAAGGCGTGGGCAGGGCGGCGCCAGAGGTATATTCAAAGGCCTCGTTTGCCACTAGGATCGGCTGTTCGCCGACGACGCCCTCGCCGTGAACATGGTCTGTCTTGCCGCGACCGTCTGTAATCTCCCATGAACGGCTCAGAAGCTGGACCGTCTCATCACCGCCGTTCTCGATGCGGATATGATAGGCCCAGGCATAATGATGGTCTTCAGGCTGGGATTGATCCTCGAGCCAGAACGTGCGCACGGAGATCGTGATGTCTTTGGTTACCGCTTCGTAGCGGGGGGCGGCATCCATGGCTTCGGCAAGACTCGTTTCCGGGTCTGCTACAAGGCGGGGAGGGGCGGGCTTATGCGACATGCCCGCCTTGTAGGCTTATGAAGACGCTAAAAGCAATCAGCCTTTGAGCGCTGCAAGGCCTCGCGCGAGATCGGCAATCAGATCCTCGCTGTCTTCAAGTCCGACTGATAGGCGAATGGCGCCATCTGTGATTCCGAGCCGCGCGCGTTCCTCCGCGTCGACCTTGGAGTGCGTCGTCGTTGCCGGATGTGTCGCCAGAGAACGCGCGTCACCGAGATTGTTAGAAATGGCGATCAGCTTGAACGCGTTCAGGAAACGGAAAGCCGCTTCCTTGCCGCCCTCTACCTCGAAGGCCACGAGCGAGCCGCCATTGCTCATCTGTTTCTCGACGATGGCGCGTTGCGGGTGCGAGGCCAGACCCGGGTAGGAGACGCGGGCAATACCAGACGCGTTTTCGAGGAAATGCGCTACCGCACTCGCATTTCCGGCCATAGCGTTGACCCGCAAAGGCAGGGTTTCGATTCCCTTGAGCAATACCCAGGCGTTGAAAGGCGAGAGTGCATTGCCGGTATTGCGGGTGTAGGGCTGAAGCGTTTCCTCAATCCACTGTTTGCGACCGAGCACAGCCCCGCCGAGCACGCGGCCCTGACCGTCGATATGCTTCGTGCAGGAATAAAGCACCACGTCAGCGCCTAGCGCGAGCGGCTTCTGGCCGACGGGCGAAGCAAAAACGTTATCGACCATCAGTAATGCGCCGGCCTTGTGCGCCAGAGTGGCAATGCGCTCGATGTCGAGAATATCGAGCATCGGGTTGGAGGGGCTCTCGATCAGCACAGCGCCAGTCGGCTGGGAGAGGGCGGCTTCCCAGCCCGCCCAGTCATCGCCATCGACCAGAACGGTCTCGATGCCGTATTTCGGCAGGAGGGTTGTCACGATCCAGTAGCAGGAGCCGAACAGGCGCGGGATGCGACGACGCGATCGCCCTGTTTGAGATGGGCGAGCAGCGCCGAGGAAACCGCGCCCATACCACTCGCCGTCACGATGCAGGCTTCAGCCCCTTCAAGCAGGGCCAGTCGGTTTTGCAGGGCATCGGTAGTAGGGTTGCCGAAACGTGAATATTGATAATGCGCGACATCGCCCGTGAAGGTGGCGGCTGCCTGCTCTGCGCTGTCATAGACGAAGCCTGAGGTCAGAAAGATCGCCTCGCTCGTCTCGCCGTGTTCGGTGCGGCTGACATCCTGATGCAGCAGCTTGGTCGACGGGCCGTAAGATGTGTCTGTCATGGAAAACGCTCCAAAATGCACCTGTATGAGCGGTGCGATTCTGGCCGTGGAAAACCTGGGATGCAGGACATCCCGGGCCTCTTTAGCGCTGTTGTTTAGCCTCGCCGCAATCCGGCCTTTCAAATCGCGAGGGACACTCTCTTACGAGTAGTGACGGCAGAACTATGCGCAAAGCCAGCCCGCTTCGTCAACCGAAGCCCCGTGATTGCATCGTGGCACAAGCTGCGATAGAAGAACTGTCGTGCGGGTGTAGTTCAATGGTAGAACGGCAGCTTCCCAAGCTGCATACGAGGGTTCGATTCCCTTCACCCGCTCCAAAGTCCCTCGAAAACGTGAAATCGGTCAGCCGCGAAGAAGGTTCTTCTTGGGCGCTGCGGGCGCTTTCTTTTTCGGAGCGGAAGAAGCTGCGGGGGCTGGAGCGCCGTCCTGATAGCTCGCGCCGTTCCAGGTCCAACGATCATTCTTGTCGATCAACAGATCATGCATGCCGTTATGGCGGCTCGGCAAGACCGAGATAGCCCCGCTGACTGAATCCAGAACCAGCTTCCATCCACCTTATGGCGCAGATAAACCGAGCTCGAGCAGCTGCGGAGCCGCAGAGCCGCGCTGATTGTAGCTGTACGAATAGGGCCATGTCACTGCGATCGGAAGAAAGTGGCGCAGAGGCGACGAGAACAACCGGATTGTCGTTGTGCTTGGCGGCATCGGCCAGGTCCGCGCTGTTGAGCTGCCGGGCGACCTGATCGAGATTGGTACCGGGTTGCGCGCTCAGCACGACGGGGCGCGGTCCCGATTCGTCCTTTGCCTGCGCGGTATCCGTCGCAGCGCGATGCGTTCTGGCGAGGCTCGCGGGTGCGACGAGCCCCATGAGCGCGATACCCGCCACAGCAAGACCAAAACGCATCAGGATTTCTTTCACTTTCAGGATTGGCGCGCTCTTCGGGCGACTCGTGATCGAGTCGCCTCTTGCGCTCTTTTAGGCATGTCGCAGCGTGACGACCAGTACGTCACGATAGGCGGGACGTGCAGGATCGATCGGCTCGACAGGCGTCACGCCATGATAGACGCGATGATCATCGACGAGTGCGGTATCGAGCGGGGATTCGAGGGTAAAAGCACCAATTTCTTCACGATGATCGTTATGAATCGACGTCACGCCCGAAGCCACGTTCTCGCGATTGACCATCAGCACGAACACCCAATCGACCCCGTCGCGATGCATGCCTTCAGGGGTGGGGCGCCCGTTATTACCGGCCTGCGCTCGATACGAAACTGATGGATTTCTGCATGCCAGCTATCGGGCTGGGTCGAGGCTGGGGTCATGCGTAGCGCCAGAAGATGCGCGGCGTTGAGGATGGACAACATGACGGGATGCGTGGCGATGGCATCTTCTATAGGGCCGAACCAGCGTTCGATCCCGCCATTGAGAAGATTGTAATCGCGGCTCTGGTAATGCGGCTGGTGGCGTTTGCGTTCGATGCGTCCACCCGTCAGCGCGTAGGTGGCGTAACGCCTCTTACGGTATCGCCCGCCATCGGCCATGTAGCGATCCAATCCGAGGCGGTTCCAGCTCTCCGCAAAATTCTCCCAATCCTGAAACCCGAAGGCTTCGAGGAAAGAGCGCATTTCCTTGCTGCGCTCAAAGGCGAACCCTTTATCCTGAAGCGTGGCGACCATGGTGTCGAGGCGCGCCGATTCGGCTGGGGGGAGGGCTTGAGAACGCTGCAGGGGCATGATGCTCGGCTATCGCTGATCGAAGGTTACTGGTCCAGACGTGGGCGGGTCGGCATCAGATGCGCCTTGAGGAAAGCCGCCGTTCCACGTGCGAGACCCATGACGCCGATCTGATGTTGACGGAAGATCAGATCATGCAGCCATCGCGGTGCAAGCCCACGCAGAAGACCGCCTCCAAAACTCGTCGAGGAGCCGACCATGCCCCAGCCATTATAATCACCCAGCGAGACTACGGCACCACGGTCGCGGTAAACAAATGTCGAGGGCTCGCGCCCCTGGGCGATAACCGGAATGGCGCGGCCAAGATAAATGCCCTGCTGTCTGGCCACCTGCGCCGTGGCAGGCAGAGGGGCGTCATTGATGCGGGCGCAATCACCGAGGGCGAAAATCGAGGTGTCGCGAGTCGATTGCATGTGATGATTGACCACGATTTGTCCGCCGCGGGCGATGTCGAGCCCGTCGAACAGTTCGGTCGCGGCACTGGCCCGCACGCCCGCGGCCCAGACCCGCAATTCGGCGGGGACGACGCGGCCATCCTTGAGGTGGAAGCCTTCTCCGTCCACCGAGGTCACCATCGCCTCAGTCAGAACGCTGACGCCGAGGGCCTCGAGCTGCTTGCGGGCGTCATTGGAAACGCGCTCGGGGAAGGCGGGCAGGATGCGCTTTCCGGTCTCGATCAGAGAGAGGCTGAGAACGTTCTTTCTGGCTTCCTTGCCATAGCCGGGGGCGAGGTCGATGGCGCTGCACAATTCGGCGGCCAATTGTGTGCCTGTGGCGCCGCCACCGACAATACCGACATCGAGTTTGCGATTGGCCGCAGCAGCATCACGGAAAGCAGCGCGGAACTTCTCATGGAAAATGCTGGCATCGGGCAGGGAGTCGATGAAGGTGCAATTGGCCATCACGCCTTCGATGCCGAAATCATTGGACCGCGAGCCGAGCGACACGATCAGCATGTCGTAGGGAACGATCTCATCATTCGCGAGGCGGATCTCATGCTTCTCGCGATCGACGCTGCTCAGCGAACTCTGGATGAACCGGAAACCGAAACGACGACTCGCTTCGAGGAAGGTCGTACAATCCCGCGATTCCTGGCCGGTGCCCGCAGCAAATTCATGCAGCATGGGTTTCCAGTAATGCACGGCACCTTTGTCGATCAGCGTGGTTTCGATCAGGCGATGACGCCCACGACCGAGGGTCATTGCCGTTTCCATACCAGCAACGCCGCCACCAATGATGACCACGCGAAATGCATTTGCCATGCCTGTTCCTCCTCAGCGTCGTTCGGGCGCGTATACGATGCTGATCTGATTGCGTTTTGCAGTAGCTGCGAGAGCTATCGACATAATGTGGGTGCAATCGCGGCGTCCGTCCAGACGCTGATAGCGCTCTGACGATCAATAATGGACGAGCAGGGTACTAAATCTGAATGCGCCCGGGTGCAAGGTATGGTCAGGCAGGAGAAAACTATTATCGAGAAGGGGGCGTGCCCTGCAAAAGGGACGGGCGACCGGCCCGTGAAGGCCGGTCATGGGAGCCATCAGCTCCGGTAGGAGCCGTTGATGTCGATATAGCCGTGGGTGAGGTCACAGCTCCAGATCTGCGCGTGGCCATTCGCGAGGCCCAGATCGATCTGGATCTCGATTTCCTGACCTTTCATATGAGCGACGACCGGTGCCTCGTCATAGCCTTCGACCACCGTACCCTGTCTCGCGATCCATGTGCCGCCGATGGCGACCGAAAGCGTGTCACGGTTGGCGGGTTCGCCGCTTTTGCCAACAGCCATCACGACGCGGCCCCAATTGGCATCTTCGCCTGCGATAGCTGTCTTCACCAAGGGCGAGTTGCCTATGGCGAGAGCGATCTTCTTGGCGGATTCGTCGGAGACAGCACCGTTGACGCGCACCGTAAAGAGCTTCGAGGCGCCCTCGCCGTCACGAACCACCATCAGGGCGAGTTCGAGCAGTAGCGACTCAAGGGCTTCACGGAAGGCAACGAGAGCAGGGTCGGCCAGCGAGGTGACCGGCGGATTGCCCGCTTTGCCCGTCGCGAAGACCAGCACCATGTCAGATGTCGACGTGTCGGAGTCGACGGTAATGGCGTTGAAGCTGTGGTCCGTGCCGACGTGCAGCATGGCTTGAAGCACGTCATGCGAGATGGCGGCATCGGTCACGACAAAACCGAGCATGGTGGCCATGTCGGGGGCAATCATGCCGCTGCCCTTGGCAATGCCCTGGATGGTCACGGCGTTGCCGGCAATTTCGACCTTGCGTGTCGCGGCCTTCGGGAAGGTGTCCGTGGTCATGATGGCGCGTGCAGCATCTTCCCACCCGTCAGGGGCGAGGACGTCATACAGCCCGGGCATGGCATCGCTGATGCGTTCGGCATCGAGCGGCTCACCAATCACCCCCGTCGAGGCGAGAAAGACCTCCGTGGCGGCACAATGGACCGTGCGTGCAGCAGCGGCAGCAGAGATCTGCGTGGCCAGAACGCCAGCGCGACCTGTGAAGACATTGGCATTGCCGGAATTGACGACCAAGGCGCGAGCGGTGCCCTGGGCCAGAGCGGCGCGGCTCCAGTCGATTGGCGCACCGGGGCATTTACTGCGTGTGAAAACGCCTGCTGCCGTTGTGCCGGGCTCGAACTCCATCATCATGAGATCGGTTCGATCCTTGTAGCGGATCTGCGCGGCGACAGCGCCAAGCCGCACGCCTGCAACCGGCTCGAGGCGCGGCAAAGGCTGGGCGAGGGGGGAGATGGGAAGGGCTTTGGCCATGATCTGCCTCCGAACTGGGAACGTCGGAAGGAGGATGCACGGCTCGGGGCTCAGGTCCAGCCCCTCGCCCCGCAATGAGGCGAAAAGACCGGATTTCTGAGTAAAAAGTGAGCGTTAGCGCTTACTTCTTGGGAGCAATAGCAGGGGCTGCGGGCGCGTCGGGAAGCGGCTTGCCCTGTGCGTCGTAACGAACGATCTTGACCTTGTCCTGAGCAGCCTTGACGATATCGCGCACGTTGTCGCGGATCAGCTGCTGACGGATTTCGTCATGAACCTGCTCGAGCGGCGGCACAGGTGCCTCGCGCGTAGCCAGAACCTGAATGACATGCCAGCCATACTGGGTCTTGACCGGGGTCTGGCTGATCGTGTTCGGCTTCATGGCGAAAGCGGCCTTGGAGAATTCCGGCAGCATGTCGTCTTTCTTGAACCAGCCGAGATCACCACCGCTCGCGCCCGAGCCCTTGTCGGTCGAGAGCTTCTTGGCGAGGTCTTCAAACTTCGCGCCGTGGTTCAGCTGCTTGATGACGTCCTTGGCCGTGGCTTCGTCGGCAACCAGGATGTGGCGGGCATGAATTTCCTGCTCACCTTTCTTGGAAGCGTAGTTTGCCTGATAGGCCTGCTTGATGGCGTCTTCCGTCACCAGCGGTGCGACCTTCTCCTGCAGATAGGCATTCTGCAGCGCGTTATCGGCAGCTTCCTGCATCTGGGCCTTTACGTCGGGCTTCTTGTCGAGGCCTTCCTTCAGCGCGTCGATCTGGATGGCCTTCTGGCTGACAATCTGGTTCAGCAGGATATTGACCAGCGTGTTCGGCGGCAGCTGGCGTGCCTGAGGCGGCAAGCCTGCTGCCGCCTTCTTGACGTCATCCAGATAGATCTTCTGGCCGTTGACCGAAGCGATCAGCGGGTTGGCGTCGGCAGGGGCAGCCGGAGCGGCGGCCGGGGCCGCATTCGCCGGAGCAGCAGGAGCAGGGGCCGCAAAGGACGGGGCCACCAAAGTCGTGCCGGAGAGGAGAGCAGCGCAGAAAAGAGCCGGGCGGATAAGCCGCATGGAGAAATAACCTCGAAAAACTCGTGGAACTTACACCAGCATGGCGCAGGCTTTACCTCGCGGCAAGCCGCTTGGGGACAGATGCCGTGTTTTGATGGCACGCTTCATGAAGAAATTGCGCATTGCGGCCCCTTCAGTTGCCGAGAAGGCAGAGGGCTCGGTTGACCGGGGCATGGGGGCGCCTTATCTCATTTCCCGCGTGGACGATCCTGATCCTGCTTTTGCGGGTGCGCTGCGCTTTCGCCGTATTCCGGCTTCCGACGCTTTCGGCTTCGGAACAACCCGGTACGTGCGGGTCGGGATAATCCGCCTCTCAGTTTGCGGTCCGCCTGTTTCGGACCTGGTCGCCAGAAGGACAGTCATGTTCGCTCGTATCGCCCGCGCCGTGTTCGGCACCGCCAATGATCGCTCGCTGAAGGGCTATCAGAAGCGCCTGCCTGAAATCAACGCGCTTGAGCCTGCCGCCAAGGCGCTCGACGATGAGGCGCTGCGCGCAAAGACACGGGAATTCAAGGGGCGTATTGCCGGGGGCGAGAGCCTCGACAAGATCATGCCTGAGGCCTTTGCCGTCTGTCGCGAGGCGTCGCGACGCGTGCTTGGCATGCGGCATTTCGATGTGCAGCTCGTGGGCGGCATGGTGCTGCATTCCGGTCGTATCGCCGAAATGCGCACGGGTGAGGGCAAGACTCTCGTCGCGACCCTGGCCGTCTATCTGAGTGCGCTGGCGGGCAAGGGCGTGCATGTCGTCACGGTCAATGACTATCTGGCGAAGCGTGACGCCGAGGAAATGAGCAGGCTTTACAGCTTCCTCGGCCTGACCACCGGCGTGATCGTGCCCAATCTGTCGGATGATGAACGTCGTGCAGCCTATGGCTCTGACATCACCTACGGCACGAATAACGAGTTCGGCTTCGATTATCTGCGCGACAACATGAAATACACGCTGGAAGAAATGGTCCAGCGTCCGTTCTATCATGCAATCGTCGATGAGGTGGATTCGATCCTGATCGATGAAGCGCGCACGCCGCTCATCATTTCCGGTCCCGCCGATGACAGCTCCGATCTGTATCGCGCCGTCGATGACGTCGTAATCGAGCTGGTAAAGACGAAAGAAGCCTTCGAGCGCGACGAGAAGCTGCGCACTGTCATTCTGACCGAGCAGGGCTCCGATCAGGTCGAGGCGATGCTGCACGAGGCGGGCGTTCTGCACGAAGGCGGCCTGTATGACGTGCATAATATTGCCGTCATGCATCATGTGCAGCAATCGTTGCGCGCCCATACGCTTTTTGCCCGCGATGTCGAATATATCGTGCGTGGCGGCAAGGTCATCATCATCGACGAGTTCACGGGGCGCATGATGGATGGTCGTCGCTATTCCGACGGTCTGCATCAGGCGCTCGAAGCAAAGGAACATGTCGAGATCCAGCCTGAAAACCAGACTTTGGCCTCGATCACCTTCCAGAATTATTTCCGCCTTTACCCCAAGCTCTCTGGCATGACCGGCACGGCCATGACTGAAGCCGACGAGTTTGCCGAAATCTACAAGCTCGATGTGGTCGAGATTCCGACTAATCTCCCTGTCGCGCGCAAGGATACGGATGACGAGGTCTATATCACGGCACGCGAGAAATTCGACGCCGTCGCCAACCTGATCCAGGAAGTCTCGAAATCGGGCCAGCCGGTTCTGGTCGGCACGACCTCCATCGAGAAGAGCGAATATCTCTCGAACCAGCTCAAGGCCAAGAACGTCCCGCACAGCGTGCTGAATGCGCGCTTCCACGAGATGGAATCGCAGATCGTCGCGCAGGCCGGTGCGCCGGGCGCCATCACGATTGCGACCAACATGGCCGGACGCGGTACCGACATCAAGCTGGGCGGCAATCTCGATATGCTGATCCGCCAGAGCCTCGAAAAAATCGAGGATGAATCGGCCCATGAGGCAGAGATTCTGCGTCTGCGTGAGGAAATTGCGGTCAATCATGGCAAGGTCAAGGAACTCGGCGGCCTTTACGTGATCGGCACCGAGCGTCATGAGAGCCGTCGCATCGACAACCAGCTGCGTGGCCGTTCGGGCCGTCAGGGCGATCCGGGCGCCTCGCGCTTCTTCCTGTCGCTTGAAGACGATCTGATGCGTATCTATGGCGGCGAACGCATGGGCGCTTTCTGGACCAAGCTTGGTATGAAGGAAGGCGAGGCGATCGTCCATCCCTGGCTGAACAAGGCCCTTGAGCGCGCGCAGAAAAAGGTCGAAGCGCGCAATTTCGACATGCGCAAGAACGTCCTCAAATATGATGACGTGATGAATGACCAGCGTAAGGAAGTTTACGCCCAGCGCCGCGAATACATGGCGATGGAAGATGTGTCAGATATCATTCATGAGCTGCGTGAGCAGAGCATCGAGGAAGCAGTTCATGCACGCATCCCCGAGAAAGCTTTTGCAGAGCAGTGGGAGAGCGAGGCGCTTGAAGCTGATCTGCTGTCGCTTCTCAACCTCAACCTGCCGATCCGTGACTGGTCGAAGGAAGACGGCATGGATGCGGCTCTGGTCATCCAGCGCGCTGAGGAAGCTGCAAGTCAGGCACAGGCGGCACGTTCAGCCAATATCGGCCCGAACATCATGCGTCATATCGAAAAGCAGGTCCTGCTGACCTCGTTCGATGCCGTGTGGAAAGAGCACCTTCATGCGCTCGACCAGCTGCGTCAGGGCATCGGCCTGCGCGCCTATGGCCAGCGTGACCCGCTGAACGAATACAAGCACGAGGCTTTCCAGCTCTTCACCGCCATGCTGGATGACATGCGCCTGCGTGTGACCACCACCATGTCGCGTATCGAGGTGGTGCAGCAAGCCGACCCCTTCCCCGGTACCGAGGCGCAGCAGATCTTTGCGCCAAATGACGAAGGGTTTTCGGCAGCGGGGCTCGAACCCCGTCAGGTCGGCATTCAGCCTCAGGCCTGTTTCAGGCGCCTTCAGCCGACGGTCTGAACGTGCCCGAGGCTCAGGGCTATGCGCAGGAAACGCCGCGCAACGCGCTCTGCCCCTGCGGGTCGGGCAAGAAGTTCAAACATTGTCATGGCCGTCTGGCCTGAGAAAGCAAGGTTGAGGAGAGGCTCTGATGGCCGGTCATTCGCAATTCAAGAACATCATGCACCGCAAAGGTGCGCAGGACGCCAAGCGTGCCAAGCAGTTTGCGAAGATCCTGCGTGAAATCACGGTCGCGGCCCGCTCGGGCCTGCCTGACCCCACCTCGAACCCTCGTCTACGTGCGGCGATGATTGCCGCACGCGAGGCCAATATGCCCAAAGACAATGTCGAACGTGCCATCAAAAAGGCCAGCGGCGCCGGCGGCGGCGAGGATTACGTCGAAGTGCGCTACGAGGCTATGGCCCGGCTGGCGTTGCCGTGATCGTCGAGGGCCTGACCGATAACCGCAACCGCACCGCCAGCGAAGTGCGCGCCGCCTTCTCCAAGCATGGCGGTTCGATGGGCGAGAGCAACTCGGTGTCATTCATGTTTCAGCGTCTCGGTGTCGTGACCTACCCGACCGCCGCAGCGTCTGAGGAAGACATGCTGGAAGCCGCTATCGAAGCGGGTGCCGATAATGCCGAGCTGACGGCAGACGGGCACGAAATCACCTGCGCCATGGAGAGCCTGTTCGCCGTGCGTGATGCGCTCGAGGCGCGTTTCGGTGAGCCCAGCTCGGCCAAGCTCGACTGGCGCCCTGAAAATACGGTGACGCTGGATGAGGAAAAGGCGCGTTCGGTGCTGAAGCTCATCGATGTGCTCGAAGACAATGACGACATCCAAGCCGTCTATGCCAATTTCGATATCCCCGACGACGTCGCCCAGGCACTGGCTGCTTGATCCGACTTCTCGGGATTGACCCCGGCCTACGATTTATGGGCTGGGGTCTGATCGATGTCGAAGGCAATCGCCTTCAGCATGTGGCCTCGGGCGTTATTGCGACCGATGGGGCCGAATCGGTGCCCTTGCGTCTGTGCGAGCTGCATGGCGCGCTGCAAAAGCTGATACGTGATTACCAGCCCGCAGAAGCGGCTGTTGAAGAAACCTATGTCAATCGAAACGGCTCTTCGACGCTCAAGCTGGGTTATGCGCGTGGTGTCGCCCTTCTGACCCCGGCCTATGAGGGCCTTCCCGTTGCGGAATACGGGGCGATGATGGTCAAGAAATCGGTAGTTGGCACGGGTGCTGCCACAAAGGAGCAGGTCACGATGATGGTCAAACGCCTGCTGCCCGGCGCTGTGATTCACAAGGCTGACGCCTCGGACGCGCTCGCGGTTGCGATCTGTCACGCGCATCATCGTGAGACCTCGCGCCTCGTTCAGGCCGGAAAGCGCATGGCATGATCGGGCTCCTGACCGGCATTATCGTCAGTACGGAAACAGACCGCTGCATTCTGGATGTGAATGGTGTGGGTTATCTCGTCTCCGCTTCAAGCCGGACACTGGCCAATCTGCCTGCAGCGCCGGAGAAAACACGCCTGCTGATCGAAACAGTGGTGCGCGAAGATGCTATCCAGCTTTTCGGGTTTCTGACCTCTGACGAGCAGGAGTGGTTCCGCCTGCTGACGACGGTTCAAGGTGTGGGTGCCAAGGTCGCGCTGGCCATTCTCTCCGTTTCGACACCGGGTGATCTGGTTCTGTCGATCAGCGCCGGTGACAAGGCGATGTTGACCCGCGCGGCCGGCGTTGGGGCGCGTCTGGCCGAGCGCATCGTGACAGAACTCAAGAACAAGGTGGGCAAGATGCCCGGCGGTGGCGCGACGCCGCTCGGCAAAATTGCCGGCTCCGCCGTCGGTAGCGTCGAGGCGGATGCTCTTCAGGCTCTGGCAGGGCTCGGGTTCCGCCGCGCTGAGGCATGGCCGGTTCTGAGCCGGATTCTGGTCGAGCATGAGGGCGCGACACTCGACAAGATTATCCGCCTGGCTCTGAAGGATCTGGCGCGATGAGACATGTGCGCTGTCTCGAAAGGGCTGGAGGACCGCTGGGCCAGAAAGCGAACGGAGCAGGTTCATGAGCGAGACAGATCGCGGCGCGCTCAATCCGGAGCGCCGTATGGATGACAGCGATCATGGCCTGCGTCCGCAGACGCTCGATGATTTCACGGGCCAGCGTGCAAGTTGTGAGAATCTTTCCGTGTTCATTCAGGCAGCACGCAGTCGTGGCGAGGCGCTCGACCATGTGCTGCTTCATGGGCCGCCCGGACTTGGCAAGACCACGCTCGCGCAGATCGTGGCACGCGAGCTTGGCGTCGGGTTTCGGGCGACTTCGGGGCCGGTCATTCAACGTGCAGGCGATCTGGCTGCGATTCTCACCAATCTTCAGCCGAACGACGTGCTGTTCATCGATGAGATCCATCGCCTTCAGCCCGCCATTGAGGAGGTGCTCTATCCCGCGATGGAGGATTTCCAGCTCGATTTAATCATCGGTGAGGGACCGGCAGCGCGCTCCGTGCGTATCGATCTTGCGCCTTTTACCCTCGTAGCCGCGACGACGCGCGCGGGGCTGCTTGCCACGCCGCTGCGTGATCGCTTTGGTATTCCCCTTCGCCTCGTCTTTTACACACCAGAAGAGCTCCGCTCGATCGTCTCTCGCGGCGCGCTCAAGCTTGGCATGAATCTGACGGAAGAGGGGGCCGAGGAGATCGCCCGCCGTTCACGCGGCACTCCGCGTATTGCCGGTCGTCTGCTGAGACGAGTGCGTGATTTTGCCGCTGTGGGCGCCCCGGAGGGACGGGCCATCACCCGACACATGGCGGACGCCGCGCTTTCACGTCTCGAGGTCGATTCGGTCGGACTCGATGCGATGGATCGGCGCTATCTACTGCGTATTGCCGAGCATCATCACGGTGGCCCTGTAGGCGTGGAAACCCTGGCTGCCGCGCTGGCCGAAGCGCGCGACACGCTTGAGGACGTGATCGAGCCCTACCTGATTCAGGAGGGGCTGGTGCTGCGTACGTCGCGCGGGCGTATGCTTGGCGAGCGCGGCTGGGCGCATCTGGGCATGAAGGCACCAGCTTCGGCCAGCGCCGCCCAGTTCGATTTGCTGAGAGAGAGCGATGAAGGCGCATAGGATCGGGTTTCGCGTCTATTACGAAGACACTGATGCAGGCGGCATCGTCTATCATGCGCGCTACCTTGCCTTTGCCGAGCGGGCGCGTACCGAGGCTCTGCGCATGGCAGGAACGCCCGTTTCGGCGCTTCAGGAAGAAACGGGTCTGGTCTTTGTCGTAACGAAACTGGGCATAGAGTATCACGCTCCCCTGCGGCTCGATGACTGGGCCGAGATCACAACAACAATTGATTCTGTCGGTGCAGCACGTTGTCAGTTGCGTCAGGTCGTGACGTGTGGCGACATGCAGGCTGCCACGCTGACAGTCGAGCTGGCGTGCATCATGCAGAATTCCGGGCGGCCTGCCCGAATTCCGCCGCGATGGCGTGCTTCCCTTATGACGTTATCGAACCAGAGCTGAGGATCGGCGGGAACGATTGCGCGTAACGATTCGGTATAGGCGCCGGTATCGCTTGCACTGTATAGGCGTGACGCAGAACGAAGCCTCAGGAGGTTTTTTTGGATCGAGCGGTAAATGCGGCTGACCTAGGGGCCGCCGCTTCTGGTTTGTCACCGTTGGACTTGTTCCTTCATGCGTCCATTGTGGTGCAGTTGGTCATGCTGGGGCTGATCTTGTGCAGCGCCTTTGTCTGGGCCGTGATCATCGAGAAGATTATTCTGATGCGCCGCGTCAATCGCGAGGCAACGGAATTCGAGGACCGTTTCTGGTCCGGTGGCAGTCTGGAAGATCTCTACGACTCCGATGGGGCCAAGCCGCTGCATCCGATGGCCGCCGTTTTCGGCGCTGCCATGGGCGAATGGCGCCGCTCGGCACGCATCACCGGCATCGACCTGGCCCGTGGTGGCGTGCGTGACCGCGTGGACCGCGCGATCAATATCACCGTGACACGCGAAATGGATCGTCTCAGCCGCCGCGTCGTGGCGCTTGCCACGATCGGCCCGGTCGCCCCATTTGTCGGGCTGTTCGGCACGGTCTGGGGTATCATGCACGCCTTCGGGTCGATTGCCGCCATGCACAACACCAATCTGGCCGTTGTCGCCCCCGGTATTTCCGAAGCACTTTTCGCGACGGCCATCGGTCTCGTCACCGCTATCCCGGCCTATGTCGCCTATAACGTGACGAGCGGTGCCCTCGACCATTTTGCCGAGCGCATGGATGCCTTCGGTACTGAATTTGCCGCGATCCTGTCGCGCCAGTCGGAAGAGCGGAGCTAAGACCGATGGGCATGTCTGCAGGGGGCGGCCCCGCGCGCGGCCGCAGGCGACGCCCCGCGTCGGAAATCAATGTGACCCCGCTCGTGGACGTCATGCTGGTGCTGCTCATCATCTTCATGGTGACAGCCCCCATGATGACGAGCGGCGTCAATGTGGATCTGCCCAAGACCGATGCGAGTCCGCTCAACGCCGATACGAAGCCGATCACGGTGTCGATCAAGGCGGATGGCGGCATCTTTCTGGGCGAGGATCCTGTCTCGGCCGACCAACTGGTCGCGCAGCTTCAGCAGGCGGCACAGAATGACAAGGAGCATCGCATCTTCGTTCGTGCCGATGCTCATATCAATTACGGTCAGGTGATGGACATCATGGGGAAGATTACCTCGGGTGGCTTCACGCACGTGGCGCTGCTTGCCCAGCAGCCCGCCGCGGGCCAGTAACCAGAGGAGAAGCAGCCTTGCTGCGTCCCCGTCGGTCCGATGTCCGGCGCTTCCGCTATGCTCTGGGAGCATCGGTAGCAGCGCATGCGCTGTTCATCGGCTTTCTTCTCGTGCGGCTGCCGATGAGCAAGCCGCCCGAGCCCCCCGAACCCCCGCCGATCGAGATGGCTTTCGAGGATTCTGGTCCGCCAGCGACACCTCACAAGGCG
>NZ_BAKW01000025.1 GCF_000614545.1 Asaia platycodi JCM 25414 | reverse complement strand
CTCGCGGCCCCGCGTGACGATCAACCCGCTCTGCCCGGCCTCGATAGCGGCTGGGGCGACGATCTGCCCCCGATCAACAGAAGGAACTGACCATGCTGGATCTGAGCCGGAAGGACTGGGAAGCGCGCCTGCGTGCTGGCCGGTCTCTCCTGCCGGATCTCGAGCCAGTCAATCCCGAACTCGCGGCGCGGGCCGTGCGCTGCTTCGACCGGCTGCGCATTCCTGATGTGCCGGTACTCCTGCCATGGCGGAAGCTTGCGGCGACTGGTTCCGCGAGATCCTCTCTGCCCTGTTCGGCGCGCTCGATCCCAACACAGGTGCGCGCGCCATCCAGGAACTGTTTCTTCTGGTGCCGAAAAAGAACAGCAAGACGACTAACGGCGCCGGGCTGATGCTGACGGCCGTGATCGTCAACGAGCGGCCGAACGCAGAATTCCTGATCGTCGCGCCTACAAAGGAAATTGCTGATCTCGCCTTCAGCCAGGCGCTGGGCATGGTGCAGAACGACCGCACGCTGATGCAGCGGTTCCACGCGCAAACGCATCTCAAGCGCCTGACCTTCCGCACGACCGGGGCGACACTACAGGTCAAGGCGTTCAGCCCAGACGTCATGACCGGCGTGAAGCCCGCAGGCGTGCTGGTCGATGAGCAGCATGTCATCGCCATGCGCAACGATGCGGGCAGTGTCATGCGCCAGATACGCGGCGGCATGATCTCGCAGCCCGAGGCGTTCCTGGCCATCATCACCACCCAGAGCGACGGGCCACCGAGAGGCGTGTTCGCGCAGGATCTGATCCGCGCCCGCGAGATACGCGATGGCAAGCGCTTCCAGCCGGTCCTGCCGGTCCTGTACGAATTGCCGCCTGATATCCAGCAGCCCTCGAAACTGCCCGGCGAGGCCGCGCCCTGGGAAGATCCCGCCTACTGGCCGATGGTCCTGCCCAATCTGGGGCGGTCGATCACGCTGGATCGCCTCAAGCGCGAATATGAGGACGCACGCGAGAAAGGCGTGGGCGAGCTGGCCAGCTGGGCCTCGCAACATCTCAATGTCGAGATCGGCCTGGCCCTGCGCTCCGATCGCTGGGTCGGTGCCGATTACTGGCAGGGCGCAGGCGACGACACACTGACCCTCGAAGCCCTGATCGAACGCTGCGAGGTCATCGTGGCGGGCATCGACGGCGGCGGCCTCGACGATCTGCTGTCGCTCGCTGTCCTGGGGCGTGATCGTATAACCGGGCAGTGGCTGCACTGGCAGAAAAGCTGGGTGTTCGAGGGCGTACTCGCACTGCGCAAGCGCGAGGCCAGCCAGCTGCGTGACTTCGAGACGCAGGGCGATCTGGTCATCACGGCCGAGCCCGGTACCGATATCGACCAGCTGGTGGCGGTACTCGGCACGATCGACCAGAGCAACAAGCTGGCGATCGTGGGGCTCGACCCGATGGGCGTGGGCGCCATTGTCGATGCGCTGGCCCAGATCGGCATTGCCCATGAGCGCGTGGTGGGTATCTCGCAGGGCTGGACGCTCTCGGGCGCCATCAAGACCGCCGAGCGCAAGCTGGCGGATGGCACGCTGTGCCACGGTGCGCGGCCGATCATGGGCTGGGCTGTCTCGAACGCGAAGGTGGAGCCGAGAGGCAATGCCATCATCATCACCAAACAGGCGGCGGGCTATCTCAAGATCGACCCGCTGATGGCGCTGCTCAATGCCGTCACGCTGATGAGCCGCAACCCCGAGCCGCCCGGTGGCGGCCGGATGGATGACTTTCTCTCAACCGGGATCATTGCCGTATGAGCATCGCCACAAGACTGCGCGGCATGGCCTACAAGGCCGCAAGCGCGGCGTTCCAGTCCCTCACGGGCGTGTCCCTGACCGATCTGCGCCTAGGCGCTTTCATGGCGGGCGGGCCGAGCATTGCGGGCCAGAGCGTCTCGGTCGATACCGCGCTCCAGCTCGACACGGTCTGGGCGTGCATCCGGCTTTTGTCCGAGACCATCGGCTCGATGCCGCTCAAGCTGCACGAGCAGCAGGGCGACGGGCAATCGTCTTTGGCGCGCGATCATCCGCTTTATCGCGTGCTGGCCCGCGCGCCCAATGCCGATATGACGCCGATCGAGTTCTGGTCGTGCATGGCTGCGTGCTGCCTCGCCTGGGGCAATGGCTTCGCCAGATCATGCGGCGTGGTGACGGGCAGATTGTGGCGCTCAACCCGCTGCGGCCCGACCGCATGACCGTGCAACGCGCCCCCAATACCGGCGCGCTGGTCTATCGCTACAGCTACCAGGGCAAGACGCTCGTGCTCGATGAGGGCGACATCTTCCACATCAAGGGTTTCTGTTTCGACGGGCTCATGGGCATTTCACCGCTTACGGCCGGTCGGCAGTCCATCGGGGCCGCACTCGCCGCAGAGGAAACGGCGGGGCGCATGTTCAGAAACGGGCTGCTCTCGCAGACCTATATCTCTGCCCCGACCTATCTGACCATACCGCAGAAGGAACAGGCCAAGACCATTCTGGCCGATTATTCAGGCGCGATGAACGCGGGCAAAACGCCTTTGCTCGAGGGCGGCTGGAAGGTCGAAAGCATCGGGCTCAAGGCCGAGG
This sequence comes from Asaia platycodi JCM 25414, assembly GCF_000614545.1. GTDB lineage: Bacteria > Pseudomonadota > Alphaproteobacteria > Acetobacterales > Acetobacteraceae > Asaia > Asaia platycodi. The sequence goes on along the minus strand of NZ_BAKW01000025.1, from coordinate 38,049 downwards.
ATCTGCAGCTGCTGCAAACCCGCCAGCTGGGCGTTGCGACGCTCTGCCGGTGGTTCGGGGTGCAGCCCGCCATGATCGGGGCCATGGAGAAATCCACGGCCTGGGGCACCGGGCTGGAGCAGATGAATCTCTGGTTCCTGCAATACGGTCTCATGCCCTGGCTGCAACGCATTGAGCAGGCCGTTTCGCGCTGCCTGCTCGCGCCTGCCGAGCGCGATCGGTATTTCGCCCGGTTCAATGTCGATGCGCTCATGCGTGGCGATAGCACGGCACGCGCCAGCTACATGCAGAGCGCGCTCCGCTCGGGCTGGATGACCGTCAACGAGGCTCGCGCCAATGACAATCTGGCCCCCATGCCGGGCGGCGAGGTGCTGATGGTGCAGGCCAGATGATCCCGCTCACCGATATCGGCAAGCCCCGCACCCTCACCGGGTTCGGCTCGGGTGGCCAGGGTCCGCCCGGTAACGATCCAGCGCCAGGCCCCCGCAAAGACCTGACAGGAGATGACAATGAGTGAGTATCTCGCCGCCCCGTTTGAGTGGAAATTCGCCCCCAACGCGCCCGAAGGCAGCTTCGAGGGCTATGGCAGCGTGTTCGGCCACAAGGATGCGCATGGCGATATCGTGCTGCCCGGTGCCTTTGCCGAAACGCTGGCCGAGCGCAAGGCGCAGGGGCGCAGCATTCCGATGCATGTCATGCACGGCATTCTGGGCGGTGACGGCCTACCCGTGGGCGTGTGGGACGATGCAAGCGAAGACGCGCACGGCCTGCATCTGCGCGGGCGTCTGTCGGGCATGGATACCGATTACGGGCGCAGGCTTTACGGGCTCGTCAAGGACGGCGCGCTCGGCGGCCTCTCCATCGGCTTTTCCTTACGCAAGAACGGCGCAACTTTCGGCACCGATCCGAAAGGCTCGCGCCGTCAGATCAAGGCCGTGAACCTGCACGAGGTCAGCCTCGTGGACGACCCGTCAAACGCTCTCGCCCGCGTGTTCGAGATGCGCAGGCGCTTTTATCCCGCAGCCGCAGCTTCCCGAGCTGATTGCAGAAATACGCGCTGCCAGCCGGGCATTGAGCGAGGCAACGCGCGCCAGATTCACCCTGCCGACCCGCGTGGGGCCAGCCGGTCAGGCTGATCGCTCCGGCGCATCTCACTATCCATCCAGAACACGGAACAGGGCGCCTCGAGCGCCCTTTTTCATGAGGAAAACCCCATGTCCGATTACGAACAGGCCGCCCGCGAACTCAAGGCCGCGACCGATGAGGTCAAGCGTTTTGCCGAGGCCTCCACCGCCGAGCTGAAGAACCTTGGCAGGGTCACGGAAGAAACCAAAGCCAGTGCAGACAAGGCCTTGGCCGAGATGAACGGGCTTTCGGCCCGCCTGGCCGATATCGAGCAGAAAACAGCTCGCCGTAGCGGCGACGCCGAGAGCAGGCCTCTGAGCTTGGGCGAAGAGTTCATGGCCAGCGAAGCGGCACGCGACCTCAAATCCTCATTTCAGGGGCGGGTCAGGACCGAGATGGAACGAAAGGCGCTGACGACAGGGCCTGCCACCATGGGCGCGACGACGTCTGCCGGAACATCCCTCATTCCTGCGATGCGTTTGCCGGGTATCGATATGATCCGCCTGCCGCAACCCACCTTGCGTAGTCTCATCCCCTCCGGAGCGACTTCGTCACCCATTATCGAATTCGTACGGCAGAAAAGCTTCAGCAATAAGGCCACGCCGGTCGCTGAAGGCGCGGCCAAGCCGTATTCGGATATGAGTTTCGAGCTCAGCCGGGCGAATGTCGCGGTCATCGCCCACTTGTTCAAGGCCTCGAAGCAAGCTCTCGACGATGCTCCTGAACTCGTCTCGATCATCAATGCGCAGGGCGTTGCGGGGCTGGAACAGGTCGAGGAATACCAGTTCATGTACGGCGACGGGACGGGGGCGAATATCCTTGGCCTCATGAAGCAGGCTACAGCTTTCGCGGCGCCAGCCGGTCTTGCAGTCCCGGATGCCGCTCTCGATACGATCCGGATGGCCATGCTGCAGGCTTCGCTGTCGCTCTACCCGGCAACCGGCATCGTCCTGCACGAGATCGACTGGTTTCGTATCACCTCCGTCAAGGACGGCATCGGCCGCTATGTCCTCGGCGACCCGCAATCCGTCGCGACGCGGTCCCTGTGGGGTCTACCGGTTGTCGTCAGCAACACGATCCGACAGGGCGATTTCTGGTGGGTGCCTTTGCCACCGGTGCGCAGATTTTCGACCGGCAGTCTGTCGCGGTCGAGGTTGCCACTGTGGGTGACGATTTCGAGAAGAACATGGTCACCGTTCGTATCGAAGAACGTACCGGCCTCGTCGTTTATCGTCAGCAATCCTTCATCACCGGTACCCTTCCGCCGGATGCCACGGCGGCAAAGAAAGCCTGATCGGGGGCTTCGCCATGACGCTCATCATTCTCGAAGCCCCTGCCGAGGGGCTGACCCTGGCGTCGCTCGATGCGTTGCGCGAGCAGCTGTCGGGCGAGCCTGCCGCTCAGATCAGCGATCTGGCGCTGAGCGAGTATCTGGCGCAGGCCACGGCGCTCGTTCAGTCCATGCTGGGCCGTCCGGTTCTGGCGGGCCTGTATCGCCAGACCTTGCGCGTCGGGGATGGCGAGCGCAGGCTTTCTCTCGCCCTGGCCGTCACGCCGCTGATCGCGATCGTCGACGTGACGCAGGACGGGTTTACCCTCGACCCAGGGCCGGATGGCTGGGAATCCGGCGCATCATCCGGGCTGCTCTACCCGTCGTCCCTGCAGGCGCCTGGTGGTGGCCGGGGCGCTACCGCGTGACCTATAGGGGCGGCTGGATCGTGCCGGGTATGAAAGACTGTCACGGCAACGATCTCTCCTCCACCGTGCCCGCCGATATCCGCGCTGCCACGCTCTCGACGGCCCGTGCCCTGTTCTACACGGCGCAGCGCGGCGATCCGCTCCTGCGTTCGGAAAGCGAGCAAGGCGTGGGGGCGAGCAGCTGGGCCACGCCTGATTCAAGCCTGGGTGGTCTGCCACCCGATGCCGCAGCCATTCTTGCCCGCTATGCGCAGGCGGGTCTTTCGTGAGCGTGGGCGCAAGCCGACGCAGGCGGCAGATCCTGCGGGCCGGTCGATCCATGGTGCTGAGCCGGGCCGATCTCTCAGAGAGCCTGACCGTCACCGGCTATGCACCGCCCCCGCAGGCGGCGCAGCTGGCCGAGGGCGCAGGCAAGGCCCCGTTCATCGTCCAGATCACCGCCGATGAAACGGCACGCAGCGGCTACACGCCTCGGTCGGGCGATCAGCTGCGTGACGGGCTCAAAACCTACACCCTGACCGATGCCAGCCCGGTTTATGACCGGGTCACGCTTTGCGGTTGGACCCTTATCGCTTCGGGAGGCTCGTAATGCTGTCCGCAATTGTCTGGAATGACGCCTATGCCCGCGCTTCGCTTGCAGCGGAGAAGCAGAACATCCCGCTGGTCGATGTGCTGATGCAGCCACCAGGGGACCGCCCTCCGCTCCATTGGCGCATGGAAGCCCAGACCAGCCGGTCTGACCGCCTCGGTCTGGGTGAAACCGCCATGGAAGAGGAAGGCGAGATCGCGCTGCATCTGACGATGCGCGTGGGCAGGATCTCGACACCCGATGCCCTGACCCACTGCACGGCCATGAGCGCGATGTTTCGCGCGCAGCAGGCCGACGCGCTGCCTTGGCCCGAGGGCCTCTATTACGACGGGCAAAGCCTCTACCCGCCCGATCCCGACACCACCGGCAACTGGATCAGCATGAGCCTGATGATCCGTTACCGCTATCAGGATCGAATAATCCGCGAATCAGATTGAAATAGTTTGTCATGATATACGCGGCCTTCTAGCTTTCTACTTCCATGAGCTTATGGAGGAAAAAACGATGGACGCCGGTCCGCGCATCTTCATTGCTGCACTCTTCGCTGCTCAATTCTCATTGATAATAGCCCATGCACCGCCGCGCTTTTCTTTTATCGCTGAGAGTGCGGCCTACACGTCGATCCTGGCTGCCCTCGGGGGATGCGCTGTCGCCTATGTGATAGCCAGATCGACAGCCGGCGTAAAAGGGAGACGTCATCGTCTCTGATCTCAGCCGGGATCGACTACCAGTTCTTTGCAAAGCCGCCCCTTCCGGGCGGCTTTTTTCATGCGCGCAACATGGCGGCGACGACCCGCACTCATGAACGGACCACCACCGCCATCTCCTCCCCTGAAAGGCACAAGATGAAATTCTTCTCTCTTGCGGAGACCGCTGCTGGCAGCGGTCTTTTCGCGTTGTCCGGTGCTGCCCTCGACGCGCCCGGCACCTCAGTCGCCCTGACCAGGACCGCGAAGACGGTTGCGGCCGGGCTTCGTGTCGCTGTCGCCCCTTATCGGGCCATGAGCGGCATGCCCGCCCCGGTCGCGCCTGCGGGCGCCGAACAGGGCCAGGCTTATGAGCTGCTCATCGAGCAGGCCGACGATGCGGGCATTTTCGCCACCGAAAAGCAGATCCTTGTGAGCGAGACCAGCGATGCGGCGATGACGGCCTACGCGCTGCAGCTCTTTTATGGGCGCCGCGTGGCACTCACGCCCCAGCTCGAGGCTGCGACCGACACGAAGCCGGACCAGGCCACGCCCGCCCCGTCAAACCCCGGCAGCGTGTCCTCATCCGGGGCGCAGACATCCGGCGCAGCGTCAGCTCGGGCGGCTCTGCGAGTTCGGGTGGTGCCGTCACCTCGGGGGGCTCGGTCTCCAGCTCGGGCGCCGGTGCGAGTAATTCCTCTGGCGTGAAGGGCGCGTGATATGAATTTTACTGGAGCCACTGCCGGGTATCAGGCCGGTGTGCAGGCCAATGACACCCGGCTCGCCTATGCCCGCGAGGCGACTTATGGCGTCGCGCCGAAAATCGCCTATAAGCGCCTGCGCCTGACCGGCGAGAATTTCCGGCGACAGAACAACCGGCAGCGCCCCGAGGAAATCGACCCGCACTGGGAGGCCTCTCAAGCCGTCACAACGCAGCAGACCGTGGGGGGCACGCTTTCGGGCGCGCTCTCCTTCGGCAGCTACGATGCGTTGTTCGCCTGCGTCTGTTCCGGCAATACGGTCGATCAGACCGTGCGTGTCCCTAACGGAACGGAGCTGGGTTTCGAGCGCCCGTCCTGGGAACCCAGAGGCATCACGATCTCGACCTGGAAGGATTCCCTTTGGAGTTCCTTGCCCTTGGCTGGGTTCACCCGTCTCTGGGCGAGCGGGGGCAAGATCAACCGGGTGATCCCCTACAGGCGCACAAGCCCCGATTACATTATCGCGCCCTTCGATACGTTCGACGCCTTGCCCGCCACCGTCACGGACGGCGGAACCGCCTCGGCGAGCGTGATCACGAACGATGCGATTTTCAACAGCATCACGCTTATCGAGCAGCTCGGCGATGACGTCCTTGTGCGCACGGGCGGTTTCGTCAAACAGATCCAGCTCTCGATCGCTCAGGGCCAGTTCGCCACCTTCTCGGCCGATTTCGATTTTCGCGACGAGCAGAGACTGACCACGTCGCCCGCGACGGATCTGCTCGCCCCGACCGATAGTTTCGTGCTCGATCCCGTCAACGGATGGGGCGCGATCTGGATCGACGGCAAGAAGGTCGACGACCCGGTGCGCGAGTTCTCGGTTACGCTCACGCGTGACGGGGCCGGTCAGGATTTCGCCCTCGGCAGCGTGGCGGCGGTGGGGCAGCGGCCCGGCAGTCTCACGGCAACGGGCCAGATCCAGCTCTTTTTCCGCAACAGCACGGAATACCAGCGGTTTCAGGACAACTGGCAGGGGCCGGTGCAGGTGCTGCTCAAGGATATCAAGGGCAACATCTACGGCCTGACCTTCTTCTCATCGACCCTGCAGAATCCGCAGGTCAATGCCACGTCCAAGAACAGCACGATCGTTGCGACCTTCGACATCGAGGGCAACCCGCAACCGGGCGGCGGCACCTTCTCGCTCAGCATCTTCCCGGCCTGATTGCATCACACTGCGCCCGCAGAGGGTGCAGGCTTCCCATCGACCCAAACACAAGAAAGATACCACAATGGCAAAACTCTCTGCCTTTTCCCGTGACGCTGCCCGTGTGCAGGAGGGCGAAACGATCGAGGTCGGCCCGGTCGGCAACACGTTTCTCGTCACGACACGCGGCTTCACACCGCGTTACCGCGATGCCCTCTTTACGCTCAAGTCTGAAGCGGCCAGCCGTCTCAACCGCTCGCTGCAGCCGGGCGCACACGATACACAGCCGAAACCCTGCCCCCGAGCGAGGATGACCGTTTGCAGGGTCAGGCGATCGCCGAGCATTGCGTGATCGATGTGGACGGCCTGCAGAACGATGACGGGTCGGCAATTACGGTCGACGCGTTCCGCAAACTGCTCGCAAGCGGTGAGCATCCGATGCTGATCGCACTCGCCATCTCGGCGGCGTCGCGTGTCGGTGACGAGCAGGCGCAAGCCCATCGGGACGCGGTGGGAAACTGACCGAGGCGCTGGCCTGGGAGCTTGAATTCGGCCAGTTCACAGGGCCTGACGAGCTTCCGGCGCACCGTGAATTCCTGCTGGCCAGCAAGCCGGAGCTGCCGCCATGGCTCGATCGTCCATGGCGCGGCTGGCACGATCTGCAGCACGATCGCTGCTGGATCGGCGAGACGCTCGGCGCCGCCATGGGCAAGATCCGTGGCGTGTCCAGACCGGGCGGCATCAGCTGGCAGGCCCTGGCGCATTGGTGCGAGGTCAACGCCGTTTCGGAAAACGACCGCCCATGGGTCGAGGCCCAGATCCGCGCCATGGATGCCGTTTTCATCGCCCACCGCAATCGCAGGATCACCCAGGATATTGCCCAGTTCATGAGGGGGTAAACCATGGCCCGTGCTGCAACCTTCAGCCGGTCGCTTCGGCTTTTCGTCGATCGGAACCTCTCGCCTGAAGCCCTGCGCGCCGAATTGGCCCGCAGGGCGATCGCTGCGCGTGAGGATCTCATCGCACGCGGCGAGGCCCCGCCCAGCTGGCGGCGCTATGTGGATGGCAAGGCCGATGCGCCCGAATCCTGCGTGCGTCTGGACGGGGCCATTCTCTATCGTTTCAACCTCACAGGCGAAGCGGCGCAAGCGGCCCTCGATCTGTGTCGATCGACCTCGCCCGTGCGTAGCGGGCGCTTTCGCGATTCCTGGGTGCCGCTTTGCGACGACAGGCCGTGGAAACAGCCGCTCAGGGATCTGCCAGCCGGCGCAACGATCCTGATCGTCAATCCGATGCCCTATGCCCGCAAGATCGAAACCGGGGCACTCGAGCCGCGCATCAGGCGCAATGAACTCGAACGCGTGCGCCAGAACCTCATGCGGCGCTTTCCGACACTCAGCTTCGGCAAGATTTTTATCCGCCTGGGCAGCGGTGTCGCGGCATCGGCCCCCTACATCCTGCGCGGCGCTTCTGGCGAGCGCAGAACGCGGGCGGGCGTTGCCATGACCTATCCGGCGCTGGAAATCAGCCTCGCTCATGAGAGCGGAGACGGAAATAATCAGCCCTTGATTTCGTGACAGGTCAGCATGGCGCTGGCATCCATTTCGCTCGAGAACATCGCGTCATCGCCTTTGCTCCACCAGACATATTCAGCTGCGGCATATTTGGCGCCGCTCGCTGCAATCACGTTGGTGAAAATCTGCGTTTTCCCGTCGATCCGAAGCACTGCAAGGCTGATATCACCCGCATTGATATAGCTTACCTTGACGATCTTTTCGGGCAGGACAGCGCGCAGTTTGGCTGAGCTCGCTCCTTTTTTTGCCTTGCAGGTATACGCAACGGTCTGACGCTGGATGTCGGTCGACGTGGAAAGGGGGATCGAGAGTGAATCCCCGGTCTCTGCGCGCACAGGTGCGATAGCGGTTATGGCTGCCAGAGCCATTGCTGCTCCCGTCAGTTTTCGAATCATGGTCCTGCTCCTTTTCTCGCCGCGCAGAATTTGTCGCTTCGGGGCGTGCGCAGACCTTCCTACCAGATCACGGCAATACTTGGGCTCATCTGTGTTTGCAGAACACAGGGGCTGATGCCGCACGCATGGAGCCTTTCGATGACCACCACCATTTCCGAGCTATACATCGCCTTCGAAAGCAATCTCGCCAAGGCGCAGGAGGATGCGGCCTCCCTGCTCAAGATCGGCGATGCGGCAGAGGTGGTCGATACCAGATTGACCAGAGTGGGCCGTACCGGCGCTTCGGTGGCCCGGCAGTTCGATGAAACTACGCGTGCGTCGTCAAAACTTGGCAGCGAGATCCGACAGCGCTCAGCCAATATCGAGGCGCTGCAGAAAGCTCTTGCGGCTGGTGAGATTACGCAGGAGCAATATGCCGGGTCTCTGGCCGGCATCGCGAAATCGGCGGCAGCACAGAAAGAGAAATTCGACGCGGCTACGGGTGCCAGCAAGCTGCACACTGCAGCCCTTGCGGAAGGCACGGCGGTTGCGAAGCTGTCGAGCTATCAGATCGGCATTCTGGCTGGCGAGGCGCATAAATTCGCCGATCAGGTGCTTGCCGGTGGCGGCGCCATGAAGGCCGCGTTTTACCAGGTGCCGAACATGATCACGGTCATGGGCGGTTTGGGCAAAGCCACGCAAATCGTGGGCGGCCTGCTGGCGGGGCCGGTCGGTGTCGCGGCTCTGGCTTTGGCAACGGGGGCCGCTTTCGGCAAGATGGGCATGTATGCCGAGGAACAGGAATCGCGCCTGGCCAAGCTCTCGACGCAGCTACGCGCGACCCGCGATGATGCTGCGCGTATGGCGGGCGCCGTCTCTTCGGCAGGGCTGACACTGAGCCATCAGACCGGCTGGTCTCGTGGCGACGCGACAACCGCCGCCACGCAGATCGGTCAGACATACAACTTTGCCGGGTCAAGTACCGATATCATCGAGCTTGCCAACATTGCCCGCGATGCGGGGGCCGTATTCGGTACGCTGGCCGACGGGCTCAAGGCCGTGCAACAGGCCATGACCGACCCGACTGCCGAGATCGAGGCGCTTTACAAGCAGCACCTCCCCGGCGTCGATGCAGCCCTTGTCGAACAGGTGCGCAGCTTCAGGCGAGCGGCAATCAGGGAGAAGCTTTTGCGCAGGTGATGGATCGCCTGCGTGATGCGACCAAAGGCGCGCATGACGAGGCCATGACGCCGTTTGAGCGGTCGCTCGAAAACCTCAAGACCGTAACGGAGCCAGTCACGTCGGCTCTGGGCAGAATGGCAACGGGCATCGGAACATCGCTTATGGATGCGATCACCGACGTCACCTCCTATCTGACGAAAAACGCCCGCAGACCGGCCACGGACGGGCTGGCAGGCGGTGACGTCATCGACAATTACGCCGCCGGTCAGCATCATTACGGGCTCGGTCAGGTCGATCCGCGCTATAGCAGCGGCTACGATATCATGACGCCAAAGGGCAATATCGACGCCTCCATGAAGATCTTTATGGAAGCGATGAAAAAGGCCAATGACAACCGCGATAACACGCTCGCCTATTACAGCGGCAACACGCCAGGCAGCGCCGGTGCCAGCAAATATGCAACTGCCGTGCGGGGCTACGATATCGACACCCTTCCTGCCGACACGTCATCGCTGATCGACCAGGAGGCGGCACGGCTCAACTTCCCGAAACGCTTCACCAATCTCTACAAGGCCGTCATCGGTCATGAGAGCGGCGGCCATCAATATGCCGACCGCAAGGCGGCGAGCGTGGGCTCGACTGAATCGGTCAGGCACGCGATTTCTGCCGCTGTCATCGATAATCCGAAATCGCTGCAGGCCGGTGCGTCTGCCAGTGCCGGTTCGGTCAGTGAAACAAGCTGGACGCAGCAGCGCGGCGCGCTTGAGGACTATATTGCGTCTGAGGAGAAGCTGCTCGCCACGCAAAAGGAAGGTTCTGCAGCCTGGACCCAGACCAAAGAGCAGATCACGCAGGCGCGCGTGGCGCTCGCCAACACGCTGAGCCCGCAGGAGAAGATAACCCAGGGGCTCAATGACAGTCTCGCCCCCCTGCAGGCGCAAACGGGCTATTGGCGCAGCATGGCTGAGGTGGTGGCTCAATTCGATCAGACGGCACGCGGCACGGGCGTCGAACAACAGGCGCTTACCCAGCTCTGGCAGACAAACAGGCCGTGCTCGCTGCCGCCTATGAAGATGGCACGGTTGCGGCTGAACGCCAGGCGCAGTCGCAAGCCGCAATTGCTACCGCTGCGGGTGGATCGAGTGAGGCGTTGCAACACGCGACGAACTACCAGATGGCCTATACCGAGGCGCTCAATGATTTTGACTCATCCAGCCCCGAATTCGTGTCGGCAGTGGAACGCCGCACGGCGGCGCTCGATGCCGCATCCGCAGCCCAGGTGCGGGCGCAGCAGCTCCAGAAGAATGAGAGCCTGTCCGACTCGATTGCCCTGATCAAGGCGCAGACGGCGTCACTCGGGGAGAACACAGAACAGCGTCAGATCAATCTCGCTGTCATGCAGGCCGAGATGGAAATGCACCGGCAATACGGCGACGTTCTGCCTAAAGAGGCGCAGGATTATATCGCGCTTACCAAGCACAAGCTCAGTCAAGTGCCGCCTACCAGCATCAGAAATCGGCCATGGATGAGCTGACCGGCAGCATGGAAAGCATATTCGACACAATGACGAACAGCGTCACGCAGGCTTTCGTGCAGGGCGGCAAGGGGGCTGTGAGCTTCGGCTCGATCCTCTCTGGGCTACAGACGCAGATCGTAGGGCTTGTCGCAAAGCTTGGCCTCATGAATCCGGCCATGAACGCTCTGGATGGTGGAAGTCGCAGCACGTTTTCGAGCCTCTCCGATGCCTTGGCGTCGGGCGGGTCGGTGGGTGGCGCCGCAGGCAAGGCGGGCAGCGTGTCCATTCCCGGCGCTGGCACGGCGACAAGCAGCGTTGCCAGCTCGAGCAGCTGGCTATCGAGTGCGATGGGCACGAAGCTTTTCGGCACCGCGACCGTGGGCAATATGCTCGGCGGTATCGGCGGCGGGTTCGGGCTCGGTTCGGCTCTGGGTAATATCGGCGGCGGCACCTATGGCCTGCTCGGTGCAGGTGGGGGAGCCGCGATCGGTGCGACCATCGGCACGATTTTTCCCGGTATCGGCACGCTGATCGGCGGTCTCGCGGGGGGTGGCATCGGTGGCCTGCTGGGCGGGCTCTTCGGCCACAAGAAAAACCCCTACACGATCGACCAGGTGCTGCTCGAGGGCGACGAGTTCAAGATGGGGCAGAGCTGGAACCAGAAGCAGACCGACACCATCACCGCCCAGCTCAAATCGGAGCTGGCCAGCCTCAACACCATGATGACAAGCCTCGGGCTGAAGGCCGATAATGCCTATCTCGGCACGGTGCGCGACGATCCGAATAACAAAGACCCCGATCAGCGTTCGGTCAGCCTCAAGGATCTGCTCGGCGGCGTGAAGCTGCGCAGCGACGGCAATGCCACCTTCACCCAGGCGCTTGCGCAGGGAATGCCTGCGAGCTTCGATAGCGTGGCCTCGTTCCAGAGCGCGGTCACGCAGCTCAAGGCCATGGCCGACACGGTCGATGCGCTGCACGTTGCCGTTTCGAAGTTCAATAGTGACGGCACGGTCACTGTCTCGGGCTTTACCGAGGCCACGGGCGATCTGCGCACGGCGCTCGATCATATGCTCAACGGCAAGACGGTCTCGACCAGCGATCTGCAATCGCAGGTTGCCACCATCACCGAGTTTGTCAGCAACACCATGCCCAATCTCATGAAAGCCACGGTCAACGGCCAGCAGAGCTGGGTGGAACAGATGGAGGCGCTCAAAAAGACCTATGCGGACGCGGCCAGCCAGGCCGGTTCCTACGGGCTGGATGGCAACGCGCTCAATAACAAGTTCAGCGCACTCTATCGGGAAGGCTACGATCAGAACATGCGCAGCCTGACCGAAAGCGGGCAGTCGGTGAAAGCCCGGCTCTTGGCGGCGCAGGGTAATCAGCAGGGCGCCGATCTGATGGATTTCGATCTCTCGGCCACGCAGCAAAGGCGCCAGCTGGCCGAGTCCTGGAAGGGCTTTCTTGGCGATGCCTATGCCGGGAATAAGACCTATCTGCAGCAGGCGACGGATCTCGATCGGACGCTCGCGGCAGAGCGTCTGGCCATCCAGAAGCAATATGCCGACAAGGCGGTTGAAACGGCGAAGCAGGAACGCGACCAGGCCTCGAATTCGGCGGCGTCCGTCGTCAGCAACCTGTTTGATTTCGCCAAGGGGCTCAGCACATCCAGCTACTCGCCTCTCTCGGCCGAAGCGCAATACCGGGCCGCGAACGATAATTTCAACACGCTCGCGAACAAGGCCGGGCAAGGCGATTATGAGGCGCTGCAATCCATGCGCAGCGCGGCGGAGGCCCTGCTCACGCAGAGCATGAGCTATAACGGCTCGGGGCGCGATTATGCCGACGATGTCACGCATGTGCAGCAGGTGATGCAATCGATCGGCAACCTCAAGCCGGATACGATCACTGAATCGGCGCTCAAGGCGATGCTTGCCAGCAATAACCAGACCCTGGCCACATTGCTGCAACGCCTGCTCGAGACGGCGAACAAGCAGCTTGCCGAGCAGCGCCACCAGGCGCAGGGCAAGGCAGCATGAGCGGCGTTCTGTTCCATGCGGTCGAGATCGATGCCGAGCGCCCGCTCGATGTCGAATTCGTCCGTGGTCTGGGCACGGCGGCGGCGGGCACGATCACGCTTCTGCCGTTTCGCAGCAGCGAGATCGACACGCTGCGCCTGTCCGATGCGGGGTATGTCGATGAGGCCGGTTGGCCCTATCCGCCTTGCTGGCCGATGCCTTTGCGATCGATCGCAGGCTCGATCTGTCGCCAGCCTCGCCCTCTGTGCGCGAAAGCTGGGGCGCCATCACCCTCGCCAATCCCGATGGGCGTTTCGATGCGCTGATCCGCGATCGCGTGATCGACCGGATGCCGGTGCGTATCCGGGCCGGTTTCAAAGCCCGCGATACGGCGCGTCAGATGGATCTCGACCCGGCGAGCGCGGCACTCGTGCCCATATTCACCGGGCTGGGCAGTTCGTGGCAACCCGACCGGCTGAACGTGCAGATCGCGCTGCGTGAGGTCTCCGGCTGGCTCGATGAGGTCATCATGCCGGTCGGCTCCTATGCCGGGTCGGGGCGCTTTGGCGGGGATGGCAACGTCAAGGGCCGCTCGATGCCGCGCCTGCGTGGCGCGGCGCTCAACCTGACCCCGGTGCTGATCGATGCCGTCAATCTCGTTTACCAGATCAGCGACGGGCCGGGCTCTGTCGCGACGCTCTACGAGGGCGGGTTTGCCGGTGGCATCGCCTATGGCGGGGCCGTGGGCGATCTCTATGCGTCACCCCCCTCACCCGGCACCTGGCAGATGCAGAGCAGCTCGGGCGGGTTGTTCATCCGGCTCGGCACAAAGCCCGTCTATGCGATCACGGTCGATGCCACGGGCGATTTCCCCTCGGGGGCAGCGCCGCGCACTCTGCTGCCGCTCCTGCGCCAGATGCTGGTCGAGGATCTGACCATGCCCGCGCAATGGCTTGCCGGATCGTGGGAGGATACGCGCAGGCGGGCTGGTACTGGGACGGGAGCCAGGCGGTCACGGGGCGCCAGATCGTCAATACCTGGCTCTCGGGGCTCGGCATCCGGCTCGTGCCCACCATGAGGCACGCTCACGCCCCTGCGCCTGCAAATGCCCGGCGGCACGCCCTCGCGGGTGCTGACGGCAGACCAGGTCACGGCCCTGTCGGGGATTGCGCTCGATAGCGGGCTGTCGCCACCGCCTTTCCGGTGGCGCATCGGCTATGCGCATAACCAGACGGTGCAGCAGGGCGGCAATGCACTGCATCCGCGTATCACGGCCGATCGGCAGAGTTATGTGCTGCAGGAAGACCGTGTTGCAGCCTGGTATCTGCCCACCATTAAGCTGCGCTATCGCCAGCCCGGCGATCTGCCGGTGATTCCGACCGCGCTGATCAACGAAGGCGATGCCCAGAACGCCGCCAATAGCCATGGCTATCTCTGGGGGGCCGAGCGCCATCTCTGGAGCCTGTCCCTGCCGCGCTCTGTCGCGGGCGGCATCGATCTCGGCCAGGCGCTGCGGCTCGATCTGCCAGCGCCGGGTCTGCGCGGGGGCGTGACCGGGCTCGTGATCGGCGAGCAGATCCGCTCTGCCGAGGCGAGCGTGACCCTGACCGTTCTGGTCTAGGGCCCGGCCCGCTTACCCCGGCTCATCACTTCGAAAAAACCAACGAAAGGAACGGCCATGGCCGAGGCCTGGACCTGCGCGTTCGGCGCAGAGAATGCGCTCATGGAGGCGCGGCTCGAGGGCAATGCTCAGGTGGCTGAACTGCCCCTGATCAATCTGCAAAACGATCAGGGGGCGCCTTCGACCGCCTGGCGCGTGCCGGGAAAGGAAGCCTATCTCATCGCGCATCTGCCCCGGCCTATCCTGTGCCGGGGCTTTTCATTTCACCGCACCAATCTCACGGCGGGAGCGCAATATTCCCTTGTTGCCCGCAACGGGGCGGGTGTCGTTTACGCCTCGGGCGGGCAGCAGACGCAAACCGTCTCGGGCCAGTTCCTCGTTGTGTTTCCGAACGACCAGACAATCACGCAGCTCGATATCTCGATCAGCGATCAGGGCAATCCTGACAGCTTCCTGTCTTTCCCGCTCGCCTATCTCGGGCCGCTCTGGCAGCCCGAGCGCAATATGAGCTGGCAGGGCAATGAGAGTCAGCAGGCCACCATCGACGAGGCCACCAGCCTCTCGGGGGTGGAATATCCGACCCTGCGCTATCGCCAGCGCGCGATCGCGATCGATCACCAGTCTCTGGGCATCGCCGAGCTGCCGAAGATCCGCAGCATCGAGAACACGGCCGCGACCGGGCGAAACATCCTTTTCGTGCCCGATCTTTCTGCCCCCGATCGCAACAGCGCGATGATCTTCGGTCGCCTGACACCGGGTGACATTACCTGCCCGGCAGGCGCTGCCGATCGGCGGGCCACGACCATGACCGTCAAGGAGCGTCTCTGATGCCAAAATTCGCCCCGTTCGTGCTCGAGCGGTCCAACAACCCCGGCACAGGCCCCTTTGCCCTGAGCGGGGCGCCATCTGGTCGACGCGGCTGGAGCGGCACCTTTGCCGATGGTGACGTGTATTATTTCGCCGATGACGGCACCCAGGCCGAATGGGGCATCGGTCGCCTGACGCATGGCCAGCCCGCCACGATCTCGCGCGATCAGGTGCTGGGCAACACGTTCGACCGGCAGGACCGGCTCAACTTCACCGGGCTGGTCTATGTCTATTCCGACATTCCCGTGGAGGCCATCACGCCGCCCGTCACGCAGGGGCGCATATCGGTTCCCGCTGTTGAACTGAACGATCAGCGACGGGATTTTTTCAGTCAGGATATCCGGGCCAGCGGCATCACGCTGAAGGCTGAATTTGCCGGAATAATCCAGCTCAAGAACTGGGGCGACGTCAAAGAGACCGACTGGGGGTTCCTGCAAATCATCTGCAGTCTGTATCGCCTGAATTCGGACGGTTCGTCCTCGCTCTACACGGCGGAACAAAGGCGCCTCCGCGTCGACCGCAATGGCCCTATGCCGATCACGGTCAACGCTCTGGCCGTCAATCTCGCGCAGGGCGAAACGGTCAGGGCGGTGATCACGATCGCGACGCTCGACAGGAGCCGTCCGAATTTCACTTTCATCCCGCTCCTCTCCGATGCCGCCCTCACATGGCTTTCAGTCTGAACGAACAGGAGGAGAACACCATGCGTATGCAGGAATTCTGCCTCGGAAGCGCGCTCGTCCTGTGGGCCTGCCTGCTTCTGGCACTACCGCAGACGGATGTGACATGGCCGGGCATAGGGCAGCTTCTCGCCATTCTGCCCCGCGCCGACGATCCAACGCTGGTCTATGCCCTGCTCGCCTGGCTGACGGGCGGTGCGCAGATCGTGGGGGCGGTGTGCAATCATCCCGCCCTGCGTCGCGCTTCGGCGATCGCGGCTTTCACGGCCTGGGCGTTCATCGCTTTCGGACTGATCGCCCCGAGCGCGCTTGTGCCTGCGATCGCGGCCTATGGCGCGCTTGCCCTGCTCAATATCCGGGCAGCGTTGGGGAGAATGGGCAATGCCTGAGAACCTTACCCCGCAGCCCTGGTGGGTTGCGGTTCTCGGGGGCCTGCTTTTCACCATCCGGTGGCTGATAGGCTTTGGGGCATCGAGCGCGAAAGCCACCATCGAGTCACAGCGTCAGGATTTGGACCGGCTGAACGCCCGCGTGGACAGGCTGGAAGAACGCGAGGAGGAGTATCTCGCGCTGATCGAGGAATTACGGGAACAGAATGCGATGTTGCGGGAGAGATTGGGATATTAAGAGCTCTTAACTGGAAGGATAGGCAGAACTGTAGGACGACACGGAATGTCCACTATGATGGCGGGATATCGAGAGCGTTGCCGTTTCCCGGGTTAGCGAGACTGCTAGTAACCTCCAGAAGAATTTCTCCTCTATTTGCAGCAGTATTCTCTAGCCGGAGCAAAGAACGCAAACAACATCGACAGATTGATAAATCTATAGACAATCGTGGCAAGATTTGCATTTCGACAAGGTTGCGGTCATCATTACGGCGATCCGAATTAGAGTCACGTGAGCGTATCTTGTTAGACCAGACATTTTCCGCAGAGAATCTTCGAAAATTATCCGAGAAAGAGAAGCGTCGAGGACGAGTTCGCGATCTCGATTTCTTTGAGTCTGTGAGAATGAAAACTGAAGACCTAAAACAAGCTATACGGGAGACAAAAGAATTTAGACGCTTACATCCCGGAAAATACTCAGACGAGGAACAAGCCGAGTTCAATCACATTAAAGATCGGCGCGAAGAGAAGCGGCGCGAGCGTGATGATATGCTGCTCCAAGAGCTCAGAAATATTTCCAAAAAGATCAGCAAGAAAGATTTTGAAGTTCCTTTCAGCCAGAAAGACGGGCCTGGAGGAAAAAAAGTCTATGTCATTGATCAAGGAGCTCCTGAACAATTTTACGCAGTCAAAAAGCTGGAATCCAATCTCGCCTCTCTTTACCGGTTGAAGCCAGCGAATAGAAACGAGGTGATGAATCAGCTAATTAGTATAGTATCAGACGGATTTGACTATCACGTTCTAAGAACTGACATTTCAAAATTCTTCGAGAGCATTCCTCATGAGAGAATACTTAATAAGTTGAAGGAAGATCAACTCCTTAGTCAGAAATCTCTTAGACTTATCGCGGGAATTTTGTTCAGATATGCAAGATTTGCAAACACGCCAGGCATTGGTTTACCAAGAGGCCTCGGCATAAGTTCCTACTTATCGGAACTTTACATGAGAGATTTCGATCGACGTGTAAAGATGTTTGATGATGTTGTCTTTTACGCTAGGTATGTTGACGATATCATTGTTCTTTTTGCACCAATTCCTGGATCCGATGTTAGATTAAAGCGTTCCGCAATTCGCGGTTACTTGAGCGATATCTCGCTAACAATGAACGAGAGCGAGCAAAAAACAAGAGAATCGCCTTTTGATACCCGAGGAATTCCCGTTGCGAAGCGGTCGTGGAACTTTGAGTACCTCGGTTATGACATAAATTTCCGCTCAGGTTTGACGGTCTCGATGAGCCGAAAGAGACTTGATAGGTACAAGAACCGGATAGCAGCCTGCTTTCTTCGATATGAAAGTCAGAGATCGAAAAACCAAAAGAAAGCATACCGGCTCATAATCAAACGAGTCCGCTTTCTAACAAGTAATACGCAGCTTTCTCACAACAAGAGCAATGCGTATGTAGGAATTTATTATAATAATATGCACTTAACTAGTGATAAGGATTTGAGGGCTCTAGACGCAATTCTGACTGCAAAATCAAGCGCTCTTTCCAGTCCATCTTTAAACGCGAAGTTGTCAACATATTCCTTTATGCGGGGGTTTAATGAGAGAACATTTCGACGTTTTCACAAGAAAGACGAGTTCAGAGAAATTGTAGAGGCGTGGAAATATGAAAAGTAACTTTAGGAAGATGAAGTTGTCACCTAAGGCGCGCTATCAGCGGCCAGTGGCGACTGATATCTTACCCTTCGAGGTGCCTCCTTCATTTTCCAACTCTGGCTTTTTCGCGTTCCTGACACAGCTGCAAGTCACGATCGGTTGCTGGGAGCAAAAAAAGACTGTGCGCTGGGTTGCGTCCGACGACAGGTTTGACGATGCATTCAGGATAATATTTAGACTTGCAGACAAAACCAATAAAAATTTCCGAACTATTGAACAGGCTCATAATGGCAAAAATCTGCTCATCCGAGAGTGGAAAATTTGTTTGAACTGGACAATACCATTCAATTTTCGAATATCCCATAAAGAGGCTGAATTTCGTCAACTTTCAGTAATACACCCACAAGCTCAGATGTTCATAGCTGAGTTCTACCATCTACATGCGTCAGAGATACTCTATCACTGCTCCAAAAGCAGCTTCTCTATCAGATTTCCATCATCCGTAGCGAGGTCTGTCAGGTACAAAGATCGACTATTCAAAGAGAATATTGGAGATCCTGATGACTCCATAGAGGAAGCCGGAAAGGAATACGAGGGGTCCGGATCATACTTCATTTACAGTAAGTATAGCAATATATTCAAGTTTTACGAAAATTATGCATATTTAAACGCAGAACGGAAATTTGGACGTCTGTATAAACTGGATATATCTAGCTGTTTTGACAGTATATATACTCACTCCATTGAGTGGGCTACACTTGGGAAGGAGATTGCTAAGGAGAAACTTGGTAATACTTCCTCCACTTTTGGAAGTAGATTTGATAAGCTCATTCAAGAACTAAATAGAGGAGAAACCAGCGGCATTGTAATAGGACCTGAATTTTCGAGAGTGTTTGCTGAAATAATACTGCAAGATATTGATCGAAAGTTAGAGGAAATATTGATTGTAGAGCACGGACTTGCAAACAAAGTTGACTATGAATTATTCAGATATGTTGATGATTATTTCGTTTTTTGTGATAGCGATGAGGTCGCTGGTTACGTGAGGCGTCATTTGTCGGGGTTGCTAAAGCTTGTTAAGCTTACTTTGAGTTCCGAGAAGTCGGAGCTTTACGAAAGGCCTATAATTACTCCGCTCACAGTGGCTAAAAATAAAATTAGCAACTGCCTCGCCGAGAGGATTGTGACAGATACAAAGAAAAGAGGCAATCCAGATGGAGGGGATGACGTCGATTACTTCAATGTAAAAGTGCAAGCTCGTAGCTTGATCGTGGACTACAAAACCGCGCTCAAGGAAAGCGGCGTTAAATACAAAGATGTATTAAACTATACACTAGCTGCGATCGAGAGAAAGGTGAATATCATCTTTCGGAAGTTCAAATCGAATCATGATGACCACAAGGATTATTCAGAGCTAGTATCGGCCATGCTGGGAATTCTGGAATTTTCCACGTTTGTCTACGCAGCTCAACCGCGAATCAATTTCGCAGTCAGATTGACGAGAATTATTTCAACAGTAATTGATAAGTTACATGAGGTTAACGCTGGTCGAGACTTAAAAGATCGCCTTTTTAAATTCATTTTCGATACTATTAATAGACACGTCAAACATACTCCCCATGATCGCTTCCACGAGGTCGAAACTCTTTATTTACTTCTTGCCCTCAACAAACTGGGTCGCGGTTACAGAATTCCTGAACAAAACATAGCGACCTTCGTTGGATTGGAAATCAGCGATGCGGGGGATTATTCATTTAAGAAATACATGAGCTACTTTTCTATTTCTGTTTGCCTACTCTACATAAGGAATCAATCTAGATACGGAAAGCTTCGTAATTACTTGGAAGTCGAAATCAGAAAAAAGTTTGAAGATCGGAAACACTACCTGCATCAAGATGCGGAACTCGTCATCGCAGCGCTCGATCTTCAGTCTTGTCCTTACGTTTCTCAAGGACTCAAAGAGTATATCGCTAGCCTCTACGGGATTGAAACCACGCGACACCCGTTGCTGCAGCGCGCGACTCCGTACTGGTTCACCAACTGGAGGAACTTTGATCTTTCGAGGGAGCTTGACAAGAAGCGCGCTCGCGAGGTTTATTAAGATTAGAGCGGCATCCAAGCTAAATTGCCATACGCGGAACTCTCTGAGGGAAACGTAGTTGCGGCATACACACAAGCTCCATGTCCTGCATGCCTATAGACGTCATCAGGATTTCGTCGGTGGTGGGGATGCGCCATCCGACACTTTTTCTGCGGAAATATAGCCGCCGAAGTCAAACTCTTCGATCTAGAGTCCGCAAATCAATTGCATCAGGCTTCATGTACGTAACTGTAAGCCAAGTTTTTAGTGCACCAACTGCCCCTTAGGCTTTAAATATGTCGTATTTGTAATGTGGGAGGCGGTGGAAAGCTTCAAGCGCCCAGCAGGAAGGCAAA
Source organism: Asaia platycodi JCM 25414 (assembly GCF_000614545.1). Classification (GTDB taxonomy): domain Bacteria; phylum Pseudomonadota; class Alphaproteobacteria; order Acetobacterales; family Acetobacteraceae; genus Asaia; species Asaia platycodi. Next base: position 17,514 of record NZ_BAKW01000025.1, on the reverse strand, counting down.
AGCCAGCTATGATCCGAATTAAATTCGACCGCTAAGCCGCCCCACTCGGGCGGCTTTTTTCGTTCCGGAGATATCATTGACGACCAGTTCACTGGAAATTGCCCTAGCGTTTTTGCGCCGACGATATCGAGGGATTGCGCCTCGCGCCTTATTTGTGCCCTGCCGGATATTGGACGATCGGCATCGGTAATCGTGCGCTTGCTGATGGGTCGCCCGTCACGGCCAGCACGAAACCCATCACCGATGCCGAAGCGATAGCGCTTGCATGCCAGACCCTTACGGGGCTGCGCATAACCCTGCGGGCGGCGGTGCATGTGCCGCTCACCGCGTGGCAGGAAGCCGCGCTCCTGTCCTGGCAATTCAACATTGGCAGCGCGGCTATGCGCAATTCTACGCTTATCAATCTGCTTAACCGCAAGCTCTACACGACGGCGGGGCAGCAGCTCCTGCGATGGGACAAGGCGACGGCAAATGGCGGCCTGGTGCCCCTGCCTGGCTTACAGCGGCGCAGGCGGCTTGAACTCGCCATCTATTCCGGTCGGCCCGTTGCGGGCGTGCCATTCATGGCGTGACCGGCCCGACATATCCTCTCACATAAGAAGGAAATTATCGCCATGACACTGGATTGGCAGAGCCTTTACGCGGCCCTACTCCCGTTCATACCGGCCGAGATCGCAAGCGATCTAACCCTGATTGGGACGTTTCTCGTTGCACTATGCGCTATCGTTGCGCGGTTCTGGCCCCGACCTGCTCTCGGGTCGAAATGGCTCGCGCTTTACGGGCTGGTCAATCTCATCGCCATGAACAGCAGACACGCCGCAAATGCGGATGACAGCCTAAAAGATTCTTAGGCTTCGTTCTGCCCAGATCTCAACCCAAGGACAATCAACCTCCGGGCCGCCTCTGCTCTATTCGGTAGATCCGGCTGAGCACGCCGCCAGTGATCGATCTCATCCCCAAGATCAGCGGGTAGGCGGAGTTCAAATCGTGTCGGCTTTCGTTCCATGGTCCTCCAGATACGATAGCTACGGTTTGTACGTCAATTACGTTGACGCATAATCCTCAGATACGGTAGATACGTATCAGCCGGAAGAAAAGGTGGTGCTTTCCTTCCGGCCTAACCTCCAGCAGGGATAACACCCCATGCCACAGGCTGATGCCTTTCCTAGCACATCTCGACGTGCTGTTCTCTCCCAACTTGCCGTTCTGCCTCTTGTCGGCTCACTCGGCGCCCTCATGCCAGATGCGCGCGCGTCCGGCGGGGCCGATGCCATGCTGCTGGCCCGCATCACGCAGGCCATAGAAACGCATCGCGTCATGAATGACCGCGCTCATGAGTTCACCGATGATGAATGCCTTGCCCTCTCCGATACCTTCGACGATCAGCTTGACGCGCTGGCCGACATGCAGGCCGTCACGCCCGAGGGGCTGAGTGCCAAGGCGCGCCTTATCCGGCTTTATCTGCCCCCGTATTTTCACGCGTTCGAGGTCGATCAGCGCAGTCCGGAAATCCGTCTCCTGTCCAGTTTCATCGAAGACGCCACCCTTTTCGCACAAAGGAACGCCGCATGAACGAGATGCTTATCCCCCTCAGCTTTGAGGGCAGGGAAATCCGCGTGGTGACGATCGGCGGCGAGCCGTTCTTTGTCGGCAGGGATGTGGCCGAGCGGCTGGGCTACGCCGACCCAACCAACGCGATGAAACAGCATTGCAAGGGGGTGGCGAAACACCACCCCCTTTCGACACCGGGCGGGACACAGGATGTCCGCGTTCTGTCGGAGCCCGACGTGCTGCGGCTGATCGTGCGCAGCAAGCGCCCCGAGGCCGAACGCTTCGAGCGCTGGGTGTTCGAGGAAGTCCTGCCCGCCATACGCAAGACCGGCGGCTACATGACAGCCACCCCGGAGGAAACACCCGAGGCCCTCGCCGCCCGCGCTCTGGCCGTGTTGCAGGCCACGGTAGCCCGGCAGAAAGCCGCCCTGGCGGAAACCTTGCCCAAGGCGGAGGTGTATGACCGGCTGGTGAATGCCGAGGGCAGTCTGTGCATCACCGCCGCCGCCAAGAATCTGCATATGCGCCCCAAGGCCCTGTTCGACTGGCTGGCGCATAATGGTTGGATCTACCGCCGCCCCGGCGCCGATCACTGGCTGGGCTATCAGGCCCACACCTCCAACGGCGATCTGGACCATAAGATCACCACCGTCACCCGCCCCGACGGTTCGGAAAAGGTGACAGAACAGGTGCGCATCACCGCGAAGGGCCTCGCCAAACTCGAAAAGCTGATGCCGGAGCGGCTGCATAGCGTGGCGTGAGGGGTGTGGCCCGCGCCGCGATTGACCTTACCGCGGGACAACATCTTCGATGCAGTGGACGTTAAGACGTGTGGCCAAGCGTCTCAGCTCGGGATCAAGCTTCCCGGAGATCACCAGAACTGCTCTCGTATCGGGCTCCCTGCCCTCCGCAATCGCTTGGGCTCGCAGAACTGCTGTGTATTTGACGCACTGGAATATTCCGCGTGTGAGGTCAGCCCGATCCGAGGTCGCCGGCTTGACCTCGACCGCCACACGCTCTTCATCATTTTGAAAATAGACATCCAGCTGTCTCCGGAGGGCAGACGTTTTTCTGTCAGCCCTTCACCGCCTCGTACCCTCGTCCCGACAATACCTGGATTGCGCGCCACATGCATTTTCAGGCGCCGGTGTTCCTCGCCCTCACCGCCTCCACGCCGTTGAGAGGCCTCATAGACGAGGTCGTTAAAATTTTCCTTGAGTGGCTTGAGGTGCAGAGCCTCGAGAACCTTGCCCCATCGGGGATACGACCAGACCAAGTGGAACTGATCGTCCAAGGCTTCCCTCCGCTTTGCGGGTGTCATCCCGCTCCAGTCGTCTTCCGACATGAACCAGCCATAACCCAACCCTGGAGTCCGATCACGCTGGTTGATAACCAAGCACTGGATCGGGGGTATGGACTCGCCCCATTCATCGCCTAGCTCGATGAGTGTCTTGCCGATAGATCCCAGAGGACGATTGAGATGTCTGGCACTGGACATATTGAGCTCTTTGGCCAGAAAGGCATAGAAGATCGGAGCTCTGGCCCGCGCTTGGCGCACCAGTATGGGCAAGGCTCCTCGAGCATTTTTCTGGTAATTTTTGTCGCCAAAGAAGTTCTGTACAACCTCTGCTGTTGCGTCTGCCATAAAAGTTACTCACCCCTCGAGTTAACAGCTAACTTCCACCCAATAAGCCTAACGGGGGATGATGTCAGCGCAACTTCAGACCCTCTTGGTCTACACCATAGATTCTCACGGATCTCGTTTATCGGACGTCCACTGTCCCTCTAACAACACCCGTAGAGGCTCCTTCCAGAAGCTACAAAATAGCTATTTCGATGACCTGTTCCGGGTGCAGCCTCTCAGGCCTCTTCATGACGCATTCCCAAACTTCAAGCACCCGCCAGCCCTGCCCGGTCAGCTGTTCGCGACTACGCGCATCACGCATGCGATTGCCTTGCATCTTCCGGCTGCTATCTCCGGCATGTTGTTCAGCCTGCGGGCAGCGTATATTCCTCGAATACTTTGCGATCGATCATATATTGCCAGCGCTTGTTCCTGTTGAATGAGCCACTGTCTTTTCCATCAGTTGAGTGGTAGCCGACCAGATCTCTGAGCTCAACAGAGCGATACAGAAGTTCATGTGGCTGCCTGCTTCTGAATGATTCGTCGAAAAAATGTTCCGGTCTCGTCTCGATGGAGTTCAGTATCAGGTAGACGTATCCGATCTGAAGTTTGCGACAGACCTCAAGCGTGAGGGCGTGTCCCCGGTCAAGACCAAAAGCCGCTTGCTTGATCAATTCGGGAGAAATATCCCGTATGGCAGGAATTTCGGGCAGTCTGCCGAATTGAGCGGGTTCCTGGAAGCGGTAGTATCCTCTGGCTGGATATTTGCGTTTGAACTCGAATACCCGCAGTCCGCGTCTCTCATTATAAGCAATCGCGTCAATGTCCTTTATTAATCTGATGAGCCCGGTCTCCATCAGGACATTGAGTATGGTTCTTGATTGCCATGCATGACGGATATCAGCTTCTGACATCCTGCTGAAAAAATCACCATGGACTTTCCGGTTATCCTTGAGCGCTGGTCTGCCTTTTTACCGCTGGTAAGTGTCTTTGATAACAGAATGTTGTTTGCCGTGTTCACGCAGTTCCTGAACCAGCCCGGGGAATCTCCAAGAGCAGAAAAGCGCTGATCAGCAAAATGAAACTGCACGATCTCCCACCTTCCACGTTGCAGGTGCTCCATGAATTTTTTGTCTGCATCCTGCAGGGGGGCGGTGCATTCCCGCAGCGCAATATCATAACCATCGTGGCGACCCATCAGCCAACCTGTCGAGAAGGATCCCCCGGGATCCTTACCCGCCAGATAGGTAAAGATTTTTCGTTCGAAAAAACATTTCCATAAGAAGACCGGCGATCCGCTTGGGTTCATCCATGCGAAACAGTTCCGTTATGGGATCCGCTGAGTCACTCTCGGGCATTGCTCTTTCATCACCTCCGGTCAGAACACAGGAGGCTATGTGATGATGACATTATGTAACACTAAATTACCGGCAAGAGTTGTGCCTGCCCTTGTCCGGACCGGTTACCTTTTCGGGCTCCTGGGTGTTCAACAGGAACCGCACAAGGTCCAAAAACTCTGGCCGCTGGTGATCCATCGCTGTACGTCGTCCGTAAGCATGTCTGACTTCAGCCGACCTGGTCCTTTCATGGCGCATTCCCACACTTCCAGCACGCGCCAGCCCTGCCCTATCAGTTGCTCGCGATTGCGCGCGTCACGCGCGCGATTGCCCTCAATTTTCTCGCACCAGAACTCCTGCCGGGTAGATGGCATGCGAAAGAGCGAGCAGTCGTGGCCGTGCCAGAAGCATCCCTGGACAAGAATGACGGCTTTCCATTTCGGCAACACAATGTCCGGACGCCCCGGCAGGGCGCGATCGTGAAGCCGGTAGCGGAATCCCCGCGCATGCAGGGCCTTGCGTAGCACGATCTCCGGCTTCGTGTTCTTACCACGGATGCCTGACATCATCCGGCTGCGAACCTCCGGCGTGACGATATCAGCCAACTGGCACCTCAACACTGGCCGATGACAGTTCCTGGCGACGTGCAGGATCCTCGGGGGTCTGCATGACCGTGCGTATATGGGGCGCCATTGCCTGCGCCAGATATTCCACTACCGGCACGACCACCGCATTGCCGAACTGCCTGTAGGCCTGGGTGTCAGACACACCAATGCGGAAGGGTCGTTCTTCCCGCTCGAACCCCATCAGACGGGCGCATTCCTGTGGTGTCAGGCGTCGCGGACGCTTGCCGTCCTGCCGGATCAGGATCTCTGATCCATCCTTGTGGTAACGGGCAGAGAGTGTTCTGGCGACGTCCTCCGGACCGCAGAGACCGAAGCCGAAACCGTTTCCTTTGGCTTCATGCTTGGCGCGGTAATTCTGCAGGTAGGTCCAGAGATGCTCGGTCAGGGTGTATTTGGCCGGTACCAGCCCATTGGGCTCAAGGATATCGCCCAGACGCGGGCCATTCTCCGCAGCCGGGAGTTCGAGCGCATCGAGATCGAAATCCGTTTTCTCGCGAAAGCCCACAATGAAAATCCGCTCACGCTTCTGGGGCACCCATGGGGCCGAGCTGATCACGCGGCTCTGCACGTGATATCCGAGCTTGTCCCGCAAGGTGGCCATGATGACCGCAAATGTCCGGCCCTTGTCATGGCTGCGCAGGTTCTTCACGTTTTCCAGGAGGAAGGCAGCGGGCCGGTGATGCGCGATGATCCGTGCCGTATCGAAAAAGAGCGTGCCCTGCATGTTGCACAGAAAGCCATGGGGACGACCAAGAGCATTCTTTTTCGAAACGCCGGCCAGAGAGAATGGTTGGCAGGGAAACCCGGCCAGCAGTACATCATGTTCCGGCACCAGTTCCGGTTTCTCCGAGAACGGTCTGATATCCCCGCTGATCTCATGATTGTCAGGGTAGTTCAGGGCATAGGTCTCACGCGAGAACCGGTCCCATTCGGACGTGAAGACGCAGCGACCGCCAATCCCCTCAAACCCGATGCGCAGCCCCCCGATGCCTGCGAACAGGTCGATAAAGCGGAAACCGGGCTGAACGGCACGCTGACTGCGACGGCGCTCCGTCACCAGGGTTTCGAGCAGACGCATGACCGGCGGAGATACCTTTTGCCGACCCTTCTCGTAGCGGTTGGCTGTGCTTTCGCTGATCCTGAGTTTGCCGGCGGCTTCCTTCAGGGTAAGCCCGGCCTGCTCTCTCATGAGCGAGAAACTGGTGCGTGCATCGGGAAAAAGCGACATTCGGCCCTCTGGGAATATTTTGGGCATTTGTACATTTTTTCTCCCAGATGACAATGCCCTGTTCGTGACTTGTTCCTGTTTTCCCCAGACTCGACGGCCGGAACCGGTCAGATTAGGCTGGGATGATTGAGCCGGCTTGTCCGGGCATCATTCAGATCAGGCAGGGATTATGAAGCGCGGGCGGCTGGCAGATGAGTTTGTTGGCGTTGTATCTAAGGTAATCAGCGCGGTTGAGGCCTCGCCGGCGAAGTCCCATCAGCACGAATTCAACGGTTCGCTGGCCCTGCGCGCGCTGTTCGGCGATGATGATCGATCGGATTTTCCCGCGCGCTTCATCTGGCTCAACGAAGACGAACAGCCGGTAACTGTCGACGGATCACTAAGCTGGTATGACTCCCGGCGTGCGCATAAAACCCGTACCGAGTACCGCCTGTATTACAGGGAAAATGAGGTCACTCTCCTGATGTCCCCGGGAGACCTCTTCTATCTTGCCTTGCGCCCCGATGGATCTGCGCTGGTGATCATCACGGCTGCGGAAGGCACGGTAAGAAACCAGCTTGACTGGCTGTTCGGCATAGACGGAAGCAGCTCTAAAAAAGGCTTCGTCTTTACGGATGTCGGGAAAACAAACAATCCGGAGCTCGGTTTTGCCGCGCGGTATATCCTTGATGAGCTGGGGCTCGAACAGGCAGAGCCCGAAGCAGATTATCTGGACTGCCTGATTGATCCATTCGGTCTGGTTTTCCCGAAGACGCAGGTCTTTTCGACACTCGCCCGGCAGTCACTCCCGGAGATCTCCCCTCTTGATGATCCCGATCTGGCTCTCATTTCCTGGATGGAACGCGAGGAACAGCTGTTCCGCCGTCTCGAGCGCAGGATCGTTGCGAGCCGGATTGCGGGCGGCTTCATTCAGGAGGACGGGCCAGATGTGGAGGGATTTCTGGGCTTTTCCCTGAGCGTGCAGAACAGACGCAAGGCTCGCGCAGGGATGGCTCTGGAAAACCATCTGGAGGCTATCTTCACCGCATGCAGCATCAGCCACGAACGCGGGGCGAAAACCGAAAACCGCAACCGGCCGGATTTCCTGTTTCCCGGCACGACACAGTATGCAAACCCGCAGTTCCCAGAATCCCGGCTCACCATGCTTGGCGCCAAATCGACGCTGAAAGACAGATGGCGTCAGGTGCTCTCCGAGGCAGTCCGTATTCCGGGGAAACATCTGCTCACCCTCGAGCCAGGAATATCGGAAAACCAGACCGGCGAAATGCAGGCAAAAAACCTGCAGCTCGTTCTGCCGCAAAGCCTGCACACAACATTCAAGCCAGCACAGCAGCACTGGCTCATGAACCTGAAAGAATTCATCGCTCTGGTCAGGGAAAGACAGGAAGAAACCCTCCTCTGAAAGAGGGCCACATGTATCCAGTGTTTTACAAATTGCCGCTAACCCATTGATTTCCGGAACTGGATTTGTACTGTTTTACGGCGTAACCTATTGAAAAGTCCCAACTGCTGTATTCCCCTATGGGACGCCATTTGATTTTCCTCACTTTTTTGGAAAATCCCTCCGAAAAATCCGGTTATTTGCACCATTTTTGCACCATCCCGAGGAACGTCATATCCTCCGATGCATGGCAGGCGATGCGATTCCTGATGACAGGCCGGGCATGAGCGCCCGCATTGACCCGGCTACGGGTAAACCTCTCCCCAAGGGCGTGACTTATCGCGGCCCGAAGCAGTACATGACCCGCAAAGTCGTGGACGGTCGCCGGGTTCAGAAGACCTTCAGCACTGCCGCCCTCGCCCGCCGATGGCTAACCGAGACGACTGCCAAGGCGGAACTCGGCCAGTTTCAGGACACCCGGCCTCTCGACAACACCACGATTTCCGACCTCGTGACCCGGTATGCCTCGGAGTGCATGGCCGACCGGGAAGCCGACCGCACCGGGCACATTCCGGCCATCCTGCGGGATTCCGACCTTCCCGGCGTCCGGCTCTCCAAGTTCTCTCGGGCTGATGTCCGGGGGTTCCGGGACCGCATGACAAAGGCCGGGTATGCGCCGGGGACAGTCGCCAAGCGCCTGAACCTGCTGGCTGCCGTGATTCAGCACGCGATTTCCGAATGGGATATCAGCATCGTCAACCATGCGTCCGGGCGGGTCGTGAAGAGGCCCGCGGGCGCGGACAAGAAGCGCAACCGGCGGCTGACAGATGGTGCAAATGGTGCAGACGGCCCCGAGCCGGGAGAGTATGACCGCCTGATTGAGGCCGTGACCAGCGAGACGCACCCGGATGACGTCTGGCTCGTCAGGTTCGCCATTGAGCAAGGCACCCGACGCGGCGAAGCTATCTTGTTGAGATGGCAGGATGTCGATTTCGAACGGCGGACCGTTCATCTAGGCGGCGATGACGGCAGGACCAAGGGTCGGGACCATCAAGAAGAACGCGGGCTTGAAGTCCGCCCCCTGACGCCGGGTGCCCTGCGTCTCCTCCGTGAGAAACTTCTGACGTATCAGAAGCCGCCAAAAGCTGACGCCCCGGTGTTCAATGTGGGAAACGGAAACACATTCGGAATCCGGGTTGTCCGCCGGGCGAAAAAGGCCGGACTTGCAGACCTGACGTTCCATGACCTGCGGCATGAGGCCACAAGCCGTCTTGCCCGCCTTTTGCCCAATCCGCTCGACCTCAAGCGGGTGACAGGTCACAAAGACCTGAAAAGTCTGGACCGCTATTATCAGCCCGTACCCGAGACCATCAGTCGGCAGATTGAGGAAGCGGAGAAGCTGGCGGGCATCATTGCCGGTGATGACGATGACGCCTGAAAGCCCGCAGAACCGCCGCTTGCCTGCCGTGCTGGACAGCAAACAGGCTGCGGAATATCTCGGTGTATCATACGGCAGGTTCCGGAACCTGCTCTGGCTTGGCCTCGGTCCCCGGTCATTCAGCTACGGCAAGCGAGACAGGCGGTTTCGGGTGACTGACTTGATGATTTCATCAATCAGAAGGTCGCGGCGAACAATCCAGAGTTGGCCCCGCCTCCCGGGAAAAGACCACGGGGAAGGCCGCGCAAAGGGCTTGCACTGGCCTTCGAAACGGCGATTGTCCTGCTTGTCGCCTCGGCGGTTCTGGGATTTCTGCTCTGGTGGCTGGGGCACTAAGCCCCGGCTCTCCCCATCAGGCCAACCCGGCGCAGGTATGACGCCACGGTTGACGGCTCCCGTCCTACCGCCTCCGCGATTTCCCGGTAGTCAAAGTCCGCCCGGTACCAGTCTACAATTTCTCTCTGCTCGGCATGCGTGAGACGGCGGCGCGGTTGGCGCTTACGGTCCCTGACGATAAATGCCGTCACCGTATGACCACCAACGGTCGGCTCTGGCTCAATCTCAACCCGGACGGCTGCGGTCGTCTGGCTCGCCAGAAAACCCCGGCGCAATTCCGTCCTGATGGCCGTAGTCGTCAGGCCAGAAGCCGCCCATTCCTCAAGTGCAGTCTCCATCCGGGGGTGACTGAACTCTGTAAATGTCATGCCAGCCGCGCCGGGGTGGCAGTGGATTACCTGTGCCGTGTAACCGTTATCAATCACTGTTCTGTTCTCCGCTCGTTGAATACAGATATACGATAGGTCTTCACAGACGCACCGGCAAGTTATCTAAAAGCATAAAGCAGTCAGTAACATTACAAATCAGAATGGAATCAATTCTATATTTATTAATAACATCATAAATGGTCATATCTATTTATAAATGAGGTCATGAATTCATGAACACGAAAAAGGGAGCGCTCATAAATGAACGCCCCCTTCCTGAACCAGATTTAATCCTCGTAATGTTGTCAGGTCACTCCGGGACGACAGAAAGCCCGGTCTTTTGCGCCTGCTTGGCCTTCGGACCTGCCTTGAGCCGGGCCACTTCCAGAGCATCGGCCTGCCTCCGCTGCTTACGCTGCCAATCCTGAGCCGCTGCCCTGATGGCAGAGAAATCCCCGGTTTTCAGCGCTTCCAGCGTGCCCGCGTCCCGGCTGTCCAGTGCAAGGTCAATCAAGTTTGCATCCCTGAGCGCACGCTCTGCTTTCTGATAATCTGGCGACCGGGCCTGACGCTCTGATTCAGTCGTCAGTTCCTTCCGCTCGGCTTCGGCATTCTTGCGGGCCTGCACCAATGCTGCATGGCGGCCTTCTTTCAGGCGGTCGGCCTCGGCCTTTAGAGCCTGTGCCAGCTTCTCTGCGTCCTCTGCGGCATTCCGGGTGCCCGGTGACAGGAAAGAGGCGTTATTCCGTGCGGTCTTGGCCTCTCTCGTTGCCTTGGATGCGGCTTTCTCTGCTGCCCTGATGGCGCCGTCAATGGCGGCCTGCCGGGGTTCAAGAAGGACGGTCAGTGCGGGAACGTCGAGCCGTGCGGCCTCATGAGCATAGCGTTCCCGGATTTCCGCAAGCGTCTGCCTGATTACCTGCTCGCCAGACTGTTCAGCCGGTGCCGGGCGAAGTGGAACAGAGCGGCTATCCCGAACAGCGTCAGCACCATCACCGGCAGTCCGCTGCGGTCGAACGTCTGCCATGTCCCGGCGAGCATTGCCGCCGTCTGGGTCGGGTGCAGGGTCAGAGACAACAGGACTTACAGGCTCATCATGACCGGGAACACGAGCCTCGTGATTCTCCTGATTTTTCGCATTGTTTGCCTCCTTCTTTGCTGCCCTGCGAGCTTTCCATTTCGCAACGGCGTGGTCTCTGGCGTCGGGAGCACCGACATCAGGATGATAGTGCGGGAAGGTCTGAGAAAGCCGCTTTTCTAGCTGCTCGTTCGTCAGTTTTTTCAGCCTGTCGGACACCCTTGCCAGTTCCGGGCGCGTGCGCATGTCCGCCGCGTCAAGGTCGCCCGCTGGGTCGGCTGGGTCCGTGATGAACACCTGTCGGCATTCCACGTGCGGCAGGTCGGCAAGTTCACGGCCTGTCGCTTCCTCCCACGCCTCCACGGCGTCGCCTACCTGCCGGGTCCACTCCCGGTCCGCCTCCTGCATGGCATGGTCGAGGTCTTCACCACCGGACGGGTCGTTTTCGAAGGCCGCTGGATTCACCTGCTCCCCCTATGAACGACGGGAAGACTGACATGATATCCGCCGCCGACATGCCAGCGTAAGCATCCCGGTTTGCCTGCAACCACTCCACGGACACAACGTTGCCTGTTCCCAAAACCACGGCAGCAATCCGGACGGTCGGCGGCGGTGAATCTTGCGCAAGTTTCAGTAGGTCTTCCGTCGTGATTTCCTCTGCCTGCTCCCGAGCCTCGACCGCCGCCAGTTTCTCGGCCTCCCATGCCTCGCCATAGTCGATATGGTCAGGGCCAACGGGCACGAAATCAGGGTCAGCATCCGGGTCGTAACCGTCATCCGTATCCGCTGGCGCTTCTGGCTGCGGTTCGTCCAGGGCGACAGCCCTAGACGGACTTTCCGGCACTATCTCGTTCGCCGGGGCTTCAATGGGCCTGATGGCGTTCGTGTTCTCGTGTGCTGCCTGCCGCTCGGCAAGGGCAGCGTCAAGCCGCTCCTGTGCCGCCCGTGAGAGTTTCCAATCGTGAGAAACCGGGGGTTCCAGCAGGCTCAGGGCAATGGCGACTTCATCGCGGTAAGCCGGGGTTCCGGTAAGCTGGACGTTAGACCAGCCGTGCAAAACTGCGGCCTGCGCCAGTTGTGCCGCCGTCTCCGGGGATGGGTCACGGGGGCTGACAATCCGGTCCCCGAAATCCTCAAAAACGTCGCCCGTGTGCAGTTCAATCGTGGCAACGCCCCGGTTGCGGTCAATTCGGATTTTCGAAATGGCAGCGACCTGCTCAGGCGTCAGGCTGCTTTCAGAAATCTTGTAGTGACCAGCCAGAAGACGGGCGCGGAACCGGCTCTCACGGTCCCAGCCGTCACTTTCCGGCATGTCGTCCGGGTCGTCTTGCGGTGCAGGCGGGGCGTCACTGTCAACGATTTCCGGCGTCGGCTCTGGTGCCCTGCGGATAGTGTTTGCCTCGTCGTCCGGACGCTCGAATCTCCATCCACGTTCATCGTTCCGCCTGCCCTGAACGTAATCGACATAATCGCTCAGGCTGAACACGTCTGCGCTGTTCCTGCCGTCTGTGACCTGCCTGCCTTTCCACTTGTTATATGATTTCCTTGCGGCCGCTTTCAGATTGTCCGGCAATGCTGCGTATCCGTCCGCGCCTGCCATCCATCCCGTCTTGATTTTCTTCGCCATCGTGTGCGCTCCATCCAGTGAAGTCCGCTGACGGGCCTCCTCTGCAATGAGCGCTTCAAGGCGCACAATCTCGGCAGACAGCCCGTCAACGGCTCTCTGTGAGTGTCGCGCCTGCCGACGCAAGGCACGGTGATTATCGAGAGAAATAATGCCGGGCGCGGGTGTCTCGGGATGGCGCTTCGTGGCCTCGATTTCCGCACGCGCTCCCGGTCTTCCGGCTTCTTGAAATCGAAATCATCCAGCACTGCCTCCCGGCCCGCCGCTGCTCTCTGAGCAACACCCCGGCTGACGTTAAAAAGCCGCTGGATTTCCGTGATGGATTTGCCCTCGACTTTCATCTGGCGCGCGTGCTCACGCTGGCGGCTGGTCAGTGTTGGTCGGCGACCACCACCGACGCCCTGACGCCCGGTCTGCTTGCGCTTCTCGCGTGCGTCTTCCAGCCCTGCCGCTCGGCCCTGAGTTCAGTTTCCAGTTCCGCCACGGCGAGAAGTGCCGAGAACAGGAACCGGCCTTCGGTTGTCCGAGTGTCCACGCCGCCGGTTATCGTCGTGATGTGCGCGTCGTAGTCAGCCCGAAGCCTCGCGGCAATCTGGGCACATTCAAGGAACGACCGACCCAGACGGTCCACTTTCCAGCACGTCACCGTGTCGCCCGGCTGGATTGCGGACAGGAGCGCATTCAGGCCGGGCCGGTCCACAATGCGACCGGTCGATTTATCCTGAAAAATCCTGTCTTTCGGGATTCCTGCTGCGCGCAGGGCTTTCACCTGCGGCGCGATATTCTGGCGAGGCGTGGAGACGCGGGCGTATCCATAAACAGCCATCAGGCGACCTCCCGGAGAACGCGAAGGGAAGCGCCAATCCGGTCAATAGCCTGCCGGGCTTCATCACCGGCGCATTCATCGAAATCACACGCGACGTGATGGATGTCCGGGATGACAAGGATATCCCCCGGTTCCATCTGGCTGACCATGTTTGCCAGATGCGTCTCGCTCTCAATGTCGGTGGGTACGTCGTCGTCCGCAACAAAGGTGATGATGTCACAACCCTCGCGGCTCATCTCCTGATGAAGTTTCCATGCGCCTGCGCCCGCCATGCCGCGAACGTATCCGTAAATAGCCATATTGCCCCCTGAAGTTACGGTACAGAAAACGATACGCCAGACGACAATTTCCCTCTGACTTGATATCATTATACCAAATTCTATAGAAATTGGTACGATTGCATCAATTAAGCCCCGATATTTATTTCGGGTCTTCATTGATTTTATTGTTGAAAATTGCGTCTCTAGTTGTTCTCGCACTTATCCACACCCTGCGGGTCTGGATGCGCTCGAAGGGATGGCCGGGGTCTGCCTGCGGCCTCGCCCAGCCATCAGGCGCTTATTACTTTTCCTCTTTCACAAGTTTCAGAAAGTTGGCTAGGCAACCTTCAAATTCCCTAAAGGCAGAAGAGGATGAACGGTAATGGGAGCATACATATTGAAATCTACTAAGAGATGCGCCCACCGCTTTTAGCACCTCATCTGAATCGCTAGGCGCAATCCTCTCTAGCGTCGAGACATCAAGACCAGCAGCAGGAACGTTATGCTCACTAGAGAACCTGTCCAGAAGATTTACGAATGTGGGGAAGAATTCATGCGCTGTCTTTATCCTTTGAAGTCGAGGGGAATTCACCTGTTCAAACGTGAGAACGGTATTGTGTAGGATGTAGTCGTATGCTGCATCTACAGCAGCCTTGAGTAAGGCCATTCTGCTCATCAGTGTAAGATTTTCTTGCTCACTCATTGATTGCCTCCAAAATATGTTTCCTACTCTTAGCACGAGGATATGGCAGCCAGTCGCCTGGCTGATTTCGGAACTTCGTCGGAACGTGCCTGACCTGACCGCCTCGGACCTGTAGTCGCTTTGAGGCGGCGTATTCGCCTCAAATGTGGGCGAGTGCATCATGAGGGGCTTTCGCCTGCTCACGGGCTTCCCCGGCCTCTTGAGCGGCAATCCGGGACGTATATTCAGCTTTCTGGTCCTCGATTGCCTGCCTCCATGCCGCTTCTTCATCGTCAGGCGCGGACTGCGGGGCTGGCTCCGGTGCGGGCTTCGGTGGACGTGGAGTCAGGGTCAGACGTGCGGACCGGGCGGCCTTGGCGGGTGCTGGCGGATTCAGCGTGTCGGCAAGAAGGCGGGCGGCCTGTGCCTGCCAGTCTCCCACCATTTCCGGCGGTATTCCGCCATTGTCGCCGTCCTGTGGGGTACCCAGACCACGGATGCGGCGGACAGATGACAGAAACCTGTGAGTGTTCCTCGCGCTCTCAATGACCTCCTTCATGCACAACCTGACTGCGGTTGATGTCATCGGGCGGTTTCTGATGGCGCTAGTGACGCCGGGCAGATATCCCATGGCTGTGTTCAGGACCTCGGCGACACGATGGGTGTTGTTCTCCATCAGGTGGATGACGGCAGAGGGAAGGATGACATCAGGTTTTACGGAGATACCATAAGACGGTGTAGACGTGCGAGGGTCGCCAGCCATTCGGCCAGTGCCTGCCATGTGTCCTCATTCTGGCGGCGCAGGACCACCGCAAGGCCATCATCGGCAAGATACCGGGCGCGGCGAATATCTTCCGACAGGTCACATGCTACCAGTGCGCCGGGATTCAGGTCCACGGCGTCCGGATGCGCGATGACAACATTTGTTCGCACCTCGAAACCATCTGAACGGTGATTCACGAGTGCGCGGGCATGAGGCTGATAGTCGCCAGTCCGCGCACCTCTGGTGCCCTTGGCGACTAGTTCGATGCCCTGCCCGATGAATTTTGACCTCAAGCCGCCCCGGTTCAGGTCAGCGCGAAACCTGCGGAAATCCCCGCGTGGATTATAGAAATCACTCCCGACTGTCTGCCGGTGGTATTCAGCCAGAGCGTCCGGGTCCAATTCGTCCGGCTCGCCTTCTTCCGTCTTCGTTTTTCCTGATGCGTACCATGCGGCCCACTCCGCGTCCTCGTCGTCATACTGGTCGAGTTCAGGGACGTAGATAGTGAAGCCACGGTCAAGGAAATGACGCTTTAGACGCTCCCGGACGAACTGCCAGTCTTCAACCGAAAGCCCGGCCCGGTTGATATCAATGCCTACATGGTAGTGACGTTTCACAATCCAGCCGTTGTCCGCAAAAACGTCATGCGTTCCGACATAGAGCGGAAGAACAATGCCGCGCAGGATTCTGATTCTGTGTTCTGCGTCGTACAATGCCGCCGCCATGGCGCTGTAGACGCGCTGGCCGTCTTATCGCAAATCACAGACATCATGCACGCCTGATGGGTGCGTCCAGTGTCCCACCGCTGTCAGCCTGACCATGATGTGTTTGTGATTTCTGCGCTCTGCCCGGCGCTCGGTCATGAACGTTTTGAATTCCTTGCGCCAAAACGTTGCGTCCGTGTTCCTGACGGTCTGGAACAACCGGGAGCGCCTGAGCAATGCCGCCGCCGGGATGCGTGATGGGTGCATCGTAACGGATGCGATATCATGCAGGCTTGCCGGATTTCCGAACAAGTCGAGGTTTGTGGCCCGAAGAATCTTTGCGGCAAGCCCTACGTCCTGACGCAGCACCTCGTCCCTGCCTGCCACGTCATCGGCGTCGGGCGCGGGGAGACGGAGCCGTTCCCGGTCCTCCACGTCTTCCCAAAACTGCCGCCTGTCGCCAACCATAAAAAACACCCACCGCCTGCGCGATGAGTGTTGAAAACCGGGCCAGAGGCGGGATAACTTAACTCATCGCGTGTCGTTGCGAACCAAGCCCGTTTCTCTGGTCACTGTCCTTGCCGGGACTATCAGAGAGCGGGCTTTTCTATATTGAACAGTTTCAGGGTGGCGGATTTCAACGTTCCCGTGCTGTTCCGCTGCTTTTTCCATGATTTCCGGGGTAGCAGGTCAGCCAGGGCGATTAGCCCTAGCCTGACCGGGCCAGCATTAGGCCCGCACCCGGTAGTCCCGGCCCATGCTCTCCGGGATGCCGCATCTGAAATGCGGGCGGATTTGCACAGCCTTCCCGCTTTTGTAGTGCCTCCAATGTCCCCTTACGGCATGTGGTCGGGCCTGTTCCCGGCGACTTGTGGCCATCCGGCGGCGCTCGTCCCATGCCGGAACCTTGTCGAGGTTCCAAATGATTGGGCGGCATGGCAGGTCAAGCGGACGGCCCATCCGGCGGCGCTTCTTGTTAGTCTCTCGGGTGCGGCGCTCCTCGGCATGGTCAACGGGTGCAAGTTCAGCAGGGGTGCCGGGCTCGGCTAGAGTGGCGGCGGCTACTGCAATGTGAAAAACTATATTCAGCACCCCCGACCTCTCCTCTGGGAGCGCCTTGACAGTCATTCCGTCAGGCTTAATCCAGCCGGTAGCATTCCCATACAGGCGTGTTCTGGTGCAGCCCCAGAGACTCACCTCAATTCCGTCCACTACAGACCTTATGCTTCCACCACTTAAGCTATTCTCCCCTGCGTACTCAATCCACACCTCGTCCGCGTCCATGTTGCCCCAAAACTGCGCGCACCCCACTAATTATCTCATCATGCGTGACCTTGTGCGCAGTACCTATGACCATTCTGTTGATTGTTGTTTCGGCAATCTGGATTCTTGGTATTGTGTCGAACCGTGGGATTCTGCACCCAAACTTCTGCCTGAATGATTCCCCGTTTTGGTAAATCACTTCTGCAAGCGTCTCCATCGGTCAGCCCTCCGCCTGCTGCTGGCGCTGGGCCTGCTCAACCTTCGTCGGGCGACCACGGCGACGGGAGACGCGGGCAAACCCAGACGCCGCGGCCATGTCGTCAAGCCACTTGTCGAGGTCAGCGGGGCGGTACATGACCTTGCGCCCGATGCGGATGTGGACAGGTGCAGGCGGCAAGACGCCGATGGACGCACGACGACGCGGG
>NZ_BAKW01000026.1 GCF_000614545.1 Asaia platycodi JCM 25414 | reverse complement strand
GGCACGCCCAGCCGCCGCGGCGGCTGCCCCCGGTGGGCGTCGTGACTCCTCGGACCGCCGCACCCTCGTTGTAGGACGTGGCATCTCGGTTCAGGGGTCGATCCAGGACGCCGAGCGTCTGGTGGTTGAAGGCACTGTCGAGGCGTCGCTACTTCAGGCCGCTGAACTCTCCGTCGCGCCGGGCGGTGTTTTCCGCGGTGAGATCGAAGTTGAAGACGCTGATCTGGCTGGCACGATCGACGGTACGCTGACAGTACGCGGCAATCTGACCGTGCGCGCCACCGGCAAGCTGATCGGCAAGACGCGTTGCCGCCGTCTGCAGGTGGAAGATGGTGGCCAGATTACGGGTCATCTCGAGATGATTACCGGCGACGTGCCGCCGCGCCCCGCCGCTCTCGAGACACCTGCTCCGGCTGTCGAGAAGTCGGAAGAATCAGCTCCCTCCGTCTGAGCCCTTCAAGGTCCAGACGCAAAAAAGCCCGGTCCTTCACGACCGGGCTTTTTTTATGAGGCAGAACCAAAAGCTGAAAGGCTCAGCCAACGCTCTCGCGACGGTCACGTAGCTTTACATAGGCGATCGCACAATGCTCGGCGCAATAAGGTTTGCCGGGCACAGGTTTGGCGCCACAGAAATGGAAGCCAGGTGTCCCGGGGTCGCCATTCGGCCAGCAGCAGGCCGGACCGCGACGCGGCGAGGTCTCTGTCGTCAACGGGCGCAGAAGCGGACGAAGCATCAGGTCTGGCGACATGGTTTTGGCCTCGGCGGGTTTGCGGGTCGGACTGGGCTTGCTGGCCACGGAAGCGCCTTCGTCGGGTACCGCAGAAATGGGGCTTGCAGCAGATTTTTCAACAGGCTCCGTTTTGGGAGCGGGCGGCGCGACCGGCTCGGCAGCGACAGATTTGACGGGAGCAGCGGGCGCAGCGGCGACAGAGATTTTCGCCTCACCGGGGGTCGCAGCCTGGGGCGCAGCTGAAGCCACACCAGCCGTCTCGTCCGCATCCTGTGAGACGGGCGTCTCGGCTGCGACTTCCTTGCGAGGCTTGGCGGTAGCACGGATTGGCGAGGGACGCGGTGGCAGGCCAAGGCGATGAGCCTTGCCCACAACGGCGTTTTTCGTGATCGAGAGCTGCCTGCCAATCTCGGCAGTGGATAGTCCTTCCTGCCAAAGCGTCTGAAGACGGGAGATTATTTCGTCGGTCCATTCCATCGCCCGTGCTCCTCATTAAGTCCAGTGACGTAAAACTAGGGTGTCGATACGACTTGCTCAATCCGTAAATCGGATTTTTCTATGATGAGACTGGCGGATAAACACGGAGCTCTTGCCCGAGTCAATCTGAACCCGCACGAATTACCAAAGAATGAAGGGCGAGCCTCACCAGGATGCGGCGTCGCCACTCATGAACGATCAGTCTGCGCTGGCCGATCTGACGAGACGAACAGCCCGCCCCTCGACGACAAGCTGGATCTCTCCCTTGAGCAAGGCAAGGGCATCATCGCCAAAAACGGCACGACGCCAGCCCTGCAAAACGGGGCTATCGGTCTCACCCAGAGCAAGGCTGTCAAGGTCATCACTCGTTGCTACAAGCTTGGGGGCGACCCGGTTGGCCTCGCAGCTTGCTGCCAGAACCACCTTGAGCAGTGCCACAAGCGCAGCTGACGGCTTGGCCCCTTCGGATTTGCGCGGCGGGCGCGGCAGGTCTTTTTCCGGCAGATCGATGCCGGTCTGCACGGCGGCAAGCAGCCCCGGTGCGGCCTTGCCCTCAGCAAAGCCTCGCGAGACGCCGCGCACACGCGACAGCGCATCGGCATCCTGCGGACGCACAGCAGCAATTTCCAGAAGACTCTCGTCACGGATCAAACGTTGGCGGGGAATATTCAGCGCCTGCGCTTCAACCTCGCGCCAGGCGGCCACTTCGCGCAGCACCGCAAGCATGCGGCGGTTATTGGTACGGGCCTTGAGGCGCTCCCACTGTCGACGCGGATCCGGGCGGAACGTCGCCGGGTCGTTCAGAACGGCCAGCTCGGCATCAGCCCAATGCAGCCGGTTCTGTTTATCGAGTTCGCGATGCAGGGCGAGATAGACGTCTCGCAGATGGGTGACATCGGCGGCAGCATAGGCAATCTGCGCCTTCGACAGCGGGCGCGCCGCCCAATCGCTGAAGCGATGCGTCTTGTCGATGCTGGCCCCCGTGATGGCACTAACCAGCGTGTCGTAACCAACCTGATCGCCGTAGCCACCGACCATGGCTGCCACCTGCGTATCGAAAATCGATTGCGGCAGCGCATCGAAGAGGTGCAGGAAAATCTCAAGATCCTGACGGGCGGCATGAAAGACCTTCACGCAGCTCTCAGTCGCCAGCAGATCGGCAAGCGGCGCAAGATCCAGCCCCGGCGCCAGCGTGTCGATAACAGCCACATCCGACACGCCACCCAGCTGCACGACACAGAGCTCAGGCCAGTACGTATGCTCGCGCACGAACTCCGTATCGATCGTAACGAACGGCTCCTGCTTGAGTCGGGCGCAAAGTTGCGCCAAATCTTCTGTAGAAGACACGATGACTGGGGCTGGGAAACCGGCTTGAGACACTTGCATTTCCCTTCCATACATCAGGGCAGACCATCATGACCACATCAGAGAACGATCTGGCGGCGCTTAGCAGCTAGGCCGCCAAACAGTCCAGCCGGAGAGCCCGGAAACCGCGACGCTCGAACGCGTACCCAGCCCACATAAGGGGCGCGATTACGTCGTGCGCTTTACGGCACCGGAATTTACCTCGCTCTGCCCCGTGACGGGCCAGCCCGATTTCGCCCATATCGTTATCGACTATATTCCAGACGAATGGATCGTCGAGAGCAAGTCGCTAAAGCTCTATCTCACCAGCTTTCGCAATCATGGCGCTTTTCACGAAGACTGTTCGGTGAGCATCGCCGTGAAACTGGTCGAGATCCTGAATCCGAAATGGCTGCGCATCGGCGCCTATTGGTACCCGCGTGGCGGTATTCCCATCGACGTCTTCTGGCAGACGGGCGAAGCACCCAAGGGTGTCTGGATTCCAGCTCAGGACGTGCCCGGCTATCGCGGTCGCGGCTGAGTTTGGCTGCTTCCGGCTCCTAAGGGGGCCGGAATGATAAACACGGCACCTCACCCTTGACCCAATATGAAAAAGGCCGGTCCCCTGGGGAACCGGCCTTTTTCAGAACTCAGTGCAGCGGGTGGGCTGCCTCAGCAGCCTCGATGGCCGCTCTGGTCGCCTGAATTTTGCGAGACAGACGCTCCTGATCGACAATGTCGTCAGCAGCGACGTTCGTCAGCTGGGTCTCCAGCATTTCGAGACGACTCTCTGCTTCGCTCAGGACGATCTCCTCAACCAGAAGCGCCTCATCCGCGAGAATGGTGCAGCGATCAGCCGTGATATCGGCGAAACCACCGGAGACGAAGAAACGCTCGGTAACGACACCGTTCTCATAAAGAGAAACGATGCCGCCGCGCAGCAGGAGCATGATCGGCGCATGATCCGGCATGGCCGCGATATCGCCTTCCTCGCCCGGGATGACAGCCATCTCTACTTCCTTCTGGAAGAGCAGCTTCTCCGGGCTGATGATTTCGACCTGAACCGGCATGGGCTTACGCCGACTCCTTCATCTTTTCGGCCTTGGCGATCGCTTCTTCGATCGATCCGACCATGTAGAAGGCGCCTTCCGGCAGGGTGTCGTATTCACCGGCAACGATTGCCTTGAAGCTGCGCACGGTGTCGTCGAGCGAAACAAGCTTGCCCGGCGAGCCCGTGAAGACTTCGGCCACATGGAAAGGCTGCGACAGGAAGCGCTGGATGCGACGAGCGCGCGCCACGACCTGCTTGTCCTCTTCCGACAGCTCGTCCATGCCCAGGATGGCGATGATGTCCTGCAGGCCCTTATAGGTCTGGAGGATACGCTGCACGTCGCGCGCTACCTGGTAATGCTCTTCACCGACGATCTTCGGGTCGAGCGAACGCGAGGTGGAGTCCAGCGGATCGACGGCCGGATAGATGCCCATTTCCGCGATCGAGCGGTTCAGCACGGTCGTGGCATCAAGATGGGCGAAGGTCGCGGCAGGTGCCGGATCGGTCAGATCGTCGGCAGGCACGTAAACGGCCTGAACCGAAGTGATCGAGCCTTCTTGGTCGAGGTGATGCGCTCCTGAAGGCGCCCATCTCGGTAGCCAGTGTCGGCTGATAGCCCACGGCCGAAGGAATACGACCCAGCAGGGCCGACACTTCCGAACCAGCCTGCGTGAAGCGGAAGATGTTGTCCACGAAGAACAGAACGTCCTGGCCTTCTTCGTCACGGAAATATTCCGCAAGCGACAGGGCCGACAGCGCGACGCGCGCACGTGCGCCCGGCGGCTCGTTCATCTGGCCGTAAACCAGTGCCACCTTGGAGCCCTGGGTCGAGCCGTCTTCACCGATCTTGATCACGCCGGCATCCTGCATTTCGAAATACAGGTCATTGCCTTCACGCGTACGCTCGCCGACACCGGCGAAGACGGACACGCCGCCATGAGCCTTGGCGATGTTGTTGATCAGTTCCTGGATGATGACGGTCTTGCCGACGCCAGCGCCACCGAACAGACCGATCTTGCCACCCTTGAGATAGGGGCAGAGCAGATCGACAACCTTGATGCCGGTCACGAGAATTTCGGAAGCAGCTGCCTGATCTTCGAAGGACGGCGCCTTGCGATGGATCGGATAATGCTTGTCGGAAACGACCGGCCCACGCTCATCGACGGGCTCGCCGATGACGTTCAGGATGCGGCCGAGCGTCGCAGGACCGACGGGCACGGTGATCTGACCGCCCGTATCCTTGACTTCGCTTCCACGGACCAGACCATCCGTGCTGTCCATGGCGATGCAGCGCACTTCGCGCTCACCGATTTCCTGTGCCACTTCGAGCACAAGGGTCTGGTCACCGTTCTGGACGTGCAGCGCATTGAGGATATGCGGCAGCGTGCCTTCGAACTGGACGTCGACCACGGGACCGCGGATCTGCGTCACGCGACCCACGACGTTGCTGCTGGCAGACGACAGAGTTTCGGACATCGTATTTCGGCTCCTGCGTAAAAGTCTCAGACGGCTTCAGCGCCGGAGATGATCTCGATAAGTTCTTTGGTAATGTTGCTCTGGCGGGTGCGGTTGTAGCGCTGCGACAGATCGTCGATCGCCTTGCCTGCGTTCCGTGTCGCGTTATCCATCGCGGTCATGCGCGCGCCCTGCTCGCCAGCTGCGCTTTCGAGAAGCGCTGCGAAGAACTGCACCTGGATATTACGCGGCAGAAGCTGAGCGAGCAGCTCGGCTTCGTTGGGCTCAAATTCGTATTGAGCGCTATATTCCGTGTTATTGTCGTTCTCGGCCACGGCTAGAGGCACAAGGGCCTCTTCCGTCGGGACCTGGGTCATCGCATTGACAAAGCGGTTGAACACCACCGTGACACGATCGACCTGGCCGCTTGTGAGCAGTTCGGTTACGCGCGTACCAAGTCGGCCGCCTTCTGGAACTGAACCTCGCGGCCGCCCGTTCCTTCGATACGATCGATCAGCTTGCCGGGGAAGATACGCGCCATAGCCTCGCCACCCTTGCGCCCGATCGGCAGGACGCGCACGGTCTCACCCTGGGATTCCAAACGCGAGACAATCTGGCGCACGCTGCGCACAAGATTGGCATTGAAGCCACCAGCAAGCCCGAAATCGCTGGTAAGAAGCACGACGAGATGCGTCGACCCCTTGCCACCTTCGAGCAGGACGGGCAGCTCGCCCTGACCTGCTGTTGCGGCAGCCAGTTCAGCCAACATACGACGCATGGCGGCGGCATAGGGACGCGAAGCCTCGGCGTGCTTCTGAAAACGGCGCAGCTTGGAGGCTGCAACCATCTTCATGGCGCTCGTAATCTTGCGCTGCGATTTCACGCCCGCGATCCGGGCGCGCAGTTCCTTCAGCGAGGGCATGATTCGTCCTTAGGCTGCAAAACGCTTGTTGAACGCGGTAAGCAGCTCGGTCAGCTTGGCTTCGACTTCCGGCTTGATCTGACGATCATTGCGGATGGCATCGAGAATATCCTTGCCTGGACCGCGCATTTCGGCGAGCAGCGTCGCTTCATAGCGAACAACCTGATCAACCTTTACGACATCGACAAAGCCACGCGTACCGGCGAACAGCACAACTACCTGCTCTTCAACGGGCAGCGGCGACGTCTGGGGCTGCTTCAGGAGTTCCGTCAGACGGGCGCCGCGCTCGAGCTGCTTGCGGGTTGCGGGGTCAAGATCGGAAGCGAACTGCGAGAACGCAGCCATTTCGCGATACTGGGCGAGGTCGAGCTTGATCTTGCCGGCAACCTGCTTCATCGCCTTGATCTGGGCTGCCGAACCAACGCGCGACACCGAGCCACCGACGTTCACGGCAGGGCGGATACCCTTGTAGAACAGATCGGTCTCAAGGAAGATCTGACCGTCAGTGATCGAAATCACGTTGGTCGGAATGTAAGCGGCAACGTCGCCAGCCTGCGTTTCGATGACCGGCAGAGCCGTCAGCGAACCGCCACCGAACTCGTCGGACATCTTGGCAGCGCGCTCAAGCAGACGCGAATGCAGATAGAATACGTCACCAGGGAAAGCTTCACGGCCCGGCGGACGACGGAGCAACAGCGACATCTGGCGATAGGCCACGGCCTGCTTGGACAGATCGTCATAGCAGATCAGGGCATGCATGCCGTTGTCACGGAAATATTCACCCATCGAGCAGGCCGAATAGGGCGCGAGATACTGCATCGGTGCCGGATCGGAAGCCGTTGCGGCGACAACGATGGAGTATTCCATCGAGCCTTCTTCCGTCAGCGTACGAACGAGATTGGCAACGGTCGAACGCTTCTGGCCGATGGCAACATAGATGCAGTAAAGCTTCTGCTTCTCGTCACCCGTGGCGTTGACGGGCTTCTGGGCAACGATGGTGTCGATCAGAATGGCGGTCTTGCCGGTCTGACGATCACCGATCACCAGTTCACGCTGGCCACGCCCGATCGGCACCAGAGCGTCGATCGCCTTGATGCCGGTCTGCATCGGCTCGCACACGGACTGGCGCGGCATGATGCCCGGAGCCTTAACTTCGGCGCGCTTCATCACGACGTCGGTCAACGGGCCCTTGCCATCGATCGGGTTGCCGAGCGCATCGACAACGCGACCAAGAAGGCCCTTGCCGACCGGCACTTCGACAACCGTGCCCGTACGGGTGACAGTGTCACCTTCACGAATGCCATCGCCATCGCCGAACACAACGATACCGACGCTGTCTTCTTCGAGGTTCAGCACCATGCCGCGGTCGCCCGTGGTCTGGAAATCGACCATTTCGCCGGACATGGCATTGGACAGGCCGTAGACGCGCGCAATGCCGTCACCGATAGACAGGACGCTGCCTGTCTCGGAGACCTGCGCTTCGTCATTGAAGGACGCGATCTGCTGCTTGAGGATGTCCGAAATCTCAGCGGGACGGATATCCATCACGCGGCTCCCTTCATGGCATTCTGGATGCGGGTCAGACGCCCGCGAATGGAGGTATCAAATAGCTTGGCGCCGATCTGCACGACAAGACCACCGATCAGTTCGGGCTCGACGCGTTCGATCATGGACACACGGGCGTAGCCCGCTTCGGCCAGGCGAGTCTGCAAGGCGCTGCGCTGGGCCGCACTGAGCGGCTGCGCGCTGCGCACTTCGGCAACCGTTTCGCCACGACGCTTGGCGTCTAGGGCGAGAACAGCACCAAGAATATCATCGAGGCGGGCAGCGCGACGGTTGCGTGCAATCACACCAGCAAAGCGCTGAAGCGTGTCACTGAAGCCCTGCGCCTTGAGTACGGCTGCGAGACCCTGACCTGACTGCCGGGAATCGAGACTCTGGTCGGCAAGGAAGTCGCGCAGCGGCGCACTTTCAACAAGCAGCTTGCGCAACGCGCGCACCTGATCGAGCACCTCAGGCAATGCCGATTTCTCTTCGGCATAGGCATAGAGCGCCAGAGCATAGCGATGGGCTACGCCTCCTGACGAATCCAAGCTGACCTGCGGTGCTTCGGCTGTTTCGACCACTGTCACGTCCGGCGTTCCCACCCCAATTACACAAACATCCTGACGACCAACGGGCCCACAGTGCTGGGCATCACCCAAACGCACCGTTCGTGCAACCGATTGATCATGACTCAGGTAATGAGACTGTTCGTCCCGATTCCGCAATAACGGATCAGGCCTCGCGGGGCGTCTAGCACGCGTGGAGCGCCCTGTGCAACTGACACTCTGGTGCGAAACAGAACGAGCGCCGATACACTCTTTGCTTTATCAGACCTTACGCGAGCGCTTTGTTCCAGATTTGCACTTTTCGGGCGGTTTTTGGCACAACGCGCTGCTCTCTCCCCGCTCCTGAAAGCTTTGCTCACCCATGTTCCCCGCCTTACACGCATCGCTCCCTCTCGCGCTTCGCTGTCTCGCGCCTCTCGCTTCCGCCACGGCGATTCTCCCCCTTGCTGCTCAGGCCGCAGCCCCTGCGGTCCAGCCTGCCGGCGTGCCCTATTGGGACAACTGGACCGATGCACAGGGGGTGAGCCATCTAACGAAATGCAAGCTCAAGAATTTTACCCTCAGCCAGCTTGCGCCCCATGCAGACCCGCAATGGGTCAATCACGCCCAGCAGGGACAGGCCCACATGGTCACGAGCGTGCAGCCCGCTCACTGGAAGGGTGGCTGGCACGCACCGGAAAGCGTTCAATGGATCATACCGATCTAGGGCGTGTGGTTCGTGCAGAGCATGGATGGCACGCGCGTGGAGCTTAATCCTGGCGATGCCCTGCTAAGTGAGGATGTCGGAGCCAAGGCTGACAAGGAAGGTCATCTCGGCCACCTGTCGGGCAATGTCGGCGACGCACCAGTGGCGCTCATGATCACGCAATTCGCCTCGGCGACGGCCAGCCACAAACCCTGTGAGACGGAATAAGAGCGACCGGAGACGACTTGATCTGGATATCGGGGAGATCGGCTGGAGCGGGCGAAGGGAATCGAACCCTCCTCAGAAGCTTGGAAGGCTACTGCATTACCACTATGCTACGCCCGCGCTTCAGCTGATGGCTCTCCCTAACGCTGATCCCGGCGCGAAGCAAGTGACAGTTTTGGCCGAAAAACTGCAAATGATCTCTTGACTTAAGCGCTCTGGCGCCGCATTACGCCGCAAGTGGTCTCGTCATGACCCAATCGGATCGGATACTTCATCTGTGAAGGTTGACCAGGCGGACGACGTTAGGGGTGTAGCTCAATTGGCTAGAGCGCCGGTCTCCAAAACCGGAGGTTGAGAGTTCGAGACCCTCCGCCCCTGCCACCACGCCGCAGCCGCTGGCTGATAAAGTCAGCGAGCGGAGTCGGGCGCGGTATTCCGCCACGCGCGGCTTTCAGATAAATATGAGGATGACGGTGTCGGTCACTACCCCCAAAAACGGGTCGCAGCAGTCTTCGCCCTCTAAGGGTGGCCCCTCGAAAGACGCCCCGAAACCTTCTACGAAACCAGCAATCCGTTTCAATCTGGTGCAATACCTGAAAGACGTACGCGCGGAGGCGATCAGGGTTACCTGGCCGACCCGTCGCAACACGCTGGTCACAACGGGTGCCGTGCTGGCCATGGCTGCCCTCACCTCTGTTTTCTTTTTCGTCGTCGACCAGGTCATCGGGCTTGGCGTGCGCGAACTCTTTGGCATTGGAGGCTAAGACGAACAACCATGGCTAAGCGTTGGTACGTCGTGCATGTCTATTCCGGGTTCGAGAAGAAGATTGCCACTCACATCAAGGAACAGGCAGCTCAGAAAGGTCTGAGCGATCAGTTCGAGGAAGTTCTGGTACCGTCCGAGGACGTGACCGAAGTGCGCCGCGGTCGCAAGATCAATGCCGAGCGCAAGTTCTTCCCCGGCTATGTTCTGGTCAAAATGGAACTGACCGACGATGCCTGGCATCTGGTCAAGGACACCCCCAAGGTCACCGGCTTTCTGGGCACGCGCAACCGCCCCTCGCCCATCACCGAGGCTGAGGCCGAGCGTATGCTCAAGCAGGCCGAAGAAGGTGTCGAGCGTCCACGTTCGGCCCTTACTTTCGAGATCGGCGAGCAGATCCGCGTGGCCGATGGCCCGTTCACCTCGTTCAACGGCGTTATCGAGGAAGTGGACGAAGAGCGTTCGCGCCTCAAGGTCAGCGTTTCGATCTTCGGTCGCTCCACCCCTGTGGAACTCGACTATACTCAGGTCGAAAAGCTCTGATCGTCCGGCGACAAGCCTGAAAAAACCCGCCCCCGAAAGGAGGCGGGTTTTTTTATACCCAAAAGCCGTATCGAGAGAGCGCATCCCTTTGCCGGGTCAGGGAGGCGCCCCCAGAGCCATCACGGTGTGATCGGCAATACCGGCAGAGCGCGGATTTTCTGTGCTGCCTGATCGGCCAGTTGCCCGGTCAGCGTGCTCAGCCCGGCGACCAGCGTATTGGCCTGTTTATTGTCCAGATGCGTCTGGAGCTGAACCGGCACGGTCAGGTTCGGACCGATGCCCGGCTTGTCTCCATGCACGGAGAGTGTACCGACCAGCGAGGCGTTCCCCTGCTGATCGGCATTGAACGCCGTTACCGTCAGTTCGACGAAGGCGAGCGGCTTGGTGGAGACCGCATCGTTCTGCGCAAAAACAGTCGTTCCCGGCAGACGTTGCGCCAGATCCTGCGTCAGAACGCGACCGATCATGTCACCGATCGCTTCGCTCCAGGCATTGCCCTTGGCGATGCCGAGTTTGTAATCCTTGTCCTGTCTGACGATTTCGTCGCGATCGAGACTGGCTGTCACGACAGGCGTGCGCACTTCGACCACGACCGGACCACCCGGCTGGGCGGCTCCCGGTACGGGGGCAATGGAATAAAGCGTGGGATCGCTGCCACAGGCCGACAGCCCTGTCGCCATCAGCAGCGACAGGGCGGCAATAGCGACGGGACGGCGCATGGCGCGGTGCGAGCGGAGAGAAAGAAGCATCTTCACGTCAGTGGCGTCCCGTAATCAGTGCCGAAGGATGGTGGTTCAGATAGTCGGTCAGGAAGCGGATCGACCGTGCTGCCTGCCCTAGCTGGGTGATCATGGCCTGCAGATCGCGATGGAAATCGGTATCGCCACCATAGCTGGCCAGCACCACCTGCGCGTTCTTCAGCGTACCCTGAAGCGCATCGCTCATCTCGGGCAGCTTCTTGAGCAACGGCTTCATGCCTGATCGGCGTTCTGGGTCAGCTCGGAAATATGGCGCAGCGAGTCGCGCAGGGCGACGATGGACTGCTTCACTTCCGGGCTGGCGAGACGCTGATCGGCATGAGCCAGCAAATCGTTAAGATGCTCACCAATCTGGGTGAGCGGCATGGCAGCCACCTTGTCCATGGTCGTCGCAGCAGAGGCCATGATACCATCGAAACCGCCCGGCTGGCTTGGGATAATTGCGACATCATCCTCATAAGTCAGGTTCTCGGGCTTGGCATTCTTCACGAATTGCAGGCCGATCATCGATTCGCCCGTCAGGAAGCTGGCACTTTCAACCGAGGCACGCATGCCCCTGTTGACAAAAGCCTGCAGCAGCCTGTGCTGAGAGTCGCGCGAACTCTCTTCAGAGTTCAGCACGCGCTCCGGTTCCAGCTCCATTTCCACGCGCACGCGTGCCGTTGCGTCTTTCTCGTTCACCTTGAGCGAGACATCGGTCACACTGCCCACCTGAATACCGAACATGCTGACCGTCGCGCCAGCGGTGAGGCCCTTGACCGAGCTGTCGATATAGGTCGCCGCCTTAACCCTCTGATGATAGCGCGCGTTATCGGCTTCGGCCTGACTGCCATAGAGCCTGAAAACAGAGTTGGCAGGAGCCTGAGGCGCGTCGACCTTGAGCCGACGCGTCGGCAGACCGAACGCGACGCCACCGGAAAGCAGTGCCTGAAGCGAGGTCAATTGGACCTTGAGGCCGCCAGCGCCGAGCCCGACCTGCACGCCTGAGACATTCCAGAAACGCGTATCGGTGCGCAGATAATGATCGTAAGGCGATTTGACGAAAACCTGGACCATGATCGGGCCTTCGCCGCCCGGCGGCATGGTATAACCCAGCACCTCACCCACGGACATGTCGCGGAAGAAGACAGGTGCCCCTTCACCGATCGACCCAAGTGTGGGTGTCACCAGCATGAAGGTCGAGCCAGGCTGGTCGGAACGCACGCCGGGCGCCGCTTCGAGCCCCGTAAAGTTGCTCTCGTAGCGGCCGCCCTTTTCACCCGGATCAATGGCGATATAGGCACCCGAAAGCAGGGTTTCGAGCCCCGTGATGCTGGCACCGTTGATGCGCGGACGTACCACCCAGAAGCGCGTGTGATCGGTCAGAATGTCTTCAGTGTCGCCATTCATGCGCACATGAACGATGACGCGACGCATATCCGGGGTCAGGCTGATATCCTGCACCGTCCCTAGCGTCACAGCCTTGTTCTTGACCTGGGTTTGCCCCGCCGTCAGGCCAGAGGCCGTGTCGAAGGTAATGGTGATGTCCGGCCCGCGATTAGCGAAACTTCTCCACGCCAGCCAGCCGGCGATCACGATCGCAAGGATCGGTATCAGCCAGATGACCGAGAAGCGTGTCTTTCTGATCCCGGCCTTTTGGGGCGCGGATGAGTTCTGACGGGATTGATCGTTTTGGTCGCTCACGCGCGCTCAGGCTCCATATCGTGAGGAGGAAATGAAGTGCCGCCCTCGGAGATCCCTCCCAGGTCGAAATTTTGTGTTGCCTCGTCGGGAGCCGGAACCGGACCGTTTTCCCCTGCGGCGTCCCACATGCTGCGTGGGTCGAAGCTATGCACCGCGAATATCGTCACGATAACGACGATCGTAAAGAAAACCACACCGGGATCGGCGAGAACATTGGCGAGAAAGTTAAAATGCACGATCGCAACCAGAATTGAGATCATGAAAACATCGATCATCGACCAGCGCCCGATCAGATCGATCAGACGGTAGAGTTTGGTCAGACGGCGCAAGCCCCTTTTCTGCTTGCGCCAGGTGCCGATCACCATAGCGGCCAGAGACACAATCTTGAGTACCGGAACCGTGATGGAGGCGAACAGCACCAGCAGCGCAAGCGGAATCAAATCGGACTGCCAAAGCTCGATCACACCATGGATAATCGTGCTCGTATCGGCCTGACCCATCTTCGTATAGGTCATGACCGGCAGAAGGTTAGCCGGGATGTAGCAGATGATCCCTGCCAGAAGCAGGGCCGCCGCATTGGTCAGGCTGTTCGATTTGCGTCGACGCAAGATCTGGTGGCAGCGTGGGCAGTCGCCCATATCGCCCTCGCGGGGCACTTCATGATCGAAGGCCATGACCAGCCCGCAGGAATGGCAGGAGAGCATATGCTGCAATGGGGGCATCGACTCATCAGTGGCGGTCAGATGCTCGACCGGCAGAATGCGCCCTTTGCCGTCTTCCATCTCCTCGCGGATATCGCGATTATGCCAGATACGCTCGACATCGAGGGTAGAGTCGGTGGCCGCCATGGTGATCATGAGCGCGGCAATCAGAAACACACCCGCCTGCAAATCGACGATCGCAAGATCGATCAGCTTCGTGTAGGCGACGAACACACCGAGGATATACACCTCGATCATCGACCATTCGCGCAGCCTGTCATACCAGGAGAGCAGTCGCGGCGCCCAATCCGGCAGATGCCGTCTGCTGGCGCCAATAAGGATGGCCCCCATCAGCGCAATCACGATGCCGGGCATGATAAGGGTGGTCAGCCCGACGATAAAGCCGATCTCGCCGAAACCTTCGCGCCCGAGCTCGATCGGCCCTGTCAGAATCGTAACCGTATTTACGCGACCATGCACGTTGATGGTCAGCAACTGGGTGATGAGCAGGGCCAGATAGAGCGCGGCCGAAGCAAGGCAGAAGGCTGTAGGGGCCGCAATGGGCGCCGTGTGCCTGCGCCTGGCAAGCTGGGCATCGCAACGCGTGCAGAACGCCACCTGCCCACGCTTCAAACGCGGCACCGTCTGGAAAAGCCCGCAGAACGGACACTCGCGCAGCCCTTCCACGACCTTGAGAGTCGGGGATGGCGTCACAGAAGAAGTCATCGTGACGGCGTTGCGCCACAGACGCTTATGGAAGCGATCAGACATGAAGCATAGTGTAGCGAACGATTCCGTTGAGAGATAGGTGTTTGCCCTGTTGCAGTCCCGAGCAGTCTCGGCTATAGCACCGCGCCAAGGACGCCGACATAGCTCAGGGGTAGAGCAACTGATTCGTAATCAGTAGGTCCTCGGTTCAATTCCGAGTGTCGGCACCACTTTCCCCTCGCTTCATTGCGCTTTCTGGAACGCCTTGGCGGTTTTACGTCCGAGCACCCAGCCTGCGACACAATATAACGCCAGAAATCCAAGCGGGATCCAGTCGCCTCTCAGGCTTTGTGCGACGAGATCGCTCAACACCGTCGTGAGATTGATCAAACAGGTCAGAATCGCCAGCACCGGCACGATCCCGATCCAGAAAGACCCGACGCGCATGCCGGGCAAAGGCACGCGAAAACGTGCCGGAACACGGGTCGCATCGCCACGCAGCTTCATGACGGCGAGCGCAATCACCACGAAACCAATCATGGTGCCGATGCTGACCAGATCGGCGAGCAGTGCGATCGGCAATAATGCTGCTGTGAGGGCTGTCAGGGCCGTTGTCAGCACGATAGCCGGCACGGGCGCGCCGCTTTCGGGGGCAACCCGGCTGAAACGCTCGCTGATCAGCCCGTCATGCGCCAGGATATGGCAAAGGCGCGACTGGCCATAAAGGCTTACAAACAAAACAGAGCCAAGGCCGACGACCGAGCCGAACTGGAGCACGAACCCGAGAGACGGCATGGCCAGAGCCTGCACGGCGAGGGCGACCGGGCTTGCGACATCAAGCGCACGAAACGGCACCAGCCCCGTCATGACCAGCGAGACCATGACATAGAGCACGGCACTGATCGCCAGCGCCCCGATCAGCCCAAAAGGCACATCGCGCCCCGGATTACGGGCCTCGGAGGCCGCAATCGAGATCGAGTCGAAGCCTAGATAGGCGAAGGACACCACCGCGACCGCACGCAGGAGGCCGGCCAGACCGAAGTGAAACCCACCTTCCGATTCAGGGAGAAACGGGTGCCACAGTGCGGGCCTGACATGGCTCCACCCCACCGAGACAAACACGATCAGGACAGCCAGTTTTAGCAGCACGAAGGCGCCATTCGCTCGGCTCGCCTGACGGATACCTCTCGTGAGAATCAGACCCAGTACGAGAACAAGCGCGAGCGAGACCGCATTGATCTGGCCAGCGAGATGAAATCCGCCCTCACGCCAGATCACCGTCGAGTTCGCGATGGCCCCAGGCAGCGCAATGCCGCAGGAGGCGAGTAGCCCGGCAAGATAGCCGGTCAGACCGACGGATACGGCCGAGCCGGCCAGCGCATATTCCAGCACGAGCATCCAAGCGACCCACCATGCCGGACCGACACCCAGAATCGAGCGTGCATAACCATAGGCGCCCCCCATGGCACCGGGCAGGGCCGAGGCAAGCTCGGCGTAACACAGACCGATGAAACCACAGCTTATCGCAGCAAGAACGAAAGAAAGAGAGACGGCAGGGCCGGCATAATGGGCCGCCGCGATACCGGGCAGAACATAGATCCCGGCGCCAACCACACTGCCGATACCCATCATCAACAGGCTGAACGGCCCGAGCTGGCGATGCAGGGTGCGAGACTGGCCTTCAGCCGCCATGGTGCCGTTTTCCTCAGGAGCTAGAATGAAAGGAAGCGTGACGCGCTCCCTTTCACAAGGCAAGCCCTGAAGGCAGGTTAACCGGCGCTAGGCGCCCTTAGAACATCATGTTAACGGCGATCTGTGGCGCGACGGTCAGGTTCGTATTATGGCCCGCAAAAAAAAGTCGAGGCGCCAGCAATCACACCAAAGCGCGGCGACCAGCTATATTCGAGAGCCGGGGCCACCATCCAGTCCCCTGAGGAGGCACCCACACGGTCAATCCGGCGTCCGTCACGATAGGAGCCCCAGACACGCGACCCGTTGGACCAGTCACGTACCATATCGACCGCCAATACTAGGCGCTGATTGAACCCGAATTCGAGTGAGAACCCGGTCTGCCCGTTCATACCGGGGCGCCCGCGTCCGACAAACCCTTTCGTCGTGCCATAGCTCGTCATGTCCACGAGTTGCGCCGAGCTGACCGCACGCCGGAACGTGCCCCACATGCGCAGGCGCAGCGTATAGTCATGAGCCAGTTCGTAGGTCGATTGCTCGACCAGCGCCGTGCGGAAAACATAGGCACCGTTACCCACACCGTCCTGACTGCGGCCAAGTTGGAGTAATCGCCCGTCGGCATGAGCATACCGACGAAAAGACTCATGACCGGGATATAACGTTTGGGATCCGGGTCGAGGAAACGCCACAGGAAATCAACCGGCATGTCGCCGAATTTCAGGCCACTCGTATTGCCGTCATGTTTCTTCCAGCCATAGCTTATGGCCGGAAAAATCTGGATGCTGATGTGATCGGTCAGACCGTATTTGACCATGGTCGAGTTACTGACGGTTCTCTGACCGCCATCCATCGGCGCACTCGCCCCGTTGGCGCCCAGATAATCAACTGCCTGATTATAGGTGAGGTAGGGTTCGATGCCGAGTACACCCGCTTTGAACTGCGGACCAGACGGCGAAATGAGCGAACCAGTATACCATTGCTCGCGTTTAGGTTGCGGCTCGTCATCAGAGGCGCGTGCCGTAATCGTCATACAAAATACGTACGCGATCACGAACAAGAGAGGCAATCCAGAACGGACTGGACGGCTTATTTCTGAAAAAGAAGATTTTTGTCTCAAATTTTCGCCGTGCTGTTCTTTTGTTTCTCAGCATCGGTTTAATTTCTTATTTTCTGAACGCAACCTTTCCTCTAACGGAAATTCCTGCGCGAAGAGACAGGTTCGTTAGCAGGCAAGGACTTCACAGCAGAACTCTCACGTCAAAGTGAGAAAGTAATGACTACAGTCCAAGCAGAAAATTCAGATTTTTATTTGGATTTCGGAAGAAACGCTCCAGACAATGCAAAGTCTTGTCTGGAGCGGGCGATGGGATTCGAACCCACGACCCCAACCTTGGCAAGGTTGTGCTCTACCCCTGAGCTACGCCCGCGTTCCGTTGGACGGGTTAATATTGCCTGGAGCGATGGGGCGCAAGAGGGTTTTTTCGAAAAACTCGTTTTTTTTCACTTTCTCCGAGGCTTATCCTATCGGGCTTGCTTCCGAAGGGCTTCAGAACAATCTTGTAGCCAAGCTTATCGGACGGCGGCGCCCTTCACCGGCGCTGCCCTGAAACAGAGAGATTCCATGGATTACATCATCGGGCAGAACCCTCCCCAACCACAGAGTGCGCCGGGCGCGCCAAAGAATGCTGGCGCCATGATCGTCGATGCCGACCAGCGCAGCTTCATGCCGGAAGTGCTGGAAGCGAGCCGCGAGCTGCCGGTACTGGTCGATTTCTGGGCGCCTGGTGCGGTCCGTGCAAACAGCTCACGCCCATCCTCGAGCGCGCTGTCACGGCAGCCGGTGGTCGTGTCAAGCTGGTCAAGGTGGATGTCGAGGCCAACGCCGCGCTCGCCGCACAGCTCGGGCAGATTGGCCTGCCCATCCAGTCGATACCCCTGGTCGCCGCTTTCTATAAGGGCCAGATTCTCGACATCATGCAGGGCGCTCAGCCCGAGAGCGAAGTACGTCGCTTTATCGAGCAGATCCTGAAGGCGAGCGGGGCCACCATGCCCAGCGCCGATCTGCTCGCCGCCGCCAATGCGGCATTGCAGGACGGCGAAGCAGCAGAAGCGGCCAGTCTCTATGCGTCACTGCTGGAAATGGAGCCAGAGAACCCCGAAGGCTGGGGAGGCATGATCCGTGCCCTGATCGCTCTCGATGACGATGAAGGCGCCGATGAAGCCTGAGTCAGGTGCCGCCCAAGCTGGCCGAGCACCCCAGCGTCTCCGGTGCCCGCTCTGCTCTGGCTCTCCACAAGGAAAGCCGTCAGGCTGCCTCGGCTCTGGATGGGCTTCGCGCCGAATGTGCCGCCGCGCCTGATGACCTCGCCCTGCGCTTTCGTCTTGCCGGTGCGCTGAACGGCGCGGGTGACAAGGCAGAAGCTGCCGACACATTGCTGTCGATCCTGCGCCAAGACCGTGAATGGAATGAAGGGGCCGCCAAGGCCGAGCTGTTGCGCTTCTTTGAAGCCTGGGGAAACAGCGACCCGGCAACGCTTCCGGCCCGTCGCAAGCTCTCCGCCCTGCTCTTTTCCTGAGCAGCGCACGACTCTATCAAACAAGGACCTACGTCCGAGCGTGGCGTCGCGTCTGTTGACCCGGCACTGCACCCGTTCGGCCTCCCATATAGTTCAGGATCAAGTCTATGGCTCAGGACCTCGACCCCCGCCTTCTCTCCATGCTGGTCTGCCCGGTCACCAAGGAAGCGCTGGTTTATGACCGCAATGCACAGGAACTCGTCAGCAAGGGTGCCGGACTGGCTTACCCCGTGCGCGACGGCATTCCTGTGATGCTGCCAGAAGAGGCACGTCGCATTTCAGACTGACAGACAGCTTTGCAGGCGCGGCCCCGAAAAGGGGTCAGCGCAGGACGAAAAGGGCTGTGTCCAACGTGAAACTGCCGTCTTCGTCCATTTCCAAAGCCTTCCTTACGGCCGGGCTGGTCGCGCGCTGCTGGGAGAGAATGGCCTGCTGATGGAGGGCTGGCGTCTTCGTACGCGCCACCCAGGACGCGAAATCGAGACGTAACCGCATGCTGGTAACGGCTTCGACCTCGAAACCGGCGGCTGCAAGCAGGCGGCGCCACTCTGAGACCTTGTAATTACGCATATGGGACGGATCGCGCAGCGTTTCGATCGTTTGTAATACGGAATCGGCCATCGCGTTTTCCGGGGCAACCGTGTCGACCAGAATTCCCATCCCACCACGGCGCAACACCCGTCGCCATTCCTTCAGTCCGGTTTCCACATCAGCAGTGATGCGCGCTGAAACGACTCAGGACGGCACCGAAGGACGCATCGGCAAAAGGCAGGCTCTCGGCAAAGCCGCAAACCGGGCTCACCTGAGCGAGACCACGCCTGTATGCCTCTTCCTGAACCGCGCGCGCCATGCTCGCTGTCGGATCACACGCCACAACCCGATCAACATAAGACGCAACAGCGTAGCTGACATGCCCGCCACCGCAGCCGAGATCGAGAACGACGTCCACCCCGGCGCTTTTCACAAGCGCGGCCATATGGTCGAGATCGGCGCCCGCAGCATGAACTGCGCTTTGCACGTAATCGCGTGCCCGCGGGTCGTATTGTCCGGTCACAAACTCACTCATGCCCCGCATCCTTCTTGCCGTAAGATACTTCAGCGTCAGGCACCGCGTATTGCGGCTTGACCTCGCTGGTGACCGTCTCCGTCGCAAGGCCGGGTAGCATGGGTGGCCCCGACTGCCCGTCCATGCCCGGAATAGCGATGGGAAGAGAGGCATAGGCACGCGCCATACGGTCGCGATGAAGCGGGCGGCCTGGCGGATGGCCGGGCGGACCGTTGACGGCAAGATCGGGCTTGGGCGGGCCAAACGTCTCTGCCGCGCAGCCGGTAAGAACCGTCATCAAGAAGAGAAGCGAAAGGGCACGCATGGAACGAGTTGTATCAACCTCGCCCACGCGCGGCAATTGACGGATGGGCGCCGCTGCGGCAGGCAAGGCAGATTGTCTCAAGGAGAGTTTTTCGTGTTCGATGGATCGCTTGCCTCACCCCGTGGCCGCCGCAAGGCGTGGATCGACAGTCTGTTTGTCGATCATGCGATCTTTCGCCTGCCCTGGACAAATCTGGCGACTGTGGTGCCGGGAAAGGTCTATCGCTGCAACCACCCCACACCGGCACGGCTCGCACGGCTGAAGCGCCGCCTGGGGCTGCACACGCTGGTCAATCTGCGCGGTCATCGTCGCTGCGGCTCAGACGCCCTCTCGCGCAATGCCGCGCAGACACTTGGTCTCGCTCATGTCGACATGGCCTTCGAAAGTCGCGGCGCCCCACATCGCGATCGCATATTGCGCTTTGCCGGTCTTTACAAATCCATCGACATGCCAATGCTGATGCATTGCAAATCCGGGGCCGATCGGGCCGGTCTGGCGTCAGCACTGGTCATTCTGTTCGAGGGAGGCAGTGCGGCGCAGGCCCTCAGGCAGCTTCACTGGCGCTTCGGCCATTTCAATCGCGCCCGTACCGGCATTCTGGATGCGTTCGTGTTACGCTATCAGAGCCAGGCGGAGGGCCGTGTTCCTTTTCTGCATTGGGTCGAGCATGAATATGACGAGGGCCAACTCAAGAAGGATTTCGTAGCAGGCAAGCTAGCGTCTTTCCTGACCGATCAGGTTTTGCGCCGGGAGTAAGGATGACGCCAGATGGGACTATGGACCATCGTATTTTGATCGATCTATTTAGAAGCCCCCATGCTTTTGACCAGATTGACAAGTTGACGTCTGACGCGCTCGTCAGAGATGCGTTGAAATGCGCGCAGGAGTTCGATCGAGGCCTCATCAAGAATAAAGTCAGCTCCGTCGTTCCTCGGATGTGGGGCATCATGCACCGCGTGGCCAGCCTTGCTGCTGAAACTGGGCGGAACCTCAGAAAAGCCAGGCGCGAGGCTCGCGCACTGTCCAGACTCATTGTTGCCAGTCAGATCATCGAAAAAAAATCCGATAGGGACGTTCAGCACACGAGACATCTCATAAAGTCTGCTGGCCCCGACCTTGTTGGCCCCCCTCTCGTATTTCTGCACCTGCTGGAATGTCAGTCCAAGCGCAACGCCAAGCTTTTCCTGAGACATTCCCAGTAAAGTCCGGCGCAACCGAATGCGCGCTCCCACAAGGGCGTCTATCGGGCCAGCAGCCGAAGCGCTTTTCGTGGTATTACTCATGCACAAGGACTCATATTGGGGTTAATCACAAGCGCCAATCGCAGTGAGTTAACGTTTTATTATCTATTTTCGATAGCGCCCAAGGAAAACAGCCAGAACAACCCCAAATGCACACAGAATTATTGGCAGGCTCCTTCCGTAACGAGAAAAAATGGTCGGCAGTTGAGGCGAGGGCAAGGCAATGACAAGACTATCTGCCCGCCCCCAAGGCAATCGGCCCAGTTCATGTCCCGAGCCATCAAAAGCAGCCGTGATGCCCATATTTGCCGCCTGAGCGACAGGCAGACCTTCTTCCACAGCGCGCATTCTGGCCGTCGCAAGATGCTGTCGCGGGCCGGCACTATTTCCAAACCAGGCATCATTGGTGACGTTGGCCAGCCAGTTCGGACGGGTAGCCCCGATCACATGCCCTGAAAAAATGATCTCGTAACAGACCATCGGCCGACTGCGCCCAATGCCGGGAGAGACCAGGTTGCGAGTCCTTTTCCAGGCGTCAACTGATCGGGCAGCAAATTGAACGGGATATGACGCGGCTGATATTCGCCAAAGGGGACGAGCGTTGCCTTATCGTAGACTGCTTCGATCTGACCGCTTTCATCCAGCGCCATGATGCTGTTGTAAAAACGGTTTTCGGTATCGCGCCTGTCCGAACCGATCATACCCCAGGCACCATCACCCGCCTGAGCAATGAGGCGACGCGCAGCCTCATCTTCATCCAGAAGACCGGGAAAGCCCGATTCCGGCCAGAGATAGACGACGTTGCGGTCGACAGCGCTAGTGCGCGCCTTGGCAACCCCCTCGCTCGTGAGACGCAGATAGAGCCTGAAAGCGTTCATCGCTCCGGAACGGGAGAGAATATCGCGTTCCTGAAGATTGCCCTGCAGCAAAGCCACCACAGGATTGGTAACCGGCAACAGGCTTGGATGAGCGAGTCTATACCAGCCTGCGCCGATCCAGACAGCGAAAAACCCTGCCAGAAAGACACGGGCCTTGCGACCGTGCCACACCAGAAGACCGGCTAGAACGGCTAGAAAGGTCAGGCCGTCGACACCGATGAATGCAGCGGGCTGAATCAGAATGTCGCCCAGCACACCTGGCAGCTCGAACACACTGCCAGTCGGGTTCCAGGGAAACCCCGTGAAGATGAAGACACGCGCCATGTCGGCCAGCGTCCAGAGCGCCGCCAGCAGGATCATTCTCGGCAGACCTGAAGGCACCAGACGGCAGAGCAGAACCGGCGCCACGACGAGCGGCGCCAGAATCAACGCACATCCGGGTGCCGCAATCGGCACAGCCCACCAGAACTCGTGGGCACGAGTCAGGATGGCGTTCGTTAGCCAAGAAAGCGCGAGAGTGTGATAGCCAAGGCCGAAAAAGAAGGCGTGAAGCGCCAGTTGGCGCGCGCTAGAAGCGTCCTGTGTGCAACGATAAAGATAGAGGAGCCCCAGTGCCAGCGACGGCAGAAAAAAGAGGGGCGGTAGCGCCAGGGCTGAAAATGCCCCGACGAAAAGGTCAGCCAGAATCATTTTCCCGGTGGAAAATGGAAGCCGGCTCGGCGGGAAGGGAGAATTCCAGAGCCGGAAAGTCACTGTGTTCTCCTGGTTTATTCGAGAGCGTCCCTCAGACGGCGCTCATAGTGGCGGTAATATTTATCCGCCAGAAGCTCGCTTTTGACGAGCACGGCAACATCCGTCGTGTTGAATTGTTCATCCACCACAGCGCCGTCGCCGATAAATCCGCCCAGACGCAGATAGCCCTTGATGAGGGGCGGCAGTTTGGAGAGGCATTTCCGATGATCAAGCAGATGCGGGTCGCTGCGCTGCATATCGACATACCGGTCGGGTAAGGCACGGATGCGCAGAGCCGGAGGGGCCAGATGGTTATGGTAAAGATAGGTCAGCTCGTCCGCCATGGTTTCCGGATTGATTCCGGGCAGGCTGGCGCAGCCGAACAACACATCGATCCGGTGCAGGAAGATATAGGACGCAATCCCCCGCCAGAGCAGCTGCATGGCAGAGCGACCACGATAACGCTGATCGACGCAGGAGCGACCCACTTCCAGCAGGCGACCGGGAAACTCGGTCAGCGGCGAAATATCATACTCGCTGGACGTGTAATAGCGCCCGAGAAGTGCTGCCTTGTCGCTTGTCAGCAAACGGTAAGTGCCCACGACTCCTTCAGCACCGGAAGAGACAGCGTGGTCGATGACGAGAAGATGGTCAGCCACCTCGTCGAAATCGTCGATATCGCGCTTCAGTCGTGCGGTGCGCTCATCGGCGCGCGCGCCCATCTCTTCAAAGAAGACGCGGTAGCGCAAAGCTTGAGCGGCTTCACGCTCGGCATCAGTTGTCGCGATTCTGACACCAAGTTGACCACCTCGCAGTTCAGGAAAGGCATCCCGCGCCAAATCGAGTGTGGAAAGAGACTGGCTGGACGCCCCAGGCTCTCGCCATCTGTCACCAGAAGACGAAACATCTCGGCATGCGAAGGTTTGGCGTTCATCAGTCTTGACCTGTCGGCTCGCCCGCTTTCTGCGGCAGACGACGCCCAAAAAGTTCGAGACGATGAGAAACAAGATCGAAGCCAAGGCGACGCGCAAGCGTCTCCATCAGGGCGGCATGTTCCTCATCTTCAAATTCCACGACGTGACCGGTATCGACGTCGATGAGATGATAATGATGCTGATGGCCAGGCTCACTGGCCTCATAACGTGCACGACCGCCACCGAAATCACGCCGCTCGAGAATACCCTTCTCCTCGAGCAACCTGACGGTGCGGTAAACAGTGGCAATCGAGATGCGACTGTCGAGTTGCGACGCACGGCGGTACAGCTCCTCGACATCCGGATGGTCCTCAGCCTCTGACAGGACGCGCGCGATTACGCGACGCTGCCCTGTCATTTTCAGGCCACGTTCGATGCACAATTGACCGATGCGCGACTCATCCTGAGCCCGCCCGCTGCGCTTTGCGTCAGCTTTCGCTTCAGATACCATGAAATAGGGCGTAGCCGAAAAACTGGCCCTTTGCCAACGTTAAGTAGAGGACAAAGGGTCGCTTTCTCACCGCCTGTGGCCCAGGCCGATCTTGCGGGCGAGATTCGAGCGATGGCTGGCATAATTGGGCGCCACCATCGGATATTCGGGGGGCAGATCCCAGCGCTCGCGATATTGCTGCGGTGTCATGTCGTAAACCGTCTGCAAATGGCGACGCAGCAATTTCAGCTTTTTGCCATCCTCAAGACAGATGATGTAGTCAGGGAAGACTGACTTCTTGGGTGGGACTGCCGGGGTTGGCTTGACAGTCTCGGGCTTGGTATGCGCGACAGTCGAAAGCGTCTGATGTACGGTGCGGATGAGGTTTGGTAGATCCTGACCTGCAATCTCGTTGTGAGTCACATATGCAGAAATAATCTGTGTAGTAAGCTTTTGAAGGGTCAAGTTATCCGGCTCATCGGACATGTGAATTCTCCCCAAAGAACATATTTTTGGGAAGATATACTGATTGATAAGACGAATTCAAGAAAATACAGCACTATTCGCAAAGTTTAAATATTATGGTCACAAAAATTATAGACATTCGAGACAAGACCTGCCCCATGACGACGGTTCACGTCCGACTTGCGCTGGACAAAAGCAGCTATGGCGAAGCTTTGATAATTATTTTGCGCGGTGAAGAAACACGACGGAATGTAGAAATTCTTCTCAGAACACTTGGACAACAATGCGATTGCCAGCCTCTTGGCGAAAGCGCGACTTCCGATTACCGTATAACGCTTGTCAAATCATAGCGCAGCACTGATGCGTCACTTCCATCGGCGTAATATGTCTTTCGCCGACCACAAAGGGTGAAGCCCTGCTTCAGATAGAGCGCGATCGCCGCTTTATTCCTGACTGATACCTCGAGGAAAAGCGTGGTGACGCCGAGCTTCCTGAGTGCTGTATAGCCTGTATCGAGCAGGCTCGATGCAAGGTTTTGCCTTCGATATTGAGCGTTGACACCCAGAGTCAGAATTTCGGCTTCGTCGAGGCTATGTCGCAGCATGAGCAACCCAGCCGGAGTTTCACCGACGAGAGCAATCCAGCTAGGGTGCCAGGGGTCGTAAGCAAACCCGAAAAAGCCTCTTCACCCCAACGCTCGCCTTCATCAAAGCAGCTGTAATGCAGCCGAGCAAGCAGTGACGCGTGAGGAGGACCACCAGAAATGCAGACCGCATTACCGGTCACGAAAGCGGTGCTGGCCGCAACCCTTGAGCGGGCGGCTTTGCCTCTGGCGCATCGATATAAAAAGGCTGCAAGGGGCCGCTGGCAGACACGCGCGAACCCGCAG
This sequence comes from Asaia platycodi JCM 25414, assembly GCF_000614545.1. Taxonomy (GTDB): domain Bacteria; phylum Pseudomonadota; class Alphaproteobacteria; order Acetobacterales; family Acetobacteraceae; genus Asaia; species Asaia platycodi. Next base: position 7,071 of record NZ_BAKW01000026.1, on the reverse strand, counting down.
CGAAAATCAGAGCAACACCAGGCTGCGCCTCGTCGATATGCAAGAAGCCCGTCCCCTCAAGCAGAGACACCCCATTCCCGATCACGCGGCTATCCGGCGGCAAGACCAGCTCAGCCGGGGCGCCAGCCAGAATGTGCCGTCTGGGAACTCGACAAAGACCCGGTTCCGCCTTGCCTGTGTCACACAGACACTCTCTGACCAAGCAGGGTTGGCTCTGAAGCATTGTCCGGTCGTCACCCCATGCAGGGTCGCCCCGAAGCCAAAGGCCAGACCGTCAGCAAGAGCCAGACTGGCCCGAAGCCCGGTAAAAGAGCCTGGCCCGGTAACCGCTATAATGCGATCAGGGCCGCTCTGCCAGCCAAGCCTGCGAAACAGGGCCTGACAGGTTGCGGCAAGGGATGCAGTCGCACCAATACCCTCCAGACGCTCGTGAGCAACACACTCATCGTCCAGAAAGGCCGCTACGTCTCCGCACGAGCCGGCGCCAAGGGTAGCGCCGTTCAGCACCAGACTGAGCATTGAACCCTCTGCCTGCATCAGAGGACGAGACAGCTCTCATCGAAACCCAGACGCATGGCGCGCTCGGGCAGTGTCTGGGCATCGGGATAGCCCAGGCCCGCGATAAAATTGATACGCCACCCTGTGTCGGCGAGAAAAATTTCCTCGACGGCGTAGGAATCGAACCCTGAAAACGGCGCCACAGACAGGCCGAGGGCGCGCGCTGCCATAATCATATAGCCGCCCTGAAGGGAGCCGTTGCGAAAGGCGGTCTCTTCCGACAGGCCGACATCGGCAGCAAACCAGTTGCGCAGATCGGGTTCACGGCTCAGTCGCGGGAGATGTTCAAAAAAAAGCGGATCGTGACAGACCAGCGCGACAACAGGTGCCTTGAGGCAAAGATCAATATTGCCGGCGGAGAGAGCGGGTTTGAGACGCTCCTTCATGTCTTCAGAGGTCAGGAAGACGAAACGTGCCGGACAGGTATTGCCTGAAGTCGGTCCGAGCTTGAGCAGGTCATAGAGCGCGACAAGTGTTTCACGCTCTACAGCCAGCCCGGACCAGCCACGCGGCGAGCGCGCATGGCGGAAGAGTTGACCAAGTGAAGTCTCATCCAGGGGGGCCGTCGGCAAGGTCTCTGGATGGCTCTCACTCACGTCTTCAATCCTCAACCTGTTCGACAGCAACCACTTCAGGCACGTAGTGGCGCAACATGTTCTCGACACCGTGTTTGAGCGTCGCACGCGAAGAAGGGCAGCCCGCACAGGCACCCTGCATCGTCAGGCGCACGACGCCGTCACGGTAACCCCTGAATACGATATCACCCCCGTCTCCCGCAACGGCAGGCCGGACACGTGTATCGAGCAATTCGCGGATCTGGGCGACAACAGCCTCATCTTCCGGCGCAATCGCGTCTTCCTGGGTCTCGGCAGCGGCTTCGAGGCAGGGCGCACCCGATTCGAAATGGCTGGTGATCGCGGCGAGAAGAAGCGGCTTGAGTGTGTTCCAGCTGAATTCGTCTGCCTTGGTGACGGAGATGAAGTCGGCGCCGAGGAAGACGCCGCTCACGCCAGTGACATCGAAAAGGGTCGTTGCAAGGGGAGAACGCCCTTCTGCCGCCTTGGCCTCGGCAAAATCGGCCGTTCCGCGATGGCCGGTCACGGCACGACCAGGCAGGAACTTCAAGGTGGCGGGGTTGGGTGTATCCTCGGTCTCGATGAACATGACGACTCTCAATTCGCAGTTATCGCTGTGAGATGTGCCATCAATCGCGACTACGCAAGTCCCTTATCCCGAATTCAGACCTTTGCTGCGCCAAGTGGCAAGGTGATCTGAACGCAGAGCCCTCGACCCGGCACATTATGCAGATCGACCTTGCCCCGGGCACGGCCCACTTCGCGGGTGACAATGGCGAGACCTAGCCCCATGCCGCCCGTCGCACGCGAGCGCGATCCTTCGACGCGATAAAAGGCCGAAAGTACTTTTTCGAGCTCGGCCTCAGGAATGCCAGGACCATCATCGATCACAGAGATCAAGGCTGCCTGACCGGCAGTCTCCAATGTGACATGTGCATCACCGCCGTAATTGCAGGCATTATCGATGAGATTGGCAAAGACACGCTTGATGGCAAGCGGTCTCACCCAGGCCTGGCACCGATCTGGGCCGGTATAACTCGTTTCTCGGCCGCGATCGCTCTGTGAATCGAGCAACGTGTTGAGAATCGCAACCAGATCGACCTGCTTGATCGGCTCAGGGTCGAGATCGCCTGCCAGGTAAGCGAGAACGCCCGTTACCATGGCCTCCATCTCATCAATATCGGCCTCGATCGCTGTCTGGGTCTCCTCGTCGTCCATGAACCCGGCGCGCAGGCGTAGACGCGCCAGAGGTGTGCGCAGATCATGTGAGACCGCAGCCAGAATCTCAGTACGGTCATTAATCAGCCGACGAATACGATGCTGCATTTTGTTAATGGCGTTCGCTAGCCCACGCACCTCACGTGGGCCACGTTCGTCAACCATCGTCCACTGCATGTCGTCGGACTTCGCAATGCTGTCAGCCACCTGCGCCAAAGCACGTAGCGGCGTGCTGAGCGAGCGAACGATCATCGCTGCTGCAATCGCCACGGCGCCTGCCGTGATCGCCGCAGACGCGAGACCACCAGTCATGTGACGGTGCTTCAGAATGCCTGGCACGTTAAACACGAGACGGCTGCCGTCAGCGAGTTGCAATGTGCCGTGAATACTCGAGGAGTCAGCACGATCAGCCCAGACGCGAATGTCTGCCCGTGCCAGATCGCGATCATTGCCAATCAGGGCCTCTTCGACGTGACGCAACCGATGGGGCTGATCGAGCTCGAAAGGTTGATTGGCGGATCGCCAGGCCACACTGATCCCGTTATCGGACAGGAGCGCCCCAAGCAGGCCACGTTGACTGATCGGGGTTGTACGCAACACCCTGAGATCGGTACTCAGCTCCTCTGCAAGCTGGGTAATGCGGCTGTCGTCGTCGATATAGGTTTCAGCTTCTTCGTAAAAGAATGCGCTGGCCACGAAGACAAGAACAACTGCCGCCAGCAGCACGACGCTGACACGTCCCACAAGCCCGACAGGCCAGAGACGAATGATGCGGGGCGTGCTGCCCCCTCCCAGGGCGAAAGGCATAAATCCTCAGACGCGCTCGACTTCTGCGACGAAGATGTAGCCGAGACCACGCACTGTGCGAATCAGGGAGTCGGCATCGGCACCCAGCTTGCGGCGCAAGCGGCTGACCAGAACGTCGATGCTGCGATCGGAGACGTCGCCCAGACGGGTGCGCGACAGTTCGAGCAGACGATCGCGAGCGATGACACGTTGCGGGTTGTCAAGGAAGCTGATGAGAAGATCATGCTCAGCGCCCGAGATATCGACGACTGCCCCGGATGGGTCGGTCAGTTCGCGACGGCGCAGATCGAGCTTCCACCCGGCGAACAGAATGGTCTCCTTGCGGGAGACCTCGGTCGGGGCCGCGCCCTGACCACGGCGAAGCACGGCGCGTACGCGAGCCAGAAGCTCGCGCTGGCCAAAAGGCTTGGCCACGTAGTCATCGGCACCGATTTCCAGACCAAGGACGCGATCACGCTCCTCGCCGCGTGCAGAGACCATGATGATGGGGGTCTGGGCGAGGGGCGATTCACCGGGGTGATTCGTACCCTGACCGTTACGGATGGCGCGGCAGAGTTCAATGCCACTGGTCTTGGGAAGCATCACGTCCATAACGAGAAGGTCGACGGGACCGACCGCAAGGGCGTCCCACATCTCATCTCCGGAAGCCACGCTGCGAACCCGGAAACCGTCGCCCTGAAGGGCGCGCTGGATGAGGGTTCGCATGCCGGGATCGTCTTCAACGATAAGGATACGAGCCGGCAGGTCAGGCGCTGGAGGTACTGTCGTCATTATCCCATCGATCATGCTGTGGTAAACGAGATTTGATACAATCTATGTCTGACACAACGCAAGAACAACAGTGGGTAGCGCGTTTGAACGCGCTTTACCTCACTTTGATGGTTTCGTTACAAGTAGCGTCCAAAGCTGGGCCAGGTCCTGCGATCCATGGTCGCCGTGAACGTCGGCAAATGTCTTGATGGCGTCATCCTTGCGACCGCCATCCATCTGCGCCATGCCGTATTCCAGCTTGGCACCCTCAGGCGCTGCGGGGTTTTTCGTCAGGCCTTCACGCATCAATGCGAGGCCTGCGTCGACCTGACCATTCAGAACCAGGTTGTAGCCTGCGGTAAGCGACGGCGCGGCATTCGGCATCTTGCGAGCAGCGGCGACATCTGCTGCGAGGCTTGCCTTGGTTTCCGCAACGCGCTTGACGACCATCGCCTTCAGACGGGCCTCACGAGCGGCACCGGCATCTTTTCCGAGGGCACCAGAGGCGTAAGCCTGATCCATCAGATTCAGTCCAAGCTGCGGGAGACCGGACTGAACAGCGCGCTCGACCATGTCCATGTAGTCTGACGGGTCCTTCAGCACGCCGGTGGCCATACGCAGGCGTTCAAGATTGAACTGTAGCGCATCCGGCATCTGTGGATCTGCCGCGAGATTGTGGATCAGCATCGCCCAGTAATCGGGCTTGGAATAATACTTTGCCAGAAGCACATAGGCATGCGTCTCGTTCGGCGCATCCTTCATCTGGTGGTAGCAGGTCGCGAGGAACTGGAGCTGGTTCTCACTCGGGACGCGCTTTGCCTTTATCTCGGCATTGATCTGGTCCTGCTGAACGCGGGCGGCGTTCTTATAGTCCTGTTGCAGGTAATAGGCCTGGACCAGAAGAGCTGCATCTGCGCGTTCGGACCGGCAAGCTTCAGATAACGCTCGATAGCCGGAACGGCATGGGCGTAATCCTTGGCATTATAAGCCATGGTCGCATTGGCCATGAGCATCTGCTGCTTGGCGGCAGCAGGCGTGCGCGACGAGGCGATCAGGACGTCATAAGCCTTGGACGCCGCTGCAACATCACCCGAAGACGCCGCAACAGCTGCGCGCATCTGGGCGATGGTATATTTCTCGTAATCGGTTTTCCCCGCGACGGCATCGGCCGCATCCACAGCCGCCATGGCCTTGGCATAGTTTTTCGCGCCGAGAGCCGATTGCGCGTCCTGAAGCGGCTTGCCGACCTTGGCGCTCAGCTGGTCTTCAGCCTGCGCGGCAGGAACCAGCAAGGCACCAGTGACTGGCACGAAAGAGGAAACCGCCAGAAGCGAGCTGGCTGCAAGGAGGGCGCGAGAACAACGGGGAAAACGCACTTACTGTCCTTCCATGAACTGGTCTTGTCCGACGATGCCGAGCTTGTTGACACCAAGACGCTGAGCGTCGGCGAGTACGTGGGCTACGGTCTTGTAATCGGCAAGACGATTCGGGTGAATATGCATTTCAGGCTGATCGGGCTGGTTGGCCGCATCCATGAAATGAGCCTGGAGATCGGCCTCGGAAGAAATGGGGGTGCCATTCCAGCTGATCGAATTGTCGAAATCGATCGCAACCGTGACGACCTTGGGCTCTTCCGTGCTCGGCGGCGGATTGCCCTGCGGCAGGTCCAGCGCGACCGAATGGGTCTGGAGCGGGATGGTGATGATCAGCATGATGAGCAGCACGAGCATGACGTCAATCAGGGGCGTCGTGTTGATATCGACGATGCCCTCGTCTTCATGCGTGCTGTCGGATCCGACGCTCATGGCCATGAGAGAACTCTCCAACAGGCGGAAAACCGGCAGAGGCCGGATTCTGGAAAAAACGGAGCTGGAAGGCCCCGCCCTGAGAGCGTGGCCTTCCTGAAGCTGGGGTCCTGACCGAAATCAGGAGTGAGGCTGCTCGGTGATGAAATCGATGCGATAGATGCCAGCTTCCTGACACGTTGCAACGATCTTGCCGACAGCTTCGTACCGTGCCTTGCCGTCGCCCCGGATCTGAATCTGGGGCTGTGGCTTGATGACTGCGACCTTCTCGAGACGATCGAGCAGATCCTGATGACCACGCAGAGGAATTTCGTTCCAGTACGCCTGACCATTCGCCGTGACCGCCAGGACGACATTGCCTGGCTTGGTCTGGGTCGGCTGGTTGGCGTCGCGCGGCAGCTGCACCTTCACGGAATGCGTCGCAACCGGGATGGTGATCAGGAAGATGATGAGAAGAACAAGCATCACGTCGACGAGCGGCGTCGTGTTGATCGCCGAGACGACTTCGTCTTCTTCACCACCCCCACCGACGTTCATTGCCATGATCAGGCAACTCGCGAGCTGGTGGTCGTGGTCGTCGGGCTGTGGTCACCACTCGTCGTCGGCGTGACGCCGTGACGGAAGCCACCCAGCAGGACGGACTGAACGTCGGCGGCGAAGTTGCGCACGCGGTCCATGGCGCCCTTGTTGCGACGAACGAGCAGGTTGTAGCCCAGCACGGCCGGAACGGCGGTGGCAAGACCGATAGCTGTCATGATGAGCGACTCACCGACCGGGCCGGCAACCTTGTCGATCGAAGCCTGGCCTGCAATGCCGATGGCGGTCAGGGCGTGATAGATACCCCAGACGGTGCCGAACAGACCGACGAACGGCGAAGTCGAACCCACGGTGCCGAGGAAGGCAAGGCCGCCCTGCAGACGCGTGTTGATGGTGTCGACCGAACGCTGAACGGACATGGCGGTCCAGCTATGCAGATCGATGGCGTCGCGCATCGAGCCTTCATGATGCTCGGCAGCAACGATACCGGTCTCGGCAATGTAGCGGAACGGCGAGGCCGGCTTCAGGGCAGCAGCGCCTTCCTGAACGGTCGGCTTGGTCCAGAATTCGCGAGCGGCTTCCTTGGAGGCACCAAACACCTTGGACTGCTCAAGGAACTTCGTGACCATGATGATCCACGTACCAGCAGACATGATCACCATGATGATCAGAACACTGCGGGAAATCACGTCGCCACCGTTCCACAGAGCACCCAGACCGTACGGGTTTTCCTGGGATTTCGGGGCTGCCGTGTCAGCGGATGCCTCGGGGGCCGGAGCAGCCGCGTCAGGAGCCGGGGCAGCAGGAGCAGCAGCGTCGGG
>NZ_BAKW01000027.1 GCF_000614545.1 Asaia platycodi JCM 25414 | reverse complement strand
AGCGCAAAACGGTTTGCTGAACGTGTCCGTTCAGGACGCCCTGCGTAACAGCGGCACGTTGTATGGCGCAACGGTACAACGATCAAGGCGGGTGGCGCGCTCGATAACAGTGATGGCCAGATCGGCAATGGGAACGGATCCATCACGATCACCTCTGCCACACTGCTCAATCACCAGGGCAAAATTATCTCTCCAAAGGGCAGCGTGTCCCTGATTTCGGGAGATGTCGATAACCGCGCTGGCACCATACAGGGGCAGGACAAGGTTACGGCCACCATCAGTTCCCTCGATAATCGTGATGGCGGGGCTGTGCTCTCCCTGGGGTCGGATCTTATCCTGCAGAACGGAAAGGCCCCCCTTTCCACCGTACTCAACCAGGGGGGTACGATCGGTGCGACCGGCGTAGTTTCTCTGGCTACACAGCATTATGCGTCTGATGCCAGCAGTTCCTTACTCGGCAATGGCGGTATGGCGCTCTCGGTCTCAGGCGATCTCGATAATCAGGGCATTATCTCCAGCGGCACCGATCTTGTCCTGAGCGTTGACAGGCTGATCAACGGTGCGGGGGGCCTGATTGCTGCGAAGAATGGCGATCTGACGCTCACGACGACGGCACGGACCGCAGACGCGCTGTCCAATAACGGGGATTATACAGAGCTCATCTGCCGGGAAAACACTCACGATCGTCACGGCAGGTTTGACGAATACCGGGAATATCCTCGGGAATGGGGACGTCACTGTCTTGGTCAGCGATGTCGCGATTAACACCGGCAAGCTTAGTGCCCTCGACGCAGCCTCACCCTTAACGCGGCGTCGCTGCAAAACAGTGGGACCATGGCCGCATCGGCTCTGCTGTCGCTGGGGCTCGCCAATTCTGCGCTTAATGAGGGCACAGTGTACGGGGCTCAGGGCGTCTCGCTTGACGCCGCCTCTCTCGATAATCGTGCCGAAGGCAGATTGGTGCGGATACGGGTACGGTGTCGATCGAGACAGGCCGTCTGAGCAATATAGGGGGAACCATTCTCTCGACCCGCAGAGACCTGCAGATAAAGACGGATACCCTCCTCAATGAGGGCGGCATCCTGCAGGGCCAGACGGGCCAGACCATTGAAACGGCCAAGCTGACCAATCGGGCAGGCGGCAGATCCTGACCCGTGACGGTACACTTGATATTGCAGGCCGACAGGGCATGCCGAGCACAGCAATTGTGAACGACGCCTCGACCTGCAGGCGTCTTCATCGCTGTCGCTCAAGGCGAATGCCCTGGCAAACGGCAATGGCACGATCCTGACCACCGCAGGCGGGATGGATCTTGTGCTCTCTGGTGATGGTGCGCTCGATAATACAGGCGGGATCATCCAGAGTGCCGGAAATCTGAGCCTCGGCGCGGGCACCTATACCGGTTCCATAAGCTCGATGCTGACTTCCGGCGGCGATATGGGGCTGTTCCTGAGTGGCGATGTCGTCAATGCGGGTCATATCGATGCCGGGGGTAATCTCGCCCTTGCAGCCCATAGTATTACCAACCTCGTCGGTCAAAGTGCTGACTCGCCTGCGGTCATTTCGGCAAAAGGCCAGACTCTCGCACTGACGGCCCAGGCCATTACCAATGCGGGCGCCATCCAGGCTCTGGCGATCTGAGTACCCTGACGCTCGAGGCATCAGGCCTCCAGAACAGCGGCACGATTGCCGCGCAACGTGACATTGGTGCGTCAATCACAGGCAGCCTGGGCAATACGGGGACATTCGTCTCGCGTCAGGGCGCGCTGACGCTCAATGCGCAGGACGCTGCGAATTCAGGTTTTCTCGGAAGCGTTGCCCAGACCCGGCTCACCGTTCAGAACGGCGCGACAAATAGCGGGGTGATTTACGCTGACGCAGGCGTCGTGGCGCGCATGGCTGGTCAGTTTGACAACACTGGCGGGCAGATAGGTACGGCAAATGGTGATATCACGCTTGACGCTGCGCGTATCATCAACGGGTCGGGACGGATCATTGCACAGGGCGGCCTGCTCACGCTAACCGGTACGGCCATAGCCAATAAAAGCGGTGTCCTTCAGGCGGACGGCTCTGTGGTGCTGGCCGCGCCACAATTCGACAACACGCAGGGATTTGTCCTGTCGAAATCGGCTTCTGTGTCTATCGGGATGGCCAATGCGATCGACAGTGTGACCAATACCCAGGGGATTATTCAGGGTAACGGGCCTGTCAGTATCGGCTTTACCGACCTTGCCAATGACAATGGTCAGATACTGGCTCAGGCGGGCGATCTGGCTCTTCGCGGGTCAGGCAACGGCAGCGTGACCAATACGAATGGGGCCATCCAGGCGACAGGAGCGGTCACGCTTGATGCGGGCTCCTATCAAGGCGGTGAAAACAGTCAGATTACCAGCGGTCGGTCCATGGGACTGACGGTGACCAATGCTTTTTCCAGCGCGGGCAAGATTGCCTCGGTGGGCGACCTGACGTTGCAGGCTGGCAGCATCGCCAATGACGAATACGGCATCCTCGCCAGCACGCAGGGCAATCTTGCGCTCAAAAGCGATGCCGCCCTGATCAACCGGGGCGTCATCCAGACCCAGGCGTCTCAGGGCTTGCTCTCCATCCAGTCCGGGTCTTTGGAGAATGCCGCCCAGGCGGGGATTATCGCCAACGGCAATGTGTCGCTTGCCATAAAGGGTACGCTCGATAACGCCGGAGAGATCACGGCGCATGGCAGCCAGCTGACGGTGAATGCAGCAGAGCTCACCAATGCCAGTCTGATGCTGTCAGGCGGTGCCCTGTCCCTGTCCCTTCCGGGAAACCTGACCAATAGCGGACTGATCTACGGGCTGAGCGATGCAACGCTGCAGGCGGCGGCGATCGATAACCGTGGGGGACAGATTGGCGCGGGCCAGGGGCTGGTGTCACTCACGGCCTCGTCCCTGCGCAACGATCAGGGTGGGCGCATTATCGGCACGGATGGATCGGTCCGCATTGCGGCGGGATCTATCGCCAATGACAATGGCCTGTTGCAGGCCGGACGGGACATCACGGTTCAGACCGACCGTCTGTCTAACAATGCGGGTCAGGTTCTCGCTGTCAGCGGCTCCCTGTCCATTGCCAGAGATGAAGCAGGCCACGCGCTCGATGACCTGATCAATAGCTGGGGGCGTCTGCAGGCCGGATTGGCTCTTTCTGTTGCCGCCCAGCAGGTCGAGAGCAATATGGGGACCATCCTGACGCAAGGAGGCGACCTGTCTCTTACTGCCGGGCAGGGCGGGCGCATGCGACAGCTCGATCTCACCGGCGGTACGCTGCAGGCCGGCAGGGATCTGACACTTTATACCAGCGCACTCACGGGAACCAGCACGGTTCAGGCGACCCGTAATCTCGACTTTTCGACCGCGCAGGATGTCGGAGCCTACCTGTTTTCCGCAGGGGGTGACGCGCGGCTCACTCTGGATTCCGGCTGGCATATCAAAGCCGGTGCCGGTGTGATTGCCGGAGGCGGAATAACCGCGACAGCGCCTGATATCGAGAATAACGGGGCTCTTATCGCAGGCGCTGACCTGTCTCTCTCGACGCCGGGAGGCCTGACCAATACCGGCTGATCAGCGGTACGCAGGGTGTGCAGATCGCGTTGGATGGTAATCTGACCAACCGTCAGGGTGCTATTCTATCCGATGCCGGTGATCTGACGATTGGGGGCAGGTCAGGTCAGTTTGCCGGGGACATCACGAACAGTTCCGGTCAGATTCTGACAGGCAGTGCCCGGGGTGATGTTGTTATCAGCGCGCGCTCTCTCACCAATGATATCATTGGCGGTGTCACCTATCAGCAGGGACAGGTTGTCTACAGCCAGACCTACGACCAGGCTTTGGCGAACCCGCCCACACCGTCCAATCTGAATGGAACAGGCCAGTATTACTGGGGCCAGAAGATCGTCTCGGTCCAGACCCCTGCCGGATTGCTGACGCCAGATGGCAAGCCGGGATCGGGCTATGTGCTTGTCTCGCTATACGGCGGCAAGGATGCCTCGAAGGTTGTCGTCACCGGTGTTGGATCGCTGGCAACGGCTTCCAATGCCCCTTCCGTCATCTCGGCAGGGCATGATCTGATTGTCACGACCAGCGGCGCCATTACCAATGATGCCAGTCATCTGGCGGCCGGCAACAACATGTCGCTCAAGGGCGGCTCGCTGAACAATGTCGGCTACGACACGAGCGTCACCTACACACTGACCTGCTATAACGGCAATTCCTGTCGCTGGTATATGCCCCCCGACGATCCGGCCGATCCGTGGTTCCCCGGTGGCTGGCAGATCGGATCGGGCGGTGGCTGGCCCTGGCCGAGCCAGATCTGGGGCAGCAGCCGTTCGAATGGGCTCTCTGGCACGATTGTGGCCGCCAACACCCTGATCGGTGATTTCGCCGGGCAGATCAATAACCAGACAATTATCCAGCATGCGACCGCCGCACAGCTGGCAGAGGCCTCGCAATACCAGGGTGGCACGCCGGGTGGTGTGACGGCGCCTGGCATGAACGGTCATGCCGTGGGTGGCGGTGCCCTGACATTGCCCGGTGCCGACCGCCCGACAGGGAATATCGATACGGGCATTTCTGGCGGTGCCGGAGCGCAGGGAGGCATATCGGGTAATGGGCTCAATGGTGGGTTCGTATCCGACTCAGGGCAACAGGCGACAGCGCAGTCAGGGCATGACGGGCTTGGCGCGTTCGATGCAGGGGCGCTTAGCGGCAAAGGTAACACCGACCTCACCCATAACGGTGGCGGGATCACGGCACCTGGAGCTGGTGGGCTGGACGCAGGCAACACGGCACCGGGTGGCGGATCATTCAATCTGCCCGGGCAGGGCAATGGACTGACGGGGGGACGACCCGAAACAGGTGGCAGCATCACACCCGGAGGCTTCAGCCAGGCCAGGGCGGCAGCGGGCTTTCCGGTGGTCGTCCGTCATCCGGTGGATCGGCACCCTCTCTTGCAGGTGGAGGTGTTCTTCCGCAGGAGGGCGTCCAGACGGCAGCGGATGCAGCGCAGAATTTGCGTCTTCCAGGTTTTCTGAACAGTGCCGATCCGTCGGTCATGCAGGTGATTGCCTCCATCCCGGCAGGTAGCGCGCTTTATGTGCCCAATCCGTCGCCTCAGGCGCAGTATCTGGTCGAGACGAACCCGGCCTATACGAGCCTGACGGCGTTTCACGGCTCGCAATATCTGGTCGATCGTCTGGGCAAGACGCCGTCGGATTATACGTTCCTGGGTGATTCCTATTTCGACCAGCAATATGTGCAGCAGCAGATTGTTTCCGCGACGGGCCAGACCTTCCTTGGTGGGACATTCGTCAACGCCTCAACACAGATGCAGCAACTGGTCACGAATGCCGGTGACCAGGCGCAGCGCCTTGGGCTGAATTTTGGTCAGGCGCTGAGTGATGAACAAAAGGCGTCGCTGACGCAGAACATTGTCTGGTATGTGCCGGTTCAGGTGAATGGTGCGACGGTGCTGGCGCCGAAGCTCTATCTGGCACCGGGCAATGTGGCGTTGACAGGCGGCACGATTGCGGCCAAGGACGTGTCGCTTGCGGGCGCGAGCGTCAATAACAGC
>NZ_BAKW01000028.1:0-2500 GCF_000614545.1 Asaia platycodi JCM 25414 | reverse complement strand
CGAGTCTGAATAGGGCGAATGAGTTGCTGGCAGAAGACCCGAAACCGAGTGATCTAGCCATGGCCAGGCTGAAGGTGCGGTAACACGCACTGGAGGGCCGAACCCACGCCTGTTGAAAAAGTCGGGGATGAGCTGTGGCTAGGGGTGAAAGGCCAATCAAACTCGGAGATAGCTGGTTCTCCGCGAAATCTATTGAGGTAGATCGTCACGTATTGCCCTCGGGGGTAGAGCACTGGATGGGCTAGGGGGACCCAAAGTCTTACCAAACCTAACCAAACTCCGAATACCGAGGAGTATGAGCGTGGCAGACAGACAGTGGGTGCTAAGGTCCATTGTCGAGAGGGAAACAGCCCAGACCACCAGCTAAGGCCCCCAAATCGTGGCTAAGTGGGAAAGGATGTGGGGATTCCAAAACAACCAGGAGGTTGGCTTAGAAGCAGCCATCCTTTAAAGAAAGCGTAATAGCTCACTGGTCTAATAGAAACCCTGCGCCGAAAATGTAACGGGGCTCAAGCCACGTGCCGAAGCTGTGGGTGCATATCTTTGATATGCGCGGTAGCGGAGCGTTCCGTAGGTCTGCGAAGGAGACGGGGTGACCCTCTCTGGAGATATCGGAAGTGCGAATGCTGACATGAGTAGCGACAAACAGTGCGAGAAACACTGTCGCCGAAAGTCCAAGGGTTCCTGCGCAAGGTTAATCCACGCAGGGTGAGCCGGCCCCTAAGGCGAGGGCGAAAGCCGTAGTCGATGGGAACCAGTTGAATATTACTGGGCCTGCCAGAAGTGACGAATGCAATATGTTGTCTGGTCTTATTGGATTGACCAGGCTTTTGGAGCATTCCAGGAAATAGCTCTGGCGTATAGACCGTACCCGAAACCGACACAGGTGGACTGGTAGAGAATACCAAGGCGCTTGAGAGAACGATGCTGAAGGAACTAGGCAAATTACTTGTGTAACTTCGGGATAAGCAAGACCCGTATGTGGGCAACCATGTGCGGGTGGCACAGACCAGGGGGTAGCGACTGTTTAGTAAAAACACAGGGCTGTGCGAAGTCGAGAGACGACGTATACGGCCTGACGCCTGCCCGGTGCCGGAAGGTTAAGAGGAGATGTGCAAGCATTGAATTGAAGCCCCGGTAAACGGCGGCCGTAACTATAACGGTCCTAAGGTAGCGAAATTCCTTGTCGGGTAAGTTCCGACCTGCACGAATGGCGTAACGACTTCCCCACTGTCTCCAGCATCGACTCAGCGAAATTGAATTCCCCGTGAAGATGCGGGGTACCCGCGGTCAGACGGAAAGACCCTATGAACCTTTACTGCAGCTTTGCAGTGGCATCAGAGACATCCTGTGTAGGATAGGTGGGAGGCTATGAACCCGAGGCGCCAGCTTCGGTGGAGCCGTCCTTGAAATACCACCCTGAATTTTTCTGATGTCTAACCGAGACCAGTCTAGCCTGGTCCGGGACCCTGCATGGTGGGCAGTTTGACTGGGGCGGTCGCCTCCCAAAGTGTAACGGAGGCGCGCGATGGTGGGCTCAGGTCGGTCGGAAACCGACTGTCGAGTGCAATGGCATAAGCCCGCCTGACTGTGAGAGTGACAGCTCGAACAGAGACGAAAGTCGGCCATAGTGATCCGGTGGTCCCACGTGGACGGGCCATCGCTCAACGGATAAAAGGTACTCTAGGGATAACAGGCTGATCTCCCCCAAGAGTCCACATCGACGGGGAGGTTTGGCACCTCGATGTCGGCTCATCACATCCTGGGGCTGGAGCAGGTCCCAAGGGTTCGGCTGTTCGCCGATTAAAGTGGTACGTGAGCTGGGTTTAGAACGTCGTGAGACAGTTCGGTCCCTATCTGCCGTGGGTGTATGAGACTTGAGAGGATTTGTCCCTAGTACGAGAGGACCGGGATGAACATACCTCTGGTGTACCGGTTGTCGCGCCAGCGGCACAGCCGGGTAGCTAAGTATGGACGGGATAACCGCTGAAAGCATCTAAGCGGGAAACCCACCTCAAAACTAGGTCTCACAGGGCCGTGAAAGACCATCACGTCAATAGGCCGGGTGTGGAAGCGTGGTAACACGTGAAGCTAACCGGTCCTAATCGCCCATATCGCTCACACAACGCTCTGCAAAACAGAGCATACACATGCATAGCAATCATCCACGCAATACACTCATCATACAAAACACCAACCTCCCACACCGACACACCACAGGTCGGGTGGATCAGAAGACCTGGTGGCTATGGCGGGAGACTTCCACCCGATCCCATCCCGAACTCGGACGTGAAACGCCCCAGCGCCTATGATACTGCATCTTAAGATGCGGAAAAGTCGGTCGCCGCCAGGTCCCCTGATCCACCCCACAACAACACCCCACCCACGCGGGGTGGAGCAGCCCGGTAGCTCGTCAGGCTCATAACCTGAAGGCCGCAGGTTCAAATCCTGCCCCCGCAACCAAATCAAAGCCCGCTACACAAAGCGGGCCTTTTTTTTG
>NZ_BAKW01000029.1 GCF_000614545.1 Asaia platycodi JCM 25414 | reverse complement strand
CTGGCTTTGTTGCGAGGCCGTCTTGCTGGTCGAGAAACCAACACTCGCCTGCACACCGATGATGTCGTTCTTCTAGCACCGCTCGCCGTGAGCGTGCCGACCGAGCTAAGCTGGCACTGATTGCCGCCATTGACCAGATAGAGGGTTCTCGTACCTCGATTAAGCTCTACAGATTCGCAGTAGTATCAATGAGTTATGATAGGAAAACAACTTTGGAATGGCGGTTTTCGACCCCTCCATCTATGGATGCCATAAAATAGCACGCCGCGATTCATTTCAGCGCGATCAATGCATTTACACGCAAGAATCAACTGGTGTGATTTTACCCTTCAGTCAATGTATCAGCCAAAAAAAGTTCCGTTACAAGAGGCTCGCATGATTTTGGAATATTGCCCAATCTACACAACCCATCGAGCCATATGAATATATCACGCGGCATCTCTTTCCTTTTTTTCTCGAGAAATTTACGATATAATTTATCGTCATATTTCTTTAGCTCATTTTCTATTTTTTTATAGTAATATTGGACTGTTTTTTCACTCATATTACGGCCTCAATTTTCCCCAGTTCTCTATCTTAATTGGACGGTCCAGTATAACCTGTGTTCCACCACCAAGCCCCCACTCTGGATAACTGAATGTTATCGGTTCTGGAATATTCGTGGTGTTCCATTTGCTTGTAGGGACCTTCAGTTCATTGATAAGATCAAGTGTGTCAACATTGAGCCAATGACTTGGAGTCCGGGGAAGTTGCAGTAGGCTTTTACCTCTTCAGGCTCATACGAGAAATATTATCGAATGTTAGGTAGGTAGGGGTCCTTGAATTCACTATTCCAGTCTTGAGTTCTGAAACAGCGGCTTCACCACCAGCCGCTCGATACGCCGTAGACGGCACTGCTGCAACATTAGACCCCACGTAGAAGTCTGGCTTGGTTTCTCCAGCACGTGTACCACTCGCCCCACTCTCTCCCTTATGAGCAACATTCTGCAAGACAGTTCCTGCGGCTTTTTCTTCTCTTCCAGCTGCGGCTATGGCCTGGATCTCTTTCAGACCCAGTGCGACGACTTTCCCTGCGGCCATGCCCGCAGCCCCGGTTTCCAATCCCAGGCCCCAGCCCAGGGCGCTTTCAATCGCGGCCTGTCGATACTGACCCTGATAGATATCCTGTCCCGTCCGCCAAACAGAAGCTGCTGTGGCAACCGGCGGAAGGATATACTGGGCAAAATCAGTAGCCCCTATCCCGTAGTTGAAATTCAGTCCCGCTGCCGGATGATGCGGTTTGGCATTGACCGTTATGCTTTCGCTGCCATGGCCGTTGTTATAATGGCTGACCGTCTGACCAACCGTCCGCGTTCCATTCTGATCGGGGTCTGTCGGGTCCGCAGAGGCTATTGGACGAGCATAGGCATGATCGCCTGTCAGGCTCTGGTTACCCGAGAGACTGGACCCGGCACAGCCACACTGCATGGGCGATTAACTCACGCGGAAAACGGTGCCGTTTGTAGCTCACACATAACGCTCTCGTCGCCTGCATCTACCACGCCGCAGTTAACGTGACAGCACCGCTTCATCGACATTTAACCATGATGGATCTTGATAAAAATAAACTATTGGTCCGTAGTTCTTCTCTGAGTTTTCATATTTTATAATAAATTTTCGGTCTGGGAAATTTCTATCTAAGCACATACTCCACGATATACATATTATTTTCCCGATATCCTCGTATACTCTATCTTCAACTCCCCTTATGTCTCCACTAAATAAATCCCATATATTGATTATATTATAAGATTTTTCCACTAGACTTTTATCTTTTTTTTGTAAGATCGATTTTTGCTATATCGCTTTCATCCAAAAATAACGCTAAGAAAATGGCATTTTCACGCACAATAAAGTCTGGGAACAATATTTTCGAAAAGGCCACAAAATCCACAGGGCTAGAGACATCCCTTATATAAGACAGAATACTTAAATCATTAGGTTTGTTCCACTGACTTATCCAATCCGTGCATTTTTCGGGCTCTTTAATATCAAGCAAAGTCTGAATACGTCTCATGGTATCTCGTCATTTTCCGCTGGGCGTGGCATTTTACGTTCTGGCCAGCTACATGAACGGTTCCATTCGGAGCAATATTCCTTGTAGCTTCGAGTACGTGCGGAGTGGGTACGCCACCATGCGGCTTTCCTGTTACATCCACTCTTTTAACGATCAATCCGTCCTTATCGTAGGTCGCATAGGATGTGATATTGCCCTTATTGTCAGCTCTATAGAGAGTTCCGCTGCTCGGACCTCCCTTATCCGGGAAATGACCACTCCATTTTGTTGCATTCTCGAGTGGCCCTCCACTGAGATCACTCTCATTCCTAGGTTTAGGTGATGGGGGTGTGTCATCCTGGTTGTGATTGTTCTGTTCATCGGAAGTACCGTCACCGTCGCCCTTTTCTGACTCCGACGTCTTTTCCCCACTACCCCCGGCGCTCTCGCCGTCATGAGCGGCATTGTTGAGT
>NZ_BAKW01000030.1 GCF_000614545.1 Asaia platycodi JCM 25414 | reverse complement strand
ACGCTTCCTGCGGCTTTTTCTTCTTTAGCCGCTGTGGCGGCGTCCTTAATCTTTCTCAGTTGAGAGAGGACTGAAAGCAGTTTTGGGTTGGCGCCATCAACCAGTGTTGCCCCTGCAAGACCAAGGGAGATCAACGCCTCTTTTTTATCTCCATCCATGTACTGCTTGGCGGCTAGCCCGGTACCAAAGGCTGCGCCAAAACCGCTCGGCAGGTTACTGCACCATAGAGCAGCCCGAGACCAACGTCTGAGGCAGTTATCCCGTAATTGAAGTTCAGTTCCGCAGGCGGCGTATGACGTTTGGCCCATATAGTCAGGTTGGTGCTTCCGTCAGCACCAATATACTCATCACGGAACTCTGCATTACCAGATGAGTCTCCATCGAAGCCGGTCCTGCCTCCTACTCCGTGATGCACATCTTCGTTTTGATTGCCCGAGAGACTGGACCCGGCATGGCCCGATGACGCATCCGAACTCCCGTTTTGGGTCGACCCGCCGCCAGCACTGGAGGCCCCATGCTGGCTGATGCTCCCCCGCTGCCACCGTGAGCTGCGGCAGACGCCTCATCGCGCTGATATCTGTCGTAAGCGGCTGCGCCGATTTCAACAGCACTCTCTGCCAGCGTCTGGCCTGCGGTCTGGATCTGGAGTGTCGTGTTCAGCTTCTTCGCGTCGAAATCATTGTCCAGATGTCCGTTCGCGCCCGCCAGATCGGTGCTGTAATGCCCGGTCGTGCTGCCACTCTGCACATCGATATTGCCTGTGATGACCGATTGCGTGACGCTGCTCTCGCTGTGATCTTCATGACCCACCGCAAACGTGCCTGTCTTGAGCACATCGCTTGGCGCCTCGCCCTTCGAATAGCCGCCGCCAGCCGAGACACCTATGCCACTCCAGCGCGAGATGTTCTCCAGGCTCTCCGCCGTCAGACTGCCTGTGCTGAAGTGGTTGCGGTCTGCTTCCGCCGTGCTGCTGATCACCCCACCGGTCAGATGCGTGTTGCCCGACACCTCGATATCCAAGCCGCCCTCGCCCGCATACACGCCCGACTGGTCCTTGCCGGTCGAACGGTATTCATCCGTGATCGCGCTATGCGCGATACTCGCGCCGCCACCCGTCTGACCGACGCCCATAACGGGGACGGAGATACTCGCCCCACTCGATGTCGCATGGCTGTCGTAATGCGCCGTATCCTGCGGGCTCGTAATCACCAGATTACCCGTCTGCATGCCGATATGACCGCCGGACACCACTGCACCGTTCAGCGTCGTCGTGCCCGGTGTGACCATGGTGACGCTGTTCGTACCAGTCACCGTCGTTGCGACATGCGTCATACTGTCGGACTGGCTGTGCTGCTTCGAACCACCCACAGACGCCGTGACGCTGACGCCTGCATTAGCGCCCTTGGGACCCGCGCCAATACTCGCCTTCACCCCGACCGAAGCGCCAAAGGAGCTGCTCGACCCTTTTGTCTCGCTTTTCTCAACGCCCGATTGCAGCGTGATGTCCTTGCTGGCTGCGAGCACCACATCCTTGCCCGACAGCTGACCCGCCGTGACACTGATCGCACCATTCTGCGCATCCGCTGCATTGTCACCCCGCGCCACCATGGCCAGCGTGCCACCCGCATTGGCCGAGGAGCCCTGCAGCGTCGT
>NZ_BAKW01000031.1 GCF_000614545.1 Asaia platycodi JCM 25414 | reverse complement strand
ACTATTCGTGACGCTCGCGCCCGCAAGCGACACGTCTTTCGCCGCAATCGTGCCGCCTGTCAGCGCCACATTGCCCGGTGCCAGATAGAGCGTCTGATACAGAAATGCTATTTTAGCTCAGTGAAACATACTCGATTACTGCATATTGGGAACATATCCATCTGAAACAAATACATTCTCCACAGTACATTCGGGATATATCCACTCGTCCCAATTCTCTACGATCCAGCCAACACTTATACTACAATTATCATATAGGGACTCTAGCGGAAAATTTTGAAAGATTATCCCAGCTTTATATCCCGTTGTCACCATCAAAGAAAATCTACTGACACTCGCTAAGTTTTCACAAACCATAAAGTCAACAATGGACTCATAAGGATACTTCGCGGGAAGCCTAAACACGCTTCCTCTCGTCAAATATTTATTTTCTAATTCTATAAGTTTTACGAACGAGCGCATTATCTTACCTTTATGTCATGACCACCAGATCTATCTATTTTGCCAGTCGGATCTAGATTGAAATTAAATTCTCCCAAATGGTTCCCGTTTCTAGGATTGATTTTCTCAAGCCTTCCATGTTGTGTGTCAACAGAATAAATTTCTCCGTCTTCAGTCTGATATATATCTCTATTATTAATTCTCGATAGTTTATTATCTTTTTTCCATCCGTACTCCTGCGCGATATTTTTAGCTTGATTTTTTACAATAGCAACGCGCTCCGATGCGCTTAGATTAGACAAGCTTTTTTCGAACGCCTCTGCATCAAACGTTGCTGTACTTTTCTCACCCGCATTCTCTATCAGACTGCCAGCGGCTTGATCCGTAGTCCATTTTTGTCGCCCGGAAGATGCACTCCCCCCCCTTACTTGTACCTCCGCTCTCATGAGCAGCATTCTGCAAG
>NZ_BAKW01000032.1 GCF_000614545.1 Asaia platycodi JCM 25414 | reverse complement strand
CCAGACCGTGCTCGACGACGATGATCTGTCGTCGCGCATGCCATAGCCCAGCGTCCCCTGCGCGCCCTGGCTGCTCAGCGAGATCCCCGCCACGTGATGCGACGCACTCGCCTCGCTCTGCGTCTTCGTGGCCTCCAGCGTCAGATTGCCGCCCGCAGAGAGCGTTACATCACCCTGTGCACCGATCAGACCCTTGAGGCTCATATCCCCGCCCGACAGACCCGTCAGCGTGCCGCCAGACGTCACGTTCGAGCCCCGCTCGACCGACAGGCTGCCCGTGTCGGTGAAGTGGCTATGCGTCAGGAAGCCCGACTTGCTGCCGGAAATGTCATGGCTGCTGCTGTCCGTGACAGACCCCAGATCCAGCGATTTCGCTGCCGACAGCACCATATTGCCCGTGCTGTCGATCGTCGCACCCGCCGATTTCAGATCGCCGCCCAGGGCCGCCAGAACCGCATTGCCGCCCGCACTGATCGAGCTCGTGTAATTCTGCGTCTGGCTGAAGGCGTTGCTGACATCGGCGCCCTTTACCGCCGTGGCCTGACGCACCGTCGCAGCCCCAAGCGTCAGGCTGTTGCCCGCCAGCATCGACAGATCACCGCCAGAACTCAGGCGCCCGCCATTGAAGGTAATGTCATTGCTGGCCGAGAGGGACGCCGCACCGCTCGCCGTGATCGTGCCGACCGAACCCAGCTGGCCCTGATCGCCGCCATTGACCAGATAATCGTTCAGTGTCGCGTTGTTGATGATCGACCCGTTCTGCGCCACCAGGCTGACCGAGCCACCTGCCAGCGTGCCCGTATTGGTAATGTCGCCATTGCGCGCCAGAATGCTCAGGCTGTTGCTGCCCGAAATCGT
The DNA here is from genome assembly GCF_000614545.1 of Asaia platycodi JCM 25414. Classification (GTDB taxonomy): domain Bacteria; phylum Pseudomonadota; class Alphaproteobacteria; order Acetobacterales; family Acetobacteraceae; genus Asaia; species Asaia platycodi. The sequence continues at coordinate 3 of NZ_BAKW01000032.1, read as the reverse complement.
CCC
>NZ_BAKW01000033.1 GCF_000614545.1 Asaia platycodi JCM 25414 | reverse complement strand
CTGAAACCGGGTTGTCAGAAGCCGATCATGGCGTCGCCACCGAAGGTGAACATGCCGGTATTGCGCCCATCGTTGAACGGGGAGGTGCCGTTGAGCGATCGGTCGAAGCGGATCTCGGGACGCAGGGCAAAGACGCGGATGCCATGACCCAGATCGGGCCGGTAGGTAACGCCCAGGGTCAACGCGCCATAGGTGGTGGCAGGCGCCGTCTGCACGGGCGCATAGCCACCCAGGAAGGCGTTCATGTAAGCCTGGTTCGTCAGGAAGTTGACGACGAACATGCCGCTGTTATCGCGATAGAGTTCCCCGCGATAATTGAAGGTCAGGCTCGGCGTGATCTTGTAGGCAGCGAAAGTGACAACGCTCCATGTTTCGGCGCGCAGACCGTCATCATGCAGGAAGTTGAATTCGCCGGTCAGGCTGAGCTTGTCATTGACCGTATAGAAGGCCGCAATGTCATTCCACCAGCGTTGTGCCGTGTTGGCGCGCGGGCCAAGCGCCGCAACAGCATTTTCAGGACCCACGCGGGACAGTTCGGCAATGGTCAGCTTGCCATGGGCGAGGCCGTTCAGATTGAAGCCGAAATAGCCTGCTGCAGCATTGTTGTTGTCGTTGCGGCCCCATGTGGTCTGGTTGCCGGTATCGACACCGAAATTGAAGTCGATCATCGGGGTGACATGCCAGTGGAACATGGCGCCGAGATGCTCGAAGGGCACGGAATACTGCGACGTATAGGCCAGAGAATAGAAGGGGCGCAGCGTCGGATCGAGCACCTCGACACCCATGGGGGCTGGCAGGATGCCCGCCTGCATG
>NZ_BAKW01000034.1 GCF_000614545.1 Asaia platycodi JCM 25414 | reverse complement strand
GCCGAAGATCCAGATTCAGCCGCCGCCGCAGAAGCATGTGATCAAGCAGGTAACGCATGAGAAGCCGCCGGCACCCGTGCCGCCTGCGAATAATGCGCCGCCGGCACCCGCAGCGCCTCCCGGCCCACCGGTGCCTGACCACTCCGCTGGTGCAGCGCCGATCAACGGGGCTCGTCCTGTCTTCCCTGAGGAGATGCTGGAAGAAAACCGTGAGGGTAGCGTAACGGTTGCCTGCGATATCGGCACGGATGGTCGCACCTCGAACTGCCAGGTGACCAATTCGACGGGCGGACACGCCTTCGTCGAGGCTGCCATGGAGTTCCTCCGCAAGGCCCGTTACCAGCCCGCCGTTACCAACGGTCAGGCCGTGGTCGAGCATCATCATACCCTGCACATCAACTTCACCCTGGGTGATGAGTGAGTGCGGCGCGGTCGGGAGCGATGCCTGACCGCACACAATAGAGTGAAGGGAGCAGCCCTCAGGGGCGCTTCCTGATGGGCAGGGGGGCAGGCAGCCTCCGTGCCCCGACAAAGTGATAAACCAAGCCGCGCCCATGCCAGATTGGGTCGGCACTGCCAGAGTCCTTCTTGAAGGGGCTCTTTTACAGAGGATTTGGAGTTAATGACGAGACTGTTCCGCCTTCCCGCTCTCGCCGCCCCGGCCCTGGCAGTCACGCTTGCCGTGGCGCAAGGTGTGGTCGTGCCGGCCGTTGCTCTTGCTCAGGACGCACCGGCTGCCCAGCCGCTC
>NZ_BAKW01000035.1 GCF_000614545.1 Asaia platycodi JCM 25414 | reverse complement strand
CCCCTTTACTGTGATAACTGTTACGCACAAAAACAACAGGCATCCCGGAGGATGCCTGTATCATGACTGAATAAAACTTCTGAATATCTTCACATTTTCACAAACTGAACCGCCCCGGGAATCCTGGAGACTAAACTCCCTGAGAAAGAGGTAAACAGGATGACTAAAAATACACGTTTTTCCCCCGAGGTCCGTCAACGGGCAGTCCGTATGGTTCTGGAAAGTCAGGATGAATATGACTCACAGTGGGCGGCAATTTGTTCCATTGCCCCAAAGATTGGCTGTACACCAGGAGACTCTGCGTGTGTGGGTTCGTCAGCATGAGCGGGATACCGGGGGCGGTGATGGTGGACTCACCACCGCTGAACGTCAGCGTCTGAAAGAGCTGGAACGTGAAAATCGTGAACTGCGCCGCAGTAACGATATCCTTCGCCAGGCTTCCGCTTATTTTGCGAAGGCGGAGTTCGACCGCCTCTGGAAAAAATGATGCCACTGCTGGATAAGCTGCGTGAGCAGTACGGGGTCGGACCGGTATGCAGCGAACTG